>JBMONO010000054.1:0-25941 GCA_049323655.1 Thermodesulfobacteriota bacterium | reverse complement strand
TCGGAAGAGGCAATGATAGGATTTGGGCGAAAATGGAAAAAGAGGGTCAGAAGGAAGGGTGAGGAAAAACGATCAGGTGGGTCAGTTTATCGTCGGCGGGTGGGTCAATAGTTTGTCGGGGGTGGCACCTCCGGCATGACAAGGAGGGCACGCCAGTCCCCCACCATGTCAAGGAGGGGGCCGACAACACGAATCATTGTCTTGACTTCCATCCCCAAATGGCGTACAGAAATAAATATATAATACGTCAAAACAAATGGAGGACGATTATGAATACAAAATTAACACTGCGGATGGATGACGATTTAATTGAGTCTGCTAAAAAATATTCCGCCAAAACAGGCAAATCTGTATCACGTATCGTAGCGGATTTTTTCGAAATTATAAAAAATGAAAAACTGGGAAAAGGCTATCAGCATACCCCAACGGTTAAATCGCTCAAGGGAGTTCTAAAGGCAAGCCAAGTAGACGAAGGAGATTATAAAAAATATTTAGAAGAAAAACATTTATGAAGGCATTATTCGACACCAATGTCATTCTGGATGTCCTGTTGGACAGAGAGCCATTTTCAGAAGAAGCCTCCATCCTGCTGTCCAAAGTCGAACTATCAGAAATTATTGGTTTTGCTTGCGCTACGACAATAACCACCATCCATTACCTCACAACAAAAGCACTTGGCCCACAAGCAGCTACCCGTCATATCCAATCGCTTCTTTCTTTATTCGTTATAGCTCCAGTTAACCGAGTGGTATTAGAAAATGCTGCCGCCTCAAAATTTAAAGATTTTGAAGATGCAGTTTTGCATGAGGCAGCATTGCATGCCGGGGCAAAATATATTGTCACAAGAAATATTTCAGATTTTGAGAAATCCAAGTTGCCGGCATACAACCCAAATGAATTCCTTAACGCCTTAGAATTATTAAAGAATAATGAATAATCGAGTAGCAGGGGGATTCTCTCCAGGAATTCGAATTTGAGACCGGGACACTCGGGACGCGAGACGGTGGCAGGATCAGGCCGGGAACGGTACCGTATCGGCCGGCGACTCGCGCCGGCACGGAAAGAGCCAGGCAATCCGGATAGCCGCTGCCATCCAGGGTGATGACCGGGTCTTGCCTCCAGGCGCGGATTTCCCGTAAAAATTTCACCCCTTTCCCGTCCATGAAAAAAGACTGCCCAGCGACGCCTCCCTCCTCGCCGGCTTCACCATGCCGCTTTCTTTCCTGGAGCCGCTTCTTTTTGCAGGCGTGCAAAGATCTGCGTCTGTATGGATATGCGGTCTTGCTGCTCTTCGTTTTCCGGCTGATCCTGCTCGCGGTTTTCTGGGACAAGAAGGCGCCGGAGAGCGGCACGGTCGATCTCCTCCCGGTCCTGTTCACCGGCCTGCGCTTTGACAGCCGGGTTGCCGCCTGCTTCATGCTGCCATCCCTGCTGGTCAGCGTGTCCTGCGCCCTTGTCCGGCTCGAACAGCTGGCCGAGGCGGTCCGCCGGGCCACCGCCATCGTTTTCACCCTGCTGACCCTTGCCATCTGCGGCGCGACCATCCCCTATTTCCGGGAATACAACGACCAGTTCAATCAGTGGGTGTTCGGGCTCCTCTATGACGACCGAATCGCCATTGCCACCACCATCTGGTCCCAGGTGCCGGTCGTCAAGGGCGCGCTGGTGCTGACGGCAGCGGCCGTCGTGCTCAGTCGTTTCGCGGCTCGGTCCCTCAATCGTCCGGTCCTGCCGGGCCGGGGGCTCGACCTGTGGCCGGTCCGGACCAAAATCACCCTCACCCTGCTGTTTGCCGGTTTTCTCGCCATTGCCGTGCGCGGCTCCATCGGCGCACGGCCCATCGAGCAGAAGGACGCCGGCATCAGCCGCGATCCGTTTCTCAACAAAACGGTGATGAATCCCTACGACTCCCTGCGCTATCTCTGGCAGGATTACCGCAAGATCACCAGCGGCGCCGGCCTGCGGAACTATCTGCCCGACGGCGACATCGCGGCAGCGGCGACCGCCTGGTTCGGCGCCCCCTGCCCCGACAACGATCTCGACCGCTGCATGGAGTCAGTGGTTGTCGCCGCCAATGCGCAGCGGCCCCGCCATATCTTCCTGATCGTCATGGAGGGCTACGACAGCTGGCCGCTGCTTGACCGCTACGCCTCCCTTGCCACCAGCCCGGAATTGAAGGATCTGGCCGCCCGCGGCATCGGCTTCACCCGTTTCCTGCCCGGCTCCTTCGGCACCATGAGTTCGCTTGCCGTCATGGTCACCGGCCTGCCCGACGCCGGTGTCATCACCAACCACCAGCCCGCCGCCCTCCGCCCCTTCCCGACCGCCGCAGCCCCCATCTTCCGCCGCCTCGGTTATCGCACCCGTTTTTTTTACGGCGGCTACCTGTCCTGGCAGCGGGTCGGGGATTTCTGCCGCAACCAGGGATTTGAGGAGATATACGGCGCCCCGGACATGGGCCGATGGGTGCATGGCAACGAATGGGGAGTTGACGACGAGGAGCTGTTCGCATTTGTCGAAAAAACGGTGACAAACGAGCAACCGAGCTTCAATCTGATCCTCTCCACCTCCTACCATCCGCCCTATGATATCGATGTCTATGGCAAGGGCTATCCGGTGCGGGCCATCCCCGATGATCTGCGGGACATCTTCGGCGGCGACATCACCCTGGAAATGCTCGGGCATCTCTGGTATGCGGACCAATGCCTGGGCGGATTTGTCAAACGGATGGCGGCAAGAACCACGGAGACGCTTTTCGCCATCACCGGCGATCACTGGTCCCGCAGATTTGTGAACGGCACGCCGACCCTTTTCGAGTCGAGCGCGGTTCCCTGCGTTCTCTACGGGCCGCAGGTTCTGGGAGACAGACGGCCAGGGGCGGACACCGTGGGCAGCCATATCGACATTATCCCGACCCTGGTGGAACTCGTCGCCCCGGCCGGCTTTGTCTATCACCGTCTCGGCCGCGACCTGCTCTCGGCTCACAATCCGCCGCGGGTGGCCTTTGGCGCGGCGCAGTGCGCCATGACCAGGGAGGATATCGTCAGGATTGACGCCCCGCCGAACAGCGGGACCATGGAGGGGGCAGCTCTGCCGACAGCGGAGAGAGAGGAGATCTTACGCCTGGCCAGGGCCCATTACGCCCTGGGCTGGTGGCGGATCATGCGGGGAGCGGCTATGCCCCCCGGGCGGCCCTGATCGCGGCGCAGGCCGGACCCTCGTCATCCGGGTCGGCGGCGGCGCCGGCGATTCTCTTCTTTGACGTGCATTCGTAAACGATCTCCATCTCCTCACGATCCAGGGTCTCGTTGACGAGCAGCATCTCGGCCAGATAGGTGACGAAATCCTGTTCCGCCGTCAAAATCTCCCGGGCCTGGCGATAGCAGGATTCCACCAGGTCTTTCACCTCCCGATCGATCCGGCGACCGGTCTCCTCGCTGTAGGCGGCGCGGCTCAGCTCCTCGCCGAGAAAAGAACCACCGTTCTGCTGATAGGCAAGCGGGCCGATATTTTCGCTCATCCCCCACTGGCAGACCATCTTGGTGGCGAGCGTGATGGCCTGGCGGAAATCATCCTCGGCCCCGGTGGTCTGCTGATCGAGACACAACTCCTCCGCCACCCGGCCGCCCAGGAGAATGGTGATGCGGCCGAGCAGATACTCGCGGGAATAGGCGTGGCGATCGGTCAACGGCAGTTGCTGGGTGTGGCCCAGCGCCTTGCCGCGGGGAATGATGGTGATCTTGTGCACCGGATCGGCCTCCGGCAGGAAACGGGCCAGCACCGCGTGGCCGGCCTCGTGATAGGCCATGGTTTTGCGGTCCTTTTCGCTGATGACCAGCCCCTTGCGCTCCACCCCCATCAGAATCCGATCCTTGGCGGTTTCCATGTGCTCGGGCCGGATGGCGCTGTCGCCGGTACGGCCGGCGATCAGGGCCGCCTCGTTCATCAGGCTGGCCAGCTCGGCGCCGGTGAAGCCCGGCGTACTGCGGGCGATACTTTCCAGATCAACGTTATCGGCCAGGGCCAGCTTGCGGGCATGGACCTGGAGGATCTGCAGCCTGCCCTTGACGTCCGGCGGCAGAATGCTGATCTGCCGGTCGAAGCGGCCCGGCCGCAGCAGGGCGGGATCAAGGATGTCCGGCCGGTTGGTGGCGGCGAGGATGATAATCGTCTCGTCCGAGGAGAAACCGTCCATCTCGACGAGCAGGGCGTTTAAGGTCTGGCCGCGCTCGTCCTGGCCGCCGGTCATGCCGCCGCTGCCGCGATGGCCGCCCACCGCGTCGATCTCGTCGATAAAGACGATGCACGGCGTGTTTTTCTTCGCCTCTTTAAAGAGATCACGCACCCGCGAGGCGCCGACCCCGACGAACATCTCGACGAAATCCGAGCCGCTGATGGAAAAAAAGGGCACCCCGGCCTCGCCGGCAATGGCCCGGGCCAGCAGGGTTTTGCCCGTGCCGGGCGGGCCCTGAAAGAGAATGCCGCGCGGAATGACCGCGCCCAGCCGACTGAATTTCTTGGGCTGCTGGAGAAAATCGATCACCTCCAGCAGCTCCTCCTTGGCCTCCGGTACCCCGGCCACATCGCGAAAGGTCACCTGCTTGCCGTTTTTCCCGGGCGAGAAACGGGCGAGCTTTTCCCGGGCGAAATCGGAGTCGCCCTCCTCCGCCGGTTGATTGCGCAGCAGGGAATACCAGACAACGAGAATCAGCAGGACCGGCACGGCGATGCCGGCAAGCTGCCAGAGGATGTCGTATTTTTTCTCCTCGGCCAGCACCACGACCCCGGCGGCCAGCAGCCGGGGCAACAGGACCGGAAGATCCGGGGCAAAGGAGGAGAACTGCCGGCCGTAGCTGTCGGTTACGGCGAGGCGGCTGTTGTCGGCGACCCGCACCTCGGTGATCTCTTTCCGCTCCAGGGTTTCCAGCAGCTCATTGTAACTGAGCGGCGGCAGCCGGTTTTCAATGGTCCAGAAGACGGCGACAAGGCCGCCGGCGACAAGCAGGACGGCAACGGTAAACAGGGTACGGATAAAAAGGGTCAAGGGGGCGTGCTCCGCGGGTGCGCATTGATGACGGAAAGCTGTAACCAGGACAACATTATAGCAGTTTCTCTTTTTATGCAAAAGATGTTCCCCGCTTATCTTCCATGAAAAACGGGCACAACAGCCCCATCGCCCACGCTCAGGGTTTTGCCAAAATGACAAAATCGACTGCCATTTTGACAAGCAAATTCGTCTTCCATCCTGAAAATACTCTGAAATTACTGGGCAAATTACTTTGGCACGACAATAGCATATACACCAAATCACAAGTGATTAAATCAGCGTGAAAAAAAACAACCTTTCAGACACCCGACATCAGATAAGGAGAGAAAGACATGAAAGCACAGAAACCGGAAATCACCGTCCAGACCAAAAAACGCACCAGCACCGACAGCGCAACCCGGATTGAAAGTAACGCCGAAATTTCCCGGGCCGCGCTGATGGCCCTGAGCGCCCCGTCCGCCCTGATCGGCGTCTGGTCACTGGCCTGCCTGGTCGGCGCACTGGTGGCAAGCGGCGGCCCGGTTGCCCTGGCACAAAGCTGGTTTTCCGCAATTAGCGGCATGTAAATTCCCTCGCCTCTTTTTCGTAACTCAACAACACAATCGGAGGTGGATCATGCAGAACGCAACAGTGAACGCAAAACAACGACAGAAAGCGCGGGCCGGTGAGCAGCGGCAGGCCCGCACAGGTCTCGACACCCTGGCCATCGGCACCATTTCCGTCATGGGCGGCATCTCCGCCCTCATCGGTATCTGGGCGGCCGCCTGCTTCATCGGCGGTTTCCTCGGCAACGGCCCGGTCGCTTTGGCCTATGGCTGGTTCCGGGCGGTTGCCGGACTGTAAGAGGATTTGCACGCATCATGCAGCACCCGACGATCATGATCCACCGTCACATCACTCCATCCGGCCCTGCAGCGGCTCGCGCCACCGGGTGCGCGCCGCTGTTTCCGGAAAATCGAGACCTCCTGCCGGCATTGCATCACGTTGCCGGCGCTGCTGTTGCCAGCGTCGGTCGATAAGGGAGAACCAGCATGCCAACCCTCCCGGCCGGGCGCATGAAAAGCGTCATCAACCGCATCAGCCGCAGCAGACTGTCGGTCATCGGCGCGATTCTGCTTGTCTTTATCAGCCCGATTCTCGCCATTGCCGTTGTTCTCGATGTTCAGTCCGTTGTCAACAACCCCTATTTCGGCTTTCTCATCTATCTCGTGCTGGGGCCGCTGTTTGTCACCGGGGTCGTCCTGCTGGCCATCGGCATCATCACCTCCCGGGGCAAGGAGGACATCGGCCTCTTCACCCTCGAATACCTCGAAGAACAGCTCTCCCGACCAGGCCGCTACAGCCGCATCCGCCGCCATCTCTATTTCAGCCTCACCCTCATCTTGCTGACCCTGTTTCTCGTCGCCCTGGTTTCCTACACCGGCTTCCACTACACGGAATCGAACGCCTTCTGCGGTCAGTTCTGTCACACGGTGATGGAGCCGGCCGCCACATCGCATGCCAACTCACCCCACTCGCGGATCGCCTGCGTCGATTGTCATATCGGCAAGGGTTCCCGTTGGACGGCGAAAACCAAATTTTCCGGGGTCAAACAGCTCTTTGCGGTCATGTTCGATACCTATCACCGCCCGATTCGCCAGCCGCTCACCACCCTGCGACCGCAGCGGGAGACCTGCGAACAGTGCCACCGCCCCGAGATGTTCCACGGCGACAAGCTCTATGTCAAGGATCGCTATCTGCCGGATGAGCAGAACACCCATCTACAGACCGCCCTGCTCATGAGGATCGGCTCTGGCGGGGCGTCCGGCGGGCGGGCGCACGGCATCCACTGGCATGTCTCCGAGGAGAACCCGGTCTTCTACAAATACACTGACCTCCACCAACAGCAAATTGCCCAGGTCTGGATGGAGAAGGACAACAAAAAAATCATCTACAACAAAACCGTCCTCCAGGAAGAGGTGGCGGATACCCTGCTGAGCGGCACCGTCCGCAAGATGGACTGCATGGACTGCCACAACCGGCCGACCCATGTCTTTCGCAGCGCCGAGGAGGCGATCGACGAAAAGATCCGTTCCGGCGACATCTCCCGTGCCATCCCCTTTATCAAGAAAAACGGAGTGGAGATCGTCAGCCGCGCCTACCCCTCGACAAAAGAGGCGATGATGGCCATTGAGAACGGACTTTTCAGCTGGTACCAGGAGCACTATCCGGAATTTGTTACGGGGAAAAAACGGCTTTTGACCAAGGCGGTACAGGCTCTGCAGCAGAGCTACCGGGAAAACGTCTTTCCCGAGATGAAGGTGGGTTGGGACACCTACACCAATTTTATCGGACACCGGGACGACAGCGGCTGTTTCCGCTGCCACAGGGGCGAACATGTCAGTGAAGACGGCAAGGTGATCAGCCACGACTGTAACAGTTGCCACGTCATCCTCGCGGAAAACAAGCCGAGCCCTGACGTCCTCCGGATCCTCAAACAAGAGGCGGCCAAATAACCGCCCACTTATTTGTGAATAACATTAACAAAGACGGAGCAGTAGAGAATGAAAGACGATGAGATGAAAAACGACCAGGAAAACGACAACCACGAACATGGCGATGACCAGGGGGCCTTGGACCGCCTGTTGAAGGGGCTGTGGCGCTCCCCCCTCGGGGTATTCGGGGTAGCACTGACCACGGTGAGCATCGCCCTGATGATGATCGGCACCATCGTCGATCTGCTCGGCCTGATCGACAACCCCTACGCCGCCCTCGTTACCTACACCGTCCTGCCGGCCGGCATGCTGCTCGGCCTGTTTCTCATCCCGCTCGCCGCCTTCCTGCGGCGGCGCAAATGGCACAAGACCGGCATCGACCGGGCCCATCTCCAGCTCAATCTCAGCCACCCGAAACACCGACTCTTCCTGGTCGGCTTCATCTTCCTGTCCGTGGTCAACCTGGCCATTCTCGGCGTTATCGGCTACGAGGGCTACCATTTCACCGACTCCGCCTATTTCTGCGGGGTTGTCTGTCATCAGGTGATGGAGCCGGAATATGTCGCCTATAAACGATCTCCCCATTCCCGGGTCGCCTGTGTCGAATGCCACATCGGTCCGGGCGCCGAATGGTATGTGCGCGCCAAGTTCTCCGGTCTGCGCCAGGTGGCGGCCGTGGCTCTTGATTCGTACAGCCGGCCGATTCCCGCCCCGGTCCATGAGCTGCGTCCGGCCCGGGACACCTGCGAACAGTGCCACTGGCCGGAAAAATTCCACGGCAAAAAGGTCAAAAAATTCGTCGCCTTCAGCAACAACGACCAGATCAATCCGCAAATCAGCGAGGTGGCGCTGCACATTGGTGGACACAATCCGGAGACCAGCATCTTCGAAGGAATCCACTGGCACGTCAGCAACCAGGTTGAGGTCAGCTATCTCGCCGCCGACGACAAACGCACCCAGATCGCCAAGGTGCGGGTCAAGCGGCCGGACGGCTCTGCCGATGAGTTCGTCAAGGATAGTGTGGAGGTCGCTGAAAACGAGGGGCACTGGCGGGTAATGGACTGCGTCGACTGCCATAACCGGCCGACCCATATCTATTACATGCCGGAAGAACGGGTTGATTTCGGTCTACTCAGCAAGAAAATCAACGGGGCCATCCCCGGCATCCGCGAGGACAGCCTGACGGTGATTACCAAAGAGTATGCGAGCCGGGAGGAGGCCAAGGCCAGCATGGTCAACGAACTCATCACCCTGCAGAAGGCACGCGATGCCGCCCTGGCGGAAGCCAACCGGGCCGATCTGGTCAAGGCCGGCGAATTTCTGCTGGAGGAATATCTCGGCAACGTCTGGCCGGAGATGAAGGTGGGCTGGGGCACCTACCGCGACCACCTCGGCCATCGCTGGGCCGACGACGGCTACGGCTGCTGGCGCTGCCATGACGAGGAGCATGTCAACAAGGGGGGCAAGACCATCTCCCAGGACTGCTCCATCTGCCACGACGAGCCGGTCTGATCCTCGTCACCCCAAAATCTCACCACCTTTGCCGTCCGTCCCGGCGGGCGTGCCGGACGCCTCTCTCTCTCCGTCCGGCACGCTCCCGGGAGATGCCTCAGCATCCCCATTGCCGTCCATCGCAGTCAGCCGCCGGCACGGGGGCAGAAAAAAAGGTTACCGTGTCACATCGAACGTCCCGCTGTCATAATAGTCGCCATTGACAAAAACCGTATAGTCACCGGTCATGGTCTCGCCATCGGCGGCGATAACGCCGTTGGTATATTCCAGGGTGGCGATGTCGCCGTCACAGTTATAAATAGCGCTGAAGCTGTAGACATTGCTGCTGTTCACACTACCGGACAGGGCGAGGTTGGAGAGGGTTCCGCAATCGGTATTGGTCAGACTTAACGTTCCGGACAGGGTCGTGCCGTTTTGGACGATGGAGGCGACAATGTTGCCATACTCGTTAAAATCGCTGATCCATTGGCCGGTCCAGGTGCCGGTGGCATTGAGGCTGTCGTCCTCTTGCGGCCCGGGCACAGACCAGTCGGAGACGCCGTCAAAATCCTCATCCAGATAAAACATGTTGGTCGAAGGACGGTAGACGCCGATATCGTCATCACCGTCGCCGTCCCAGTCACCGATTACCGGGATATCGGTGGAGCGGCCGAAATACTGGGCATGATCATGCACCCCGTCATCGTTGTCGTCGAGATAAAAGCGGGCGATGGAGGGACGGAAAACGCCGATGCTGTCCACGCCATCGCCGTTCCAGTCGCCGACCAGCGAGTAGTCGCCGAGCTTACCGATGGTCACCGCCCGGTCATGGATGCCGTCCTCGTTGAAATCCATATAATAGCGACGCACCGAAGGGCGAAAGACGCCGACATCATCAGCGCCGTCATTGTCCCAGTCACCGACAACCGGCAGGTCATCGGAACGGCCGATGGTAACCGACCCCTCGCTCAGGCCGTCCAGATCGATATCAACGAAAAAACGCCGGTCCGTGCTGCGGAAGACGCCGATGTCGTCAAGGCCGTCGCCGTTAAAATCGCCGCTTACAGGCAGGTCGGTGCTTCTGCCGAAGGCGACCACTGCGTCGGCCACCCCATCGTCGTTGACATCAAGAAGAAACTCGTTGCCGCTGAACAGACCGACATTGTCCTGCCCATCGCCGTCCCAGTCACCGATGATCGGGATAGCGCATTGCCCGGCAACGGGAATCAAAAACGCCAACACCACAAACACTCCTGTTCTTTTCATTGCCATCCTCCCTTGTCAGTGATCACTTCTTGTCAATTTCCTTCAACACCGATTCTCTCTCCAGTGTAAACGGAACGGCACAGAAAAACAATGCGAGATAGTCGTTGACATGTTTCCAGCAACAGCGTAGCCTGGACCCGTCATCATTTTCACCGGGAACAGCCGTTTCACCGCGAACAGATCATCAGCCCATGACCGCCGCCATGCAAACCAACGATATCAGCACCATCCTCGCCCGCCGCCGCGCCTGGCTGCAGGAGCTCTCCCGGGAACACTGGCGGATCAGCACCTCGCACGGGGTTGCCCTGGCAACGCCGGTCATGGAGATCAGCACCAATCAGGACAGCTGGGGCAGCTGGACGGCGGCGGATCGTACCCTCCGCATCGCCGCCCGCCTCATCGAAGAGCACAGCTGGGAGGTGGTGCGCTCGGTCCTCAAGCACGAAATGGCCCATCAGATTGTCAGCGAGATTTTCCGCTCGGCGGAGGGACACGGCCCCCTCTTTGCCAAGGCCTGCGACATGTTGGGCGTTCCCGCCGAATTTCGCAGCGCAAGCGGCGACCTGCCCCGCACCCTGCCCACCCTGCACGAAAAAGCCCATGGGGGACGGGAAGGCATTCTGCTTGCCAAGGTAGAGAAGATCCTCGCCCTGGCCGGGTCAAGCAACGAGCATGAGGCGCAGCTCGCCATGGAAAAGGCCAATCAGCTCCTCACCCGCCATAACCTCGACCGCCTCCGTCTGGCAACCGCCAATGGCTACGACTGCCTCATCATCAATCACAAGAAGAAACGGATCGAAAACTACCAGCGCCGCATCTGCGCCATTCTGAGCCGTCACTTCTTTGTTCGCATCGTCCTGGCCGACCTCTACGACGCCGGGCAGTGCTGCGCGCACAAAACCATCGAGATCCTCGGCACCAGAGAAAACGTGCTGACCGCCGACTATGTCTATCACTTTCTCCTCTCCCGGATGGAATCCTCCTGGACCGCATTCCGCCTTACCGGCGCGGCGGCCGGCCGCAAACGCTCCTACTGCCTCGGTCTGCTCGACGGCTTTGCCGCCAAACTGGCGGCCGGAGAAGAGAAAAACCGCGACATCTCCCGACCGACCAGAGGGGAAAACCTCTCCGCCCTGGTCTGCGCCGCCGATCAGGGACTGACCCGTTTTATCCGCCAGCGCCATCCCCGTCTGTCCCGCCGCAGCCATGCCCCTGCCTCGGTTTTTAGCCGGGAATATCAGGCCGGCAAGATTGACGGCGAAAAGATCGTGCTGCGCAAAGGGATGGAAAACCACGACGGCAACCGGGGCAAGCAGTTGACCCTGCCATGAAAACAGAAAATATCCTTGCCGACATCCCGGCGAGTCTGTCGGAGGAACGATTCGAGGAGCTTGTCCGCACCGATGCCCTGCTGCTGGAACGGATCATCTCCCGGGGCCACGCCACCCCGCCGGGCCAGTGGTATGATCAAGAGCAAGATGAATGGGTGCTGCTGCTCTCGGGCGGCGCCGGCCTGCGCATTGAAGGCAGGGAGGAGATCATCGTCCTGCGGCCGGGCGATTATCTCCTGCTGCCGGCCCGCTGCCGTCACCGGGTGGAATGGACCGATCCCGCCAGGGAAACAGTCTGGCTGGCCCTCCACTACAAAAGCTGAAAGAGCAGCGGCAGGGTGGCAAAGGAAAGAAAGATGCCGAGTCCGACCATGGCCGCGGTCAGTTCCGGGGCCAGGCCGGCCATGATGGCGAGCGCCCCGGCCGAGACCATCGGCGGCATGCCGGCCTCGAAGACCGCCACCCGCGCCGCCTCGGAATCAAGAACAAACAGCCGGCAGACGGCCAGGGCAAGAAGCGGCGCCGCCACCAGTTTCACCGCCAACCCGGCGGTCATCGGTTTGAGCACCGTTGGACTGAGCCGCAGGGTAAGCTGAAAGCCCACCGCGATCATCACCACCGGCACCAGGGTTGCCGAAAGCGTCTGGAAGAGGAGGGCCAGGGTCGGCGGATAGGGAAAGCCGCGCAGGGCAAAGGCGACCAGCAGGGAGACAAAGGCCGGAAAGGTGGCGATCTTCCTTGCCACCGAAGCGGCGGAGGGCTTATCGCCGGTCCGGCCGTAAAGGGCGATGATGAACGAGCCGTAGGTGGCGAGACAGAGAAAGGAGCCGAGCTGATCGTAGAGCACCGCATAGGGGATGCCCGCCTCCCCGAAAAAGGCGCGCACCATGGGAATGCCGAGAAAGGAGGTATTGCCGAGGGGCGCGAGCAGCAGCAGGGCGCCGGTCGTATCCCGGTCCCAGTTGCGCCAGCGGCACAGGGCAAGAACCGCGGTGGCGGAGGCGGCCAGCATGAACCAGGGCATGACCAGCAGGACAAGGAGCTGACGGGAGAAGGTCAGCTCCGGCACCTTGACCAGCACCAGGGCCGGCAGGGCGACGTAGATGACAAACATGTTCAACACCTGGGCGGTGTTGGCGGGAAAGGCGGACAACCGCCGCAACCCCATGCCGATCAGCAGAAAGGAGATGGTGAGAACGAAATTTTCCATGAACGCCGGTCAGGACGAGCAGCTCGCCTCCTCCAGCAGGATGCCGAGCAAGGCGGCCGCCTCGCCCACCAAGTCGACGCAGATGCGCCGCCGGCTGGCCGGATCACTATAATAATGTTTCACCGCCTCCCGGTCGCGCCAGTCAACCCGGGCGATATCGACGCAGTTCATGCCGCCGTGTTCACGGGTCATTTCCTCGAACTTTTTCATGAATTTCCGGCTGAGCTGCCACATGCGCGGGTCTTCCTTTTCCGTCAGGCTGCTGCGGCTGTAAATGCTTGAGATCATCGCCACCGCGCCGGGCACGATGCCGCAGACGCCGCCGGAGCTGGCAATGCCGCCGCCAAAGGCGCCCATGGCCCGCACCACCGCGGGCTCAATCCGTCCCGTCTTTTCCTGGCCCACGACCAGGATCGCCTGGCTTCAGTGCAGCCGCTGGCGAAACAGCTCCATGGCCCGCATCCGCATCTCGGCCGGTGTCATATCGTTCTTTTTTTCATCGCTGTTGCTCTGGTTCATCCGGCGCGGCTGACCGCCCCGTTTTCACGGCTCGCGGAAGCGGTCATCGGCACGATGCCGGACCACCGCTGCCGCCGCCTTTTCCAGCCAGCCGCAGCGCACCCCGGCCTGCACGTCGAATTCCGGCACATAGGGCTTGATATCAAGCAGCGGGGTATTGTCGAGGATATCGACATTCTCGATCTCAAGCACCGCACCCTCCACCCGCAGCAGGCGGACCACCGACAGACCGATGCCGTTTGGTCGGTGCGGGGCGCGGGTGGCGAAGAGGCCACGGGGCACCGTGTCGAGAAACGGCACGACGGTCAGCCGGAATCCGGCGCTGCGGTGAAAATGATAAAGCAAAACGATATGGGAAAAACCATCCAGATCACGCAGCCCTTCCGCATATTCGGGCAAGACCTCCACCCTTCCCTTGATGCCGGCCGCGCCGGCGGGCTGGATCGGCATACCGGCAAGGGAAGTGTGCGGGGTGCGAATAACGCCGATGGGGACAAATTCGATCTTCATCTTTTTTCTCCTGTTTCACCCTGACCGCCAATCACGGATTTTCGCTACATGACCAGCAATCGCCGCCCAATCTTCTCCATTCCCCTTCAGGCATCATTTCCCCGGTTCAATCTCCCGAAACCACTCGCGTAATTTCCCGGCGGCTTTCTCCTTGACCTCGGCGTCGATATAGAGAATCACCGTGGCCACCGCGGCGGCAAGCACCGCCAGGTCATCGACATAGCCGGCAAGGGGGGTGATGTCGGCAACGACATCCAAGGGAAAAATGAAATAGCCGAGGGCGCCGTAGATGACACTCCGCGCCCAAGCCGGCGTGGCCGGATTACGGGCCGCGTAATAAAGCCACAACGCCTTTTCCACGACCTCACGCCCTGCTGTCCGGGCAAACCCGACGAGCTTGTCGCGAAACTTTCTGTCGGAGTATTCATATGCAAAATCGCTCTGGTCATCAGCGGTCATGGCTTCCTCCCCTTCCAGTCACGAAAATGTGACTCAATAGAAAACTCATCAAGAAGAACTTTATTCCCTCTTCACTAGCCTGTCAATTCGGGATTCCCGCTGAAGTTTATCCTCTCGAAAGCGGCAATTGTAAAAATAACAGCTCCAGTTTGTTCATAGCCACTAAAAAATACCATACGAGTCGTAATTTCTTCGATGACCAGGTCAATTCGGTCCGCAAATTGGTGTATTCGCTTACTCCGATGGGTTTGTGAAATAGGGCCTGAAATAGGGTCTGAAATAGGGTCAGGTCGTCCTTTGGCTCCATGGACCAAGGGAAGTCTGCCCCTATGCAAAGCACCGCCGATTCCGGTGATATCGGCCTGTCAACGAACCGGAACCTCTTCTCTGACCCGCCCTTCCGCAGCTTCCTTCCCTTCATCATTCTCGTGCCCGCCGGTGTCCTCGAAGCTGCTGTCGGCAATAATCGTCATCTCGAGCCTGGAGATCACGGCCTCCTCCTCGCCGCCCCACTGTTCAGTCGGCATAACAGCAAGAAAAAAGGTATACAGGCCCGGGCCGAGTTCCGTGGTATCGGCGATGAAGAGTTGGGTCGGAGCGAGCTGGAAGAGGTTGCCGACAAAGAGATCGGTCTTCTGCCGGACCCACTCCCCTTCCCCGGTGAGCCAGCGGGAAGAACCGTCCGGAGCCACATACCAGACTCGGAAGATCGAGGGCACCGGACTTGCCGCATTGCTGACCGCCGCAGAAAGCTCCAGTTTTTCTCCCTGGTCCAGAGAAAGTTTGTCAACGAGACCGTTGCCGGTGAGAAGCGGGACCGGAGCAACCGGGCCGCCAATCCCCGCCCGCCGCACCGGCCAGAGGTGCAACTCAAATGATTTCGGGTAATTACGAAATGTACCCTGACGCAGATTCACCGCCCAGGCAAAATAGAGATTAAGCGGATTCTTCTCCGCGGTCCAGTAGTCGCGGGCGACAAGATGAGCAGCCCCCTGACCGTTCAGCCAGGAGGCCGGCTCGTCGACACCGGCAGCAGCGGCAAGCTCTTCCAGCATGGCCGGTTCCGGCAACTGCCAGTCGCCGTAAGCGGCGGCATATTCCGTGCATTTGAGTTTTTCCGGCTCGCGGTTCAGCACAGCCACCACCTTTAAGGCGTTTTCCCAGGTCTCGGCGGCGAAACAGGAGGGATTTTGCAACCACATCAGACCGGTGATGTTATCTGTGATGGTGCCGTCGCCATGGGCGGTAAATCGGAGCGGCGGCCAGTGAATGGAGAGGGATTGGCCGACAGAGAGAAGCAGAAACTTATCCTTTTTCACCCCCTGCGCATCCTCCTGCTCCGCCCTTTTCCGTGCGGGCCGCCCGTCAGCCGGTCGTACCGCCCAGATAGCGGCGCTGCGTTTTTTTTCCTCGGGACTGAGCGCACCGCTGGCCAGGTTCAGAGCAAAGGCGTGGGACGGCATCGGGACGACGGTGGTCGATGTCCAGTACCGGGTCTGCACCCCGGCAAAGGGGTGGTCGGTCGGCAGGGCGGGCAGATCTCGCTGATGATCGATTAAACTGCGCAGCTCGTGGCGATTGGGTAGTGCCCAGTCCCGGTAAGCGGACCGCGGACCACGGCAATCGGCAGCCACGTCCCCCTCGTTGAGCCGGGCAACGGCAGCCAGTGCATCCTGCCAGGTCCCCTGACCAAGGCAGCCGCCATCGGTGAGCCACATGAGGCCGGTGACCGAATCGGTGATTGTGCCGTCGCCGTTATCCCGGAGATGCGGGGAAGGCGTTGCCCCTTGCCCTTCAAGGCTCCGTACCAGCAGGCAGAAATGGCTCTCGACCCTGGCCACCGGCCGCACCTCCCTGCTGGCGAAATCCAAGGTCCAGGCGGCATAGGGGTTGGACCCCGTGGTACGCGACCAGTAAGTTCCGGCCTGCACGTTGCGGAAACGCTGTCGATTGAGCCAGCCAGCCGGGGTCGCCTCGCCGGCGTTGAACAGGGTTTCGAGTTGGTCGATTTCCGGTAGCTGCCAGTCGTCATGGCCTACCAGGCCTTCGCAACCTGATTTCACCCCATCACCACCGGCGTCGGTCGCCGCCATCATTGCCCCCTGCCAGGTCAAGGAGCCGAGACAAGCGCCGTCCCGCAGCCAGACCAGGCCGGTGAGATGATCAGTGACCGTACCGTCACCGTTGTCGGAGAAGCGGGGCGCCGGCCAGATATCACCGGCCTGCAGATCACCGTCCTGGCCGGTGCCGTTGTGGTCGGTAAGGGCGCCCTGCTCGTCGTAACAGGCGAGCTGACCGGTGCGGGGCAGGCCATGGCCGACACCAGGCAACAGGGCCAGCAGCACGAGTCCGACAAGCAGGCGAAAGCAGGGAACCGCTCGGCCCGGTTCCGGTCGCCGCATCCTATTTTCCCGGCAGCTTTTCATGGCAGGTCAGGCAGAAAGTTGGCCCCGGCGCCCGACGCAGCAGATGGGGATGGAGATCAGGACGGGGCGTACGGTTGTCGTGGAAGATATGACAGGTGATGCAACCCATTCGGTTTTTGACGTCGAGGGGCATGTCGGCCGGCACAGCAAAGGGAGGGACCACGGTGACCGGATGGCGGAAATAGCCGTCGCCGCTCACCGGCTTGCAGGAGTAATCGGTGTGACAACCGAGGCAGAGGGCATGCAGATCATCATGAAAGCGCAGCGGCGCCTCCGGCAGGGGCAGGGAGACGTGACAGTCCAGACACCTTACTCCGATCTCCTCATGCGGGGTGGCAGCGGACAGCATGGCCGGCGGTAACGGATACCCCGTAGCCAGCAACAGGTTCAGCAGCAGGCCAATCGGCCACCCTCTTCTCCTCCTGCCGTTCATAGGGTAAAAACCTCCATCTCCCGGCGCATCGCCTCGATATGGGGTTTGATCTCCAGGGCAGACGCGCCGTTCCGGCACAGTTCCCTGATGGCGCTGTTCTCGTGCCGAATCACCGTCAATCGGGCGCGCATCTCCTCGACCAGGGCGTTCACTTCCTCCCCGAATTCCCGGAATTCGTCATCTTCCCGCAGCCGCACTCCGCTTTGCAGATCGCCGCCGGCAATTCGCCGCAGGGACGAAGACATCTTTTGCAAAGGGCCGCTCAGTCTGGCAAAAAGACGGGAGGCGACCAGGACAAAGAGGATAATGACAAAGAGAGCGGCCAAAAGGGAGGTGATCAGCATCTCATCCATGAGCAGGGAACGCAGGGGAATATCGGGCAATTTCATGGAATAAATGGTGGCATCGATCTTCTTCTGGGCAAAATAACGGAAACCGAAGACGGCAATGCCGCCACCGGCCATGGAGGCGAGGGCAAAGGCGGCCATGAAGCGGCCCTGGCTGCCCTTGTCGATGAAATAGTTACGTCGTTTGAATGTCTCTTCCATAACAAACAGTTCCAGGTTGAGGATTATCTCCCCTGCCAACCGCCCATCAATCAATGGCGTGGCAGGCAAAACAGAGGGCGCTGCGGGCGTTGCTCATCACCAGATCGTCGTCCAGATGGGAATAGGGATCGTGGCAGGTGCCGCAACCCAGCCTGCCGTCGAAAAATCGGATCCGCGGATCCACCAGCGCCATCGGCCGCAGATCGGTTTTGCGGCCGGGTCGCAGCCGCGCCTCTTCATAATCGATGCCGATGGGATGCTTGTTGCCGATGGCCGAGGCCCCGCCGCCATACTTGCTGCTGTGCCGCCACACCCCGCTGGTGATGGAAACCGACGAACCATAGGCGCCGTCATGACAACTGATGCAGTTCTTCGAGGTTTCGTCAAGTTCCTGGCCGTCGCCGGCAACAATGTACTTGGACTGGAAATGGGCCTCGGCCAGGGCGAGCTCGTGCCCGCCGGCCCCGGAAAGGGAACTCTGGCTGTGACAACTGGCGCAGAACGCCCGGCCCCGCTCCGGCCGGCGGAGAAAAGCGGTGGTTTCTCCCTGACTGTCCAGATAAGCGCCATGCACATCATGACAGGTGGTGCAGACAATGAGACCGGAGGGGGACAGGGGAAAATCGCGGGGAACCGCAACCTTTTCCGGTCGGACATCAATGGGGTGCATGAAGCCCGAGGCAAGCACATCGGCATGGCAACCGGAGCAGGCCAGGGTCGGGCTTTCATGGAGAATCGAATTCGGCGTACCGGGCTTGCCTTGATGGCAAATAACGCACTCGTTTTCCCTGAAGACATGGGGCTGCTGTTCCAGGCAATAAACCAGCAGCGCCAGGCCGAGAAAAAAGAGGAAAAAAAAGACGGTTTTTTTCATGGTCGCCCGCAATTACAGCCGGTATTTTTCAAGCATGGCGGCAATGATGCCTGCACTTTTCTCCAGCTCTCGCAGATGCTGCTGGCCACCTCCCCTGCCATCGGCCAGTCTCTTCACCTCCTGCTCCAGGGAGGTTATTTCCCGGTTAAGGGCGTCCAGGGTGCTGTGGAGGCCATCCACCATGACGTTCATCTCATCGGCCAGGGGCTGGATGGCATCGGTGCGGCGCAGGCTGACCCGACTTGCCACATCCCCCCGGCGGACCTGACTGGTAAAGAGACGCAGGCGATAAATGGGGCCGGCGACCCGGTGGGAGTAAAGCATTGTCAGGCCGGCAATACCGATCAGGGCAAGCAGGGCGGTGCTGCCGTAAATGATGGAAGATTTATAGAGCATATCCTCTTCGAGGCGGGCCAGCATCCGAAATCCTTCGCCATAGGTCGGGCCGATGGAATCGCGCATCATGAAAAAGAAGACGGCGGTGGTGGCTAGAAGCGCTGCTATGAAAACGAGGCCGCACTTTACCACCACCCCGCGCGGAAACGACTGATCGAGAATCTGTTTTCCCTGACCTTCACTCACCCTGCATCCTCCTTATATTTCTGTCGGCACCATCCTCGGGCCGTTATTCTTTCCGTGTTCTGTCCGTTACCGGCCTGGAGCGGCAGGCTCCTGCCGCCGCGGCACCACGATACCGGTTGCCGTGCGGTCATACTGGCGAGGCTGGTGACAACCCGGCGCGCAGCTGCCGCCATTTTCCGTTTTTCGAAACGCCACCGGCATTCGCCAGTTGCCGAAAAAGACCGTATCCGCGACCAGTTTCTCGCCGGCCGTGCCATGCACGTCATGACAGAGCTTGCAACTTCTCCCCCGGTTCGCCTTGTTGACATGGAGATAATGGAGATTGCGGATACCATGACGAAAGCCGGTGGAATAGGAGGTGTCCGGGAACATAAGCAGATCGCGCTTATGACAGGTAAAGCAGAGCGAATGGGCGTTGTCGTCATAATTGACGAAGGGTTCGGTGGAATAGGAAGACGGCAGCAGTTTGCTGGCCATGTCGCCATGGGGATTGTGGCAGTGCTGGCATGAGGTGCGGGTCACCGGTTCGTGCATGACCCGATACTGCAGCAACTCCTCATGACAGGAGGCGCACATGTCCTCCTGGAGAGCAGATTGAGCCCCGCCGGCCACGCCATGATTGTCGGCAATGTGAAGATGACAGGTCGTGCATTCCCAGTTCGCGGGATGGGTCGGAGTCGTATCGGCAAACGTGCCGTGACAGTCGGCGGTGACGCAGCCAGGCCCGGCGTGGCAGATGGCGGTGGCCGACAAGGCGATGCCGGCCAGAACGACCACGGCCAGTAGCCGGAGACGCCGGGCTGTTGGCGATCCGGGAAACAGACTGAGTGCGGGCACGATCCAATCCTCGTTCTTTTTCATCATGATCGAATCACCCCGATTACTTAAGAAAATAGGGAGTCTCGCCGCCATGGGCGTCATGGCAGTTGACACACTCCATGTTATTTTTCATGACCAACTGATGCATCTGCGAGGCCAATCGTTCCTCTTGATGGCATTTGGCGCAGATGGCGCTGACACTCTCCTGTAGCAGCGACTTGTGTTCTGAGGTATGGGGAACATGGCAGGCGAGGCATTCCCGTACCGCCACCGGCCCGTGAATAAAATGCCCCTTGACAAAGCCGACATGGCAGACCTCGCAGAGCTGATTGGCCGGCACAATGAGAAGATTCTTGTTCTTGAAATCATGGCAACCCCCACAGTTTTTCTCTGCATAAGGAGGATGACTGGAGCCGGCGACGACGACCTTTTTCTCCTCGATGGATCCGGCCGCCGCCTCGGCAAGACGCTGTTCATAATAGGTGTTAAAAAGATCCTCCATGTTATCCTCACAGAGCTGCTCCAAAGGAGGCAACGGTGGAACGCCATCAAAAAAATTGGTCAGTCGCTTGTGGTTAACCAGCGGATCGCTGGAGCAGGCAACAAGGGTCGGCACCCCAATGCAGCATCCAAGAAAAAAGAAAAGAGAGTGCTTCATGGTTTTTCCGGCCCGCTGTCCAGTGACTCCAGATCACCCGTCGGCTCCTGGACCTTCAGCTCTTTATCGTCGAGGATCTTCTCCGCCTGCTCCGCCGCTTGCGGGGAAGCGGCCAGCGCCGCCGTCGTATAATCGATCGGGGTTTGCCGGTCATAGTTCAGGGGGCGGTGACAACCCGGCACACAGCCGCCGCCGGTGGCGCTGGCCTCGAATCGGATAGGGATTTTCCAGTCGCCGAACGGGATGCCGCCGGGATTGATGAGCTTATCTCCGTCACTGGCATGAAGGGTGTGACAGGCATTGCAGGTTCGGCCTTTCTGCTTGCGGGCCACATGGCGGTAATGGAGATTGTCGTTGCCGTTACGAAAGGCGGTCTGGACGCCGACCGGCTGGGCAGTGAGCAGTTTTTTGTCATGACAGCGGAAGCAAAAATCATACTGATCCGGGTGAAACGGCGCGTAAAACGATTCGGGAAAAGGACCGTTCAGCAGTTTGGCATGACTGCTGCCATGGGGCTGATGACAGGCCCCGCATTGCCCCTCCGCCACCGGCCCATGTACCACCTTTTTGCCCTCGATTTCCTGCCGGATATTACGGCCGCCACTGTCTCCCCCATGACAGCCGAAGCAGAGTTCCTGCCCATGGCGAACCAGCAGGGTGGCATGCTCGGAAAAATGGGCGAAATGGCAGTTACCGCACTGCCGACCGACATAAAGGGCCTTGTGTTTGTTCAACGAGCTGTCATAGGCCTTTTTCAGTTCATCATGGCAGGCAAAACAGAGAGAAGTGCTCTCCCCTTTCAACAGGCCGGGTGACGCGCTGCTGTGGGGCAGATGACAGGCGCCGCAGTCCTGCTCAGTAATGGCGGAATGGAGAAAAGAAGCACCCTTCATCCGACGGGCGAAATCCTGGTGACAGTCAAGGCAGAGTTCCTGCAGCGGCAGGCGCAACAGGGCCGGCTGCTCGGCGGCATGGGGATTGTGGCAGGCAAGGCAGGCCCCTGACACAGAAGGGCCATGCTGATAACGGTCGTCGAATCCCTGCCGATCGTGACAGGAAAAACAGAGGTCAGCACCGCTCTCGACCGACGCAAAATCCCTGCCGCTGCCGGAAGGATGATTGGTAACACCGGTGGTGTCATGACACACCTCGCACTCTCCTCCAGCAACTGGGGAGTGGAGATGGGCTCCGACCCTGATCGCATCATGGCAGCCGCCGGTAAGACAATCGGCCGCCAGACAGGATGTCGCTCCGGTTGACAAACCGCAAAAAAACAGGGCAACGACGGCAAAAAGGAAGGTTTTATTGGCGGGCATCGCGATTCTCACCACTGCGCGGCACAACAGAAAGGACCCGGAGGAGCAGCACCGGCAGACATGTGATAACAGGCAACGATTCGCTATGTCGGAAATTCCTGACACCAATCATGAGCATGGCTGTTCCTTATTCCCTTTCACGGACAAATTTACTGGTGCTGGCCTTTGTCCCCCACAGGTCATGGGCCGCGGCGTGACAGTCCCCGCAGCCGCTGAATTTTTCCCTGATTTCACCAGGGTGGGGATTTTCATGACAATCCTGGCAAGCAGGAATCATACCGTGTTGCCCGGCATGGCACCGCACACAAGAGACGTTACGGTGCCGGCCCCATGTTTTCCCCAGTGTTGCGTAGACATCACGGTGGCAGGAACCGCACTCCTCGGATGGGGTATTTTCCCCATAACGGATCACCAAGGGCATATGCGGACTGTGGCATTTGACGCAGCTGTCGGCTTTCATGGCGTCGGAGTGGGGCAAATGACAATTTCCGCAGGGCTGCAACTGTCCATGATGCCAGTGACAGGCGGTGCAGTGAAAGCGGCTGTGCATGCTGGGGTTGTCCCGCAGTTGTTTTATCTGTTCTTGATGACAGGTCAGACATGGCGCCGTCATATCGCGAGTCAGAAAAATCTCCCGGGGCGCATGGGGATCACGGTGACAGTCGAGACAACCGGCAAGGTTGAAATGGGCGCTGCCCTGATGGCAGGTCGAACAGGCCGGCACGATCTCCATGTCCGCCGGCGGATGGCCCTGATGACACTCCAGGCAGAGCGGCGCATGGGCCAGGCCCTTGCGCTTGAGGAGACGAACCACCTCATCATGGCATTTGGCGCAGTCATCGGCCGCCACCGTTGCCCGTACTCCCTCCCGGCGGACAGGCAGGGCATCCGCAGCGGCGACCGCCGGAACGACCAGCAGCAGACAGAAGCAAAATACTGTTATGATATTGCGATTTCCCATCGTCACCTGTCGTTGGTCGCTTGCCGGTTCCGCTTCACCATCAGTTTGATTGTTGACAAAAAAAATGGTAATGTCAAGGCATCACGAGACTCTTCGCCACATGCCCATTTCGGCTTTTTATGCAAAAATCATCCCGGATGACAACGATGAACAGAAAAAAATGGCCGCTGTTTCTGGCCATCCTCCTCCTTTCCAGCGGCTGCGCCCTGATCGGCGGAGACAAAAAAAATGACGCCAGGACCGGCAAACCGGACGGCAAATGTCTGGCCGGTGATTGCGCCAATGGTCAGGGAACCTGGCTCTATGACAACGGCCGCCGCTATGAAGGGTCGTTTGTCTCCGGCCGGCCGAGCGGCATTGGCACCCTGTTTCTGCCTTCCGGCGCCTCCTACGAGGGAAAATTCAAATACGGCCAGTATGACGGCGGCGGCTATGTCCTGTTCCCTGACCAGACGGATGCCGAATGCGAACGGGGCAACTGCGTCACCGGTCGCGGCATCATGCTCTGGCCTGATGGCAGCCGTTACAGCGGCGAATTCAAGGACGGCATCCGTCAGGGATTCGGCGGTCTCATCTTCGACGACGGCGCGACCTATTCCGGCAACTTCGCAAATAACCGCTACAACGGTGAAGGAACCCTCACCCTGGCCGACGGCACCCGCTACAAAGGCACCTTTAAGGACGGCGAGATGCACGGCGAGATCAACATCACCTTTCCGACCAAGCAGCAATATCTCGGCCGGTTCAAAAACGGCCGAGTGGTCGAAGGAGAGGGCCGCGTCACCTTTCCCAACAACACCAAGGGCCAGTGCGTCAAAGGAAACTGCATCGACGGAAAAGGCACACTCGAATTGGAAGACGGTGCGGTCTACGAAGGGGAATTTACCCACGCCCGTCGTCACGGCCACGGCATCTTCACCTTTGCCGGCGGTGCTCGCTACGAAGGAGAATACCGCGAAGGGAAACGCCACGGCCGCGGCATCTTCACCTTCCCTTCCGGCCTGCGCTTTGAGGGAACCTACAAGGATGGCAAACGCCATGGGGAAGGCACCTTCACCTTCCCCAACGGCCATATCGAGGAGGTTCTCTTCATCGATGACGAGATGGTGAAATAGAGAACCTATTTTGCCGCCTTTGTCTCATCCTGCCCGGCTGCCTCTCCCTTCAGCTCATCGAGGAGGATTTCGATGTTGGCATCCTTGCGCAGCTCCACAGCCCACTCGGCGCGCCGTTTTTCCTGAAGATAAAGGGCAAGACGATCCTCCAGCATGGTGCGGGCCTCCTCCTCCGTCATATCGCGGGCCGGATCCTTCTGCAAGACCTCGAAAATGTGAAAGGAATCGCCGTCCTCCACCACCTCGCTGAACTGGCCGATCTCCATACCCAGCATCTTTTTAAAGACCTCCGGATATTTTTTCTGGTCAACCCGAATCTTGCGAACAATAAAAGTGCCATCAAGCAGGAGCTTGGAGAAATCGTTGTTGTTGGCCTTAAGCTGATCTCGTAACCTTTCCGCCGCCGCTCGGGTCGCAGCCTTGTCCGATCCGGCCATCAGATAGACCTCTTTGACGACATACTGGTCAGCCTTACGCAGCTTGCCGGCCTCCTTGTACTCTTTATACAGTTTGCTAACCGCCTCCGGATCCTTGCCTTGCTTCTGGTAGACCTCGCGTCCGGTGATCCCTTCCAGCAACTGCCCTCGTTCGATCCGGGACCGCAATCCCTCCTCAGTCAGAGCAATATCGGCAAGATACTGACGAAAACCTTCCTCGCCGTAACTCTCCTTCATGCTGGCAATCGCCTGCTCGGTTTTCTCCGGGACCGGCTTGATGCCCTGCCGGATCGCCTCCTTCACCGCCAACTCCTCAAAGATGAGGCGGGCGAGGGCGCGCCGCTTGATCTCCAGCACAGTCGCCTCGTCGGGCTCGCTGACCCCTTTGTAATAAGCATTCGCCACCCGGTTCATCATACCGAGAAAATCATACATATTAATCTCCTCGCCATTGACCCGGGCGACAATCTCTTTTCTGGCCTTCGCCGCCTTTTGTCGGTTAGCTTCTCTTTCCTGCGCTTCAGCCTGAAGAGCGGCCTGTTCCTGGGAGAGCGCCGCTTCTTTTTGCAGAGCAGCAGATGAAGGGGTGCTTGCCTCTCCAGCGGAAACAGAAATGATGGGACAGAGCAACAGGGCGAGCAGGGTGCTGGTAATTCGCTTCATGAAAGGCTCCTTGAAAATTCTGGCATATGAGGGGGGTTGTTTACGGCAGTTTTTTTGATGAACCCGTAAAAAGTCTTTTTTCACACTACAGAGCGCACTGAGGACACAGAGAAAAAATCTTTAACTACAATTAGTCACCTCTGGGCGCTCTGCGGCCTCTGTGGTTAATTTTCAGTTTATACGAGACCATCTTCCTTTACCCAAGACAAAAATCTCCGAATGGTGTTCCTGGCAAATCCCGTTATCCAGAAATCTTTTTCTCGCGCAAAAAAGAAATAAACCGCCCGTCCCCCTGGAACGTCAACGCAAAAGGAGCAGGCAGGTTGCCCTGCCTGCTCCCGGCTGTACCCAGAGTCAGGGACTCTGCGTGATTACGGCAGTGTTACACGGAGGTCGCCATCATCACCTACCGCGTAGACCGTCTGGCTGTAGTCGGCAGCAAGTACCTTGACACTGATGTCGTAGGATTTGCCGCCGATGGTGTAGGTATGGGCAACACCTGCAGCCAACTGCGCCGCGTTGACCGAGCTCGACTTCCTGTCGCCCCAGTAGATATAGGCGCGAACAATGGTCGGGTCGAGGTTAGCCCCGGTCAGGGTAACGGTCTTGCCGGCAACCGCGCTGGTGAAATCAACTCCCAGCACCTCTGGCTCAACAACCACCGCGTTGACACTTACCGTCTCGCTGTCACAAACAGCAGACTCGTCCGCCGGGGTGGCCGGATCATCGTTGAGGCAGACGGTGACGGTGCCGGTGTACTCGCCCTCGGCCGGATAGACCACTGCACGAATACCGCTTGAAA
>JBMONO010000053.1:0-3122 GCA_049323655.1 Thermodesulfobacteriota bacterium | reverse complement strand
GCATAACCCTAAAACCGCGCAGTGGGCACCGACGGACCGGGTAACGCCTGCGGGTTGATAATTTTCGGAGATGAGCATAAGGAAACCTTTGTGTGAATTAACCCTTTACCGAAGGAGGTTTCCCTATGCTCGAAAAGCACGCTACCGAATTCCTCGACTATTGTAAAGTGGCCGGTTTCTCGCCAAAGTCCCGGCAGTCTCTGGAGATCAGCCTCCGGGAGTTGTGCGTCTTTCTCGACAGCCAGCCGGTGGACTCGCCGGAGGAGGTCTCCTACGGTCTCCTGGCCGACTTTGTCGCCAACTTTCGCGGCCCTTCCGTTCACAAGAAAAAGGCCCGGGTCTGGTGCCTGCACCAGTTCTTCCATTTCCTTACCGTTATCGGGGTGGTTCCGGAAAACGCCGCCACCGGCCTGCCCTATCCCAAGATTGAGAAAACCGTGCCGCACTTTCTCACCGTGGAGCAGTACAACCGGATCATCGAGTTCTTCGCCAAAGATGTCGATACCGCCGTCGGACTCCGGAACCTGGTCATGGTCCTCATGCTCGGCCTGCTGGGGCTGCGCACCTCTTCAATCATCGCCCTGGACATCGACCATATCGACATCGAGGCCGGCCTCGCCCTGGTCCGGGAGAAGGGCGACCGTCGGCGACTCATGGTCTTGCCGGAACTGCTCGTCAAGGTGCTTGCCGTCTATCTCGACCGGCTGGAGGCGGACAGCGGCCCTCTCTTTCTCTCCATTCGCAAAAAGAGGAACTCGCCTCGCACCTTGCAGGATATCTTCCGGAGCGCGGCCGATGGACTCGGCATCGACCACCCGCTCCATGCCAGGCTCTTCCGTCATACCGCCGCCACCCTGCTCGACAAGACCGCCGGCACCACCGTGACCCAGGCCGTCCTCGGGCACGAACGGCGGTGCAACACCCTGCGCTATACCCACCTGAATCCCGATAAATACGCCCTCTACATGCAGCGCCATCCCTACATGCGGGAGGGCCGGTCATGAAGAAAATCATCGACCTTTTTCAAAAGGAACTCTTGGCCGTTTCCGGCTTTGCCGAAGACACCGTGCAGACCTATTCCTCAAGCGTCGCCGCCTTCCGCGATTTCGCCGCCAACTCCCTTGGCATTGATCCCCTTGCCGCCAAGGGCTGCCATCTGCTGGATTGGCTCCAATCGATCAGGAATGGCATCAGTCGCAGCCGCTTGCGACAGCACCAATTCGCCATCAAGAGTTTTTTCGCCTTTCTCGACAGAAGGGGCTTCGTCGAGAAAAACCCGGCCGCCGCCTTGCCGAGGATCGGTGCCAAGCACGGCGACAAGAATACCGCTGTCCCCGCGGACGCGGTATTCAAGCTGCTCGACGCCGTCGATCGCGACACCTGGCTCGGCCAGAGGAATCATCTCATAATCGCCATGCTCTGGAGCCTCGGGTTGCGGATCAGCGAACTGACCGGGCTTTCCGTCGGCAGCTTCGAGCCCCTCCACGATCCGCAAAAACGCATCGGCCTCCTCAGGGTCAGGGGCAAGAACAAGAAACAACGCGCCCTCTTCGTGGTCGGTGCTCTCTATGACGAGCTATGCGACTATCTCGCCGAACCCGACTCGCCCAAGTGGAAAGACCAGCCGCTCTTCCCGACCGAGAGCGGCAAGGCCGTCTCGGAAAACCGTATCCAGAAATGCCTCGGGGAGTACGCCCGAAAAGCAGGACTCGAAGTGACGGTCACCCCACATCGCCTCCGCCATTCCTTTGCCACCGAGATGTACCGGCAGGAAGTGCCGCCCTCCTCCATCCAGGCCATGCTCGGCCACAGCCGCAAATCCGAAACCGCCATCTATATCCACATCCCGGACGACATGAAAAAAAGAGCCATGGCCGCGGTCGGCATCTTCGGAGGTGCGTCATGCCGATAACCGCCGAGACGTTCTTCGATCACCTGGATTCCTTCTTCGGTTACCGCCGCACCGTCTACGAGGCCAGCGAGCAGACCATCGCAAGCAACCGCATCGACCTCAGCCTCTTCAAGGAGTTTATCGAGAGTCGCCGGTTGGAAATCATCGACGGGCCGGCGATCATCGACTTCCAGTATTATCTCAAAAAGCAGCGCCGAAACGCCGGCGGCTCCATCAACCGCAAAATCTTCACCTTGCGCCGCTATGCCCAGCACCTCAGGCTCATCGATGTCCCGGAAGCGGACAAACTCCCATTCGAAAGCGTTCTCAAGATCAGGCAGGGCTACCGTAAGCGGCCCCTGGCCCTCACCGCCGGACAGGTCAAACGCCTATTCGCCGCCATCGACCGTCATACTGTCCTCGGCATCCGAGATTATGCGATCTATGCCCTCATGTATCTCGCCGGCCTCCGGGTGGGCGAGGTTCACCGGCTCGACATCGAAAGCATCGACTTCGACAATCGGCTCCTGATGGTCGACGGCAAGGGCAACAAGCCGCGAACCCTCGACATCCAAGAAGAACTCATGCAAATCCTCACCGACTATCTCGCGGTACGCCATGCCTTTTACGGTCACGACCGTTCCCCGGCCCTGTTCGTCTCCAAAAAAGGCAATCGCCTGGCTATCCGCACCATGGAGGACAATCTCAGCAAAATCCTGCCAAAGGCCGATATCGCCACCGCCTTCCAGGTTACCTGCCATACCCTGCGCCATACCTTCGCCTCGCACCTCAACGAAAAGGGGACGGATATCCTGGTGATCCAGAGCCTGTTAGGTCATGCCACCACTCGGTCAACCGAAGTCTATATTCATCCTTCCCAAGAAAAAATCAGACAGGAATTGAACAAACTGCCGGCAATCGCCTTCCTCCACGGTCTCATCGAAAAAGGAGTACTGAAATTGACTTTTCAAAGAGCAAGACAACAAAGAGAATAACGCCGGAACGATCCGGGATAGATCGGCCGCCCGGTTGCGGGGCGCGAAGGGGAGAGGTGCGCCCAGAAAATAGAAATTCCTGCAATTTTCAATAAAAATACTGCAAAAAATGACAATTTTATTGCAATAAAAAAACAGCCCTGCTACAAAACAAAAAAGGTCGGTTTCCTAGTGCCTCAGCCAGCCAAATTATCACCCAAAATTGCGCCTAACTCGAATCTTCACCGCGCGGTTCG
>JBMONO010000052.1:16177-26857 GCA_049323655.1 Thermodesulfobacteriota bacterium | reverse complement strand
ACTGATCGAAGCGCTGATCGGTCGTGCAATGGGGGGGCGGGTCCGGGTAAGGGATCCGTCCCCCCCTTTTTTTCCTCTTCCACCGTCCCCGCTGGTATCTTTCTTCTGCTGGCAGGCATGCCAATCATAAAAAAAGTGACGACCGGTGGCAATAACTGCTTGTTTCCGGCGGCAGCCGTGGTAATGATCATCCCCGGTGGCGGAGAGTTCGGATCTACTGCCGCCGGTCGGCATGGGGCCGGCAGCGGCGGCAACGGCCCGATCGCCACACAGAGGGGGGAAAGAGAGCTGCCATGGAGACCTTACGGCACACAACGACAATAAGAAGACGCATGAACCTGCTCAATGTTCTTGTCTTCATCTTCATCGCCTTTCTGATCGTCGCTTATACTCTGCAGTTTTATTCCATGGAGAAAAATCTGCTTATCCTTGAGGATTTTCATGATCTCTTCGACAACGTGCTTGAGGTGCGGCGCTATGAAAAGAATTATCTGCTCGGGGTCGGTTCCGAGAACATCGATACCATTCTCGACTATCTCGACACCATCGATGAGGACATCGACCGCCAGGAGGACAATATCGTCCGACTGACCGGCCGAGAACGGCTGGGGAACTTTCGAACCATTGTCGATGAATACCGTGCCATCTTTGCCGGTTCCCATTCCCCCGGCCCCGAGGATGCGGAGCGCATGCAGATCGACGAGGTGAGCGTACGCGCCAAGGGCATGGAGATGGTGGAATTCACCAAAGTGCTGCTTGACGACAAGCAGAAAAGCATCCGCAACAGTCTGAAACTGACGATCATCGGTTTTGTTGTCCTCACCGGTGATTTTTTCTTTTTCATCATCGTCGGCATGTATTATCAGGCGAAAAGCGTTCTCGACCGGATCGCCTTTGTCCAACAGGCGACCCGCAACGTTCTCAAGGGTAATTTCGAGCCGATCATCTGTGCCAATGACAAGCAGGACGAAATCACCGACCTGATTGACGCCTTCAACAAGATGGCCTCCGAACTTGAGAGCCGGCAGGAACAGCTCATTCAATCTCGCAAACTGGCCTCCATCGGCACCTTCTCCTCGGGCATCGCCCACGAATTGAACAACCCCCTCAATAACATCTCCCTGTCGGCCGATACCCTGCTGGAGGAGTATTCGTCCCTTTCCGAGGAAGAGGTTCGGGAGATTCTGACCGATATCATTACCCAGACCGATCGCGCCACCGAGGTGGTCAGAAATCTGCTCGATTTTTCCCGGGATAATCCGCCATCCACCAAACCGCTGCATGTCAAGCAGATCGTCGCCGCCACCCGCAAACTGATCGCCAACGAGCTGCGCCTCAAGGCCATCTGGCTGGAGGATTACATCCCTGATGATCTGCCCCTCCTCATGGGCGACATGCATAAGCTTCAGCAGGTCTTTCTCAACCTGTTCGTCAATTCGATTTATGTCATGCCGGAAGGCGGTCTGATCCATATCGATGCCCGTCAGGAGCCGGCCGGATATGTGAGAATCAATGTCAGCGACACCGGCAGCGGCATCGCACCGGAGAAGGTGGGGCATATTTTCGATCCGTTTTTCACCACCAAGGAGGTGGGGAAGGGGACCGGACTCGGCCTTTCCATTGTCTATGGCATCGTCAAAAAACATGGCGGCTATATCGAGGTAAAGAGTAAAATCAATGTCGGCACCATGTTTTCCATCTATCTGCCGATGGCGTCGGATGCCGGGCCACAATCGTTGCCGGCATGATGGGGCGCACGATTTTTTCGAGGAAAGGACGCATGATGCGGATCGCTGTTATCGACGATGAGAAGATAAGCGCGCAGCTGGTCAAGCGGGTACTCGACCAGGAAGGGTTCGAGGTGGAAACCTTTCCGGCCGGACTGCCCTTTCTGGCCCGGATGCGGCAACAGCCGTTTCACATCGTCTTTATCGATCTCCAGTTGCCTGACATTGATGGACTGACCATTCTCAGGAAGGTGAAAGAGATCCGGGAGGAAACCGAGGCAATCATCATTACCGGCCATGGTTCACTGGAAACCGCCCTGGCCGCCACCGATCAAGGGGCCTTTCATTATATCAACAAACCGTGCAAACGGCAGGATATCCGACTGCTGGCCCAGAGGGTTCGGGAAAAGATCGAACTGACCGAGGAGAACCGCAGGCTGAAGTTGACGGTGGGCCGGGACAGCATCATCCCCGGCTTCATCGGCGTCAGCCCGGCCATGCAGGATATCTTTGCCATGATCAGAAAGCTGGCGATGGTCAACTGCAATGTCCTTTTGCAGGCCGAGACCGGCACCGGCAAACAGATGGTGGCCCGCGCTATCCATGCCTTGAGTCCCCGGACCGACCAACCCTTTGTCTACTTCAACTGCGGCGGCTTCACCGAGGAGCTGATCAGCAGCGAGCTGTTCGGCCACGAGAAGGGCGCCTTCACCGGCGCCACCGGCACCAAGGCCGGGCTCTTCGAGACGGCCAACAATGGCACGGTGCTGCTTGACGAGATCGGCGAGATGCCCGCCTCCATGCAGGTCAAACTCCTGCATGTCCTCCAGGAACGGCAGATCATGCGGGTGGGCGGCACCCGGCCGATCGATCTCGATATCCGCATCATTGCCGCCACCAACAAAAATCTTGAGGAGGCGATCCGGGATGGCCGCTTCCGTGAGGATCTCTATTTCCGGCTCAATGTCGTTGGTCTCCATCTGCCCCGCCTGGCGGAGCGCGGCGACGACATCCCCCTGCTCATCTCCCATTTCATTGAGAAATTCAACCGGGCCTTTCACAAGCAGGTGAAAAAACTCTCGCCCCGGGCCATGGAAGTCCTGGCCGCTTATGACTATCCGGGCAATGTGCGCGAGCTGGAAAACATCATTCAGCGGGCAGTGGCCCTGACCGACAGCGAAGAGATCAGGGTGCGCGACCTCCCTACCGGACTGCGGCAATCGACAACCGACGAGGAGGATGTCGCGGCCCTCCTTCCCCTCGAAGAGGTGGAGAAACAGCATATCGCCACGGTGCTTGCGAAAACGAACTACAACAAGAATCTGGCCAGTCTGATCCTCAACCTGCCCCGCACCACCCTGTGGAGGCGGATGAAGAAATTTCATCTCCTTAACGGCGAGGACGACTCGACCGACCATGGAAAGGATGGTACATAGTGGGTTGCCTTGGCCCTCATTGTTTTCCGCTCTCCCGTTTCCCTCCTTCGCATCCCGGTTCTTTTCAATATGAAACACTGCCGGGGTGTCTGCACAACCTCTCTCCCATCCGATCCGACCTGGTTTCAGCTGGGCTGTTTCAGTCTGAAACATGGCGGCACGACCACGGTTCCCTCAGGTTCGCCACTTCGCAGAAGTAATCAACAGTTTGTTCTGTGATTGCGTTTCAGAATGAAACAAGCGATCGTGAGCCTGCCGTTGTCTTTTTCAGCCTCTTTTTGGGAAAATTGCCTAATTTCAATAAGATAGTATGGTGTCCGCAATGAGGTCCGCTGGCCGCCGGTTCAGCTAGGTCTAGCACCGGAAACGGCCAGTGTTCTGTCGTTATTTTTTTTGTGTCATAATTATCTGAAATTTCAAAGATTATTTTCATTTTTTTCCATCTGGCATCACCTTTGCTCAAAGGGGGAGGAAAAAGTCAGCCGGATGGTCCGGCGCAAAGGCAAGATGACAGAAGGGCATCAGCACCCCGGAAAAAGGAGAGAGGAACAATGTGGCATATGTATCTTCCCATCGCGGGAAACAGTGTGAACATCCTGACCATATTCGGTCTGGGAGGTTTTGTCGGATTACTGTCCGGCATTTTTGGTGTTGGCGGCGGGTTTCTCATGACCCCGCTGCTCATGATGTTCGGTATCCCGGCCACCGTGGCGGCCGCCTCGGATTCCAATCAGATCGTCGGGGCCTCGACTTCGGGAACCCTGGCCCACTGGCGGCTCGGTAATGTCGATGTCAAGATGGGACTGCTGCTGCTCGTCGGCGGCCTCGTCGGCGGCACCCTGGGGGTGCAGATCATCAAGGTGCTGCGCGCCATGGGTAATGCCGATTTTCTCATCAGCGTCACCTACGTCGTCATGCTGGGCGGGGTCGGTTCTTATATGTTCATTGAGAGTCTGCAGGCGCTGAAAAAAGATAAGACCGTTGTCACCGAGGAGAGGCCGGTGGTGAAAAAGGAATCGGGTTACGCCCGGCTGATGAAAAAACTGCCGCTGCAGAGCCGGTTCGAAAAATCCGGGGTGGAGACATCCATGCTGGTGCCGCTCTTTTTCGGAACCATGGTCGGTGTCCTGGCCGCAATCATGGGGGTCGGTGGCGGTTTCATCATGGTGCCGGTCATGGTCTATCTGCTGCGGATGCCGATGCATGTCGTTGTCGGCACCAGTCTGTTCCAGATTCTTTTTACCTGCGTCAACGTCACCATCATGCAGGCCAAAAGCAATCACACCGTTGATTTCATCCTGGCCGTCCTGCTCTTGCTCGGCTCCACCATCGGCGCCCAGGTCGGCACCAAGGTCAGCAAAAAACTCAAGGGAGACCAGTTAAAGATCCTGCTGGCCAGTCTGGTGCTGCTGGTCTGCGTCAAGATGCTGGCCGGATTGCTGTTGCCCCCGGACTTTATGATCGCCATGAAAGGAGGACACTGACATGAAGAAACCATTTTTCCTGATCATTCTGATAACCCTGGCTTTATGTGGGACGCTGACAAAGCAGGCGGCAGCCGAGGTCACCGTCAATCTGGAACCTGCCGCCATCCAGATCGGTACCTTCTATAACGGAACGACGGTGCATGTCAGCGGTATGATTCCGGCCCGGACCGAAGCGGTGGTGCGCGTCAGCGGTGAAGGCGAGGAGCTGCATCTGAAGAAAAAAGGGAAGGTCGGCGGCCTGCTGTGGATGAACACCGGCGATATCACCCTGGAAAACGCTCCCATGGTCTACCTGGTGTTCACGGCGACGAAGCTCAATGACATCGATCACTCAGCGGCCAGGGATTTCGGCTTTGCCGCACTGCAGAACCGGATCGCGATAGAGCCCGGCTCCAAGGAAAATAATTTTCTGCTGCGCGAGTTTATCCGGTTCAAGGAACATGAAAGCCTTTATGCAGCTAAACCGGACAGTGTTACCTACGGCAGGGAAGAGAACGGCATGAAGAGCTATCAGGTGGATATGAGCATTCCGCCTGGCATGAAACAGGGAACCTACACGGTCGAGGTCGCGGCGGTGGGAGAGGGCGGCATCAACGCCATTGCCTCCACGCCACTGAATCTGAGCCAGGTCAGACTGCCGGCGCAGCTGTCGAATCTGGCATTTGGCCATAGTCTCTGGTATGGCGTCATGTCGGTCTTCATCGCGGTTATGGCCGGACTGGTCATGGGAACCCTCTTCAAAGGCAAGGGGGGAGCGCACTGATCCACAGGCGCCAATGCCGCGGTGGCATTGGCGGTACAATAGCGTGGGCGGCTAGAATGGGTGAGAAATGCCGATGAAAAAGGCTCTGGCAAAAATGCTGGGTATACTGGGGCGAACAGGCGGGGAAAGGGTCACCGTGCCCTTTCCCGTTCTGTTTGCCCGGTTTCAGGAGATTCTTGCCCTGAATAACCGGATCCTGGAGCTGATTGCCGGGGCCAATGATACCCTTGGCGGTGATTATGTCTTTGACCGGCATTACATTGACACCACTTGCCAGCAGATCACGGAGCTGACACTCACCCTGACCCACAACCTCGATGCCATGGCACCGGGGAAATATCAAGACCTGCACAAGGCTTTTCACCGGATCAAAAGCGACATTGATAGGGATCTGGCGGGCCGGCCCCATTGTCCGATCGTTGATTTAGTCCTGTCCTACCGGGAAATCGGACGTGACGCCGCCGAGACCGTTGGCGGCAAGAATGCCAGTCTGGCGGAATTGCGCAACTTCCTCGATCTCCGCGTTCCCAGCGGGTTTGCCGTTACCGCCGCCTCCTATCATGCCTTTATGGAACAGAACGGGCTGCGGGAACAGATCGACGGACTGCTCAGCGCCTGGCGGCAAGACCGGCTCAGCCTTGCCGCAACCTCCGCCGCCATTCGCAAGGCCATTCTGGCAAGTCCGTTGCCGACGGTGGTGGAAAAGGCGATAACAGGAGCGGTGTCCCGGCTCAGGGAAGGTGGCGACAAACCTCTTTTTCTGGCTGTGCGCAGCAGCGGCTGGGGCGAGGATGGCGAACGCAGCTTCGCCGGCCAGTTTCACACCGCCCTGCAGGTTCCGGAAGAGCGGGTGGGGCATGCCTATCGTGAGGTGGTGGCCAGCGCCTTCCGGGAAAACGCCCTTGCCTACCGACGGGAAATCGGTTTTGACGAGGCGGAGTTTGTCATGGCGGTGGGCTGTCAGCGCATGGTTGATGCGGTGGCGAGCGGTGTTGTCTATACCCTTGATCCAGGCAACGAACAGGCGGGCGCGATGATGATCGGCGCTACCTGGGGGCTCGGCGCTCCCTTGGTGGCCGGCCGGGCCGGTGCCGATCGCTTCCTGGTTGACCGGCGACCTCCTTATGCCATTCTGGCCGTGGAGCTGGTCCGCAAGGAAGCGGCGCTGATCCCGGCCGGCGGGAGGGGGGCGGTGATGATGGCGGTGGAGGATGAGCGCCAGACCGGTTCGAGTCTGACTGACGGCCAGATCAGGCAACTGGCTGATGTCGGCAAGCTGATCGAGAATTACTTCAGAAAGCCCCAGGATATCGAATTTGCCTTTGATCAGGAGGGAGAGCTGATTATTCTCCAGGCCCGGCCGTTAGGGGTCAGAACGGCGACTGTCCCCCGGGCGGCCGAACTGTCCCGCCTGCTTGCCCGTTTTCCGGTGCTTTTGCGGAACCAGGGAGCGGTGGCCCAGAAAGGGATTGCCAGCGGCCCGGTCTACCTGCTCCGGGATGAGGAGAGGCTCGACGACTGTGCCGCCGGCGTCGTCCTGGTGGCACGCTTTGCCTCGCCCCTTCTTGCCAGGGTCATCGCCAGGGTCGGCGCCATTATCACCGACGTCGGTTCGACCACCGGCCATCTGGCCACAATTGCCAGGGAGTTCCGGGTTCCCTGCATCGTCAATACCGGCAATGCCACCGCCCTGCTGGCGGATGGCCAGGAGGTCACCGTCGATGCCGAGGAAAATATCGTCTACCAGGGCAGGATCGAAGAACTCCGTCTGTATGGCCTGACCGAGGAATTTATCGAGGAGACCGCCGAATACCGGCTTTTGCGGCGGGTGCTGAAACATATTGCCCCCCTCAATCTGCTCGAACCCTCAGCCGGTAACTTCAGACCGGCCGCCTGCCGTACCCTCCATGATATTGTTCGTTTCGTGCATGAAAAGGCGGTGGAGGAACTGATCGAACGAAATTATCTGCATACCCGCCACGATGCCGTCGCCACCGTCAGACTGCGGTGGAAGATTCCACTCGATCTGGTGCTGATCGATGTCGGCAACGGACTGCGGTCCGTTGGCTGGAATGATCTGGTGGGGCCGGAGGCAATCGTGTCGCTGCCGATGAAATTTTTACTCAAGGGACTGGCCCACCCGCGGGCCTGGGACAGTGAGCCGCTGTCGGTGGATCTAGGCAGTTTCATGGCCAGTCTAACCAGAACCTTTTCTCCCGAACTCTCCTCACCCCGGCAGGTGGGGATGAATCTGGCGGTCATTTCGGAAAATTACGCCAATGTCAGTCTGCGGCTTGGTTATCATTTCACCATGATCGACAGCTATGTATCGAAGAACATCAACGATAATTACGCCTATTTCCGTTTTTTCGGCGGCGTCACCGATGCCACCCGCCGCGCCCGCCGGGTTCGGCTGCTCGGCGAAATTCTCGGCCGCCATGATTTCCGGGTCGAGGTCCGCGGCGACCTGGTGGTGGCCAGGGTGAAAAAGGTCGATCAAGACGGGATGGCGCGACGTCTGCTGCTGCTCGGCCAGCTGGTCGGGTTCACCCGGCAGCTCGATGTTCGTTTGATGACGGACCGACACATTGATGACTATATCGAAACATTCAATCAGCTTTACGAGGTGACCCCATGAACGCCCAGCAGCGGACCAGTATCCTCATTCTTGATGACGAGCCCATTGTCAGCAAGCGACTCAAACCCTCCCTGCAGAAAAAGGGCTACGAGGTGGAGACGTTTACCAGCAGCATGGAGGCCCTCCAGCGGACCCGGCAACGTGATTTCGATATTGTCATTACCGATCTGAAAATGGAGGGGCTTGATGGCATGGAATTTCTAATCGAGGTCAAGAAAAAGGCGCCTGACACCGTGGTAATTGTCATTACCGGTTTTGCCACCATGGAAACGGCCAGAAAATCCTTTCAGCAGGGGGTGTTCGATTTTCTCGCCAAACCCTTCAAGCTCGGCGAGATCAGTGAAGTCATCGCCAGAGCTGAATTGAAAATGAAAGCCGGCCGGCCGGCCGGATCGACGGCGGACGATGCCCTACATCCTTAACAACCAGAGAAGGTGGACGCAATGATCAAAGGTCTTCTGGCCGTGGATGAAAATCTGGCATCGAGCATGGCCTTGCGCTTTGCCGCCCGGCTGACGGAAATTCTGCCGTTGCGGCTGCAGGCCGGTCATGTTGAACCGCTGCCGACGCAGCAGGAAATCGGATCGGACCGAGTGCGGCCTATTTGGAAAGAAGGGGTGGTCGATGCCGGTCACCAGGCGATACAACGGTTGTTTAATACGGAAAAGGTGAAGTGTCCCTTTCTCGGCCGGCCGAAGGTGTTTGTCGGTAATCGGGACGAGGTATTTCTCCGCGAGCTCGTCAACGGTGCTTATGACCTCTTTCTCGAAGGCTATCTCGACACCGGCAGCGCCCGGGATTTTCACCGGCTGATTACCTCGCCGCTCTATGTTGAATCTCCCTGCCCCATTCTAATGGTAAAAAACCTGGTCGGTGGTCGGCATGTCGCCTTGCTCTGCCCGGATGAGGACATAGAGCAGCGGGCCGCCGTTTTCGCCGCCGCTCGCCGTTTGCTGGCCGGTGACGGATTTGATTTTGAATTTCTCTCGTATCGCTACGAGGAAAATCATTGCGCCGTCTTTCCTGAACAAAGCGGAACGGACAGTGCTTTGTGCGGGGCTGTGTCCCTGATCGGCGCAGAGGGCAGATCGCCGGCACGGAGCCGGGTGATCTGCGGCCCCCCGGAAAAGGTTGCGGATTTACTGCAACAATACAAGCTGGTGGTTTGCCCCTTGCCGTACGCCAATGGGCCGCAACTGGAGCTTCTTGCCCATTGCCCTTCACCGGTTTTGTTCTGCCGCTGATGATGAAATCGCAAAAGTCTTTTTTTGCCACAAAGGTACTGAGAGCACAGAGAAAAAATATTGAATTGCAATTAGTTATCTCCGAGAGCTCTGTGGTTAAATTTTAGCTTTGGCGTAATTGTCAAAGGAGAATGGTATGAAAATTCTCGCGGTATGTGACGATCATCCTACCAGTGAACGGATCGTTGCCGAGCTGGCCCATATCGCCGCCAACACCTGGGCTGATGTCATCATGCTGGGGGTTCAGCAGCCCGGCAATGGCAATGAACCTGATCCCGCTCTGGCAAGCCGTTTGCTAAGATGCCGGGACAACTTCATTCGGTTTTTTCCCGCCACTGAGTCACCTTATGGCCCCTGTCGAATATCCGATGCCTTTGTGTCGTTTGGTCGGGGACGTTGGCTCCTTGCCCCTGCTGAAAGAAAGGGTGAGAGCAGGAAAAAACTCACGGTGCGGATTCGTGCCGGCAATCCTGTCAGAGAAATTCTCTCGGAAAGCCGTTTGCAGGAGGTTGATCTTATTATCCTTGGCTGTTCCCTGGCAGGTGACTGCCGGTGGCTGGGCGGTGATCTGCGCCGGAAAATAGCATCCCGGGCCGGATGTGCCGTCCTCGTCATCAGGGATTTGGGACAACCACCCGGTTCCATCAGTTGTTTTGTCGGACAGGGTCCGGTCAGCCAGGCATCCCTGGAAATGATCAATCAGATCGCAACAGTACATCAGACCGATCTGTCCCTGGTCGGTTTGGTCGGTAACGAGCTATCCGCCGCCGGCGAGGAAAGGATCACCCAGCGGATGGCCGGCATGCTGCGCTACTACGCGCAACGACGGATCCCCGCCTGGATCAGACTTGCGCTGCCGGAAAACGTGGAGGAAGATGTGCGGAGGGCCGGTCGCGACGGAATAATTGCCTTGTTGTTGGGGAAAAAATCGCTATTCGGTGGAATTTTCCCCGATGATCTTATCGGCCGGCTGGTCAGCGGCGGCCAACCGGCGGTGCTTATTCTCCGCTGAGGGGGGGCGAGGCAGGTCTTGACCATTTTCGCAAATTGGGGCAGAGTATTCCTGCCTCATATCGGCCACAGGGAGGAGATTTCGTGAGAGCAGCGGAAAAAGGCAAGATCTTTGCGATTGGTGACATCCACGGCTGCTATGCCAGGCTGTGCGATCTCCTTGACCGTCTTCCTTATGCCGCTGGCCGTGACCGTCTCGTCTTTCTCGGGGATTATATCAACCGCGGCGAAGAGTCGGCCCGGGTGCTCGATCTGCTCTGCCGGCTGCGCCAGCAGGATCCGGGCATGGTCGCCCTGTTCGGCAACCACGAGTATCTGCTGCTCGAATATCAGCGCAGCGGCGATCCGACCCTGCTTCCTTATCTGCGCACGAT
>JBMONO010000052.1:0-16167 GCA_049323655.1 Thermodesulfobacteriota bacterium | reverse complement strand
ACCAGTTACCCTGGCGGGGCAGATGGCAATCTCCGTTCCCCGGATTTCCTCCCCCCCGATCATCAGGCCTTTCTGCACTCCCTCCTTCCCTACTGGGAAACCGACGGCTACATTTTCGTTCATGCCGGACTGGAGCCCGGTATCCCCCTGGCCGACAACGACCTCTCCTCCCTGTGCGAGGTGCGTGATGTCTTTTTCGAGACGGAATATGACTTCGGCAAAAAGGTGATTTTCGGTCATACCCCCTTTGAGTTGCCGTTCGTTACCCCAACGAGAATCGGCATCGATACCGGCGCCGTCTACGGCAATCTGCTCACCGCCATCGAGCTGCCGGGCGAAAATTTTTATCACGCCTGAGGCGCTGTCCTGATCTCTTGCCGCTGCAATTGTTCCAGCCGGTAATCCTCCTGGAGGAAGGCCTGTGCCACTCGGCTCACCAGCTCGTCGTCGGCCATGACCGCATCGAGCAGCCGCGAGAATCCGAGCAGGCGCCCGATTATGGTGAGTTTTTCTTCCAGCACCTCGGCCGCGCCGCCCTGAATGGCAGCGGTCAGCAGGTCGTCACGCAGATCGCAGTAGAAGCCGGAGACGCCGAGGATTTCGGCCAGGCAGCGGACCCGCCGGCTACGCTGGGCAAGGGAGGTGCCGCCGCCTTTGAAGCGGAATTTGATGTAGTTGAGCCGGGCGTCCAGGCCACAGATGGCATCGACCATGGTAAAGTGAAAATCCATCCGGGCATTGAGGTTGAGAAAGTCGCGGGTCACCAGGGCATAGTTGGGCAGGCCGACCGGCCGGGCCGACCGGTGATCGGTCAGGAAACGGGAGACCACCGAGCCGACCGCCACCCCGCCCGCCGGACCCCAGTTGATCTCCGGCGTCATCACGCCCTGCCAGAGGGCGATGAAGGGTTGTGACAAGACCTGGGCCGGAGTGACCCGTTTGGCGGCGTCGGGCACCAGGCCGCCGCCCAGATCGATGAGGGAGACGAAAAAGGGGATCTCGCTGTCGAGGTGGACGATGGCGCCGCCGGCCTCTTCCACGGTTTCGTCTCCTGCGGCGAACATGGCGAGCACCGCCTTTTCATGAGCGTAGCGGACCATGTCGTGGATGGTGCGGCACTCGGCGATGGAAAAGGTAGGCCCGTAGGCATCCGTCAGGTTCAGCGGCACGATTCGGTCGTAGAGGGCGGCGGCCACCGGATCGCTCGGTCGGCTGGCGCGCTCCTGCCAGCTCGCGTTTTTTTGGCGGTGGCGTTGCAGATGCCGTTGCGTTTCCTCCGTGGTGGCGGCAAAGACCATGCCGCGGTCGCCGTCCACCAGGACCATGGTATCGCTTGGCAGGTCGGCGCTGCCCTGGCCGAGACCGGTCAGCATGGGAACTTCATATTCCCGTGCCACGCAGGAGAGATGATCGGCCGGATTGCCGAGATCGACCAGCAGGGCGGCGGTCTGGCGCAGCGCACCCACCGCCTCCACCAGACTCTGGTGCATGACCAGCACATAGGGCGGATCGGTCAGGTTGTCGAGATCTCGGCGGTTGGTGACCCGGCGGACCCGGCCGACGCCCCGGCCCGGCACGGCGGTCTGGCCGCCAGTCAACAGCGGCTTCCGCGCCGTGGGGTCCTGCGGTCCCACGCGACCAGCCATCACTTTGAGGGGGCGGGCCTGCAGCAGGACAATGCGTCCCTCGCTATTTACTGCCCATTCGATATCCTGGGTGGAGCCCAGCCTCTCCTCTACCGCCAGTCCCAGTTTGGCCAGGGTCATGATTTCCGCATCGGTCAGCACGGGCTGTCCTGCCTCGTCTCCGGCAAGCTGCTCCTCGATTACCCCACCGTCGGCGGCGGCAACCAGCCGGCGGCTTTTGGTCGCCACCATCTTTCCGCCCGGACCGGAGCCGTCGCGCCGCGGACGGTAGACATCGGCAGCCTCGCCGCCGCTCACGGCCAGTTCCCCCAGTCCGTGTACCGCGGTGATCAGCATGGCGCCGCTGGCCGGGGCATTGGGATCCCGGGTGAAGAGAATGCCGGCCGAGCGGACATCCACCATCTCCACGCAGAGGATGGCCAGATCGAATTCGTGGGGGGGCAGACCGGCGTGATGGCGATAGGCGAGATTACGAAGCCCGAAAGCGCTCGCCACCACCTGTTTCACCGCCTCCTCCAGCTGGTGCTCATTGACGACATTGAGCACGGAACGGTACTGGCCGGCAAAGGAATGAGCGACGCTGTCCTCACCCACCGCGCTGCTGCGTACCGCCAGCCCTTTGCCCTGCCGGAAAAAGGGGGCGGCGGCCCGACTCAGGGCCTCGCGCACTTTGTCGGCCAGCGGGGTGGCCATGATCTGCCGCTGCACCTCGTCAGCCGCGTCCTGCTCAGGCAGTCCGTCGCTTCTTTTCGCCCCGCTACGCAGTCTGGCGACAATGCGGAGATACAGTCCGTCCTGGTCGAGAAACTGTCGGCAAACGGAAACCGGTAGCACGAAGCCGGACGGCACGGCAAAGTGGGAAATGCGCCGCAGGCGGGCTAGATTGGCGGACTTGCCACCGACGTTGCGCAGCATGTCCGGGGTGATCTCGTCAAGGGAAATGCAGGAATGGCGCTGGTCATCGACAGGGAGCAGGGCCAGATCTTTTCTGATGGACGCGGCCAGATGAGCCTGGCGTAGGGTCAGGCCGGCGGAGTCACCGACGGTGAGGCGTTCAAGCTTGTGGACAAGATCCGCGCTGGTCGCCAGCAGCTCTTCCGTGCCGACGCGCAAAGTCCTGGACCAGAAGAAGGAGGAACGCAGGGCGGAAGCCAGTTCGGTGATGAGCTCGACGGCCCGGTGATTATCATCCAGCAGGGTGCGGAAGATCTGATAGCGGGAGCGCAGACGGTGAAGCTGGGCCTCCCGCCGTTCGTGGGTGTGGCGGCGCCAGCTGCCAAGGGGATGAAAAAGCCAGTCGCGCAGGCGGATCATGGTTTGCTAGCGCCCTCTTGCTGTTCGTGGCGAATACGCTGGAGGAAATCGGCGAAAAAGCGGTCGATCGCCTCGTCGTCGGCCATTTTGACATCGAGCTGGCGGGTGAAGGCAATCAGTTCACCCAACCGGACGAGAATGGCTTCCAGATGGGCCGCTTCGAGCATCTTGGCCTTGCCCTGGACCAGATCCCCTTTGATCTCAACCTTGAATTGCATGCCGGTCAGCACCTGGCCGATCAGGCGGGCTCGGCGGCGGCGTTTATTCGCTTCGGCGAAACCGCCGAGGAAGCGGAAGTAGGCATAATTGTCCTCCGCCTCGGCCGACAGGTAACTGTCGATGATGTTGAAGTGATAACCGAGCCGCAGGCTGAGATTGCAGTAAGAGTCGGCGATAATGGCCAAATTTTCCCCGCTGTAGGGCGGGGCGTTGGTCAGCATGGAGAGGGGGTTACTGAGCCCGGCGAGGAAGTCGCGGAAACCGAAGGGCGCCGGTTCCCGGCTCCAGGCGTCCGGCCGCAGCATGCCACGCAGCAGGGCGCGGAAGGGGCGACTTCGTACCTGGTCAGAGGCCACCGTGGTCTGCGCCGGCGCAATGAGCCCATCCCCCACGTCGAGAATCCTGATTTTGAGCGGGATGTCGGCCGTCAGTAGCGGGGCGTTGCGGTCCGCTGTCATCCGGCTCGAGGTGTGAAAGCCGATCAGTTCGGCCACCGCCTTTTCGTGGCAGAAACGGAGGACGTCGTGGATGGTGCGGCAGCCTTCCATCCGGAAGTCGGAGGAGGCCGGATTAATCAGATGGAGTGGGGCGATGAGGCGCAGCAGGCGGCGCAGCAGGCGGCTTTCCTTGTCATCGAGCAGAGATTCGAATGCCCCGCTCTGATGGAGATCCGGCGGCAGCTCGACCGTGCCGGCATAAATGGTGCGCTCCTCCACGTCAACGGTGATGGCCATACCGTCGGTGAGCAGCGCAGTGGCCTGTTCCACGCCGAACAGGGCCGGGGTCCGGTATTCCCTGGTAACGGTGGCCAGATGACCGGTAGGGCTGCCGATGTCGGTGATGATCGCCCCGGCACGGCGGACGATTTCAGCAAGCCCGGGGCTGGCGAAGTGGCTGACGGCAATGGCGCCGACCGGGAAGCGCTCTGCCGGCGTGCCATCGTTTACCTGCATGACCGGGCCGCTGGCAAGTCCCATGTGGCAGATAGAACCGCGGTCGGCAAGCAGCACCGGCAGGGTGGCAAGTTCCGCGCTGATCGTTGCCGGCGGTCGGGGAGAAGCGCCGCCAGAGAGCAGACGGAGGGGGCGGGACTGGAGAATCCAGAGGTGGCCGTGCTGATCGAGACTCCACTCGATATCCTGGGGTGACTCGAAATGCTTTTCCAGAATGATGCCGTATTCGGCAAGCTGGCGGAGCTGGGCAAGTCGGGCAATGGCAGAACCGCGCCGCAGGCGGCCATCGACCGGGGCGGTTGGTTTGCTGTCGTCATCCGCCGCCAGCGGCCGATGTCCGGCAATGGTGCTTGCCGTGAGGGTAAAGGGGTGGGTGCGGCGCAGCAGGTAGCGGTCGCCGCTGTCGAGACCGGCAACGAGTTGGTCACCCATGCCGCTTATTGCCGAGATGACCATGACATCAGCATCCGGATGGTTGGGGTCACGGGTATAGAGCACACCGCTGACCCGTGGGCTGAGCATGGGCTGCACCAGCACCGCCATGGGGGCTTCCTCGGCCGGCGTCGCTGGGTCGAGGTAACGCAGCACCCGTTCGGAAAAACGGGAGGCCATGACCGTGAGGCAGGCCGCCGCCACCTCGTCTGCGGCAACGTCGAGCAGTGATTGAAACTGGCCGGCAAAGCTGCGCTCCCCGTCTTCTTCCATGCCGCTGCTGCGAACGGCGAAACGTTCCGGCGCCGCCGGGCCGCGGCGCAGCTCTTTCACCGCCCTGGCGATCGCTTTTGCGAGGTCCGCGGGCAGGCGGGCCGAGGCAAACAGCGCGTTGATTTTTTTCGCCCGTTCAGCGCCATCGGCGGTCTGCCTCAGGATGTGGTTGCAACGGACGAAGAGGTCGTTTGCTTCCATTAAGCGGTGATAGCCGGTGGTACTCACCACGAAACCGCCGGGCACCGGCAGGGCAAGACTGTTTGTTACCTCGCCGAGGCATGCGCCCTTGCCGCCGGCCAGATGGCGGAGATCGCGGTGGAGGGTGTCCCAGCCCAGTACCAGTTGCGCCCCGTATGGACCGGCGCCGCCGGCCAGAATGTCGGCCAGATGATCGGCGATAATGGTGAGCTGATCGTAGAGTTTCTGATACCGGTCGCCGGTCATGGCGTTGAGGTTGTAGATGACCTGCCGTCCCTTTTCGACAATGGCGTTCACCGAGGTCTGAAGAAAGGTGCGGTCATAGACATAGTCGCCGCCCAGCACCCGCTCCAGGTCGGCGATCATTTCCAGAATGCGGTTGTTGGTGGTAACGATGCGGCGGAAGTGGCCGAAGAGGGCGACAAAGGCGTCGGCGGCTGTGGTATTGCCGGTTTTGCTCAAGGGCCAGAGAGGGCTCATTGCCGCTCCTTGTCGCAGGGGGGAAAGGAAGCTCGTTGTGCAGAAAAAAGTCAGATTCGGGCCGAACCGGATTTTCGCACGAAAAAACCAGCAAAAAATCCGCCCCGAATAGGTGAGGTCAATGATATTCAGTCAGGAACGATTAGACAAGGGAAATTGCCTGGAAATATCTCGGATTACCGAAAAAACGCCCCGGGCAGACAGAATCGTTACCCGATTGCCAGATTGCCGGTCGCCTGATCCGCCACCCGGCGGACATCGGCCAGGCATCAGCGGCCCTTGGGGTTCTTTTCGGCGCAGCGGCAGGAGCCCGTTCTTTTCTCCGCCGCGATCCATTCGAGGATGGTCGAGCGACCGTGGCGGCGGACATCTTCGCGGATATCGTCGCGCGTATAGCCGAAACAGTAACAGATGAGCGGATTGTCGGCGTTTGTCATTTTGTTGTTTTCTCAATGATTGTCGGCAGGGTGGCAATAAAATCACGGATCTTGTCCCGAACCCGCCGGTAACAGTTCAGTGCCTCCTCACGACTGGTCGCGTTCTTCGCCAGCCGGGGTGGATCATCAAAACCGTGGTGGATAACCTGTGTCCGGCCGGGAAAATAGGGGCAGTTCTCATCGGCATGGCCGCAGACGGTGATAACGAGGTCAAACTCCCTGATCGGCAGTTCGTCAACGGTTTTGCAAGGATGGCCGCTGATATCAACCCCGGCCTCGGCCATCACCTGCACCGCCGTCGGATTCAGCCCGTGTTTTTCGATGCCGGCGGAGAAGAAATCATAGCGGTCGCCGTGCAGGGTCCGCCCCCAGCCCTCGGCCATCTGGCTGCGGCAGGAGTTGCCGGTGCAGAGAAAGAGGACCGTCTTCTTCAACAGCATCGCGCCACCTCGCAGATCGCCTCGCGGATGAAGCGGGCCGGCACCGTCTCGTGGGTTACCCCGGCCCGGATAATGGTCCGGCAGCAGGTCTGCCGGCCAATCAGATCCGTGCAGGAACAGCAGGGATTTTCTCCGGCTGCGGCCTGGGGAAGCAGTTCTTCCAGGGGGGTGCCGTTGATGAGGATGCGATTTGACTCATTGATCGCATCGGCTGCCAACAGGGTCTCGCGCAGGGTAATGGTAACGCCTCTTGGTCCGCACTCCTGTTGCAGGGCCGCCAGGGCGGCGCGGATTTCACTGCCCGTTTCCGCGCAGCGGTCGCAGGTGGCGCCGTCCTGATCGAGGTGCCGCCATTCAATGACAATGGTCTGCTCCTTCTGACTATTCATTCGGTTCTCCTTTTGTTGTTATGGTTCACGGTCAACATGGCAGACGCCGGTCGGCGTGGACCGGGTGTAGGGAAAATATCTTTTCCTGAACCAAAAGGCGACGTTGACCAGCATGATCAGCACCGGCACCTCCACCAGGGGGCCGATGACCGCGGCAAAGGCCTGGCCGGAGTCGATACCGAAGACAGCGATGGCCACGGCAATGGCCAGTTCGAAGTTGTTGGAGGCGGCGGTAAAGGACAGAGTGGTGGCCTGTTCGTAGCTGGCCCCTACCTTCATGGACATGAAAAAGGAGACGAGAAACATCACCAGAAAATAGATGGCCAGCGGCAGGGCGATGCGGAGCACGTCAAGGGGGAGCTGAACGATATACTCACCCTTGAGGGAAAACATCACCATGATGGTGAAGAGCAGAAAGATGAGGGTAAAGGGGCTGATGATCGGCAGCAGTGTGTCCTGATACCACGCCTCGCCCATGGTTTTGACGCCGATGAGCCGGGTAATCATGCCGGCGAGAAAGGGGATGCCGAGATAGATGAAGACCGAGCGGGCGATTTCCGCCATGGAGATATCGACCCGCATGCCGGCCAGGCCGATCTTTTCCGGCAACAGGGTGATGAAGAACCAGGCATACAAAGAAAAGAAAAGCACCTGGAAGATGGAGTTGAAGGCAACAAGCCCGGCGCAGTATTGCCGGTCGCCCTCGGCCAGGTCGTTCCAGACGATGACCATGGCGATGCAGCGGGCCAGGCCGATGAGGATGAGGCCGACCATGTACTCCTGCCGGTCGGCGAGAAAGGCGATGGCAAGAGCAAACATCAGCAGCGGGCCGATGACCCAGTTCTGGACGAGTGACAGGGAAAGGACCCGGCCGTTGCGGAACACCTCGTGCAGCTTTTCATAGCGGACCTTGGCGAGCGGCGGATACATCATGAGGATCAGCCCGATGGCGATCGGGATATTGGTGGCGCCGGCCTGAAAGGAGTTGATGACGTCGGTGATGGCGGGGATGAGATAGCCAGCCATGACGCCGGTGAACATGGCGAGAAAGATCCACAGGGTGAGAAAGCGGTCGAGAAAGGAGAGCTTTTTGCCGGTCGAGGGCATGGTATATTCCTGTTTGTTTTCTTTTTTTTGTCAGGGAAAGACCGAGGTGATAATCAGGTAGCCGCCGGTGCCGGCGATGACAAACCCCGCCCCCTTGCGCAGCAATCCGAGTTGCCGCTGCCAGGCGTTGCTGTGCATCATTTCCATGACCCGGGCGCTGAACATGCCGGCCGCCACCAGCGGCAGGCAGTGGCCGGCGGCAAAGAGACAGAGCATGACGATGCCGGTCATCGCTTCCTGCCGCAGGGTGATGAAGCCGAGCAGCGGGGCGATGAAGCCGAAGGTGCAGGCCCCGGAAAGAAAGCCGTAGGCCAGGCCGAGGACAAAGGCGCCGCCCATCCCCCGGATATGGAAGCGTTGCAGCAGCCCGCCGGTGGCCGAGCAGCGGGGGGCGTGGAAAAGCGGCCAGGCCGCCCAGAGCAGGATGATCCCCACCGCGATCCGCCAGCCGTTGCCGACATCACCCAGCATCTTACCGACGATGGCGCAGGCCATGCCGATGGTGATAATGGTCAGAAAGAGGCCGCCGGCAAAGAGCAGGGCATAGCCCGCCGCCTCCCTGGGGGGAAGGATGCGGCGCTGGCCGGCGACATAGGCCACCAGCAGAGGGATGGAGGCCATGTGGCAGGGGCTGAGCAGGACGCTGACCATGCCCCAGACAAAGCTTGCCGGCAGGGCGAGAAGGGAGCCCTGCTCCATGGCGGTATTGATGGCGATCAGCAGTTCATTCATGGAGCATCAGAGTAGCTGCTCGTCGATTCGTTTCTTGAGAAATGGTTTGTCGAGAAAACCGCTGTGGCGCCAGACCTCTTTGCCGGTTTTGTCATACAGTATCTGGGTGGGGATGGAGGTGATGGCGAATTTCTTTGCCATGTCACGGTGCTGCCAGACGTCGATGAAGATGACGGCGGCCCTGCCGCTGTACTCCTGTTCAAGCTCGACGAGGATCGGCGCCATCATCTTGCAGGGGATGCAGGATGTCGCCCCCAGGTCGATCAGGGTAACGGTGCCCGGCACCGGCAGAGCAGGCGGCAGTTCTTCCGCCGCGTGAACCGGGGGAATAGCCGTGCATAAAGCGGCGAGCAGGAAAAGGATGATGACAACAGGGAAGGATTTTGTCGGATTTGGTTTTGGCGTCATTTGTCGTCTCCAACATTTTTTTCGCGGTATCGCGGCGCACCACATCGGCGAGGTCAAGCAGGCCATCCTGGCGGTATTTCGCCTTAAATCCCTTGCCATTTGCAAGTTACCTACCGTATCCAGGCCAGCACATCCTTTTTGTTCGGCACCTTGCCGACGCATTTCACCTGGCCGTCGATGACCACCGCCGGGGTGGAAAACACGCCGAGTTTGGCGATTTCATTGAAGTCGGTGACTTTTTCCACTCGTGACTCGATGCCGGCCTCGGCAAGGGCCTCTCTGACGATCCGTTCCGCCTCATGACATTTGGCGCAGCCGGGGCCGCAGACCTTGATTTCCATCTGTTCCCTCCATTTTAGTGTGGATTGACCGCTTCCGCCATTTTCCATGCCGGAAAGCGGGTCTTCCCTTTCTGATCTGGTTTGGCCGATCCGATTCAGCCATGGCGATTAAAAAAATGTTCCGTATATCATGCCGCTGATCGTTGCCATGACGATGACCAGGGCGACAAAAACCACGGTTTTCTTTGTCCCCATGATGCTGCGGATGACCAGCATGTTGGGCAGGCTCAAGGCCGGTCCGGCAAGCAGCAGGGCCAGGGACGGACCCTTGCCCATGCCGCTGCCGATGAGTCCCTGGAGGATGGGCACCTCGGTCAGGGTGGCGAAATACATGAAGGCCCCGGCAAAGGCGGCGAAGAAGTTGGCGAAAAAGGAATTGCCGCCCACCGAACGGGTGATCCATTCGGATGGAATCATCCCCTCGTTGCCCGGTCGGCCGAGCAGTAGTCCGGCGGTCAGCACGCCGAAGAGCAGCAGGGGGAGGATCTGCCTGGCAAAGCCCCAGGACTCGCGGAACCACTCGCCGGTCTCATCCTCCCGGGTACTGATGATGACCGAGAGACCGATAACGCCGGCAACAAAGGCGAGGGTTGGATGGTCGGCGAAGAAGAGAGCGGCAAGCACACTCGGCAGGGCGGCCAGAGTGAGCTGCCATGCCGGCAGGCCGTACCAGCGCAGGAGGATAAGGCTGAAGGACGCTGCGAAAAAAGAGGTGATCAGCCATTTGTTGCCATGGATGGCGGCCCACAGTCCGCTGGTCTCGGCGGGCTCGCCCCAGTTGGCAAAGACCAGGATGCCGATCATGCTGGCGAAATAAAGGGCATTCTGCCAGAGGGGGTGGCGGACTTCCTCCATCGGCATGGCCATCTGCATTTTTGCCTTCTCCAGCTCTTCTTTGCGGAAAAAAAGGTGCATGAGCAGGCCGATGACAACGCTGAAGAAGACCGCGCCGACAGTCCGGGCGATGCCGAGCTCCGGGCCGAGGATCCGGGCGGTGAGGATGATGGCGAGAATGTTGATGGCCGGGCCGGAATAGAGAAAGGCGGTGGCGGGTCCCAAACCCGCGCCCATGCGGTAGATGCCGGCAAAGAGGGGCAGGATGGTGCAGGAGCAGACGGCAAGCACGGTGCCTGAGACGGCGGCCACCCCATAGGCGACCAGCTTGTTTGCGGTGGGACCGAGATATTGCAGCACCGAGCCCTGGCTGACGAAGACGGCGATGGCGCCGGCGATGAAAAAGGCGGGGATCAGGCAGAGCAGCACATGCTCCTCGGCGTACCACTTGACCAGATGCAGCGCCTCCAGCACCGCGTTGTCAAAACGGGGCAGCCCCACAGGCAGATAGTAACTGGCAAGGAATACGGCGACGATCCAGGCCAGGGGCTGCCATTCTCTCTTCCAATCCATGACAGGACTCCTGATGCGCGGCAATGCGCTATGCAGCCGTGATCCGGCAGCGGTCGACCCGCTTCACCCGGTCGGCCATCGCGGCAATATCCGGGTTCTCGGCAAGCCAGCCCTGCAGATGCTCCAGCATGGCAACGGCATAGCGATTGCCGGGGGCCGTCTCCAGCCGGTAAATGACCCAGGAGCCGTCCTTGCTGGAGGCGACCAGGCCGGCATCCTCCAGCAGCTTCAGGTGTTTGGAAACGGTCGGCTGGGCCAGTTCCAGGACGGCGGTGATCTCACAGACGCAGAGTTCTTTTTCTTCCAGCATCTTGATGATCTTCACCCTGTTCGGATCGGACAGGGCCTTCATGACGCGAATGAAATCCTTCATATGTTGCTCCTGTATTTACATATTCAGATATGGCAATATCTTAATGTTTAAAAACGTTGCTGTCAATAAAAAATGTCAAACCCGTAAAAAGTCTTTTTGCACCTCAGAGCGCACTAAGGACACAGAGAAAAAATTTTTAATTACAATAAGTTTCCTCTGGGTGGTCTGCGGTCTCCGTGGTTGATTTTCAGTTTACGAAATCATCTTTTTTAAGGGAGAGGGAAGAAGGAGAGGTCCCGGGGAAGAGGGTCTTCCCCGGGTTCAAAGCGCGATCAGCCGCCGATTTCCTGGAGCCGTTTCCGGCCTTTCTCTATTTTTTCCAGGGTGGCGGCGAGCAGGGCAACCTTTTCCTGTTCCTTGGCCACCACGTCGTCCGGGGCGTTGGTGAGAAATTTTTCGTTGGTGAGCTTGCCCCGGCTCTGCTGGAGCTGTTTGTCGATCTTTTGCCGTTCCTTGTCGAGTTTGGCCAGTTCCTTGGCGACATCGATCAGGCCGGCCAGGGGGACGAAGATCTCGATGTCGGTGAAGATGGCGGAAGCGGCTCCCTTGGGTGCAGCGGCGTCGATGGCGACTCTGAACGATTTCGTCCGGCTCAGGTTTCTGATCGAGCTCTCGTTCGCCTCGATGGCGGCCTTTTTTCCCGCCTGGTGGCAGGAGACGATGACCTCCACCTCGGCGGAGGGGTGAATGGCCATCTCGCTGCGGATGGTACGGATGGCGCCGATGACGCCCATGACCAGTTCGGCGACAGCTTCCGCGTCGGGGTTGTCCCAGGCGGAATTGACCTCGGGGTAGGCTTCGAGCATGATGCTGGCGCGGGAGCCTGGCAGTACATGCCAGATCTCCTCGGTGACAAAGGGGATGACCGGATGAAGCAGCTTGAGGACCGCTTCCAGAACGGTGAACAGGGCGTTTCTGGCCTGGTTCTTCTGATCCTCGTCCTTGCTGAACAGCTCCGGTTTGATCCATTCGAGATACCAGTCGCAGAACTCGTGCCAGACAAACTGGTACATGGCCGAGGCGGCGTCATTGAAGCGGTAGTCGTTCATGGCCCGGTGGACGTCGGCCACGGCCCGGTTGAGGCGGCTGAAGATCCAGCGATGGGCAAGACCGTCTTCTGCCGGAGAATAATCGCGGGTGACCGCCGGATCGCAATCACTGATGTGCATCAGGGCGAAGCGGCAGGCGTTCCAGATCTTGTTGATGAAGTGGCGGTAGCCCTCGATGCGCTCCTCGGAAAGGCGGATGTCGCGACCCTGGGCGGCAAAGGCGGTCATGGTGAAGCGCAGGGCGTCGGTGCCGAACTTGTCCATCAGCAGCAGCGGGTCCATGACATTGCCCTTGGACTTGCTCATCTTCTGGCCCTGGGCGTCGCGCACCAGGGCGTGAAGATAGACGTCGCGGAAGGGAACCTCGCCCATGAAGTGCAGCCCCATCATCATCATCCGGCAGACCCAGAAAAAGAGGATGTCAAAGGAGGTGATGAGCACCGAGGTCGGGTAAAAGAGTTGCAGCTCCCGGGTCTGTTCCGGCCAGCCCAGGGTGGAGAAGGGCCAGAGGGCGGAACTGAACCAGGTGTCGAGCACGTCGGTTTCCTGGACAAGGCGGCCGGAACCGCATTTCGGGCACTGGTCGGGATCGGTTTCACTGACGATGAGTTCACCGCATTGCTCGCAGGTCCAGGCGGGAATCTGGTGGCCCCACCAGATCTGCCGGGAGATGCACCAGTCACGGATGTTGGTCATCCACTCGAAAAAGGTGTTTTCCCAGGTCTTGGGGTGGATGCGGGTTTTACCCTCTCTGACCGCGGTGATCGCCTTTTCCGCCAGGGGCTTGACCGCGACGAACCACTGCTTGGAGAGAGACGGTTCGACCACGGTGGCGCAGCGGTAGCAGTGGCCCACCCCGTGCTGGTAGTCTTCGATGCCATCGAGCAGCCCTTCCTTTTCCAGGTCGCCGACGATCTGCCTGCGGCATTCGAAGCGGTCGAGCCCGGCATAGGGGCCGGCCTGGACGTTCATCCGGCCGTCGTCGTCCATCACCTTGATCGCCGGCAGGTCGTGGCGGCGGGCGATGTCAAAGTCGTTGAGATCATGGGCCGGGGTGACCTTCAGCGCGCCGGTGCCGAATTCCCGGTCCACATGGCTGTCAAAGACAATGGGGATTTTCCGCTTGAGCAGAGGCAGGATGACCGCCTTTTCCGGCAGTTGGCCGAAGCGTTCATCCTCCGGATGGACCGCCACCGCGGTATCGCCCAGCATGGTCTCAGGCCGGGTGGTGGCGACAACGACAAAGCCGCTGCCGTCGGCCAGGGGGTAGCGGATCCGGTAGAGTTTGCCGGCGGTCTCCTCATGCTCCACCTCGAGATCGGCGAGAGCGGTGTGGCAGCGCGGACACCAGTTGATGATGTAGTCGCCCCGGTAGATGAGCCCTTCCCGGTAGAGGCGGGTAAAGACGATGCGCACCGCCCGGGACAGCCCTTCGTCCATGGTGAAGCGTTCCCGCTCCCAGTCGCAGGAGCAGCCGAGCCGCTTGAGCTGGTTGATGATCTGGCCGCCGGATTCGGCCTTCCACTGCCAGACCCGGTCGATGAACTGTTCCCGGCCGAGATCGTGGCGGTTCTTGTCCTCGGCCGCCAGCTGCCGTTCCACCACGTTCTGGGTGGCGATGCCGGCGTGATCGGTGCCCGGCACCCACAGGGTGTTGTAGCCCTGCATGCGTTTGTAGCGCACCAGGACATCCTGCATGGTGTTGTTCAGGGCATGGCCGACATGGAGCACGCCGGTGACGTTGGGTGGTGGAATGACGATGGAAAAAGAGGGCCGGCCCTCGTCGAGCCGGGCGCGAAAGGTTTTCTGTTGCAGCCAGAAGTGATGCCATTTGTGTTCGACATCGGTAAATTCATAGGCTTTGGCCAGTAGTTTATCGTCCTGGGGGGTGGTTGCGTCGTTGGTCATGGGAAATCCGTACTCGTCTGCGGGTGGGAAATAAGGTTACGGTTTTTGGTATCGGGTTATGGGGCGACGCTACCGGACGCTCCACGGCTTCGGAAAGAAGATGCTGGTGTAGAGGTCCAGGGCGTAGCGGTCGGTCATGCCGGCGATGAAGTCGCACACCTTGCGCGGCCGCTCGGTTTCCACTCCGTAGGGCGTTTGCTCCTCCCAGATGCCGCGGCCTGGGATTTTGACATCCTCCTCCATGAAGTATTCGTAGAGTTCGCGGATAATCTTCATCGCCTTGACGAATTCGCTGTGCACCTGGCTCGAATGGTAGACCCGTTCAAAGAGAAAGGTGCGCAGATCCGAGGTGGCCTGGAGAATGGTCGGACTCATGACCAGGCGCGATTCGCCGGCCTCGATGGTGTTGACGATGAGATCGTTGACCATGGCGCTGATGCGCTGCGAGTTCGTTTCACCGAGGCTCGCCCGGATGGAGTGAAGCATGTCCTTTTCTTCGATCAGCCCGGCCCGCACCGCGTCGTCGAGATCATGGTTGACGTAGGCGAAGATGTCGGCAAGGCGCACCACCTGTCCTTCCAGGGTCTCGGGCAGGTCGGAGAGATCCTCCGGCAGGATAATCTTTCTCCCCTTCGAGTGCTTGAGGATACCGTCCCGGACTTCATGTGTAAGGTTGAGGCCGCTACCCTTGTTTTCCAGGACATCAACCACCCGCAGGCTCTGTTCATAGTGGCGAAAACCGCCTGGATACAGCTCGTTCAACACCGATTCGCCGGCATGGCCGAACGGGGTGTGACCGAGATCATGGCCGAGGGCGATGGCCTCGATGAGATGGCCGTTGAGTCGCAGGGCAACGCCGATGGTGCGGGCGATCTGTGCCACTTCCAGGGCATGGGTAAGTCTGGTGCGGTAGTGGTCGCCGGTGGGGGCGAGAAAGACCTGGGTTTTATGGGTGAGCCGTCGGAATGTTTTCGAGTGGATGATGCGGTCCCGGTCCCGGGCAAAGGCCAGGCGCAGGGGACATTCCTCCTCCTGCCGCAGTCTGCCCTTGCTGTTTTTGGTATGACAGGCAAAAGGGGAGAGGTTTTTCGCTTCCCGCTCCTCCAGTTCAACTCGCAGGCATCTGGTCATGACAAAGGCCGCTCACGAAAGCACCCACGGAAAGGGTTCCGTGGGTGCAGGTGGTGCATGGTATGAACGGAATGTTCAGTCGGCCCGGCTGCTGACATGGGTGACGATTTCCGCCTTGGAGAGATCTTTCAGCACCGGATGCTGCATGATCTCGTTCGGGGTCTTGATGCCGTTGATGTTGGTGATGAGCAGCGAGCCGCGGCCCTGGCCGTAGATATCGTTGAAGTCGTAGACTGCGCCGACGACGACGAGTTCATTGTGGGCAACTTTCTGTTGATAGGCCTGCATGGCGGAGTCAACCTGATAGTCAACGTTACGCTCGACGTTTTTCGCCCAGCGTTCCGTGTCGGTGCCGCTGCCGTCATCCATGGCGATGACCGGTTTGAGCGGATCGAGTTCTTTTTTGATACCCGGGGTTTCCCCGGAATAGTCGCCCATCGCCGCTTTGACCGCACCGCAACTCGAATGGCCGAGAATGAGCAGAACTTTGGTCGGCAGGTGGTTAACGCCGTAGTCCACCGATCCCTGGGCGTTTGCCACCTGGTTGCCGATGTTTCTGATGACGAAGATCTTGTTGTCGGGCATCATGCCGAAGAGGTCGGTGTGCACCCGGGAGTCGGAGCAGGAGACCACCGTCAGGTTGGGGGCCTGTCCCGCCTGGAAGGATTCGAAGTGGCCGCTGTCATGGTGGCCCTTGAAGGCATCGTTGCCCTGCACGACCGCCTTGATCGTTTCGCTGGCCGACATCGCCGGCTGACCGGCCGGCGCGCCGTGGCCGCCGCCGTGGCCACCCTGGTCGGACGCCGAGGCAAGGGGCGCCACGGCAAACAATGCGCTGAGGCTTACGGCAAGTAAACACTGTTTCATCATCTTTTTCATTTTTTCTCCTCCCGAGAGCAGGGGTGTCCGTAATCCATGCCGGCGCGC
>JBMONO010000051.1:0-135520 GCA_049323655.1 Thermodesulfobacteriota bacterium | reverse complement strand
GTCAGAGAGTTACGCATCAAAATCCAGAACGAAGCACGAGAATTGGACAATGTGCCGCCTGACCCGGACGGCCTAAATTCTCATCAGTTTGAACAACTATTTGCAAGTTCTTAACCGGACACTACTGAAATATAGTTTAAGATAAAACAAAAAAGGGCAAGGCCGGAATCCCATGAATTTGTGTGGTTTCGGCCTTATTTTATGTGGTGCCCCCGGCAGGAATCGAACCTGCGGCACCAGGATTAGGAATCCTGTGCTCTATCCACTGAGCTACGAGGGCGCGGGTGTGGGTGATGGTGTCTGGCGGATGGTGAAATGATTCGGGAAATTCCCGCAACGCTGCCGCCATGCCTGGCTATTTACACCAATTCGCCGGTGGTCGCAAGCTTTCTTGCGGGTGGGGCCGCGGCGCCACCTGTCGGCAGGGGGGTCAGGAGAGCCGGCGAAAGGCGGATGCCTTGATTACCGCCACCACCTCCGCTCCCTCCCGGATATCGAGTTCGCGGACCGAGTCAGGGACAATCTGCGAGACAAGGCGGCCGCTGCCGCAGGCCAGTTCAACGCCGATGCGGTTGCCGGCCCCGAACAGTCCCGTCACCCGGCAGGGCAGCATGTTACGGGCGCTGCTTGCCTCCGGATGACATTTGCAGAGGGTGATGTCCTTGGCCCCCAGCTCAAAGATGGTGTCTCCTTCCATGCCTGGTTCGGTCAGGATCAGCGGGTTTCCCTCCCAGCGATAGCGCCACAGATCGTTATGTGCCTCCGGTTGGCGCAGAGTCAGCAGGTTGGCGTAGCCCCGATCACCGCTAACCATGCTCCGCCGGGCCAGCTCTTCGCTGCTGATCCGTCCTTGCAGAGTGTTCTCCTCAAAGACCAGCACCTCATCGGTCATGATCCGCATCTCGTTCAGGGAATGGCTGATGAAGAGCAGGGGCAGGTCGAAATCGGCAAAGATCTTCTTGAGATAGGGCATGATCTGGTATTTGAGTTCCTCGTCGAGACCGGTCAGCGGTTCATCGAGGAGAATGAGGCGGGGGCAGGCGAGAACGGTGCGACCCAGCGCCACCCGCTGGCGTTCGCCGCCGGAAAGGCCGGTGACCCGTCGGTGAAGCAGGTGGTCCAGGTTAAGCGCGGCGATCAGTGCCGGTGGATCGATTTTCCGGTCCGCGGCCGCGGTTCGCTGCCAACCGTAGAAGAGATTATTCCTGACGTTCATGTGGGGGAAAAGGTGGGCGTGCTGAAAAACCACGCCGACCCGCCGTTTTTCCGGCGGGACATTGATGCCGGCTTTGCTGTCGAAAAGGGTGACCCCGTCCAGGCTGATCTTGCCCCGATCTGGGGGCAGCAAACCGGCCAGCATGTGCATCAGGGTGGATTTGCCGCTGCCGGACGGGCCGAAGATGCCGCAGCGGCGGCGGTCAAGGGTGAATGCGGCGCGGAAATGGAAGGGGTCGAAGGTTTTTTCGAGGAAGACGTCGAGTTTCATGATGCCGTCCTCCGCCGCAGGGAGCGGGAGACGGATTCGCTGACCAGCAGCACGGCAAAGGAGAGGACGATGGAGACCAGGCAGAGGGAGAGCGCCATCTGGTCACCCCCTGGGGTGTTGGTATAGTCGTAGATGGCAAGGGGAATGGTGCGGGTGACGCCCGGAATGTTGCCGGCCAGGATGATGGTGGCGCCGAATTCACCGAGACTTCGGGCAAACATCAGGGTCATGCCGGCCAGCACGGCGCGACCCGACAGCGGGATAACGATTGTTCGCAGAGTGTCCCACCAACCGGCTCCCAGGGTGCGGGCGGCGCGAAGGCAGTGGATGTCGATTTCTTCCAGGCCGATGCGGATGGAGCGGACCAGCAGGGGAAAACCGACCACTGCCGAGGCAAGAATTGCGCCGGTCAGGGTGAAGACGATACGCAGATCAAGGGCGGTGAGCAGCGGTCCCAGCACCCCGGAAGAGCCGAGCAAAAGCAGCAGCAGGTAGCCGATGACCACCGGCGGCAGCACCAGGGGCAGATTGATCATCCCCTCCAGCAGCGCTTTGCCGGGCAGCCGGCTAAAGGCGAGCAGGTAGGCGACGGCGAAGCCGAAAGGGGTGGCGAGGAGGGTGGCGGTAGCGGCGACCGTGAGGGAGAGCCGCACCGCCTCCAGATCCTGGGCGGCGAGGATTAACATGGCTTACATTGCTTCCTGCCGCCGGTCACCGGCGCCAGTCGGGATAGTGAATCCGTATTTCTGGAGGATTTTTTGGGCCGCGGCCGAGGTGCAGAAGGTGAAAAAATCCCGGGCCTCTTTGTTCCGCTCGCCATCAACGGTCAGGGCAAAGGGGTAGACGATTGCTTCATGGTGGTCTGCCGGCACGGTGAAGAGGGTGGTGATCTTTTTTGCCAGCTTGGTATCGGAGTGATAGACAAAGGCGCCGTCCACCTCGCCCCGTTCGGCATAGAGCAGGGCCTGGCGGACATCCTTGGTCAACGCCAGTTTGCCGGTGTCGGCGAGGGTGGTGTAGACGCCGGCCTTTTTCATGGCCTGGCTGGCGTACTCGCCGGCCGGCACGCTCTGCGGGCTGCCCATGGCGATACGCTGCAGAGAGGGGAGGTCGGCAAGCGAACGGGCGGTCGTTGTCGCCGGACCGACGAAGACCAGGCGGTTGGCGGCAAAGATCGTCATGGTCTGCCAGGCGATCCTGTTGTTTCGGACGAGGAAATCGAGCCATTCGCGGCTGGCGGAAAGAAAGAGATCCGCTGGTGCGCCCTGGGCGATCTGTTTGGCCAGGGCGCCGGAGGCGCCGAGATTGGGCTGGATGATGACGCCCGGTTGTGTCTGGTTGAAGGTGGCGATGATCTCCCGCAGGGCATCCTTCATGCTGGCCGCGGCCGAGAGCCGTACCTCCCCGGCCCGGGCGGTCAGGGGAGAGAGCAGGCAGAGGTGGAGAAGGGCCAGCAGGATCATCATGCGGGTGCGCGTCATCATTTCCTCCTTGGAAAACAAGTTGTTCCGTTGCTGTTTTGCGGCTGATCACGGTTGCTCTGCCTCCCTGCCAAAGCAACCGTTGTGCCCTTGTGTGTGCTTAGGGCATTCTTTTTGTTTTTTTCAGGAAACTCCAGGTGTTAACCATGGCTGGCGGGGAGTGCCCGCCTTGCCGCCCGTCTTTGGCCAGGACGTCGTCTTTGGCTGGAAAGAGCAATCCCCGACAATTCTGTCACGAATGTTTCGTTTTTGCGGCATGGGCGACAAGGACGGCGTTCACCTCCCGCCCAGCTCGGTGCCAAGCGCGCGAGTTATCTTTGCGGGAAATGTGGTGCATTTCTGATGAAAACGCCAGATCACGGCAATCGCCCGTTTACCGGCCGGAATCTTCCTTCCCTTCGGCTGGGAGTGGCAGAGAAAGCCCATGGCGCTTCTTTCGGTATGTTTGTCAGAATATAACGGGATTGGCAAGGCCGCCTCGAAATTATTTTGCTTGCGGAAAATGTGAAAAAAGAGTCTTCTGAGCGATCAAACTCACCACGATATGAGTGTATGGCATTTTTTTCCTGACGTCATTTTACCTATCCGAGAAACTGGCATTCCCCGATAGATCAGAGGTCGTTTGGATTTCTGCTGACCACTTACCAGGAGGAGCAGCAGGAATCCCTGCGGAGCTGATTTCCCCATCCCATCCAGAACCTTCCGCGCAGGGATTTCTTTTCAGCGGTCTGTTGCAGGCCATTTTTTCCCGGACCTGCGTCGTTGCGAACGGTCCGGTTTGTCTGTGGCAGTGCACTGCACCCACCACACTTACTGGAGGCATTATCTATGAACATTTACGTCGGGCAGCTCCCCTATAATGTTACCGAAGAAGAATTGCGGGAAATTTTTGCAAAATTCGGCGAGATCGCCAGCCTGAGCCTGATCAAGGATAAATTCTCCGGTCAGTCAAAAGGCTTCGGTTTTGTCGACATGCCGAACAATTCCGAGGCGGATATGGCGATCAAGGCTCTGAATAAGACCATGCTGAAAGGGCGGGAAATCAAGGTGAATCAGGCCGAGCAACGCAAGCAGAAGTCCCGTTTCCGTTCGCGACGATAGCCTGGGCGGATCGCGTCCGCGGCCGTGGCGGGGGAGTGCCCCGGCGGTTTTCGGCCTTTCCTGGTGATAAATCACTTTACGCAGGAAAAAATAATGCTATTTTGGTGAAAACTCTTCCTGGTGGCGGGCTGCAGGCTTTGGCAGTATCATCACTCCCGCCATGTCCGGAAGACTGCGCCAATCCTCCGGTTGACGGTTCGCCGCTCAGCGCCACCGGTCCGGAAATGCGGCTGCACGGCAATCATAATACTCATAACCTGAAGAATATTTTGTCGGAATCGTGGGTTTACGATTCCGACGGGCCATGTTGTGCTGCTCGTTGTTTTCACTTTCCCGCCTGCCATGGTTTGCGGGTTTTACGAGACCATCATTTTTTTTAGCAAGGAGAACAGATCATGGGTCAGAACTATTTCAACACCCTGCCCCTGCGGATTCAGCTGGAAGAGCTGGGGCAATGCCGTTTTATGGACGCCTCGGAATTCAACGGTGTCGAGGCCCTCAAGGGCAAAAAGATCGTCATTGTCGGCTGCGGCGCCCAGGGGCTCCATCAGGGCCTTAACCTGCGCGACAGCGGACTCGATGTTTCCTACGCCCTGCGCGAATCGGCCATTGCCGAGAAGCGTAAATCCTGGCAGAACGCCACGGAAAACGGCTTTACCGTCGGTACTTTCCAGGAGCTCATTCCAGGTGCTGATCTGGTCATCAACCTGACTCCGGACAAGCAGCACACCGGGGTGATTACCACCATCATGCCGCTGATGAAGAAGGGCGCCTGCCTCTCCTATTCCCACGGCTTCAATATCGTCGAAGAAGGCATGCAGATTCGCAAGGATCTCACCGTCATCATGGTTGCCCCCAAATCTCCGGGCACCGAGGTGCGGGAGGAGTACAAGCGCGGCTTCGGGGTGCCGACCCTCATTGCCGTGCATCGGGAAAACGACCCGAAGGGCGAGGGCTGGGAGATCGCCAAGGCCTATGCCTGCGGCACCGGCGCCGACCGGGCCGGTGTTCTCCAATCCTCCTTTGTCGCCGAGGTCAAATCCGACCTGATGGGCGAGCAGACCATTCTCTGCGGCATGCTTCAGGTTGGCTCGCTGCTCTGCTATGACAAGATGATCGAAAAGGGTGTCGATGCCGGCTATGCCTCGAAACTTGTCCAGTACGGTTGGGAAACCGTCACCGAGGCCCTGAAGCACGGCGGTATTACCAACATGATGGATCGACTGTCCAATCCCGCCAAACTCAAGGCGGTGGCCCTCTCCGAGGAGCTGAAGGAGCTTTTGCAGCCGCTTTTTGAGAAGCACATGGATGACATCATGTCCGGCGAATTTTCCCGTACCATGATGCTCGACTGGGGCAACAACGACGCCAATCTCCTCAAGTGGCGGGCGGAAACGGCCGAAACCGCCTTCGAGAAGGCGGTCAGTCAGGCGGCGGCCATCCCGGAGCAGGAATACTTCGACCACGGCATTCTCATGGTCGCCATGGTCAAGGCCGGTGTCGAACTGGCCTTCGACACCATGGTTTCGGCCGGCATCAAGGAAGAGTCGGCTTACTACGAGTCGCTGCACGAGGTGCCGCTCATTGCCAACACCATTGCCCGCAAGAAGCTCTATGAGATGAACGTGGTCATCTCCGACACTGCCGAGTACGGCTGTTATCTCTTTACCCAGTCGGCCCTGCCGCTGCTTGCCGATTTCATGAAGAAGATCGACACCGATGTTATCGGCCGGGGCCTTGCGGTCAAGGACAACGGGGTTGACAATATCGCCCTGATCCGTGCCAACGAGTCGATCCGCTACACCGGGGTGGAGATGATCGGTGAAGAGCTGCGGTCCTATATGGGGGCGATGAAGCCGATTATCTGATGTCTGGCCTCTGGTGTTCTTTTCTGGGGAGTCCTGGTGGTTGCGGACTCCCTTTTTTTATTGTTCTGTCGTGACCTGCATTCTCTGACATAACGAATAATCGGCGATGAGTCTGGTTCCATCTCCCCTGCAGAGCGCCCTGGTCTGGGCCGCATGGTGTTGTCTTCACAGCCTGCTGATCAGTTCCGGCTGGACGATAAGGGTCCGGGTGCTGCTCGGCCGCCGCTTTGCCTGGTATCGGATCAGCTATACCCTGTTCAGTCTGCTTACCCTGACATTACTTGTCATCTGGCATTTTTCCCTGAAACAGGATATTCTCTTTTCTTGGCACGGCTGGTGGCGTCTGTTCCAAGCCGCCCTGCTGGTCTATGCCGGATTTATGGCCCAAGTCGGCTGGCGTCGCTATGATCTCCGTTATTTTCTCGGTATCAGCCAGGTTGCCGACTATTACGCCGGTCGGCAGATGCGGGCGCCGGTCTTTGCCGCCGATGAACGGGGCGGGGTCCGACATCCCTGGTATTCGGGCGGCATCGCCCTGGTCTGGGCCGCCGGTCCGCTTACCGATGTTTCCCTGGCGACAAAGCTGGTGATGAGCGCATATCTGATCATTGGCGCCTGTCTTGAGGAAAAAAAGCTGCTGGCGCAATTCGGCGCTGATTACGAGGAGTATCGCCGCCGGGTGCCCATGCTCATTCCTCGCCGGAGAAGATAGGAGATGATGAGTGTGGATTGGTTGCTGTGCCTTGCCGAGGACTAGGTGCAATGAAAAAGGCCTCCAGTGATACGGGCAGGATCGCCCGCTCCGCCGGCACGGTATCCATTGCCGTCATGTGCAGCCGGGTGCTGGGCCTGGCCAGGGAGCAGGCCTTCGCCTTTCTCTTTGGTGCGGGCTACGCCTATGACGCCTTTGTCGTCGCCTTCCGTATTCCCAATCTGCTGCGCGATCTGTTTGGCGAAGGGGCGCTGAGCGCGGCCTTTGTCGCGGTCTTCGCCGATTACGACGCCAACCGGGGTGAAAAGGCAACCTGGCAGCTTGCCAACAACGTCCTGGCCTTTTTCGCCGTCCTGCTCAGCCTCGTCACTCTTGCCGGTATGATCTGGGCCGAACCCCTGGTGCGATTGCTGGTGGACGCCGAGTTTGTGCAGGTGCCGGGCAAGGTGGATTTGACCCGGCAGCTGACGGTGATGATGTTTCCCTTTCTGCTCTTCATTTCCCTGTCGGCGGTGGTGATGGGCATGCTCAACAGTAAGGGCCGATTTTTCATTCCGGCCATGGCCTCGAGTTTTTTCAATATCGGCTCTTTGGTCGGTGGCATCAGCCTGGCCCTGATCCTGCCCCGCTTCGGTTATCCGGCCATCATGGGCATGGCCATCGGCACCCTGATCGGTGGTCTGCTGCAACTGGGCGGCCAACTGCCCGCCCTCTGGCAGGTCGGCTTTCGCCTCAGACCCCGGCTCGATCTTCGTGATCCTGGTTTGCGACGTATTGTGCGGCTGATGATTCCGGCGGTGATCGGTCTGTCCGCCACCCAGCTCAATATCTTTATCAACACCCGTTTTGCCTCGTCCTGTGTCGAAGGCAGCGTCTCCTGGCTCAATTACGCCTTCCGGCTCGTGCAGTTGCCCATCGGCGTTTTCGGCGTCGCCATCTCCATTGCCGCACTGCCGGTCATTTCCCGCTATGCAGCGGCGAAAGATATCGACAAGATCCGTGAGACCTTGACCTCGTCGCTGACCATGGCCTTTTGTCTCACCATTCCGGCCAGTTTCGGCCTGTGGCTGCTCTCCGAGCAGATCATCCGCATCATCTTCCAGTACGGTGCCTTCAGTGTCATCGACACGGTGCAGACCGCCGAGGCTCTCCGTTTTTATGCGGTCGGTCTCTTTGCTTATTCGGCGGTCAAAATTATGGTGCCGGTCTTCTTCGCCCTCGACGACACCAGGCTGCCCGTCATAGCCAGTTTCCTCGCGGTCGGGGCCAATCTGCTCTTTGTTTCCTCTTTCATCGACCTCTTTCAGCACCGGGCCATTGCTCTTTCCACCTCGGCCGCCATGATCTGCAACTTTCTCTTCCTGGCCGTCGTGCTCTACCGCAAACTCTCCGGCTATTCCCTTTCCTATCTGTTTGAGGGGATCGGCAAGGTGCTTATCGGTTCGCTGGTCATGGCCGGTTGGCTTCAGGTGGTTTTGTTTGTTGGGCGGAAATGGGTTGCCGCCTCGATTTTGCTGCAAATCGGCGCTGTTCTGGTGTATATAGCAAGCGCTGCCGCGGTTTATGGCGGGGTTCTCTATCTGCTTCGCCTCAAAGAGCTGAGTCTGGTGGTGGACAAGGTGCGGCAGCGCCTGGGGCGGGACTGATCAGAGCTGGCGCAGCAGGTCGATCTGGGAGAGCAGGGCGGGTACCGCCGCATCAACTCGGAGAATACGCGGCCCCAGTGAAAAAGGGATGAAGCCGGCCTGTTGCAGGGTGGTTACCTCGAAATCGACCCAGCCGCCCTCCGGTCCGACGGCGAGCACGGTTTTGCCCAGCAGGGGCAGGTCGATCGCCTTGGGAAGAAAGGGGTAGGGGCCGGGATGGGCGAGCAGCCGCACCGGGCAGTCCCGGAGAAGGCCGGGCAGCTCGTCCTCGGCAAAGGGACGAAAGCGGGCATGAATGGAGAGATCCGGCACCAGGGTGTCGCCCGCCTGTTCGAGGCCGAGCAGCATCTGTTGGTGCAGATTTTCCTTACGCAACAGGGAGGCGGAAAAGAAACTCTTTTCCACCCGGCGGGCGTTGATCAGAAAAATTCGTCCCACCCCCAGGGTGGCGGCCTGGGAAAGAACCCGTTTCAGCATGATAGGCCGGGGCAGAGCGAGGAGAAGATCGGTAGCGGGTCGGGCCGGCGGCGGCCCGTCATGGCTGGTGGCGAGTTCCACCGTCTCGCCTCGGATGGCGACCACGGTGGCGAAACCGCGCGGGCCGTTGATAATACCGGTGCGCAGGCGGTCGCCGACCCTGGCCCCCAGCACCCGGCGGATGTGCTCGCTGCGCCGGTCGTGCAGCACCGCCCGGTTGTCGCAGATTTCGCTTTGGTCAAGCAGGATGATGTTCATGGATGTGATGCAGGCAAGAAAGAGACGCCTGGGTTCCCGGGCGGAAAAGATGTTGTCGGTTATGATTGATGGTTTCGTAATAACTGAAAGTCAGCCGCTGCGACCACGGAGCACGCGGAGGTCTCTGGCTGTCATTGAAAATGTTTTCCCTGTGTCTTCAGTGGTAAAAAAAGACTTTTTACGGGTTCATCATGATTGTTTTCTATAATATCGTCCAGGTGACCGTGCTGCTCCTGCTCTGGCCGCTCATCCTGCTGGTGGTGGTCGGCCGGGCCAAGTACCGCGCCCGGATGCCGGCAAGACTCGGTCTGGGCCTCGATCGGCATCTGGCTGAGCTGCCCGCCGGCAGGCCGCGCATCTGGATCCATGTCCTTTCCCTGGGCGAGGCCCGCTCAGCCCTCACCCTGGTCCGGGCCTTGCGGCAGCGCTATCCCGGGGCAACGCTGCTTTTTTCCTGCACAACGGCCACGGGCGAGCGTTTTGTCAGCTCGCTTGCCGATTTTCCCATCGACGGACTGATTCCCTTTCCCCTGGATCTCTATCCGGTGGTGCGGCGTTTCATCCGTGCCATCCGGCCTGATCTCTTTGTCCTGGTCGAGACTGATTTCTGGCCCAATCTCCTGCATGGACTGCGGCAGGCGGCGATTCCCGCTGTCCTGGTCAATGGCCGCATCTCCGAGAAATCTTATACCAGATACCGGCGGCTGCGGCCATTGTTTCTGCCGTTGTTTGCCTCCTTTCGTGTCCTTGCTCTCCAGCGCCGGCTGGACATGGCGAGAATGGTTGAACTCGGGGTAAAGCGGCAGCGTCTGCGGGTGCTTGGCAATCTCAAATATGACGCGGTGCTGCCCACCGCGGTGCGTTCCTTTGCCAGAGAGGATTTCGCCATCGGCTCGCATCGGCTCATCTGGATTGCCGGCAGCACCCACCCGGGGGAAGAGGAGATCGTCTGTGCGGTTTTTCAGCGGTTGCAGCATACATTCCCTGCGCTTTTTCTCATCATCGCTCCCCGCGCGGTGGAGCGAGCCGATGAGGTGGAACGGCTGGTCCGGCGGCACGGTCTGGCCGTTTCCCGCCGTAGCAACGGGATGGTGGCGGATAATCAGGTCATGGTGCTCGATACCATGGGCGAGCTGGCCGGGCTCTATGCCATCGCTGATGTCGCCTTTGTCGGCGGCAGTATGGTGGCGGAGGGTGGCCATAATCCGTTGGAGCCGGCTGTTTTCGGAGTACCGGTCTTTTTCGGCGTCCACATGGAGGACTTTGCCGATGTGGTGGAAGAGATGTTGGCGGAGGGCTGCGCCGAAGAGGCGGTGGATGCTGAAGAGTTGGCGGAGAAGATCGACCCTCTGCTGGCCGATGAGGGGCTGCGTAAAGCACGGGGCGCTATGTCCCGCACCTTTGTCACGGCCCGGCAGGGGGTTAACGATCGCTATCTTGATCTGATCGGGGAGGTGCTTTCATGAGTGAGCATTTGCAGATGCTGTTTGCCGTCGGCCGGCCGCTTTCTCCCCTGTATGGTCTTGCCATGGCTTTGCGGGCCTGGGCGTACGGCAAGGGGCTTCTGCCGCGGCAGCGGCTGTCGGTGCCGGTGATCAGTGTCGGCAATCTGACCCTGGGCGGCACCGGTAAAACACCGATGACCATCCATCTTGCCCGTCTGCTGGCCGACCGGGCGCCGGTCATTGTCAGTCGCGGCTACGACGGCAGGGCAAAGGAAAAGGTCAATGTGGTCTCCGACGGCGTGTCACTTCTGCTTGATGCGCGTTCCGCCGGCGATGAACCTTATTATATGGCGGAAAATCTTCCCGGGGTGCCGGTGCTGACCAGTAGAAAACGGAGTGAAGGCGGCCGCTGGGCGGTGGAGCGACTTGGCGCCCGCTCCGTCATCCTCGACGACGGCTTTCAACATCTCCCTTTGGCGCGCGATGTCGATCTGGTGCTGTTCGGGGTGGAGAGTTTTCTCGGCAATAATCGGATCTTCCCCGGTGGCGACATGCGGGAACCGCTCACGGCCCTGGCCCGTGCCCACGCCTTTATTCTGACCGGCGTCAACGATGCCAACCGGCAGCGCTTTGCCGCAATCAGCCGGGCATTGACGAAGAAATTCCCCGGTATCCCGATTTTTTCGGCCGAGTATCGCCCCCTCTCCCTCATCAATGTGCAGGGAGAAGAGCTGTCCCTGGCCCAGGCCCGGGAGATGACGTATTTTGCCTTCTGTGGACTGGCGCAGCCCGCTTCCTTTGTGCGCAGTCTGGAGCAGGCCGGACTGCGGACCAGGGGGTTTCAGGCTTTCCGCGATCATTGCCGTTACCTTGCCCCTGAGCTGGAATTTTTGAAAAAACAGCTTGCCGGCTTTTCCGGCGACGGCCTCATCACCACCGAAAAGGATCTCGTCAAGCTGCGGGAGGCGCAATTGCCCCTTCCCCTTTATGCCCTCCGCATGGAGCTGCGACCTGAGGCGGATTTCGATGCCTTTGTTCTTGCCAGGCTGGCAACAGTCTCCTGAGCTCATGGGAAAAAAACCATAATGTGTTTTTTTTGCAACGCGATTTTGGGCGTGCTGTTGCAATGAGCAACTGGTCTTGTCCCATTAACTGGCTGTTATGCTTGATCTTATTTTTTTTCTTGAGTTTCGGCTTTTTTTTTGCATGTGTATTGTGTGTTTTCTGGCATCGGCGCAACTGATGTTATTCTGTTAAAAAATGCCGTGCCGGTTGTTTGCATTTCAGGGCAATCGGGGAGTGCCTCCAGCAGTGTCCGAACGATTCGGGATCGGCATTGTGGGCGCGGAGCAAAATATTGTGAATCTCATGGATATATGGCAGCATACGATCAAGAAAGAGGTCAGCTTTGCCGGTATCGGACTCCATTCCGGTAAAGCGGTCAGGCTGGTGGTTAAGCCGGCGGCGGCCAATACCGGTATACGCTTTGTACGCACCGATCTTGCCGACAGGGTGGTTATCCCGGCGCTGCTGAGTCGAGTCAGCAATACCGTGCTGGCGACGACGATCGCCAAAGACGGCGCCGAGGTCTCCACCACCGAGCATCTGCTTGCTGCCCTTGCCGGCATCGGCATCGACAACGCTCTGGTTGAACTCGATAACGACGAGGTGCCGATCATGGACGGCAGTGCCTCACCTTTTGTGCATCTGCTGCTCAAGGCCGGTCGGCAACGGCAGAAAGAGAAACGGCTGATGCTGAAGATTACCCGGCCGCTTGAGCTGCGCAACGGTGAGACCATGCTGCGGATCGAGCCGTGCGATGGCTTTAAGGTAAGCGGTGAGATCAAATTCGAGCACCCATTGATTCGCCGGCAGACCTTTACCATGGATGTCACCAGCCATACATTTGTCAAGGAACTCGCCTCGGCCCGCACCTTCGGTTTCCTGCACGAGGTCGAGTATCTGCGCCGCAACGGCAAGGCCCTCGGCGGCTCGCTGGACAACGCCATTGTTATCGATCACGGCGCCATCCTCAATGCGGAAGGGCTCCGTTTTTCCAATGAGTTTGTCCGTCATAAGATACTTGATCTCATCGGCGATCTGGCCCTGCTCGGTTTTTCGCTGCTCGGTCACGTCAGGGCGGTCAGGGCCGGTCATGCCCAGCATCTTGAATTGATGAAGGAAATCATCGATCATCCGGAGTGCTGGCAATTGGTCACCCTTGCCGGCAACGGTGAAGAAAACGTCCTGGAAAAGGTTGTCATGAATACCATGGCGGCCGGCAACAGGATTTTTCCCCTGCTGTTTCCCGCGCGGGTTGTCCCCGCTGCCACCGGCGCGGCGGCGCCACTCTGATCGCGGGATCGGGGAGCGGCTGAATACGCTTTCGGCCTCTCCCTGCTCTCTTCCGGCCAGTGGCCCGAGCCGGGCGCCCGCTTCTCTTTTCCTCGGCGTGCCCACGGGCCTTTTATGCTTCTCGCATTCCCGTCAGATTCTTGCGGGTAAGATCATCCTTGCCATTACCTCGTATTTTCGCTACTGTCTTGTGGCAGCAGGCGGGGATCAGGAATCCCTGCCGTAAACGATCACGCCCATGGAGGGCACGACCACGGGGCAGGTGGCTTTCGGTGTTTTCGGAGCCGTGCACCCAGTAATCAGGAACGACAAGATGAAATTGCAGGGTAAAATCGGTTTTCTCGGCGGCGGTCGCATGGCCGAGGCGCTTGTTAAGGGAATTGTCAGGGCAGGGCTTGCCGACAGCACTGATATCCTTGCGGTTGACCCGGATGAAAAACGGCGGAGTCTGCTGGAAAAGGAATATGGCATCGGTGTGACCGCCTCTCCTGAAGCCCTGGCGGAGTGCGCGATCATCATCCTGGCGGTGAAGCCGCAGATCATGGGAGTTTTGCTGGACGGATGCCGGAGCTGGCTCGATGTCCGGCATCTGGTGATTTCCATTGCCGCCGGCATTCCCATTGCGTTCATGGAAAAGCGGTTGGCGCCTGGCTGTCGGGTCATTCGGGTCATGCCCAATACGCCGGCCCTGGTGCTGGAGGGTGCTTCGGCGTTGAGCGGGGGCAGTGCGGCAAGCCGTGAGGATCTGGAGATCGCTGAACGGATTTTTTCCGCGGTTGGGCGCTCGGTTATTCTGCCGGAGAATTATCTGGATGCCGTCACCGGACTGAGCGGCAGCGGTCCGGCCTATGTCTTTCAGTTTATCGATTCCCTGGTTGACGGCGGCGTTAAGATGGGACTCGGCCGCCATGATGCGGAACTGCTGGTGCTGCAGACGGTGCTTGGTTCAGTTCGGCTGGCCATGGAAACCGGCAAGCACCCGGCCGAGCTCAAGGCGATGGTCACCTCGCCGGGCGGCACCACCATTGCCGGCCTTCATGAGCTGGAAAAGGCCGGCTTTAAGGCAGGCGTTATGACTGCCGTCGAGGCAGCCACCAGACGATCGGAAGAGCTGGGCAGGCTGGTCTGAGTCAAGGCCATGCAGGTACGAAAAGTCGGAATCATCCTGAAAAAAGATTCGGAGCAGGCCAGGTTTCTCGTCCGTGAGATGGTTGCCTGGTTTGCCGAACGTGCGGTAACCACCGTTATTGATGTTATCGGTCCGGAACTCGATATTCTCATTATCCTCGGCGGTGATGGCACCCTGCTGCATGTTGCAGAGGAAGCGAGTCAGTGTCAGGTGCCGGTGGTTGGAGTGAATCTCGGCAATCTCGGTTTTCTGACCGAGGTGGCGGAAAGTGAGTGGCAGCAGGCGTTTGCCGCCATTCTTGCCGGATCGGCGGTAATCGAAGAGCGGATTATGCTCAAGGTCAGACTGCGGGGCCACGGTACCGCTAGCCCCTGGCGCCATGCCCTCAATGACGTTGTCGTTAGCAAGGGCACTATCGACCGGCTGGTGCGGCTCTGTACCTGGGTGGACAGTGAATATCTCAATACCTACAAGGCGGACGGCCTGATCTTTTCCACTCCGACCGGCTCCACTGCCTACAATCTTTCGGCCGGCGGACCCATTGTCCATCCCGGCCTGGCCGCGGTCATGGTGACGCCGATCTGTCCTTTTATGCTGGAAAGTCGTCCGGTGCTGTTGCCCGCCGCAGTGCGTTTATGTACCCGACTGGCCGGGGCCGCAGCCGACGTCAAGGTGATTGTTGACGGGCAGTTCGCCTGGGACATGCGGGAAGCGGACAATCTCGATGTTGTTACCTCGGAAAAGCCGCTGCGCCTCATCTGTTCACCGCAGAAAGGCTACTTCGATATTCTGCGGTGCAAATTGAACTGGGGCGGGATGCTGGAGGGGATGTGAACGTCGCCCGTCCGTCAGCCGGGATGCGCATTCCCTGCGATCCCGGCCGTTTTCCTGGTTCACGGAATTAATCGTCAAAAGAGGCGGAGAGCTTTTCCTTTTCCTGCTCCATTGCCTCCTTTCCTGCCTCAATGGCGGCGCTCAGCGCCTGTTTTTTCTCGTCAAGATACTCTTTGCCATGATTGATCAGATCGGTGCCCCGGTTGATCATCTTTTTGCCCCTTTCGATCATCTCCCGGCCCCGCTCCATTGCCTGTTCAGCCGATCCTTTCATCTGCTCAGGCAATTTTCCGGTTTTGTCCGCCAGGTCATGGCCGTAATCCTTGATGATCCGCCGCGTCTCTTCCCCAGTGCGCGGGGCGACGAGCAGGGCGATGCCGGCGCCAATGACGGTGCCTGCCAAAAAAGACACCAGTGCCACATTTGTATTGCATGAATCATCTCTATTCATCGAAATACCTCCTTTCCGGTGGGGGTTCATTTTTCTTGAAAAAACTGGTGAATGCCGCAACACCGGCGGAAATGCCGCCGATCTGGGCGATAACCGGAGTGACCGTCTTCTTGACCAGGTTTGCCGTGGACAGCAGGGTCTCCCCGGTCTGCTGCAGGGTGGCTATGATGCTGTCAGCCTGTTCGACCTTCTCGTTCAAGGAGACGGTGAGCAGTTGCAGCTCGGAACTTGTCTCCGTAGCCTTGGCGAGCAATGGTTCGATCTCCCGATTGATGGCCTCAAGGGTCTCTTCCGCCTTGCGGGCGGTTCGCCTGATCTGGGCCAGGGTCGGGACAAGCACTGCAACAAACAGGACGATGCCGATCGAAGCTGTAATGTGAAAGATGTCGCTAGGTGTCACGGGTTGGCTCCTTTATTCTATTTTGAACAGATCGGCCACTCTTTGTAAAACATAATTTTCTCGGCCGGTCGCGGTCGGAAGAGGTCCCCTGTATTTTTTGACAAAATCGGGAAAGGTCTTTTTTTATCACAGAGCGCTCAGAGCGAGCAGCGAAGACTTCTTAAATTGCAACTGGTTCCCTCCTGGTGATCTGTGATCTCGGTGGTTGATTTTCTGTTTTTACGAGACCATCATTTTTTCCTGATGTTGAATTTTTTCATTTTATACTGGAGCAGACTTTTGGTGATACCGAGCTCCTTTGCCGCCTTTGTCTGGATATAGTCGGCTTTTTCCAGGGCATTGCGCAGCACTTTTTCTTCAATGGCGTCAAGCAGCTGCGGCAGCGGGGTGCCCTCGGCGGAAATGTCGTCCGGGAGCCGGGCGGGGCGCTGGGGCTGATCGGTGTCCGTGAGGGAGACGCTGTCCGGCAGAACGTCGCTTTGCCGGATGATATTGTCCGTGCAGAGAATGCTGGCCCGCTCAATGGTATTCTCCAGCTCACGGATATTGCCTTCCCATGGCAGAACGGTGAGATACCGCAATGCGGCCGGATCGATCTTGAGCTCCGGTTTGTTGAGCTGTCTGGCGAATTTGTTCATGAAATGATGCACCAGCAGGGGAATGTCGTCTGCCCTCTCCCGCAAGGGAGGAAGGTGGAGGTGGAGCACATTGAGCCGGTAGTAGAGGTCTTCCCGGAAACGACCTTCCTCGACCTCCTGCTTGAGATCCTTGTTGGTGGCTGCGACAATGCGGACGTCCACCTTCTGTTCCTCGGTGCCGCCCACCCGTTGAAAGGTTTTCTGCTGCAGGATACGCAGCAGTTTTGCCTGGAGTCCGAGCGGCATTTCGCCGATTTCGTCGAGAAAGAGAGTACCCTGGTCCGCCAGCTCGAATCGGCCCTTTCGCAGGGCAATGGCGCCGGTGAACGCCCCTTTTTCGTGGCCGAAGAGTTCGCTTTCAAGCAAAGACTCCGGCAGGGCGGCGCAGTTGATCGAGATGAAGGGTTGCTTTTCTCGGGGGCTGTTGCTGTGGATGGCACGGGCCACCAGCTCCTTGCCCGTGCCCGATTCACCGGTGATGAGGACCGACGCCTGGGTCGGGGCGATCTTTTCGATAAGGGAAAAGAGTTGCCGGATCTGTTTGTTTTTCCCGATCATTTCGGAGAAACTGGACCGTTGCCGCATCTCGCTGCGCAGGCGCATGTTTTCCCGAAGCAGGGAATAATGATCTATCGCCTTGGTGATGTTGGCGATCAATTCGGTATTCTTGAACGGCTTGGTCAGGTAGTTGAAGGCGCCGTCGCGCATGGCGGCAACCGCCTTTTCCACCTCGCCGTAGGCCGTCAGCAGGATGACCGGCAGATCGGGATTCATTCCCTTGACTTTTTTCAACAGCTCCATGCCGCCCATGACCGGCATCTGCATGTCGGTGAGGACCAGATCCAGATCCGAGGTGCCGATTATCTCCAGGGCCTTTTTGCCGTTTTCAGCGGTCAGAACCTCGAACCCCTCGTCCCGCAACAGTTCCGCCAGGATGATCAGGTAATTGGGTTCATCATCGACGACCAGAATGGTATTCATGTCACGTGCTCGGTTTTCTTTGCGGAACGATCATCTGCCCGCAGGAAGGCCGTCGCTAGAGACAGTGCCGCCGTGGTCCCGGCGGAGAGGGGAGCGGCTTCCAGCCGTTTTATCAGTTCCGCGTATAACTCATAGGGGATCCGATGCTTCTTGCCGCCTCCCAAGCCAACACCATTTCTGGCTATTCCGTGAAAATCGCTGCCGCCGGTCACCAGCAGCCCCAGCTCACGACAGCAGGCGACGATCGTTTTCTGCTCCGCGGCGGAATAGGTCGGGTAATAGGCCTCGGCCCCGCCCAGTCCCAGATCGCGCAGTTGTTCGAGCAGGGCGGGGAGTGACGCCACGGTTCGGTCCGGGCTTAAGGGGTGGGCGAGGACGGCAATGCCGCCGGCTTCGCGGATCAGGGCGATGGCGTCAGCTGCTGCGAGTTGCTGTCTTTCCGCGTAAGCGAGGCCTCCTCGGCGCAGGTAACGGGCAAAGGCCTCGTCCGGTGTGCGAACGACGTGTTTTTCCACCAGCAGGGCGGCGATATGCGGCCTGCCGGTCTGCCCGTCACCGGCCCGTTGCCGCAATTCCTCACGACTCACCGTGATGCCGTGCGCAGCCAGATTGTTCAGGATCGCATCGTTGCGTTGCTGGCGGGCCGCTTGGATTGCCGCGAGTTTTTTCTGTAAGTCGGCAGATGTATGCGAAAAGCCGTATCCCAGGATGTGCAGAGGGGAGTCATCGTGGCAGGCGCTGAGCTCAATGCCGGCGATAATCTCGATTCCCCTTTTTCTGCCGGCCGCCATTGCCGCGTCTGTCCCTGCTGCGGTGTCGTGATCGGTGATCGAGATGGCCGAGATACCGAGACGATCCGCCTCCGCCACCAGTTCCTCAGGGGACATGGTGCCATCGGAGCAGGTTGAATGGAGATGAAGATCGATCCGTTGCATTTGTAAATCTTAGCCGCTCCTTGACAGGTCCGCAAGCACATTACCCGGATTGGCGCCGATTTTTGTCGGATGCCGGCCGGCTGTTTCTGGCCGGACTCCGGTTTTTGCCGGTGACGGCCTGTATTATTTGTTTGAATAATAGATATTGCTGTTGTTATGATAATACCGCGGAATCGGCATGGCCAGCATCGGTCACCTTTTTGTTTTTTCCCTACCCGCCCCAGGCTGTTGCTTTCACGCTTGTGGAGACGCTTTTACCCAAGGAGGAATGCATGGCACAGATTGATGCCTTTTTTAAACTGATGAACGACCAGGGGGCCTCGGACCTGCATCTGGTCGCCGGCCAACAGCCGGTATTGCGAATCCGTGGTGATATGGAGCGGGTCAAATACAAGGTGCTTGACAACGACACCTTGAAAGCGATGCTGTATGAGATTGTCAGCGAAGATAAGGCCAAGCATTTTGAGGAGACGGGCGATGTCGACTTCGGCTACGAGATTCCCGGCCTGGCCAGGTACCGCGGCAATCTCTTTCAGCAGAAATACGGTATTGGCGCAGTTTTTCGTGAAATCCCCAGTGAAATTTTGAGTTGTGATCAGTTGAAACTGCCGGGGGTCATCAAGAAGCTTGCCTATCTGCCAAAAGGTATGGTTTTGGTCACCGGGCCGACCGGTAGCGGCAAGTCAACCACTTTGGCAGCCATCGTCGATGAGGCCAACGCCTCGCGCAGCGATCATATCCTGACTATCGAAGACCCCATTGAGTTTGTGCATAGAAGTAAGAAGTGTATCGTCAACCATCGTGAGGTCGGCCTGCACACCAAGAGTTTTTCGGCGGCCTTGCGCGGAGCCTTGCGCGAGGATCCCGACATCATCCTGGTGGGCGAGATGCGTGATCTGGAAACCATTGCCCTGGCCATGGAAGCGGCCATGACCGGCCATCTCGTCTTCGGCACCCTCCACACCCTCAACGCCGCCAAAACGGTGGACAGGGTCATCGAGATTTTTCCTTCCAGCCAACAGGCCCAGGTGCGTTCCACCCTGGCCGACGCCCTCAAGGCTGTGGTGTCGCAAACCCTGTTCAAGAGGATTGATGTCAAGGGGAGATGCGCGGCCCTGGAGATTCTCATCTGCACCCCGGCAGTCCGCAACCTGATCCGTGAGGGGAAGACCTATCAGATTCCATCTGCTATGCAAACCGGCAAGCGCTACGGCATGCAGACCCTGGACGATGCCATTATGGAGCATCTTACCAATGGCTGGATTTCCCCGGATGCCGCCTATTCGAACTGTATTGACAAGGGAAAATTTGTCCAGTTTCTCAGTAAGCCGCCCACCGATTTTACCGATGTCTGAAAGCAGATGGTCCCGTAAAAAAAATAATAAATCGTGGTGGGCGGGAACGAGAAAACAACGAGCTGCAATGGGCCGTCCGTCGGAATCGTGTCTTTTTACGATTCCGACAAATTGTGCTCGTCACGGTTTGCCGTTTTCTGCCGTGAAGGTGGTGATCGTCATTGCTTCTGGGGTTATGGCACAGGTGATGGTACCATCCGTTGCGGTGCTGAGTACGGTAATACCCGCCTGTTGGCAGCGTGCCAGCACGTCGTCCCCGGGAAATGCTTTTCTTCTGCTTTTGCCGGCAGAAACAAGAGCATAGCGAGGGGAAACCCCGGCAAGGAAGGCGGCGCTGCTGGAGGAGCTGCTGCCATGATGGGGAAGCACCAGGACGTCGGCGGCGATCCTTTTTTTGTCTTTCACCAGCCTTTTTTCCGTTTCAGTATCGATGTCGCCGGGAAAGAGAAACCGGCGGCCTCTGCTCTCCAAAGCGATGATGAGACTGCGGCCGTTGTCGCTCAGCCCTGCTCCGTTTTGGTGGTAATCGGCGAGATTGATCAGGCGTGCCTCGGCTGTTTGGTGTAGCACGTCGTTTTCCTGCGGGATGCGGATGGCAATGCCGAGTAGTTTTGCCAGGTCGAGCAGGTCGTCATATCCTTGACCGGGACTTTCCGCCCCGTTGATCCAGAGGGTGCGCGGCCGGAATCGTTCCAGAATGAAAAAAAGACCGTTGTAGTGATCCGCGTCCGGATGGCTGACGATAACTGCCTCCAGGCGGGTGATGCGTTGATGCCAGAGGTAGGGAGCGATGATGTTTCTGCCCGGGTTGAAACGCTCGGACGCTGCTCCGCCGCCATCGATCAGGACATGGCTGTTGTCGGTCAGGCTGACCAGTGCCGCGCTGCCCTGGCCCACGTCAATGACGGCTACCCGGTCGGCCGGTCGTGCTGTCTTTGCGATGTGATGGGTGATTGGAACAGTGATGAGGGTGAGCAGGGAAATGGAGCAGCCGGCGAGGGCGATTCGATTTTTTTTCAGCAGGAGCAGGCTGGACAGCAGGAGATAGCAGGCAATAATTTCTGGCCAGGACGGGGTTGGCAACCAGAAGGAGCTAAAGGGAAGAGCTGCGAGGTGGGTGCTGATGACGTCCGCCGTCTGAAGCCCCACTGCCCCGAGGTGCAGGAGGAGTTTCGCCACCTGCGGGGCAAAAAAGAGGAGAGGGCAGCTGATTAAACCGATGGGCAGTGCCCAGAAGCAGAGCAGCGGTTCGAGGAGCAGGGTGGAAAAGGCGGCGAGCGGTGAAAAACGGTTGAAGTGCCAGATGAGCAGCGGCAGAGTACCGGCGGTTGCTGCGCAGGAGACGAGGATAATATTTTTTGTAGCTGCAGCGATCACTTTAACGGCGGGCGAAGCGCGGGATGGCAGGTCATCGTCTGTTGTCGGGTTGCTGAGGTGGGGCAGGATGGCGACAATGGCGATGACGGCGGCAAAGGAGAGTTGAAAGGATACGGTAAAGAGGGCGGCCGGCTGAAAAATGAGGATCAAAAGGGCGGCAATGGCGATGGTGGTCGGCACGTGCCATTGCCGGTCAAACACGACGGCGAGCAGGATCACAAGGGTCATGAGCAGGGCGCGTATCACCGGAGTCTGGAAACCGGCGATCAGGGCGTAGCTGAAAAGGAAGGGAATGGTGAGCAGTGCCGCGACTTTCCAGACGGAGAAATGCAGCAGCAGCCAGGTCGATCGCCGTAGGAGGAGATTGATGAGCCAGCCCGTGCCAGCGGCAACGAGACCCATGTGCAGGCCGGAAATGGCCAGGAGGTGGACGGCGCCGGTTGCGGTGAACCGTTCCATGGTTTGTGGCGGAATGGAGGCGCGGTCGCCGGTCAGAATCGCCTTGTAAAGACCGCTGAGATGCGGGGGCAGTATGCGGTCGAGGGCGAGATTGATTTGGTGGCGGAGCTCTTCGGGGAAAAAGCGGAGACGGTGAAGAGGCGACCCTTCCCGGGCCGGAGTGATGGTGCGGATCAGGGCCGGTGAGCTGATCCAACCGGTGACATGTATCGATTTGCGGGCGAGAAAAGCCGGATAATCAAAACTGCCCGGGGTGCCGTAGCGCTGCGGCCGGGCAATGTGCGCCCTGGCCAGCAGCTTTACGCCAGGGGTCAGATCCGCGGCAGGCGGCTCCCGCATGGCCAGTTCGATGATGCCGGTTGCCGGGATGAAACGGGCCGCAGCTCCGATCGGATCTGTTGCTGTCGCGGGCCCGTCTGTTGTTGCCGGAGGGCGGATGATGCCGTCAACCGCCACGAGGAGTTTGGTCTTGTCCGGGTAGGCCACCGGCGCTTCCGTCAGGGTGCCGGAAAGCGTTGCTTCCGTCTCCTCGGCGAAGAGGTGAAAGATGTGCGATGGCGCAGTGGGCGGCGCCAGGTGGACGGAAGCGTGCAGCTGGCCGCAGAAAAGGAAAAAGAAGAGCAGCAGCGGTTGCTGGAGCCAATGGTTGCTTTTCCATGTCAGGATGACGGCAATGGCGAGAAGGATAAGCGGCGGCAGCAGCAGAACGGGGCGACAGGGGATCGTGGTCGCCACGACGATGCCGGCGGCAAAGACGATCACCGCGGCGATGAGCAGCGTCGGTGACCGCCTGTCCGGCAGAAGGGATCTGATGTCGTGGCGGGTTGGAGGAGTATGCGAACAGTGTTCCTTGCCGTTCGGAGCAGGAAGTCTCGTTGCGGCAGGCGGGCATGGTCCGGCCATGCCTGTCAGTCAAGGAAGAATTTGAGCTTGTCCCGCCGGCTCGAGTGGCGCAGGCGATTGAGCGCCTTTTTTTCGATCTGGCGGATCCGTTCACGGGAGACATTGAACCTTTTGCCGATCTCCTCCAGGGTGTACTCGGCATCCTCGCCAATGCCGAAACGCAGCCGGATGATCTTTTCCTCTCGGGGGCTCAAGGTGGCGAGAATGGTCTTCACCCGGTCGGAGAGCTCGTAGTTCTTTACCGCCTCATAAGGGGAGACGGACTCCTGATTTTCAAGAAAATCCCCCAAGGTGCTGTCGTCGTCGCCCACCGGCGTTTCCAGCGAAATCGGTTCACGGGAGGCCTCGAGGATCGCAAGGATTTTATCCATGGGCAGACCGGTTTTGTCGGAGATTTCCACCGGTGTCGGTTCCCGGCCCAGCTCTTTGAGCAGGGAATAGAAGGCCTTGAAAAACTGGCTGCGCAGTTCGAGAAAATGGACAGGCAGGCGGATGGTACGGGTCTTGTCGAGGATGGCCCGGGTAATCGCCTGGCGGATCCACCAGCTCGCATAGGTGGAGAATTTGTTGCCCTTTTTGTAGTCAAAACGGAAGACGGCCCGCATGAGGCCGAGATTGCCTTCCTGGATGAGATCGGCGAGGCTGAGCCCTTGGTGCATGTAGCGTTTGGCGATGCTGACCACCAGCCGCAGGTTCGCTTTGATCATGGCGTCCTTGGCTGTTTCGATGGAACGGGTGTAGAGATTGATCCGGTTGTCCGCCTGCTGCAGCTGCTCGATATCCCGGTATCTGATTGCCGCCTCATGGACCCTGCGACACATGTAGTTGAGGTGCTGTTTTTTCGGCTTGAGGGTCGGGTCCCGTTTTTCCCAAAGGGCGATGCGATCGACGAGCTGTTTCATCTCTTCGACGCCGGAGGTGTCGCTGTGAATGGTTTTGATGATCGCGTCAAAGCCTTCACGGATGATTTTACTGTATTTTTCTTCCTCTTCAGGGGTAAGCAGGTCGAAGCGGCCCATTTCGCGCAGATAGGTGGTGGTGGTCTCCTCTACCTCCTGGAGATCCTCCTTGCCGTCCGCCCCCTTGCCCCTCTCTTTCAGGGCGTCGTCAATATCCTCGTCATGCCATTCTTTGTCGTCGCCGGCTTTGGATTTGACAAGGTCTGATTTGGCGGCGACATCAATTTCATTCTGATCCAGAAATGCGAAGATTTCGTCGATATAGCTGGCATCTTTGTCTTCCGGGATAAGATCGTTTAAAACATCAATGCTGATACAGCCTTTTTCCTTCCCGGCTTTCAATATTCTGTCTTTGATATCGGCAGGCACAGTATTGTTGTCTCCCGGATTGTTAGGGTATCTGCGTTTCACAGATGGCGGATGCGCGAATGGAAGAGAGATATTCTGTCCGCCAAAACCACCTAATTTAACCAATTTTTCAGATGGTCGCAAGCGGAAAAAAAGAAAACATGCTTTCTTGACATTGGCGTTAAGCTGGTCGATAATTTCATTGCTAAGAATGATTCCTCGAAGCAAGGCTTCGGCTCCGGCCCGGCATGCCGAGCGTGCATCTGTCAATGATGAGTGACGGGCGGGACATTAGGTTCCGGAAACAATGAAGCGCGTATTTAGTTTTATCAAAAACAGACATCCTAATACAAGTGGGAAAACATGGCACTGCATCGATCGTGCGGCATTCTCGCCCATCTGACCTCCCTGCCCGGGCCATTCGGGATCGGCGATCTTGACTCCGCCTGTCATTTTCTTGTTTTTCTGGAGGCGGCGGAACAGTCATTCTGGCAATTTCTTCCGACTGGGATAGGTTGTGAGGCCTTTGGCCAGTCGCCGTACATGACTCTTTCCTCCTTTGCCGGCAGTCCTTTGCTGATCAGTCCGGAATGGCTTGTCGAAAAAGGATTGCTGCTGCGGGAAGAGCTCTCTGACCAACCGGTCTTTTCCGAATACACGGTCCATTTCCGGACAGTTGCGGATTTCAAAGGGCGACTGCTGACCCGGGCGTATGAGCGCTTTGCTGCGCATGATCTCTTGCATGATGATTTTGGCCGTTTTCTCCGGGAGCAGTCAGACTGGCTCGATGATTATGCTCTGTTCATGGCGTTGCGCAACCATTATGATGAACGACCCTGGTATCTCTGGCCCAAAGACCTGGCCCGGCGCGTCCCGAAAAGTCTTGCCGCGGCCAGGCTGGAGCATGTGGACGCCATCCGTTTTCATCAGTTCGTCCAGTTTGTCTTTTTCAGTCAATGGCGCAGGTTGCGGCAGGCGGCACGGAAAAAAAGGATCACCCTAATAGGTGATATTCCCATCTATGTCGGTGCTGACAGCGCCGATGTCTGGGCGAACCAGGATTGTTTCGATCTGGATCGCCAGACCCTGCAGCCGGCCCACGTGGCCGGCGTGCCTCCGGACTATTTCAGCGAGACCGGCCAGCGCTGGGGTAATCCCCTCTATCTCTGGGAAAAAGAGGGGGAGGCGAATCCCGCTCTTTTGCGATGGTGGAGCATGCGGTTTGCCCACATCGCTTCCATGGTGGACCTGGTCCGCATTGATCATTTTCGTGGATTTGCCTCCTACTGGCGGATTCCGGCTGAAGAAGAGACCGCAATCAACGGGGAGTGGGTCAGGGGGCCGGGATTGGGTTTTTTCCGGGAGATGGAGAAGACGACCAGAGGTCTCGGCATCATCGCCGAGGATCTTGGTGTGATCACTCCAGACGTGGAGGAGCTTCGTGACACCTTGGGGTTTCCCGGGATGAAGGTGTTGCAGTTTGCCTTTGACTCGGATCAAAACAACAGTTATTTGCCTCACAACTACACGACGACCAACTGTGTTGTTTACAGCGGCACCCACGATAACGACACCACAATCGGCTGGTATTTTGATCCGAAGGTCTCGTCTGCGGCCAAGGATCGGGCCCGCCGCTATGCCAACAGTGACGGTCAGGTTATCCATCGTGATTTTATTCGGCTGGCTTACTCATCGGTAGCGGCCCTTGCTCTCATCCCGCTGCAGGATGTCCTGGGGTTCGGTTCCGACTGCCGGATGAACCGGCCGAGCGTGGTCGACGGCAATTGGCTCTGGCGCTGTGCGCCGCGTTTTCTGACCGTGGATGTTGCCCGTTATCTTGCCGATGAAGCGCTGTTTTACGGGCGGCAACGGCTTGTCGACAAGGAGGAAAGTGATGATCAACGTACTCGTTTTTAACGGGTCGCCGCGCAAAAAGGGTAACACGGAGGTGCTGCTTGCCGCCGTGGGCCGAGGAGTTGAGGCCGGGGGGGGGGGCATGGAAATTATCCGCCTGGCGGATTTCTCCATTGCCCCCTGCATCAGCTGTGGCGGTTGCGACAAAACCGGTATCTGCGTGGTAAAAGACGATATGGGGGTGCTGTATGAAAAAATTGACCAGGCCAGGCGGATCGTGCTTGCCTCGCCGATCTATTTTTATGGGGTGACCGCCCAGGCCAAGGCCTTTGTCGATCGCACCCAGGCCCTGTGGAGCAGAAAGTATTTACTTAAGCAGCGAGGAGAGTGGCGGCAAGATCCGGGTCGGCGGGGGTATTTTGTCTCGGTGGCTGCCACCAGGGGTGAAAAGGTGTTTGACGGGGCAGTTCTCACCGCCAAATATTTTTATGACGCCATTGGGGTGGAATATGGCGGTGAACTGCTGGTGCGGGGGGTTGACAAGCGTGGTGATATGGCCGGATTAACTGAAAAAATAGAGGCAGCAGAGGCATTCGGCCGATCGATCGTTTCCTGAGATTTCTTGTTGGTCTTTGTGATTATTCTTGACAAGTCTTTTATTTTCGTTTAGAGATTGCCAATCTTTTTCAGGCCCCATCGTCTAGCGGTCAGGACGTCGGCCTCTCACGCCGAAAGCAGGGGTTCGATTCCCCTTGGGGTCACCAAAAAAAATCAAAGGGTTATGTCTTTTGGCATAGCCCTTTTTTTGTTGTCGGGCCACTCCTGAACAGAGTTTGTCGCCGGTTTTTTTGTCATGGTCAGGTGTGCCACGAACCCGTAAGGAAAAAGCTTGCGGTGGCCAGGTGAAGAAGTTAGTGTACAGGATTAACGTGTCCTCTCCGACGGGTGAGCACGTCATCGACGGCAACGTTGCGGTTCGGCGAGGATGTTTCGCCGCTTTTCATTTATTGTCGATCTTCAGGGGAAGAATATGTCAAATTATCTTTTTACGTCAGAGTCAGTTTCCGAAGGGCATCCGGATAAGGTTGCCGATCAGATTTCCGATGCCATACTCGACAATATTCTGGAACAGGACAAGCATGCCAGGGTTGCCTGCGAGACTCTCGTGACCACCGGTATGGTTATTATTGCCGGCGAGATCACCACCACTGCCTGGGTGGATATGCCTCAGGTGGTGCGCGACATGGTCAGGGAGATCGGCTACAACTCGTCGGAGATGGGTTTCGACTCCCAGTCCTGCGCCGTACTGACCAGCATCGACAAGCAGTCCCCCGACATCGCCTTGGGAGTGAACGAAGGGTCCGGTCTCGATCTCGACCAGGGCGCTGGTGATCAGGGGCTCATGTTCGGCTATGCCAGCTCGGAAACCAGGGTGCTGATGCCTATGCCCATCACCTATGCCCATCGGTTGATGAAGCGGCAGGCCGAGGTGCGGAAGACCGGCCTGCTTCCCTGGCTGCGACCGGACGCTAAGAGCCAGGTGACCATCGAGTATGAGGACCGGGTGCCGAAGCGTGTCGAAGCGGTAGTTCTTTCCACCCAGCACGATCCGATGATCGATTACGAGGATCTGAAGGAGGCGGTGATGGAGGAGATCATCAAACCGGTGCTGCCGGAAAGGATGCTGGACAACAATACCAAGTACTATATCAATCCCACCGGGCGTTTCGTCATCGGCGGACCGGTTGGAGACTGCGGCGTTACCGGCCGCAAGATCATCGTTGATACTTATGGCGGCATGGGTTCCCACGGCGGCGGCGCCTTTTCCGGCAAGGATCCTTCCAAGGTGGACCGCTCCTCCTCCTACATGGGTCGCTATGTGGCAAAAAATCTGGTGGCCGCCGGCATCGCCGACGAGGTCGAGGTACAGGTGGCCTATGCCATCGGTATCTCCAAACCCCTGTCCATCAATGTCAACACCTTCGGCACCGGCAAGATCAGTAACGACAGGATCAGGGAATTGATCCTGGAGCACTTTGATCTGCGACCCAAGGCCATCATCCAGCATCTCGATCTGCTGCGACCGATCTATCGCAAGACCGCGGCTTACGGCCATTTCGGTCGTGAACGGGCGGAATTTACCTGGGAAAAAACCGACAAGGCGGAGATCCTGCGTGATGCCGCCGGATTGAAAGGAAAATAACGAAATGACAGCGTTTACCGACTATAAAGTTGCCGATATCAATCTTGCCGACTGGGGGCGTAAAGAGGTTGCCATTGCCGAGACGGAAATGCCCGGCCTGATGGCCGTGCGCGAGGAATATGCCGTCAGCCGACCGCTGCAGGGGGCCCGCATCGCCGGTTGTCTGCACATGACGATTCAGACCGCGGTGCTGATGGAAACACTGGTGGCGCTCGGAGCGGAAGTACGCTGGTCTTCCTGTAACATCTTTTCCACCCAGGATCATGCGGCGGCGGCCATGGCGGCGGCGCAGATCCCGGTGTTCGCCTGGAAGGGCGAGACCGAGGAGGAATTCTGGTGGTGCATCGACCAGACCATCTTCGGTCCGGATGGCTGGCGACCCAACATGATCCTTGACGACGGCGGGGACCTCACTCTGGTCATGCATGAGAAGTATCCGGAGCTCATGAAGGACGTGCGCGGCATCAGCGAAGAGACCACCACCGGCGTCCATCGTCTCTATGAGATGATGAAAAAGGGAACGTTGCTTGCCCCTGCCATCAATGTCAATGACTCGGTGACCAAGTCCAAGTTCGACAACCTCTATGGCTGCCGGGAATCGCTGATTGACGGCATCAAGCGCGGTACCGACGTAATGATCGCCGGTAAAACCGCGGTGGTCTGCGGCTACGGCGATGTCGGCAAGGGCTGTGCCCAGGCCCTGCGCGGTATGGGGGCCACCGTGCTCATCACCGAGATCGATCCCATCTGTGCCCTGCAGGCCGCCATGGAAGGTTACCGAGTCGTCACCATGGAGCAGGCCGCGCCGATCGGCGATATCTTCGTCACCGCCACCGGCAACATCCGGGTGATTAGTCGGGCCCACATGGATGCCATGAAGGATCAGGCCATTGTCTGCAATATCGGCCACTTTGATTCCGAGATCGACATTGCCTCCATCCGCAATCTGCCCTGGGAGAATATCAAGCCCCAGGTGGATCATGTCATCTTTCCGGACGGCAAACGGATCATCGTCCTGGCTGAGGGGCGACTGGTCAATCTCGGCTGCGCCACTGGTCATCCGAGCTTTGTCATGAGCAATTCCTTCACCAATCAGGTTATGGCCCAGATCGAGTTGTGGCAGAATCCAGGCGCGTTTGAGCGCAAGGTCTATTTCCTGCCCAAGCATCTGGACGAAAAGGTGGCCCGCCTTCATCTGGCCAAGATCGGCGTCACCCTCTCCACCCTGACCCGTGAGCAGTCGGAATATATCGGTGTGCCGGTAGAGGGTCCCTACAAACCCGATTATTACCGTTATTAAAAGGGCCGGCTGATGTCATCCGCCTCGCTGCCCGAGTATATCACCTGGTTTCTCGACCCTCTCCATCATGATCATCCGACGGACAGGGTCGAACTGGTGCAGACCCATATCTCCTATGTTCTGCTGGCCGGTGAAGTGGTCTATAAGTTCAAGAAACCGGTCAACTTCGGCTTTCTTGATTTCACCACACTGGAAAAGCGGGAATATTATTGCCGCCGCGAGCTGGAGCTGAATCGCCGCCTCTGCCCGGATATCTACCATGATGTGGTAGCGGTCAGCCGCGGCGACGCCGGTTTTGTCTTTGGCGGTGCGGCGCCTCTGGAGTACGGGGTGAAGATGAAGCGGCTGGACGGCAGCCGGATGATGGGTGAGCTTATTCGTCGGGGCGAACTCAATGAGACCCATATCGCCGCCATTGTCGATACCTTGGTGCCGTTTTACCGTCAGGCAGCCGGAGGGGCCGACATTGCCCGCTTCGGCACCGCAGCGGCGGTGGCCGTCAACGTGCTGGAGAATTTCGATCAGACCCGTGACTTTATCGGCAAAGGGGCTCTCCAGCAAGGGCAGTTCGACATCATCAGCGGCTATGCCCGCGATTTTCTCCGGAACGAAGCGCTGTTTCTGGAGCGGAGTCGGGAGCGGGTGCGGGACTGTCACGGTGATCTCTATTCCGCCAATATCTGCCTGACAGACAAGGTGTATATCTTTGACTGTATCGAGTTCAACGAACGCTTTCGCTACTGCGATGTGGCAAGCGACGTTGCTTTTCTGGCCATGGATCTCGATTTCCATGGTCTTCCTGCACTTTCGGAGCTGTTCGTTTCCCGTTTCGTTGCGGCAAGCGACGATCCTGGCCTGCTGAACATGCTGCCCTTTTACAAGTGCTACCGTGCCTATGTGCGGGGCAAGATCGGCCTCTTTACCGCCCATGCCACGGAGGTGGATGATGCCACTCGCCAGAACGCACTGAGTCAGGCGGAACGCTATTTCCGCCTGGCGGAAGAGTATGCAGCAGGCTAATCTCTTTGTTTTTATGGGGCTCATTGCCAGCGGCAAGAGCACTCTGGCGCGGGCCTTTGCCGAAAAGCTTTTTTTGCCCTGTTACAACACCGACATGGTTCGCAAGGAGCTGGCCGGGTTTTCCTCCTCTTCCCGGCAGGGGAACGCCTTCAATCAAGGGATCTATACCCCGGAGTTCAGTCGTCGCACCTATGATGCCCTGTTGGCGCATGCTCGCCGGGAGCTCCGGCAGGGCCGTTCGCTGGTGCTGGACGGCTCCTATCACAAGAGGGCGGAGCGGGAACGGTTGCGGCAGTGCGCGGAGGAGTGCGATGCCACTCTTTCTGTCATCCTCTGCCAGTGCGATGACGCGGAGACAGAGCGCCGGCTCGTGCGGCGCGCCCGCGACCCTTTGGCGGTTTCCGACGGCACCTGGGAGATTTACCAGCGACAGAAGGAGAGCATGGAGTTTCCTGGGGAGATGCCGGCCGACGATCTGGTAATTATTGAGACAAATGGGCCGGTGCCGGTGGTGCTGGCGGGGGTGCTTGCCAGATTGGCGCAAAAGAGCCGGTTGCCCTCCCTTGAGGTGATGACCGACGAATAAGCTCAAAAGGCGGCAGGAGGCAATTCTCCGTGTCGCCTTTTGAGTTTATTCGCAAAGTGCGGATGGAAATCAGAAACGGCCGCTGTACTGCAGCACAAGGGAGTGCGTCTTGCTGCTTACCTCTTCATTGGCCAGCCAGCCCTCTTCATCTTCCACCTGACCGAAGCGAACGAAGAGTTCCAGGTTGCACCGTTCGCTCATGGCCCGCCGCAGGCTGCACCCCAGTCCATATTTTGTTCTCGTGCCGATATAGAGGGGCGAGATCTCCGGGTATTCGTTGTCGTCGACATAGAGAAACTGGAAAGAGGGGGCGATGCTGAGTGTGTCGTCAAAATGGTAACGCAGCAGCAGTTCCGCTTCAAACTCATCCCCATAGCCGTCCCGGCTTTCTGTCTGCAACCCTCGGTTGGCCATCCGGAACTCGCTTTTGCCGCGGAAGATCCCCTGGAGTGTGCAGCGACTTTCCCATTTTTCGCCGGCATACCGTGTTTCCCCGCCGATGAGGACAAAGTACGATTCCCGGTAGAGATCATCACCGTTCAGCTCGTCTTTGCTGAACTCGCCGTAGTCGCCGAAAAGACGCAAAAGGGTGTTGTCGCCGAGATAGTAACGCACCTCGCCGGTAACATAGGTGATATTGCCTGGATCATAGTTGCGGAATTCCCAGCTGTAATCGTATTCGCCCCGCCAGAGAAAGCCGATACCGAGCCCGACGCCCCAGTTTGTCCAGTCTTTGGTCATGCTGACGTTGGGGTTGACGTTGAAGCCTTCCCCGAAGGTGACGACGGAGATCAGATCCGGATCACGGACAATGAGCGATTCGTCTTCATCGAGGTCGGTTTTACCGGTTGGGCAGTTCACATCAAGGCCAAAGAGGAGATTGACCGGCAGGCGGTCGACCATGGCATAGGAGAGGTTGACCTTGGTGTCGATTACCGAGGAGAGGCTCTGGCTGTCGAAGATGGCCGCATCGCTTTCCGTTCTGGTGAAGGCGGTGAGCAGGCGGGCGGTGAAATCCCCCTTTGCGCCGTTCAATTCGAGTGGCACGAAGATCTGGCTGCCATCCATGCTGTTGTCGCTTTTCCACCAGTCATAGTGGAGACTGCCCTGCACGGCGATTTCCGTGGCCACGGCATCGTGAACATTGGCGCAGAGCGCCAGGGGAAACAGCAGCGTCACCCATCGTTTCATGGTCGTCATTCCTTGTTGAGGTGTTGCGTTCGTCATTTTCTTGTTTTACAAAAACAACCTGTTTTTTATCCGCCAATCGGTAACGGGATGACCTCTTCGCCTCCACAGCCGAACTCCGGATCAGGCTCGGTCAGATTGGGGTTGAGAGGACAGCCGTCCAGGCAATCAACGGTACCGTCTTCGTCGCTGTCCAAGCTGTCGTCGAGACCGCAGCCGCAGATGCCGGGATCGGTTTTCATTGGATCGTCCGGACAACCGTCCAGGCAATCGATGAGTTCGTCGCCGTCACGGTCGGTGTCCGCTACACCACAGCCGCAGATACCGGGTGAGGTCTTCAGTGAATCAAAGGGGCAACCATCAAAGCAGTCAAGGGTGTTGTCGCCGTCGCTGTCGGTATCGGCCACGCCGCAGCCGCAGCTGCCTGGCGCAATTTTCAGCGGATCGTTCGGGCAGCGATCGTTGCAATCCGGGGTGCCGTCGTTGTCGCTGTCGGTATCGGGGACACCGCAGCCGCAGATGCCGGGGGAGCTTTTTGCCGGATCGGCCGGGCAGAGGTCTACGCAGTTCATGGTGCCGTCACCGTCGCTGTCGATATCGGCGATGCCGCAGCCGCAGATGCCGGGTTCGGTTTTCAGCGGATCAGCGGGGCAAAGATCTGAGCAGTCCATGGTGCCGTCGTTGTCGCTGTCGATATCGGGCACACCGCAGCCGCAGACGCCAGGCGCGGTTTTCAGGGGGTCATCCGGGCAGAGATCCGTGCAGTCCATGATGCCGTCGCCGTCGATATCGACATCGGCGATGCCGCAGCCGCAGACGCCGGGTTCGGTTTTGAGCGGATCGGCAGGGCAGCTGTCGTTGCAGTCCATGATGCCGTCGTTGTCGCTGTCGATATCGGGCACGCCGCAGCCGCAGATGCCCGGTTCGGTTTTGAGCGGATCGGTAGGACACAGGTCGTCGTTAAGGAGGCGTTCCCGTTCGACGATTTCGTCCGGAGTGCGGATTCGTTTGACCGGATAGATCGGAATGAGATTATCGGTGTAGGAAGAACGATCGCGCAGCTCATTGAGGAAGGATTTGCCCTTCCATCGATTGCTCTTCTTTTTGCCGCCGCCGATCAGGCCGAGATCGATCAGTTCCTGCAACCCTTCGGCTGCGAGGGGCAAACTGGGGTCCAGGGCCAGGGCGGAACGGTACTGTTCCGCCGCCTTGCCGTACTCGCCCCGGTCGCTGAGGTCAATGGCCTGAAACAGGGCGAACAGTGCATTGTAATCCTCGCTGATCGGTTTGCGCAGCTCCGCCTCCTGTTCCGGGGTGACTTCAATGCCCAGGGCCTTGATGATGGCAAAGAGCAGCTTCTTTTCCATCTTGAATAGTTCTTCAACCATGCCTTTGGCGTCGGTGCTGGTCAACACCGATTCTTTGGAGACATCGAGGAGATTGGAAAAAATCGTCATGGCGGAAGAGGCGTCTTGCCCGAATTCACCACCGACCAGGTAGTGGGCCCGGACAAAACGGCCGACCCGCGGGGCTGTGGTCGTGTCGACAAGGCCTGAGACGCCGAGGCCGAGTTCCTCGACCAGGGCCTGGAGCCTCGCCCGTTCCAGCACCTGCAGCTGTTTCAGTTTAGCCAGGTCAATGGAGAGCATGACGGTCAGCCCCTTTTGCCAGGGCTCGAACTCGGGGCGGCCGGTTTTGTTGTGAAAATAGAGAACCGCCAGGGTGTTATTCTGCAGGACGGAAGCCAGGGCTTTTTCCTGGGCGATAGCCTCACGAGCCCAGTTTCTGTCGGCTTCGGTGACTACCTGGCCGGCATGGGTTGACGTGGCGCCCAGCAGGGCGATGAGGGACAGAAGGAGTGCGGCGATCGCTTTTGTGTGCATACGGGTCTCTTTTCGTCAATTGAGGTGAAACGTCACTTGCTGATGCCGTTCGGCTGCAAGCAACCATGTGCACCAGGTTCATCAGTTGCCGGAGGACAGGATGCTGTCGACCTGTTTTGCAAAACCGGGATCAAGTTCAATGCTTTTCTGAAAATAGGAATCCGCCTCCTGCCGGTTGCCGCGGTCGAGGGCGGCAACGCCGTTGGAAAAGGCCAATGCCGCCCTCATGGTATCCGCCGAGGGCGAGACATGGTTTGCTGTCAAACGTTCCTGGAAGGCGGCGGCAATGTTGGCCGCCAGTTTTTTTTCGAGCTGGAGAAACTGGTCGGAGGTGCCGCTGATCGATTCCGCCATCAGGGTCTCACTGGTCTCGACATTGACCACCCGGGCATCGAGCCGTACCTGTTCTCCGAGCACGACAAAGGAGCCAAAGGCGATCGATTTCGCCCCGAGCAGTTTGCCGACCCGCAGGGCCGTTGCCTGGTCCACATAGCCGCTCTGACTCAGATCGATTTCCTGGAGCAGGTCGCGCATCTTGTTGCGCTCGATGATCTTGAGGTGGACCGCCGACTGGCGCAGATCGGTGGTCAGCATGGCGGCCAGGCCACCTGTCAAGGGCTCGAACTCGGCGTTGTTGGTCACCGCGTTGTTTTCAAAGGGAAAGATGGCAAGAGGGCTTGGTAGATCGACCGGCGCGGCCTGAGGGGCGGTCGCGTCGAGGGCAGGCGCCGGCTGCCGGACCTCGGCGCAGCCGCCGAGCAGGGCAAGGACGGTGAGCAGGCAGAAGACACATATCAGGGGTGCTTTGCGCATGAAATGCTCCTTTGCGACATGAGACCTGCGGCAAACAGGTGTGTCGGCAGGAAAACCGATCACAAACTTATGAATGAATGATACCTCATTTGCGACATCTGGGCAAATAAATAGATGGCGGGCGGTATGAAATTTTATTTTCTTTTTTTTCAAGATGTTGGGTATGGCGAATCGGGAAAAATTTCCTGCAGTGCTTCTGATTTTTTTGGTTTCGTCTTCGTCTGTGGGGGGCAATGGCAGCGGCGGGGTGGCTGATGATCTGCTTGCGAAATATTGATATTGCGGTAATATCGCCTGACAGCGCTGCAACCGCAAAATATTTGGAACGGGAATGTAACAATGTCGGCAAACCCGTAAAAAGTCTTTTTCACCACAGAGCGCACTGAGAACGCAGAGAAAACATCTTTAATTATAATCAGTTATCTCTGTGCGCTCTGCGGTCTCTGTGGTTAATTTTCACTTTTTACGAGACCATCAATGTTGATGCACTCCCAAAATGTATAATGAAAGGGCCGGCCATTTGACCAGCCCTTGTTTGATTTTTGGAAAAAAGGAACATGAAAAGAGTTCTTGTCACCGGCGGCGCCGGTTTCATCGGCACCAATCTGGTGCGCTATCTTCTGACGGCCCGGCCGGAGCTTGCCATTGTCAATCTCGACGCGGTGACCTATGCCGGCCGGCCCGGCAATATGGACGACCTGGCGGCTGCCGAGCGCACACGCTACACCTTTGTCCACGGCGATATCCGCGATGCGAAGCTGCTTGCCGAACTGTTCGCCGCTCATCGGTTCGACGGGGTCATGCATCTGGCCGCCGAATCCCATGTCGATCGCTCCATCAGCGGGCCGGCCGCCTTTGTCGATACCAATGTCACCGGCACCTTCCGGCTGCTGGAGGCAAGCCTGCGTCACTGGCGGTCAGGTGCTGTGCCAGATTTCCGCTTTCTCCATGTGTCAACCGACGAGGTCTACGGCAGTCTGGGCGAGACCGGCCGTTTCACCGAGCAGAGCCCCTATGACCCGTCGAGCCCCTATTCCGCCTCCAAGGCGGCCTCGGACCATTTTGTCAGGGCCTGTCACCGCACCTACGGATTGCCGGCGCTTATCACCAACTGCTCGAATAATTACGGTCCCTATCAGTTTCCGGAAAAGCTGATCCCGCTCATGCTGATGAACATCATCGAGGAAAAGCCGTTGCCCCTCTATGGCGACGGCCGCCAGGTGCGGGATTGGCTCTATGTGTTCGATCACTGCGAGGCACTGCTGACCGTTCTGGAAAAGGGGCGGCCCGGCGAGACATACAATGTCGGCGGCGGGGCGGAGCGGTGCAACATCGAGATCGTCACCGCTCTGTGCGCCATGCTGGATGAGCGGCTCGGCCGGCCGGCCGGTAGCTCGGCTGCTCTCATCACCCATGTGGCGGACCGGCCCGGCCATGACCGCCGCTACGCCATCGACTCCGGCAAGATCAGCCGTGAACTGGGCTGGACTCCGCGCCACGACTTTGAATCAGCCCTGGCCGCCACGGTGGACTGGTATCTCGCCAACATGGCCTGGGTCGATTCGGTGCGCTCCGGCGCATATCGTAACTGGATCGCCGAGAATTACGACAACCGCGGGGGGGATGAGGCATGAAGGGCATCATCCTTGCCGGCGGCTCCGGAACCCGGCTCTATCCGGTTACCATGGTGGTGAGCAAGCAGCTCCTGCCCGTTTATGATAAGCCGATGATCTATTATCCGCTCTCCGTGCTGATGCTGGCCGGTATCCGCGAGATCCTGATCATCTCCACCCCGCACGATCTGCCCCTCTTTCAGGCCCTGCTCCGCGACGGCAGCCAGTGGGGTCTCTCCTTTTCCTATGTGGCCCAGCCGCGACCGGAGGGACTGGCCCAGGCCTTTGTCCTTGGCCGGCAATTCATCGGCCCGGACAACGTCTGCATGATCCTTGGGGATAATATTTTTTATGGCCACGGCCTGCCCCAGCAGCTCGAACGCGCCGCCGCCCGGCAGCGCGGGGCAACGATCTTCGGCTACCGGGTGGCTGATCCGGGCCGGTACGGGGTGGCGAGTTTCGATGGCGAAGGTCGGGTGACCTGCATTGAGGAAAAACCGGTGAAGCCGAAATCCAACTATGCGGTCACCGGTCTTTATTTTTACGACAACCGGGTCTGCGACATCGCCGCCGCGGTCAGGCCGTCGGAGCGGGGTGAACTGGAAATCACCTCGGTCAATCGGGCCTATCTCGACATGAATGAGCTGCATCTTGAGTTGCTCGGCCGTGGTTTTGCCTGGCTCGACACCGGCACCCACGAGTCGATGCTAGAGGCGTCGCGCTATATCGAGGTCATCGAGAAACGGCAGGGGCTTAAGATCTCCTGCATCGAGGAGATCGCCTTTCGCAAAAAATACATTACCGCCGAGCAGCTGGCGCGCCTGGCCGAACCACTGGCGAAAAACGGCTACGGCCGCTATCTGCTCGATCTGGTAAAGGAACAGAGTTCATGAAGATCGTGACCACCGACCTGCCCGGCGTCCTGATCATCGAGCCCCGGGTCTTCCGCGACGCCCGCGGTTTTTTTCTTGAAACCTATCAGGCCGCCCGTTACGCGGAAGCGGGGATTGACCGGGTCTTTGTCCAGGACAATTTCTCCTTTTCCGTGCGCGGCACCCTGCGCGGTCTCCACTATCAGATCGCCAGGCCGCAGGCCAAGCTGGTGCAGGCGATCACCGGCGCCATCTTTGACGTGGCGGTGGATATCCGCCGGGGCTCGCCCACCTTCGGCCGCTGGGTCGGGGTGGAGCTGTCGGAAGAGAACCGGCGCCAGCTCTTTATTCCGGAGGGCTTTGCCCACGGCTTCTGCGTGCTCAGCGGTACCGCCTATTTTTCCTATAAATGCGCCGATTATTACGCGCCGGACGACGAGGGAGGGGTGCTGTTCAGCGATCCAGCCCTTGCCATTGCCTGGCCGGTGGCCGATCCGCTCCTCTCGCCCAAGGACCAGCTCTATCCCTGTCTGGCCGAGATCGCAGCGGAAAGGTTGCCTCTCTATCGGGGTGAGCCATGAAGCTGCTGGTGACCGGCGCCAATGGTCAGCTCGGTTGGGAGCTGGTCCGTCGCTGCCCGCATCACGGAGCTGTTGTTGCCGGCTTCGACCGGGCCGGACTCGATATCAGCGACAACGGCGCGGTGCGTCGGATCTTTGATCAGACTCGGCCTGAACTGGTGATCAACTGCGCCGCCTACACCGCGGTGGACCGGGCCGAAAGCGAGGTGGAGGCGGCCTTCCGCGCCAATTGCGACGGACCGGCCAATCTTGCCGAATCCTGCGCCAGGGCCGGGGTGCCGCTTGTCCATCTCTCCACCGATTACGTCTTTGACGGCAGTCTGCCCCGGCCTTACCGGGAGGACGATCCGGTGGCGCCGCTCGGCGTCTACGGCCGCAGCAAGGAGGCGGGAGAACGGCAGGTGCGGCGCGCCTTGGTGGAGCATGTCATTCTCCGCACCGCCTGGGTCTATGGCGTGCATGGCCAGAATTTCGTCAAAACCATGCTGCGGCTTGGTCGTGAGCGGCAAGAACTTGCCGTGGTCGCCGATCAGCTCGGTTGCCCGACTTGCGCCGCCGATCTTGCCGAGGTGCTTCTCGTGCTTGCGGCAAAAATTCTTCGCCAGGGTGTCGGTCACTGGGGCACCTTTCATTGCTGCGGCGCCGGCGAGGCGAGCTGGCACTTCTTTGCCGTCGAGATCTTCCGACTTGTTGCCGCCCGGGGCGAGAATCTTGCCATCAAGCGTCTGCGGCCGATCGCCACCGCCGACTATCCGACCCCGGCCCGCCGACCGGCCAACTCCCGGCTCGACTGTTCCCGCCTGCGCGAAGTCTATCAGGCCGGGCTGCCGGACTGGCGGCAGAGTCTGGCGCGGATGCTTGGGGAACTGTTGGAATCCGACAGGTGCGGAAAAATTTCTGCTGGGTGAAAATCCCTCCAAGTAATCAGTGGCCGGGGCGAGCGGGCATCGGGCCGGCCATTTTTTCTTTGCGGTTCCGCCGCCTTTGCGGTAAGTATGAAAAGAGAACATCTGTTTTGAAAGGGCAGTGGCGCTTTGCAGGGGCTTCCATCGGTTCTGTAACAGGAGAAGGCTATTATGTTTGGACTTGGCATGCCTGAACTGATCATCATTCTGGTGATTATCGTCATTATTTTTGGGGCCGGCAAATTGCCGGAGATCGGCTCGGGTATCGGCCAGGGTATCAAGAATTTCAAGAAAGCCACCAAAGAAGAGGAATCAAAAAAGATTGACGACGAGGTCGGAAAAAAGGACAGTTGAGGGTCAGCTCTTTTGCATGTGACGCGCCGCGAGGGCGGGGAGGTAGCAAATGTTTGGACTGGGAACACCGGAGTTGATTGTCGTGCTCGGAATCGCCTTTCTTGTTTTCGGCGGCAAGAAGCTGCCGGAGCTGGGAGCCGGGCTGGGTAAGGGAATTTCCTCTTTCAAGAGAGGGCTCAAGGAGGCGGAAGAGAGCGTACCGGGCGTCAAGGAAGTGACTGCCCTGAAGGAAGAGGTCGATAAGGTCAAGGAGATCGGTTCAGTCCTGAAAAAGACCTGATCCCCCGATGGCAAGCAGTGCAACAGAAAAGGGGGAACCGGAGTCATGCCGCCGGTTCCCCCGCTTTTTTTGGTGGCGCCGCTCAGTCGTCGAAGTTGCCGGCTGGCCCCTTGTCGGTGGCGAGTCCCGCAGCCCGTTCGCTGATCTGCTCCCTGGTCCACCGGGCAGGGTCTTCGATCCGTTCGGCATTGGGGCCCGGATCGTAGGAACCGCAACTGAGGATATCGGCAATGGCCAGTTCGGCGGTATCGGCTGCATCGAAAACATCAACCAGCATGGTATAGACAAAGTCCTCCACCCGTTTGCACATTCGGGCGCGGATGTCGGCCGGCTGGCCGAGCAGTCTGTTTTCAAAGGGCAGGTTGAGGCTTTTGTAGCCGCCGCCTTTGAGCCCTTTTTCCGTGGCATAGGCGACCATGGACTGCCACATCTCCTCCGTCACCCCTTCGCCCTTGACCTTGATGAAGTTGCCGTCCGCATCGAGAATGGCATTGCCGTAGTCGTTGACCTCCAGGCCCCAGGAGATCATCTGCAGGGCGGTGGCGACATTGGCCTTGGTTGTCCGGGTTTTTTGCGCGATCTCCCGCAGCCGCTCCGAGCTGTTGCCCGAGGTGCCGTGCTGGGCGCCGTTGACCCGGTAGGGAGTAAGGGCCGCGTGGATCTCGGCGGTAAGGCCGACCTGGATACCTTGGCCGCTCGCCTCAATGCCGTGGGTGGTGCCATTGTTCAAGGCGATCCAGTTGGGATGGATATTGTGGGCGTTGAGTCCCTGGATGAGGAAGAGCGCCTCGGGCACGGAGGAGAGTCCCTGGCTGCCTTTGATCTCGCCCACCTCGGTCTCAAGTCCTGCCCAGGCGGGGATGAAACGGTTCAGTTCGATGTTGGCGAGCAGGTTTCTGTCGTCCGGCATATGCGAGGCATCGATGGCGATGGAGGTGATGCCTGCCTCGAAGATGGTGGGGATTTCGACCCTGGCAAAGGGAATATCCTCATCCTTCTTGATGCCGTAATGGTCGGCGTGGATGGCCACCGGCACGGTGATGCCCAGTTCGTTGCACGCCTGATCGACCTGGCGGGCCAGATTCCAGTAGCTGGTTGGACAGTAGGCCTTGGCCCCGCCCTCGGAGCGGGCGATTTCGATGATAATGGCGGCGTTGGCCCGTTGCGCCGCCATCAGCGCGCCGCGGATGATGAAATTGTTACGGCCGTTGGCCGCCATGGTCATGGCCTTGCCCTTGGCGGCCAGGGCGCGATCGACGTATTTGCCGCTGACCAGCAGGGCGCGGGAATGGGGAAAGAGTTTGACGATATTGGGTGGACGGCCGACTGCAAGTGCCTTGGTGAAATCTGCGGTACTGACGGTCATAACAGGTCTCCATAGTATGAAAGATTGATGGTCCCGTAAAAACCCGCAAACCTGAGCAGGCGGGAAAGTGAAAACAGCGAGTTACAATGCGCCGCCCGTCGGAATCGTGGTTTTTTTGCGATTCCGGCATCAGCTGGATAGTTACAATTATGAAACCTTTCCTGCCGGATAGTTAGTGGCAATACATTGAAATTCTACAATAAAAGGGGTCGGATCGTCATTTCTTTTTTTGGAAAAAGGGCAGGAGACCGCATCGGCGCGATTCCTGTTCGATGATCCACTCCCAGGTGAGTTTCCATGCAGACCGATCCTTTTCTGCTACATATCAAGGAACAGCTCGCGGAGCGGGAGGCGCGCAGCCTCTCGGCGCGGGCGGCGCAGAGCGTTACCGCCCTGCGCCGCCGGCCCGAATATCTGGAGGGGCATCGTCCCTCCTTTGCGGTGGACGCCGACCGCATCCTCCACTCCCGCGCCTATGCCCGATATATCGACAAGACCCAGGTTTTCTATATGGTCAAGAACGACCATATCACTCATCGGGTCCTCCATGTCCAGCTCGTCTCGAAGATCGCCCGAACCATCGGCAGGGTGCTGGCTTTGAACGAGGATCTTATCGAGGCGGTGGCGCTTGGTCACGATATCGGCCATCCTCCCTTTGGTCACGATGGGGAGAAGGTGCTGGATCGTCTGTGCCGGGCCAATGGTCTGCCCTCCTTCCAGCACAACCTGCAAAGCGTCCGTTTTCTCGAACATATCGAGAAGAAAGGGGCCGGGGTGAACCTGACCCTGCAAACCCTGGACGGCATCCTCTGCCATGACGGCGAGGTTCATGACCGTCGTCTTACCCCCCGACCCCTGCCGTCTTTTGCCGAATTCGACGACAAGATCCTCCATAAGGCGGCAGACCCGATGCTGCCCCTCGCGCCCATGACCCTTGAGGCCTGTGTCGTCCGTTTTGCCGACACCATCAGCTACATCGGCCGCGACATCGAAGACGCCATCGAGTTGCGGGTCATCAGCCGGAATGAGCTGCCGCGTTCCTGTACCGAACTGCTCGGCAACACCAACGGCAAAATCGTTCACAATCTCGTTACCGATCTGCTGAAAAACAGCGACGAGGAAACGGTGGCCTTCAGTCCTGCCATCTCCGAGGCCCTGCGCGAGCTTAAACGCTTCAACTATGAGCGTATCTACCTCAACCCGCGTATCAAAAAGGATCAGGAGAAGATCAGCGCCTGCTACGCCCGCCTCTTTGAATCCTGCCTGGAGGAAATGGTCGCCGGCTGCCGGCAGGAATCGGTCTTTGCCGACTATGTGGGGAAAATGGCGCCGGATTATCGTCACGGCAACCCGCCGGCTGTCGTCGTCTGTGATTTCATCGCCGGCATGACCGACGATTATTTCCTTAGCCGGGCGGCGGCGCTGGGCTGCGACGTGCCGCGTAAGCAATGATCCGCCAGATTATCAAGACCTTCTCTCCCGGCGAAAACGCCCTGATGGTGGTTATTGCCTCCTTTATCGGCCTGGCCGCCGGCCTCGGCAACATTCTGTTCCGTTCCGTTGAACAGCTCGTCCACCACGTTATCTTTCAGAATGGCTATGAGCTGCTGATCGGTACAGGCGGCTTGCGGCTGCTCTTTCTCCCGCTTCTGCCCATGTTCGGCATGGTCCTGCTTATTCCGCTCTCCTATCTTTTCCCGGGGGAGGTGAACGGCTACGGCTTTACCAGCTTTTTGCGCAAGGTCAATCTGCAGGGCGGCAAGATCAGGGCTCGCACCATTTTTCTGAAAACCATCGCCACCTCGCTGACCATCGGCACCGGCGGCTCGGCCGGGGTGGAAGGGCCGATTGCCCAGGTGGGTGGCGCCATCGGCTCCCAGGTCGGCCAGTTTTTCCGGGTGTCCGGTGAACGGATGAAGGTCTATATCGCGGCGGGCTGCGCCGGCGGCATTGCCGCCATGTTCAACGCCCCCATTGCCGGAGTCTTCTTTGCCTCGGAGATTGTCCTGCTCGGCACCTACGAGATCTCCTCCTTTTCCGCCCTGGTCATCTCCTCGGCCATGGCCACCGTTGTTTCCCGCGCGGTTTACGGTGAGACTCCAGCCTTCCCGGTGCCTGACTACCAGCTTGTCAACGCCCCGCTGGAGATCCCCCTCTACATGCTGATGGGCATCGTGGTGGGGGTGGTGGCGGTGCTGCACATTCGTATTTTCTATCGGGTGCGGGATACGTTTGCCGCCTTACCGATGAACATGTATGTCAAACCGGTGCTGGGCGCCTTCATCGTCGGCGTTATCGGCATCTTCACCCCCCAGGTCATGGGCAACGGCTATGAGTATATCGGCGATGTGCTCCAGGGCAACGGCGTGGTGCGGATCATGCTGCTGCTCGTTTTTCTCAAAATGATCGCCACCGCGGTGACGCTCGGCTCGGGCGGCGCCGGCGGAGTCTTTGCCCCGTCGCTCTTTATCGGCGGGGTGCTGGGCGGGGCCTTTGGCGGCATCGCCAACTTTTTGCTGCCGGCCGGAGCCATCGCCTCAAGCGGCGCCTATGCGGCGGTGGGGATCGGCTCCTTTCTCGGCGCGGTGACCCACGCGCCGCTCACCGCCATCTTTCTTCTCTTCGAGATGACCGGTAATTACCTCATCATCATTCCCATCATGCTGACCAGTATTATCGGAACGGTGGTGTCAACCAAGCTCAACCGGGACTCCATCGATACGGTGGATTTCACCCGGGAGGGCATCGATATCCACGATGGCCGGGAAACGGCGGTCATGCGCTCCATCAAGGTCGGCAAAGCGATGAGCGAGGATGTCGGTTTCATCAGTGAATCGGCCAACGTCAACCACCTGCTGCGCATCTTCAGTATGGCGGAGGACAGCTTCTATTTCCCGGTGCTGGCCGACAGCGGCAGCAATGCCGGCCAGATGGTGGGCATCATTTCTTTGCAGGACGTCAAGACTATTCTCCATGACGAAGAGCTGCGGGAAAACGCCAGTGTCGGCACCATCTGTGCCCGCGATGTCATCACCCTCACCCCGGAGGACGATCTCTTCACGGCCATGACGTTGTTCACGGTCAAGGGGATCGAGGCGATTCCGGTGGTGGAGAATCAACAGGCCCGCTGGGTGGTGGGGATGCTGAAACGGCGCGACGTCATCGCCGCCTATAACCGTGAGGTGCTCAAACGCGGCATCAGCGGCAAAACCGCCGCCATCCCCCTGACCTGACCGGAGAACTATGGGGCAATGGGGCGGTATTTGGTTTTGCGTCGAAAGCAGGAGCACGGCAGGAATTGCTTGCTTCGTTTTCAGGAAGCGGGTAGGGAATGAGTTGGAGGGAAGGTAAGAGGAAGGTGCGTGGAAAGGCAGGGGTAACAGGTTGTTTGCTATCCTGCCTGCCTGTTCGCCATTCGTGCGGTTGGCTGGAAGGAGCGTGGCGACACGTCAGCCCCCGTATTTACCACTGAAGAATGACTGGAGGAGAGAAAAATGAGGAAAATGAAGAAAACACACTGTCTTGTCGCAGCGGCCGGTCTGTGGCTGTCCTGTTCCGCCGTCCCTGTCCTGGGTGCCGGCAGTGGCGGATCGTCCGGCGGCATGGCGATTTATGATGGTGCGCCCACCGAGGCGGACTGCCGCATGTGCCATGATAATCTCGCCGCCTTTCCCATGCTGCTTGCGACCAATCCGGATCGCCATCATGCCCTGTCCACCGATTGTCTGAGTTGCCACCCGCTGGTCTGGAACGAGGTGCTCGCGGCTGATGTGGTCAGCTTCACCGGCAACTGTCTTGACTGTCATGAGACGGCGACGGTGGAGGGTTCCCCTGCCACCGCCAATGTCCATCACCAGACCGCGACTTTTCTGGCGCGCGACTGCGCGGTCTGCCATATCAAATAAGACAAACCCGTAAAAAGTCTTTTTTCACCACAGAGCGCACAGAGAACGCAGAGAAAAAATCTTTAATTACAATTATTTATCTCTGTGCGCTCTGTGGTCTCTGTGGTTGATTTTCAGTTTTTGCGACGCCATCAAATAAGCGGTCACCGTAAAGAACGGATAGCGAAGGGGCGATCGGCATAAAGCCGCGTCCCTTTTTTATTCGCGCTTCCGGCTTTTTTCGCCGGAGAGCCAGCCATATTGGCTCCAGTACAGCTCCCGCAGACGGGTCACGGCCCGGCGCTGTTTTTCAGGCAACTGCGCGAGCAGGTGGTAGAGGGTGGGCACCACCACCAGGGTAAGGAAGGTGGCGATCATGAGACCGAAGATGACCACCACCGCCATGGAGCGCCACCACTGGCTCGACTCGCTGACCCAGGCGATACTCATGTCGTGGAAATCGAAGGAGACGCCGGCGACCATCGGGATCAGACCGAGGATGGTGGTGATGGCGGTGAGCAGCACCGGTCGCAGTCGAGTGGCACCGGCGGCGACCACTGCCTCGGTCAGTTCCATGCCGCGCTCCCGCAGCTTGTTGGTGTAGTCGAGCAGGACAATGGCGTTGTTCACCACCACGCCGGCCAGGGAAATGACGCCGACCCCGGTCATGATGATGCCGAAGGGCTGGCGAAAGAGCATCAGGCCGAGAAAGGCGCCGCCCAAGGAGAGGACCACCGAGGTCATGATGATAAAGGGCTGACTGATGGAGTTGAACTGGGCCACCAGGATGAGAAAGATGAAAAGCAGAGCAACGACGAACGCCTTGGCGAGAAAGTCCTCGGATTCCTGCTGGAACTCGAATTCGCCGGTGAAGGTGAGCCGGTAACCCGGCGGCAGGGGCAGTTTGTTGAGCAGTTCCTCGGCCTGGGCCCTGGCCACCGGGCCCGGCACCCTGGTCTCATCGACATTGGCCTTGACCGTTACCACCCGCTCGTTGTTGATGCGGGTGATGTCGCCGATGGAGCCGCCGTATTCAATGGTCGCCAGGGTCGAGAGCGGTACCATGGTCCCGGCCGGAGTCGGGATCATCAGCTCGCGCAGCACGTCCACCACCCGGCGGTCAACCTCCCGGAGTTGGACGGTGATGTCGTAGTCCTCGTCTTTTTCCCGGAAGGAGGAGACATCAAGGCCGTTATAGGCGGTCTTCAGGGCAAAACCGATGAGGTCGGTGGAGAGGCCGAACAGTGCCGCCTTTTGGCGGTCCACCGTGACGCGTACGGAGGGGGTGCCCTCGACAAAGTCATCACGGATATCCTCCACATGAGGAACACGGGAAACGATATTTTTCACTTCTCCGGCCAGGTGGCCCAGCACGGCGAAATCGTCGCCGGCGATTTCGATGTTGATCGGCGCCCCGGTTGGCGGTCCTTCCTCGGCTGAGGCAATGGTCAGTTTGGCGCCGGGGATGGCCGCGATGCGCTGCCGGATGATCTCCAAGGTGTCATTGGAGGAGGCGGTCCGATCTTTCATTTCGAGAAAACGGATGCCGACATGGTTGGGGGCGTTGGGGTCAAAGGCGGTACCGGCGCTGGCCGTGACGATCCCTTTGCTGTAAATGTTTCTAATGTTGGCAAGATCACTCGGCCCGACAAAGGGGGTGCCGTCCGCCTTTGCATGTTTCTTGGGCCGAAGTCCTTCCGCGTAATCGGCGGCGGCAGGGGTCAGTGTCGGGTTGTCGGCGGCAGATTGGCCGGCTACGGCCAGTTCGATGCGTTTGAGTACCCGGTCGATGTATTCCAGGTCCGCCCCCTCCGGTACGTCGAGGTTGACATACATGGCGGCCGGGTCAATATCCGGAAAGAATTCGATGGGCTTCTCCAGGCCGACAACGAGCAGCCAGCCCTGCATCATCAGGACCAGCACGGCAAACGAGCAAAGGATGACGCTCAACGGCCGACGGAGGGAAAAGGCGAGGGTGCTGGCATAGGCGCGCATCCACGGGCCCCGGATCTCCGCAGGTCTCTCCACTGCGGCTGCCACCTCCTCCATGGTTTTGCCCTCCGCGGGCCTGTCCGTGCCGGTCACCTTCATGAAGAGAGAGGCAAAGGCCGGGTTGACGACGAGGGCGACAAAGAGGCTGGCGGTCAGGGTGACGATCAGGGTGAGCGGCAAAAAACGCATGAACTCGCCCATGATGCCGGGCCAGAAGAGCATTGGGGCGAAGGCGCCGAGGGTAGTGAGGGTGGAGCCGATAACCGGGTAGGCGACCTCGGCGGTTGCTTTCTTTGCAGCATCGAAGCGCGAGGCGCCCTGTTCCATGAAACGGTAGGTGTTTTCGATGATGACAATGGCGTTGTCCACCAGCATGCCGAGCGCGAGCGTCAGGCTGAAAAGCACCACCATGTTGAGGGTGATGCCGAGGATGGAGAGTACAGTGAAGGAAAGCAGCATGGAAAAGGGGATGGCGAGGCTGACCATGATCGCGTTGCGCAGGCCCATGGCCAGGAAAATTACCATCAGCACCAGAAGCAGGCCGGAGAGGATGTTGTTTTCCAGGTCAGCCACCATGAGATCGATGTCGCGGGCCTTGTCCATCACCTTGGTGATGGCTGTGCCGGCCGGCCAGCTGGGGCGGACTTTGTCAATGTGGCGGTCGATTTCCCGGCTGATGGCGATGATGTTTTCGCCGGAGCGTTTGCGGACCGCGAGATTGACCGCCGCCTGGCCGTCGAGGCGGGCGCGGCTCGTCTCCTCCTTGAAACCGTCCACCACCCGGGCCACATCCTTGAGATAGACCGGTTGGCCGTCATGGGTACCGAGCACCAGGCCGTAGATCTCCTCTGGAGTGCGAAATTCGCCCGGCACCCGCAGCTGGAAGCGGCCGTCGCCCATCCGGATGGCACCGCCCGAGGTGTTCTGGTTCTCGCTGGCCACCACCTGCTGGAAGGTGCTGATGTCGAGTCCGTAATAGGCGAGTTTCTCCGGCAGGACCTCCACCCGGATCTCCCGTTCCAGTCCACCGGTGACATCAACCGCCAGGATACCGGGGATGGCCTCGATGGCATCCTCCAAATCGTCGGCAATCGCCTTGAGACAGGGGAGCCCGCAGGTGCCGGACAGGGAAAAGACGACGATGGGCAGCTCGGAAAAGTTTACCTCAAAGACCGAGGGGTCGTTCTCCAGGTCGCGGGGCAGCTCGTTCTTGGCCTCGTCCACCTTGTCCTTGACATCCTGCATCGCTTTGTCGATATCCGTGCCGGTGACGAACTCGACATTGATGGAAGAGAGACCTTCGGCGCTGATTGACTGAATCTTTTTCAGGCCGTCGATGCCTTTCAGTTTCTTTTCGATTTCGATGGTAATGGCGGTTTCGATATCGGTGGGCGACACCCCTCGATATTCGGTGGAAATAAAGACATTGGGGATGGAGATGTCCGGGTCGCTTTCCCGGGGCAGGGTCAGGTAGCAGTAGGTGCCGAAGACGATGATCAGCAGGGAAAGAACCATCACAGCGACGCTCTTTCTGACTGCAGTATCGGAGATGATCATCTCGGTGTCGCCTCCGGCGCGGTCACCTGCTTGATAACGGTGAGCGGCTGGCCCTCTTCGACGTCGCGCTGGCCTTCGATGATGACCCGTTCTCCGGCGGCGAGCCCGCTCGCAACCTGGGCCTGCCACTCTTCGAGGATGCCGAGGGTAACCGGCCGTTTTTCGGCGAGACCAGCCTTCTCGACAAAGACAAAGTGTTCGTCGTTGCGGCTCAGCACCGCGTAAAGGGGGACGGTGATGGCGTTTGTCACCGTTTTTTTGATGATGTTTGCCCGCACGAACATGCCGGGGAGAATTGCGCCGTCACCATTATCCACCGCTAGTTCCAGTCGAAAGAGGCGGGCCAGGTTGTCCGGGGCGGGGGATAGAAAATGGAGGCGGCCGCTGACCCTGCGGTTCTCCAAGGCTTGAATGGTAAACTCCACCGTGTCGAGGTCGCGCACCGCCGCCACGTCCGATTCCGGTATGCCGATCACCGCCTTGACCTGGTCGATTTGCAGCAGTTCCGCCATCGGGTCGCCGACGCCGAGCATCAGTCCTTTTTTCAGGTCGAGACGGCGGATTACTCCGGACATGGGGGCAACGACGCGGCAGCGGGAGAGATTGAGAGCGGCATTCTCCATGGCCGCCCTGGCGGTGCGCAGCTCGTTTTCCGTCTTGTCGAGTTCGGCGACGGGGACGATGTCCTGGTCGCGGAGTTGTCTGATTCTCTCGCTGGTTACCCGGGCCAGGTCGAAGTTGGCCCGAGCCGCATCGAGGGCGATGCGATAATCCGCCTCCTCGATGCGGGCCAGAACCTCGCCTTCCCGCACCTTCTGCCCTTCGACGACCAGCACCTCTTCCACCGTACCGCTGATCCGGGCCAGCATCTCCAGCCGGATCCAGGGTTCGATCTCGCCGGGCAGATTGATGCGGTCATGGATGACCCCTGGGCTGAGGGCAAGCAGCACGACGTTGACCGGCGGGCGTTCCTTGGCCAGAGCGGTTTCCTTTTGTTCGGTCAGGCGGGCCTGTTCTTTTTTCACCGCCACAGCAAAGACGACAATCGCCATGACCAGTGCGACCAGCAGCAGGCGGGGCAGATTGGTCATGAGCTGTTTGACGATTCGGCCCCGCCGGGTCTGCGGGGTTATGTTGTCTTCCTGCATGCTGTCTCCATGTCCGTGCGTTTTTCTTGTGCGTTGAGCATCATACCTCCAAGAGGGGAAAAACACGACTGAGAATTTGTGGTTCCGTTTGGGTCATTGTGTCGGCCATCGGGAAAAAAACGTTCCTGCTTTTTTGATGGCGTCGCAAAAACTGAAAATCAACCACGGAGACCACAGAGCGCACAGAGATAACTAATTGTAATTAAAGATTTTTTCTCTGCGTTCTCTGTGCGCTCTGTGGTGAAAAAAGACTTTTTACGGGTTTGTCTTTTTTCGGAGGTTATAGCGCACCGGCGTGCTGCCAACAGTTTATTTTGCGAGCTGTTAGGAAAAAGATTGTTTTTGTGATTGTCAGTTACTTGGTTGTCATTTATAATATCAAATTTTTTGGCGGATTTTAGGGGTAGGAGTCCGCCTGCCGAACACAGCCCCTTATGGATAGATTGCGAAAAAGTATGGATCAGTCAAAAATCAGAAATGTGGCGATCATCGCCCATGTTGACCACGGCAAGACGACCCTGGTCGATCAGCTCTTTCAGCAGAGCGGTATGTTCCGGGAAAATCAGGCGGTGACCGAACGGTTGATGGACTCGATGGATCTCGAGCGGGAACGGGGTATCACCATTGCCTCAAAAAACGGTTCTTACCGGTATAAGGATTACTGGATCAATATCATCGATACTCCCGGTCATGCTGATTTTGGCGGTCAGGTGGAGCGGGTGCTGCGGATGGCGGACGGTTGCCTTCTTCTCGTCGATGCCCAGGAGGGGCCGATGCCCCAGACTTATTTTGTGTTGAAAAAGGCCCTGGCCAACAAGCTGCCGATCATTGTTGTCATTAACAAAATCGACAAGCCGGCGGCCCGTTGCGAGTGGGTGGTGGATCAGGTCTTTGATCTCTTCGTCAAGCTCGACGCCCCCGATGAGCTGCTCGATTTCCCTGTGGTCTATGCTTCGGCTAAGCAGGGCTATGCCCGGCGGACCCTGGACGAGGAAAACAACACCATGGAGCCTATTTCGGAGCTGATCGTTACCGCTGTTCCGCCACCAGCGGGCAGCACCGATGCCCCTCTGCAGATGCAGGTCAACACCATCGATTATTCGCCCTATCTCGGTCGGCTCGGCATCGGCAAGGTGGTCAACGGCACCCTGAAGATCAACAAGGACATAGCCGTGGCCCGGCGTGACGGCTCCATCTCGCCGATCCGCATCTCCAAGATTTTCCGTTTTGAGGCCAATGAGAAATTCGCGGTCAGCGAGGCGACAACGGGTGAAATTGTCGCGGTGGCCGGCATGGATGACGTGACGGTCGGGGTTACCTTTACCGATCCCAGTGATCCGCGTCCCCTGCCGCTGATCGAGATTGATCCGCCTACCCTGTCGATGAATTTCGTGCCCAATGATTCCCCCTTTGCCGGCAAGGAAGGCAAGTTCGTCACCTCCCGCCACATCGAGGAGCGGTTGTCCCGGGAGATTCTCGCCGATGTCGCCCTGCGGGTCGAACCGCTGACGGACGGGGTTGGTTACAAGGTGTCCGGTCGCGGGGAGCTGCATCTCTCTATTCTCATCGAAAAAATGCGGCGAGAGGGCTACGAGTTCCAGGTCACCCGGCCCCAGGTTATCATGCGGGAGGAAAACGGCGTGCTGCTCGAGCCCTACGAGGAGTTGACCATCGATGTCGATGAGCAGTACCAGGGGGTGGTGATCGAAAAGCTCGGCAAGCTCAAGGGGCAGATGCAGGAGATGCGCAATGAAAACGGCATGGCCAAGCTGATCTACAAGATCCCCACCCGTGGCCTGCTCGGCTTCCGTTCCCAGTTCATGACCGACACCAAGGGGATGGGGATCATGAATTACGTCTTTGCCGAATACGGTCCCTATGCCGGTGATATCGTCAATCGGGTCAACGGGGTGCTCATCGTCAAGGAGCCGTGCACCACGGTGGCCTATGCCCTGTTTAACCTGCAGGAACGGGGTCGGCTCTTCCTCGGGCCGGGCATCGATGTCTATGCCGGCCAGATCGTCGGTGAAAACAGCCGGCCGGTGGACATGGTGGTCAATCCGGCCAAGGGCAAGAAGTTGACCAATATGCGTGCCTCCGGCTCGGACGAGGCGGTTATCCTCACCCCGCCTCGCCTGATGAGTCTGGAGGATTGCATCGCCTATATCAACGACGACGAACTCGTCGAGGTGACCCCTGCTTCCATCCGCCTGCGCAAGCGCAAGGGCGGCAGCTGGAAGCCGTAATCAACTCGTGTCGGGAGTCGGAAGCGGCCGGTAGCGAGCCGTTTATTCCGACTCCCGACCGTCGATTTGTTGTCTTTCTTCCTCCCCTGCCGTCGTTGCCATCCCTCTGCCAGCGAATCCCATTTGCAGCGCCCGACCGCGCCCGGCAAGAATCTCCTCCACCGCCGTGTTGATTTCTCTGTCCTTGAAGAGCAGGGTATCTTTTCCTGTCTCATGGATGTCGAGAAAATAGTCAGCGACATGCAGATCCTGTACCGGTTTTGCCGGAACGAAGAGATCGGCGGCCTCATTCTGCACCGGCAGGATGGTGTTGATGCGTACCAGGCGCTGGAGTGATTCGGCGACGAAATTTTCGGAAATTCCCAGTTCATCACTTATCTGTGCCGCGGCAGACGGGCCTTCGCCCTTGGCGAACCGGCGGCAGATGGCAAGCAGCGTTGCCAGGCTGATTTTTTCCTGTTCGGCAAATGGGATATGTGTCGCAAATTCAAGGGGATGGAAGGTGGCGGCCCGTTGGCAGGCAAAACTGATCAGCCCGCCGAAAAGAATGATGCTCCAGCTTGCCTGCAGCCAGATCATGAAGATGGGCAGGGAGGCGAAGGTGCCGTAAATGGCATTGTATCGGGCCACCCCGATCTGGAAGGTGATGAAGAGAAACTGGCTCAGTTGCCAGAGAACGCCGGCGACGATGCCGGCCAGCAGGGCGGGCAATACCTTGACCCTGGTGTTGGGGAGAATCAGCAAGACAAGGGTCAGGAAAAAAACGCTCGATATCCAGGGCAGGGCAAGAATCAGCAGTTTCATCGCGCCGGCCAATACTCCGATTTCCAGGAGTTTCTGGAGGATGGCGTGACTGTTTAGGGTTGTTGCCATGCCGACGGTGATTGCCAGCAGCAGGGGGCTGAGGATGAGCAGTGCCAGATAGTCGGTTGCTTTTCTGATAAAAGTTCGCGGTGTTGCAACCAGCCAGATCGTGTTAAAGGCGTTTTCTATCTGGCCGAGCAGCGAGATTGAGGTGGAGAGCATGAACAGCAGACCGGCGGAACCGAGTGCCGTTACGTTGGTGTTGTCAACGTATTCAAGAATCTTCGGGACAAGACCTGCGGCGATCTCTCCGCCCAGGGTTTTTTCCAGCAGCATCGGTTCAACCTTGTCCTGCAGGCCAAAACCCTTGGCCACGGAAAAGATCATGGCCAGCAGCGGCACAAGCGAGAGGAGAAAGGTGAAGGAGAGGGCGGCGGCCTGACTGCTGATCCGGCGGTTGTAGGGCGATCGAACGATGATGAAGAAGATTTTTCGCATCCGGAGGGCGATGCGCGCCAGGGGCGGCAGGTCCTGTTCCCGCAGACTCCAGATGTTTTGGGAATCGTCTGTTTTGCGGAAAGAGAGACTGAGATAAGGAGGCATCCGATGGGCTCCGGCACGGGGTGCTGTCCCGTTGCAAACCGTCGCGACAACACCTGTTAATCAAGGAGGTTTCTGCCGATCTGTTTCAGGAGATAGCGGGATATTTCGTTTTTGCAGCTGTGGTCCATCTCCAGAAAGGATACTCCGATATCGTAGCAGTTCTCGGCGAGGATTTCAATCCTGACCACCGTGCCGAGAATGAGCAGCGTTTCGTTGAACTCGTCAAAGGGAATCTGCATCTGGATCTTGCTGCCGATGTCAAATGGGGTGGGTGATTCAAAAAGGATCCCGGTCAGGCTCATGTTTTTCGAGCGGGCGCTGACTGGTTCGTTTGTCTGTTGCATGCTGATCTGCTGGACAAGGATTGTTGAGAAAAAATCAATCCGCACATAGCGACGTTTGTTTGGGGAGTATGCCTGGATGATGTTTTTGCCGGCAGTTTTTGCCTGGAGGAGAGCCTTGTCGGCAAAAGAGACGAGATCGGCGGCCTCGCACGCATCGATGGGAAAGCTGGCGATACCGCCGCTGACTGTGATGGTGATGTTTTGCCCGCCAAGCTCAAGAGTGAAGTTTTCGATCAGTTCCCGTAATCTTTCCGCCAGAATCAGGGCTGTTATTTTGCTCGTCTCCGGCAAAATGATGACGATTTCTTCGCCGCCGTACCGGGCGGCGATATCCTCTGAGCGGATGGCGCCGAGCAGGGCGTGGGAAATTTCCTTCAGGACATAATCGCCGGCCGGGTGGCCGAAGGTGTCGTTGATCCGTTTGAAATCGTCGATGTCGAGAAAGAGGATCGACAGCTCGGTGTCATAGCGTTTGGCGCGCGCCAGCTCGCGGACGATCGATTCGTCAAAATAACCCCGGTTGTAAAGACCGGTGAGGCGGTCGAATTTCACGCTGTTCAAGGTTGATTCGAAAATGTGCAGCTCGACCACCTTGGGGTTCTTCAGGGAGCGATGAATGGAACAGAAATAATCGCAGATGGCGGTACGCAGGTTGACATCATGCTCCAGCAGGTTCGACATTCTTTCCCGGTGGCGGCAGATTTCGCGCCAAGCGGTCTCCGCCTCTGCCGGCGGCAGATCGAGATGGGTGAGGACATGAAAGATGAGCGGAAAGGTCGGGTCTCCGTGCTCACGAATGATCCCTTCCAGTTCCTGGATGAGCTTTTTGTCGTCACCGGAAAAATTGTAGAGGCACTGAAGAATTTTATTGCGGATGATCTGCATGTGTTCAGCGGAAATTTGATGGTCTCGTAAAGTCAGGGAATGCTTTTTCAGCAGACTGATAAAAGAGCGGTGGAACTCTGCGGGGCGGCATGGTATACGAAGGTGAACGATAAGACAGCCGCCAACCTTATCCGGCAAAATACCATACCTGAAGGCTATCCGCTCATATTCTTTTTTGATATGGAAAACATTGACGGATTGATTACAATCGTCGAAATGCTGGCCCTGCCGCTGGTCATCCTTCTGCTGCTGGTCCTGTTTTTTGTTTTCGTCATTCGGCCATTTTTTGCCTTTCTCTTTGATTATCAAAGGATAAAGGCAGTGACAACGGTAAACAAGGTCCGACAACAAAAGAAAGTTGCTGAAAAAAAAGAGAACGAGGACGGTGACGATCCGACGACGTTTCCCTCTATGGCCGACAATCATTACGAGTCGATCGGCGTCAGGGGCGAACAGGGGAAGATGAGGAAGATGGCTGACAGTGATCCCGGCAAAGCGGGTGAACTTGTCCGGCAGTGGTTGAAAAACGATCGGGACCAGTGAGAGCCGGCATGACCGCTCCGGTCTGTCGGTTGGTTGGTGATGGTGTGAATGTCGGAATGGCGGTGCGCTTATCCGGCGGTCGGGACCGAGGTCTATGAAAGGAAAAGTAAAGAAAGAGCTGATCGGCCGTGAAGGCATGGTGCTGCTTGACACCATTCGTCGTCTCAACAGGCGTAATGCCGTTGACCGGCTGATGCGGCTGCTGAACAAAACCCATCCCGCCGATGTTGCCTGGGTTTTTCGGCACCTGACCCCGGAAGAGCGCTCCCATGTTTTCAATATCATCGCCCAGACGAGCATGGTCGGTGAATTTTTGAGCGAACTTGACCGTGCCCTGATGCTGGAGTTGGTCCAGAATCTCTCTCCCAAGTTCATGGTTGCGGTTATCAAGGAGATGGCCTCCGACGATGTCGCCGACCTCCTTGAGGCCCTGCCCGGGGAAGTGGCGGCCGAGATCCGCAAATACATGGGCAAGGCGGATCGAGAAGAGGTCGAGGAGCTCATGCAGTATCACCCGGAAACAGCGGGTGGTCTCATGTCTCCCGATTTTCTCGCCCTTGACGGAGAGATGAGCGTCGGTGACGCCATCCACAAAGTGCAGCAGCGAAGCGAAGAGATGGAGATGGCTTTTTACCTCTACATCACCCATGGGGACGAGGGAAAACTGGCCGGTGTTCTTTCCCTGCGGGAATTGTTGACCCATCCGCCCTACCGCCAGCTTAAGAACATCATGAACCCCAATGTCATCTCTGTTACCACCGACACCGATCAGGAGGAGACCGCCCACATCGTCTCCCAGTACAACATCCTCGCGGTGCCGGTCGTCGATTCCTCCTACCGGCTGGTCGGTATCGTCACCGTCGATGATATCATCGACGTTATCCGGGAGGAGGCGACCGAGGATTTTCTGCAGATGGCCGGTGCCGGTAAGGACCGGGAGATTCTGCTGAAATCCACTGTCTCCAATGCCGTCACCCGGGCGCCGTGGCTCTTTGCCAGCTGGATCGGCGGGGTGCTTGCCGCGGTTGTTATTTCCCTGTTCGAGCAGGAACTGCAGAAGGTGCTGGCCCTGGCCGCCTTTATTCCTATTGTTATGGGTATGGGCGGCAATATCGGCACCCAGTCGAGCACCATTGTCGTGCGCGGCATCGCCACCGGCCGCGTCAACATGCAGGAGCTGGGCAAGGTTATTTTCAAGGAGATGAGGGTCGGCCTTATCCTGGGTTCCTTTTACGGCTTGATTCTTGGGGTCTTTGCCTTTTTTACTTATAATGATCCCCTGGAGCTCGGCCTGGTCGTCGGTTTTTCCGTGTTGTTCGCCATGACGCTTGCGGCAACGGTCGGCACCTGCGTGCCATTGATTCTTAAAAAGCTTGATGTCGACGCTGCGGTGGCCACCGGGCCTTTTGTTACCACCACTATTGATATCTTCGGCGTCATTGCCTATTTTACTATCGCGAAAATGCTTCTTGATCTGTAGATCACGCGTGCGCCATGACCAATGTGACCCGACATAGAGTTTCGCCCTTGCTTCTTTTCCTCGCGGTGCTGGTGCTGCTCTGGCTGCTTTTTTTTCGACCGGAACAGAGTTTCCACCGCCCGGATGCCGTTCCTCGTCCGGTGACCGCCCGCGGCGACCTTGCCGCCGACGAGCAGAACACCATCGAGGTCTTTCAGGCAATCTCGCCCTCCGTCGTTTTTATCACCAGTGTCGAATTGCGCCGCAACCTCTTCAGTCTCAATGTCCATGAAATTCCCAAGGGCACCGGTTCCGGTTTTGTCTGGGACTCAGAGGGGCGCATCGTCACCAACTACCATGTCATCGAGGATGCAAGCCGGGTTCAGGTTACCCTGGCCGATAACACGACCTGGAAGGCGGTTCTGGTTGGAGCCTCGGCGGACAAGGATATCGCGGTGTTGAAGATTGCCGCCCCGGCCACGGCGCTGAAACCCATTCCCGTCGGTGAATCGTCCGGACTGCTCGTCGGCCAGAAGGTCTTTGCCATCGGTAATCCTTTCGGGCTCGACCAGACCATCACCGCCGGTATCGTCAGTGCCCTGGGTCGGGAGATCAAATCAGTCACCGGCATGGCTATTCACGATGTCATTCAGACCGATGCCGCCATTAATCCGGGCAATTCCGGCGGACCGCTGCTCGACAGCGCCGGCCGGCTCATCGGCGTCAATACGGCGATTTACAGTCCGGACGGGGTCAACGCCGGCATCGGCTTTGCCGTACCGGTTGATGAGGTGAACCGGGTGGTAACGGAATTGATCAGGCATGGCCGCCTCATCCGGCCCGGCCTCGGGGTGTCGGTGGCCAACGAGCGGTTGATTGAGCGTCTCAATATCCAGGGAGTGATGATCGTTCAGGTCGAGCCGGGCAGTTCGGCGGAAAAGGCCGGGCTGCGCGGGGTGCGCCGTCTTGGCGGGGAACTGTATCTCGGGGATATTATTATCGGCATCAACGGTAATCCGGTGGCCAGTCTCGATGATCTGCGCCAGGAGTTGGATCGCTATAAGGTGGGTGATGGGGTGACCCTGAAGATCATCCGTGACAATCAGGAGTTTCAGGTTGATGTCGTGCTGGAAGCAGTCAGTTGATGGACTCGCCAAAAAAATGATAGTCTCGTAAAACCCGCAAACCATGGCAGGCGGGAAAGTGAAAACAACGCGTTACAAAAAACGGCCCGCCGGAATCGTGGCTTTTTACGATTCCGACGAAAATTCAATCTCCTGCGCACCGGCAGGATCGAGAAATGGTCGACTTGTGATAACGAGCTGGAGCCGGCGATGATTTGGTGGGTAAAGGCGCTGAAAAGCCTGATATCGTTTGACGACGGCCAGCGGCTCGATCTGTTCCGTATCTTTCCTGCCTTCAGAAGGTTTCTGGCGGCGCGCCATCATTACGCCCAGCTGCGTACCGCCGCCGATCTGCTCTTTGTTTTTGTCCTGCTCTCAGGTTTTTTCGGGCCGCAGGATCCGGGCCGCAACGTTGCCGTTTTTCTGACCTGGGGCATACTCTGGCCGGCTATTGTGCTGTCCTGGTTTTTTGTCGGCCGCATGTGGTGCGGCATCTGTCCTTTTCCCGGGCTTGGGGTTTTCCTGCAGCGCCGGGGCTGGACCTTTGCCATCAAAGTGCCGCGGCTGCTGCAGAAATATGGCGTATACTGCTCCGTCTCTCTGCTGGCTCTTATCATCTGGTTTGAAACCGTAGCCGGCCTTAACGAGTGGCCAGCCGGCACCTCCTATCTTATTCTCGCCATTGTCATTGGCGCCGCGGTCATGGCTGTGCTTTTCCCCGGTCAGGCGTGGTGCCGACATCTCTGTCCCCTCGGACGGATCAGCGGCGCCGCGGCTACCATTTCCATCACCGAATTCCGCGCCGATCATGAGAAGTGCCGGGGTTGCGAAACCTTTGCATGTAAAAAAGGCATGGAGGGGCAGCGAGGCTGTCCGGTATATCTCGGGGCGGTGTCGGTGCAGAACAATCTGCACTGTCTGGTCTGTGGACACTGTCTGCCCTTATGCGACCGTGATTCTCCCCGGTTTCTTTTCCGCAATCCCTATAACGAACTGATCTACAATGCCGGCCGCTATATCACCTGCATGTATACGGTGCCCTTTCTCATCGGGTCGCAGTTCGCCCGTTTTATCATGGACAAGCCGGCCTACCGGGCCGTCTTCGACTCGTGGGGGATCGATGATCCGCTCCTCTTCAGTTTGTTGCTTCTTCTCTGTATTGCCATTGTCCTGGTGGTCATCAAAATCGGCAATCGGCTGTTCGGAGTGACGGCCGAGGATCCGATTGTCGGCCGCCTCTCGCCCATGGTGCCCATCCTTATTCCCATGGCCTTTACCGGTGAGCTGGTCTACCGGATGGCCCACTTTGCCGAGGGGGTCGGCGATTTTCTGCCCACCTTCGGGCGGCAGTTCGGGATTGTCCTTCTGGAACGATTCTCTTTCACCATCCCCGAGTTTCCGGTGCAGGTGCTGTCGGCCTTTTTCATGATGAACGGCTCCATTGCCGGCGGCTATATCGTCTGGCGGTACTGCCTCGGGCCCTTCGAGGGGCTGCTCGATCTCAAGAATTTTGTCATTATTCACCTGCTGCTTTTGGGCACGCTGCTCGGCTATCTGCTGGTGATTTTCTGAAAGGCGGAAAAGAGGCGGGTAAGGGAGTCACTGCGTTGCTGGCGGTTTTTTGCGGGCAAAGAGCAGTCGGCTTTTGTCGCGGGCAATGTCCCGCATGGTTTTTGACGGATGATCAGATTCGTCAAGAATCTCCTGGCCGACGATTTCCTCGATAATGTCCTCGAGGCTGATGACGCCGGTCATCCCGCCATATTCGTCAACAACGCAGAAGAGATGCTGGCGACGCTCAAAGAATTGAAGCAGAATCCGATTCAACGGCGCGGTTTCCGGCACGAAATGAGGCGGCTTCATGATGGCGCCCAGGGTTCTGTTTTCCTTGCCTTCGACGATGCTGAGAAGCAGATCCTTGCGCAGGACAATGCCGACAATGTCGTTCGGGTTTCTGTTATAGACCGGGACGCGGCTGTGGCGATTCCATTCCTCGCTTTTCAGCTTGGCCTCGGCAATGGTCATGTGTTTTTCCAGGGTGAAGGTGACGGTGCGCGGCGTCATCGCCTGCCGGACGGTTCTGTCTTTCAGGTCGATGATATTTTTGATGATTCCTTCCTGCTGGAGGTCGAGCACCCCCGATTTTCTGCTGAGAACGGCCATGGCCCGGATCTCTTCAGCGGAAATTTCCGCTTTTTTGTCATAGCCGGGCAGCAGTCTGGTTGCGTGCTGGCAGATCCAGACAATGGGAGACAGCACCTTGATCAAGCCGGTCAGTGGAATGGCTATCCAGGGGGCGAGCTGCTTGCAGTAAATGACCCCGGCCGTTTTCGGCAGAATCTCTGAGAAGAGGAGGATGGCAAAGGTCAGAGCGGCTGAAAACCAGCTCAGGTATCTGTCGCCGAAAACCGCCGCAGCCGCCGCACCGGCAATGGCCGCCCCCATGGTGTTGGCAATAGTGTTCAACGTCAGGATGGCGGTGATCGGCTGCTGGATGTTGCTTTTTAGTTTTTTCAGCAGTTTGCCGGAAAGCTTGTTGGCGCGGGCGAGAATTTCGACGTGGGAAGCGGGCACGGAGTAAAGGACCGCCTCGCAAATGCTGCACAGTGCGGAGACAACGAGGGCCAGCCCAACAGCAAGACAGAGTTTAAGTATCAAGGTGTTCTCGTGCGGGGATGGATAAACCGTGTTGACGGGGCAAGCAGCGATAACACACGGGTATCCATGCTTCGCTGTCGGTATGATAAGCGTTCAGTCATAAAGGGGTAAAGAGGGGCGCTGTGCGCAAGGGTTAATGGGCGGTTTCCTCCTGTGTCATGGCCGCTCGGGCGGCATACGCCGCCAGAAATGCATCGATCTTTTGCTGCTGGTCACTGGTCAGGTCGCCAAATTGTGCGCCGTTGCGCCGGACAATGGTTGAACCGGTGGGGTGAATCGGTGCGGAATCGGTGGACGTGACGGTCCGGCACGGGATGTTTTCAAGATAGAAGCCATCCGCGCTGTTGAGAATGCCAAGTTCGAAGGTCGAATCCTGTTGGATATCCTTGTTGGTCAGAAAGCGAAAGGCGATGCCTCCTCTGCTGATATTGATGATCTGGCCGAAGGTGGTTTCGTTAAAGACAAGGATTTCGTCAGGCATTGGATAACGTTTGTGTTTTCTTCTCTCTGCAAAACCTTCGGCCTGCTGCGTGATCATGGTTCACCTCCGGCACTCAAACTTTACGGGCGGCCGAGAAACAGCCGCCCTCTCTTCAGTGCAACAACCGCCATCAAGGAAGCGGCTGTGCAGCTGAACAGGTATTCCGACCGATGCATGCCGCATTCTCTGGACACTCTTTCCTGATAGGTAAAAGATACTCGATTTAAAGAAATTATTGCAATATTTATTCCTTGATTTTTTCGGGGTTTTTTTGTCTGTTCCCAGTGTTGCCGCCTCTCCGCCTGCTGGCGGACTGACTCGGGCAACTGCTGGTAACCTGCTGATTTCCTGAACACTTGTTGTGATAGTGTCATTTTGACCTCGTCATACGGGTGGTTGGGTGCGGGAACCGATAAAATCTGGTTTTCCGGAAACCAGACCGGAATTCAGGAATTCTCCATGGTCACGGCGCACGAGTATGGTAAACTGCTGGTGAGGGTGAACCGCTCTCTCGGCGAGCATTTCGTCTCCCTGGATTTTGCCCCCGGCATGGGGTTTGCTGAAAGACAAAAGTGGTGGAGCGCCGGGCTGCGGTCGAGGGCGCATGAAGGGGTCGATATCTGCTGTTATCAGGACCGGATCGCTTGCCGCTGCTTGCTCGGCGCCCATATCCGGGTGCCGTTTTTCTGTCAAGGCAAGGTGATCGCGATCACCCCAGATTTTCACGGACATTCCGTTTTTGTCCGGGTGTTTGAGAATCCCATGGAGCAGCGTCTTGTCGTTTATGCCCATGTGCTGCCCCTGGTCTGCTGCGGGGCGACCGTGGCCAAGGGCGAAGTGGCCGGCCTTATCGCTCCCTCGCCGGGAACGGTACCGCCTCATCTCCATCTCTCCCTGCTGCGGGGCTGCGGCGATTTTCCTCCGCAGGCTCTGGAGTGGCGCTTTTTAAATCGCTGCCCTGATGATTTTTTTCTTAATCCTTTTGTAAGCGATCAGGAGTGAAGATGGCGGAACATGATGCGCGGAAATTCATCCCCTCTCTGCGCGAGGGAATCGATGTCGTGAAAATGATTTTATTTCAGGAGCTGAAGCAATCCTTTGCCGGGCGGTATCCGGAAGAAGGAGCAGGCTACCCCCGCATGCTGGCCGCTGCCGTGATGAATGAGCTGTTCGGCACCCCCAATCCGGGAGAGAAGTTTGTCCGCTTTGCCGGCGATAATCGGCGACGGATCGTTGACGAGTTGCACGCGATCGGGCAAAAATTCCCTGATCTGCGGATTCTGCTGACCGATGCCCTGCGCATGCATTTTCTCTGTAACCATCAGGAGGGAATCCGGGAGGGCAACGAGCAGATTCTCAGGCGGGCGGAAGAGTACGGTATCCTGCTCTCCGAGCGCGCGGTGCCGTTGCCGCGCGGGTTTATGGAGCTGGTCCATCGGGTCGGCCGGACCAAAGGCATTATTGTCGGGTAGGTCTGCCAATAATGATAATCTCGTAAACTGAAAATTAACTACAGAGACCGCAGGGTGCATAGATAACCAATTGTAATTAAAGACGTTTTCTCTGTGCTTTCAGTGCGCTTTGCGGTGAAAAAAGACTTTTCACGGGTTTGTCAATTGCAATGAGTTATTTCCGCGTGCCCGGCGGTCTCTGTGGGAGATTCTCAGTTTTTATGATTTCATCGCGAAAAAGAGCTTGATTTTGCCGGCGGTTCTGTTAATCCTATCGCAATAGGAAAAAATTGATCAGTTCATGAAGCCGCTATTTTTTTGATAAGTGAAGTGAAGACGATGAGTAAACGAGAAGCGATTCGGATCCTGATGCTGAGCCCGATTTATTTTCGGTTGTCCCTCCTGCAACGCCAGGAGCTGCTGGCCGAATTCATGCAGATGCATGCCTATCCGAGGATAAAAACCGGGCAGAGCGCTGTTTGATCGATCCGACGGCTTATTGAAAAAGGGCGACAGAATGTGCCCGCCTGCCTGCCGGGTTTTACAGCTCGTAGAGGGTGTCATCCTGTGCCGGCGGCAGGGTGCGGGCGTTCAGTTTTTTGCGCGCCGCACCTAAGGGATCCTCTCCTTCGAGCAGATCGCTCATGTCCGCCTCGATCTTTTCCGGATCCTCGCCCGCCTCCATCCGTGCCAGCGCCTCCTCCATTCCCTCACCCAGGCTCATTCCCGTCTCCGCGGAAAACCGACGCATCAACTGCGCCATCTGGCGTGGGTCATCCTCGCTGATCTGTTCTGCCTGTCTGGCAAGATCTGCCAGTACCCTTTCCATCCGTGCCTCATCAATGCCGGCCGGAAAATCATCGTTATCTTCCCGGGCCTTGCCGATGGTGGCGAAGGTGGAGAGCTGGCGCCGCAGTTTTCTCTGGCATTGCGGGCAGAGGGGCTCGGCGGTGGTGTTGATGCGGCGCGAGAAAAAGTTAAAGATCGTGTGACAGGCGTGGCAGTAAAATTCGTAGATCGGCATCGGTCTTCTCCTTATTGCCCCGCATTGCGGGCTTCAAGTTCCTCCCATCGTGCATAAAGCCGGTCAATTGTTTCCTGGGCCGGCTGCAGCAAAGCGCACCATTTTGCCAGTTCCTCGGCGTTGGCCATCACCTCCGGATCGGCCAGCTGTTGGCGACACTCTTCCAGCGCCTCTTCCGCGGCCTGGATTTTCTCCTCCATGGTTTCCAGTTCGAGCCGTTCACCATAGGTAATTTTCCTTGGTCTTGGTCGCTCGGTGCTGTCCTTCCTTTTTAGCGGGTCCGACGGTTTTTTCCCGCCTTCTCGGACCAGTTGCCGGGCGGTGAGCCACTGATTGAAATCATCATAAAAAACCGTGGTTCCGTTGCCGGTAAAGGCAAGAATTTTATTTGTCACCCGGTCGAGAAAGAAACGGTCATGGCTGACCAGGACCACCGCTCCGGGAAATTCCAGCAGACTCGCCTCCAGGATGGCCAGGGAGGCGATGTCGAGATCATTGCCCGGTTCGTCGAGTAACAGGATATCGGCCGGCTGCAGCATGAGTCGGGCGATCAGGATGCGGGCCTGTTCGCCGCCGGACAGGCGGCTGACCGGCTGGTCAAGCTGGTCCGGTTGAAAAAGAAAACGTTTCGCCCAGCCGACGATATGAACCGGTGTGCCCTGATAGATCACGGTATCCCCGCTCGGCGAGAGGGCCTGGCGGAGGGTCTGTTGCTGATCGATCTGTTCCCGTTTCTGATCAAAGAGGACGATGCGCAGGCCGTCGGCACAGGTGATGGTTCCGGCGTCCGCCTGGTCGCTGCCGGCCAGGATGTGCATGAGGGTGGTCTTGCCGCTGCCGTTGACCCCCAGCAGTCCGAGGCGGCGGCCGGGTGCGAGAACGAAGCTGAGGCCGGAAAAGAGGGGACGGCCAGCCACCGTCTTGCCGATCGCACTGACCTCGATCAGTTTTTTCGTTTTGCGGCCGGTGGCGTCGAAATCGATACGCAGATGCCGCTCCGCAGTGTTGCGGGTCCGGACCAGGCGCAGCTCGTCCTGCAGGCCGTGGGCCTGATCGATGCGGAATCTGGCCTTGGTGGTGCGGGCCTTGGGGCCGCGGTTGAGCCATTCGGTTTCCCGCCGCACTTTGTTGGCCAGGGTCTCCTGCAACTGTTGCTGGCTCTCCAGCAGGGCGCTGCGCCGGTCAAGAAAGCGGCTGTAAGAACCATCGACCCGGAGAAAACCTTCCGGATAGCAACGGTTGAGTTCAACGATCCGGTTGGTACAGTTTTCGAGGAAGGCACGGTCGTGGGTAATGACGATGAAGGCAAAGCGCTGGGTTGCCAGCAGCATCTCCAGCCAGAGGATGCCCTCGATGTCGAGATGGTTGGTCGGTTCGTCGAGCAGCAGCAGGTCCGGCTCGGTGATGATTGCACAGGCAATGCCCAGCCGTTTCCGCCAGCCACCTGACAGGGTGGCGACCGTATCGGTGGCCCGTCCCGGCATTGTCTCGCTGATCATCCGCCGCACCCGGGCAACTCTGGTCGCCTCGTCATCCCCCGCCGTGGCCCGCTCTAAGGCCTTTTCGATAGTCAGGTCAGGGGCAAAATGGTCCTGCTGGGCAAGATAGGTGATTTTTACCCCTTTTTGGCAGATAAGTTTGCCGCTGTCAGGTGTTTCCTGACCGGCCAGGATCTTCAGCAGGGTGGATTTGCCGGAGCCGTTCGGGCCGATGAGACCGAGCCGTTCCCCGCTTGAGAACGTCAGGTTGATGTTGGTGAAAAGCTGCTGGGCGCCGAACGACTTGCTGATGGATTGACAGGTGACAAGCATGGTTGATAGGTATGTCGCGGCAAAGGATTGAATGTTTTCAGTCTTATGGCATGGTAAAAAGGGAGCGAACGGTGTCCGGGATGGCGCCCTTGGGCAGCAGTCTGTTGTCCTTGCCGATCGCGTAGAGACCGAACCACTCCTCAGGATCGTCTTCTTCGTGCCGGATTTGATCCTCCCAGTATTCGCCGCTTTTCCACCATTCGTCATGCAGTTCGAAAAAGACCAGGCCGGCAAATTGTTCCTTGCCCCTGGCGGTGCGCAGGTCCTGCCAGATGGCCAGGAAGACCGGCGGCACCTCTTTGATGCAGTGGCCTCCGAAGCCTGGCACCCAGGGTTTGGGGGCAATGGGCGAGGTGGAGAGGCCGACCTGGGTGATAATGATAGGTTTTTGGGTCAGGCGGACCAGGTCTTCGAGATAGCCCTGATAAGCGGTTTTCGTGACCGAACCGGGCGGCGAGGTGACGACCCCCCGGGCATAGGTGTAGATGTTGAGACAGAGCAGATCACCCATGTCCGGCAGCAGCACGCTTTTTTTCTCCACCTCAAGATCGGGGCGCTCCGCCACCGGACCGATATGGGTCCAGCTCGTGTGGGTGTAAAGGTGACGCTGACCATAACGGCTCAGCTCGTATTCGATGGCGCCGTCAATGAGGCGGGCCAGGGCAACCTCGGTGGGGGTGCGGCCGCTGACCACCACATGCTTACCCTGATAATCGCGTACTTCCGGATGACGACTGTCGGTGCGGGCCACCGCCGCCGCTTCCAGTTCATCACCCACCGAAAAGAGCACCAGGCGGTCAGGACGGCCGACCGTATAGGTATGGTCGATGACCTCCCGGATCTGTGCCAGGGTGCGCTGCTGGAATTCCTCGGCAAGGAAGTCCTCCTCGCAGCAGTGCACCCAGATATCCTGCCCGTAGAGCAGATCGGTTTTGTCCAGTTCGGCAAAGAAGCCCGCCGGCATAAGGCGGGGAAAGACGTGGAGATAGCTGGCCCCCAGTTCGCGGATGCGGGCGAAATGATCCGGGTAGCGGCCGTTATCGCCGGGATTGGCCCCGTGCAGCGGGGAGCCGTCGCCGGGCAGAAAGGGTGAGTAGCCGATCCCCCGCAAAAAGAGGGGGGCTCCGGTTGTCCGGTCGACAAGCTCGCTGCCGCGGACGACAAAGCGGTGCGGTTCCGGGGTGGCCGGAGTGATGAGGGCGGTCTTGTCGGCGGACAACGCTTCTTGGTCAGTAAAAGCAGCGACAGAGGAAAGGAGACAGAAAAGAATCACAAGAAAGATGATCCGAGTTGTCATGGCGGTGAAATATCCTCAACAAGCATAGGTCAACTGCCTTGGCTGTCTACAATGATATTGAATTCTTCGATTTGTACTGCCGCATTGTTGCCGGCGCCGAAGAGATGAAAAGAAAAAGCCTCCCGTTGTTTCGGGTTTTCAAAGTCGAATGCGATCTCCGTCACCTCGCCTTTGTGCAGCAGGGGAAAGGGAGGGTAGGATATGTCGCCCACCAGATGTTCATACTGGCGGAGATTGAGTTGCAACAGGATGCCGTGTTCATCAGCCTCTATCGCTCTGATTCGCATGGAGACATGAATTTTCGAGTTTTTCGGGAAATCGAGGTACTGGGCACCAATGAGATTTTCCGACCATTCGTTGATTACTTTGGTTGGCAGACGACGGATCTCCCCGTTGGCAAAACGCATTTCCCGCGGGCCGGTTTTGTTGATCAGCTTGTTGTCGAGAAATGCAGCCCGGGAAAAAAGAAGAGGAGCCATGTTGTTCGTGTCAGGCCGCAGGGGAATGGCGGGATAGCCGAGCAGGCTGTCGGCCTCCGTCACCAGGCAGGTGTCTGAATTCCAGCCGCATTCGTAGCGCAGATTGTCCGTTGTGTGCCAGCGCAGTTTGCCGGCGGTATAGGCAACCATTTCCCTCGGCTTGTCGTAATCCCGGAAAAAACTTCTGCCGATTATGGTTGCCGGCTGGGGCAGGCCGAAGTAGTCCAACACCGATGCGCTGATATCGACCAGGCCGAAGGTTCCCTGTTTCAGGCGCGGCAGCTTCTTCTGTTCCGGCGCCATGACGATTCCGAGCCCCCAGCTGCACATCCATTCGGCAAAGGGCGCACCGTGTGATTCATCTGAAGTGATAATGATCAGGGTGTTTTCCAGCACGCCGTCTTCCCTGATTCCTTTAAGAAAGTCGGCTACCGCTTCATCCAGCATGGCCACCGCGGCCTGCACTCTGTTCGGATAACGCCGGGAGACGGCTTCAGATGCCGGGGCGTAAGGGTGATGCGTGCCGACGGTGAGCAGGGTCAGCATCCAGGGATCTCCTTTTGCCTGCAGATCGGCGATGTAGCGGCGCGCCCCCTTGAAAAAAGTCGGGTCACTTACGCCCCATTCAAAAGGATAGGGATCTTGTTCGTTGAACCACTCCTGACCGTGCACATGCTGAAAGCCTATTTTCGGCATGATGCGATCCTTGCTCATAAAGGTCAGACCAGCACCCTGGAGGAAATGAGTGCTCCAGCCATGGGCGGCCAGCTGGGCCGGCAGGGCATTTTGTGCCTGTTCCGATCCTGGAGGCAGTTCGAGCGCCTTGGGTGTTTTCATGGATAGTTTGCTGAAATCGCCGCAAAGAATGGCATAGAGGCCACGAATGGTCTGGACGCTGTGGGTGACAAAGTCGGGAATCAGCATGGCGTGTCGGGTATTTTCGACAAGTCCCTCCATCACCATGGCATTGTCGGTAACCTGCATTGCCTGGCGGATTTCCGGGTGGTAGAGTCCGGTGATCCCCTCCAGAACGACAATGAGAACATTTTTGGCCTGTCCTTTTGCCGTCAGGGGTGTTCCGTTTAGATCGAGCTGACGTACCCCTGCCGGAAGATCAGATTCCGTCAGGGCAGGAGCAGCGGGTCGCAACAGCACGGCAACGGCGTCGTTGATAAGCCAGTGAAGGGGGTTGAATCGGGCGGCGATGGCGGTGTCGGCGAATTTCGGACTCAGAGCGCCATGGGTCGCAAAGAGGATGAGTGTGATGGACAGGCCAAGCCCTGCCGATCGCCATGCTGGTCTGCGAGAGGGCAACGCCATGAAGAGAATGACCGTGGCGAGCATTGTCGCCGTCTTGTATGGGGCGGTAAGATTGAGTCCGGCCGTACTGTTTTTTATGAAAACCGGGTCAAAGAGATAGTGGGCATCTTGCCAGCTGGGGAAGCGTTGCATGGCTGCGTAAAGTTCAATTGCGCCGATCTGGAAGACGGCCCAGAGCAGGAGCGGAAGCATACGTAGCCAGTGAGGGAGGAACAGTATAGCCAACCAGAGCAGCAGTCCGAGGGCGCAATCGGACAGCAGTCCGATGGGGCGGCTGAAGCCTTGTTCCACCAAGCGCCAGAAGGCTGGCAGCAGAAAGGGCAGCGCGGAAAGGGTCAAAAAGATATTCTTTTTCAAGGGACGGCGAGAAACAAAGGGTTGATGAAATCTACGATTGTCTTACAGCCATGCCGGAGGCAGGGGATGGGGAAAAACATCGTGCTGATGGTTCTGCGCATGATTCCCGTGCCTATCGGCACCTGCCGCACGGGAAAACAACACAAAAAATAACCTGATAATTGTTGTCATGTCAAGGTATTTCCGTGTGTTCGATAGAGGACAATATCGGGGCGTTGGCAGTGCGCGAAAAATATTGACACGACGCGAGCCCATCATGCACAATGGGAGCTGTCGAGGGAAGATTATTTACAGAACAGGAGCGTGAACATCCATGGTTGCTGAACAGGAAACGATTGATATCGTAGCAAATATCTTTGCCCAGGCGATCAAGAAGACCCTGGAAAAAAGCACGAAGAAAACGATCAAGTATTCCACCACCTTTCAGGCTATCCCCCAGGTGAGCCTGAAACCGGAGGTAGGGTGTTTCGTCATGTTTTCCGGCGATTACAATGGGCTGGTGATTATGAATTTTTCAGCCGAGGCGGCAATGGATCTCTATCGCAGTTACATGACCAGCATGGGATTGCCGGAGGCGGAGCTGGCCAAGGAGCATACCTCGAACGAGGTGATTGACACCATGGGGGAGATGACCAATCAGATGATGGGACGGGCCATGAGCATGGTGGAAAGCAAGTTTGACCTTACTTCCTACTGCGGCCAGCCCAAGGCGCTGTCCTTAAATAACGCCATCACTCTTACCCCGGAGATGGATTATCAGAGCAACCGCCGGATTTCGTTTGCCATCGGCACCAGCCGTTTCCACATGGAACTGGCCATGGAACAGACCGAGTTCGTGGCTTTCACTTCCTGACAGGGTGAAGTGTCGGTCGCACCCCGCTTTTCCCTCCTCATCAGTCGTTGATCCTGAAATTGTCGGAGCGTATTTTATAGCGCCGCATGAGGCGTTGCAACGCCTGGCGGTCGATGCCGCTTTCCTTGGCCGCCGCCGAGACATTACCATGATGTCTCATCAGCAGTTCGGTGATGTAAAAGGTGGAAAAACGGTCGACGATGGTTGCTTTGGCATCATTATACGGCAGCTGAGTCAGCTGCTGAAAGGCGTCCGATCGTGCCTGTTCCTCTTCTTCGTTCACGGTGGCGCTGATCGCGGTCACGTCAATGCTGTTTCCCGAGGCCAGCAGCACGGCCCGCTGGATGGTGTTCTGCAACTCCCGGACATTGCCGGGCCAGGGGCGGTGGTAGAGCATCGCCATTGCCTCCGGGGTAATGGTCAGATGCGGCCGTTTGTATTGCTGCGCATAGATGTGGAGGAAATGGCGGACAAGGATGGGGATGTCGTCCTGCATCTCCCGCAGGCTCGGCATGGTGACGGTCACGACATTGAGGCGGTAAAAGAGATCCTCCCGGAATTCTCCGGTTGCCATTTTGCCCTCCAGGTTCTGATTGGTGGAGGCAACGACCCGGACGTCAATCTTGATCGTATCGTTCTGGCCCAGGGGCTGAATCTCCTTTTCCTGGAGAACGCGCAGCAGTTTGGTCTGGATGGAGACCGGGATGTCGGCGATTTCATCGAGGAGGATCGTCGAATGATTGGCGGCAAGGAAGAGCCCCTGTTTGTCCTGCGTCGCGCCGGTAAACGCCCCCTTGTGGTAACCGAACAGCTCGCTTTCAAGAATCTGCTCCGGCAGGGCCGGACAGTTGACGACGATCATCTTCTGCCGGCGCCTGCTGCTTAATGAGTGCAGGGCCCGCGCCGCTCCTTCCTTGCCGGTGCCCGATTCGCCCCGGATCAGCACGGTGGCATCGGTATCCGCCACCCTGGCGATGAGTTCCATGGCCCGCCGCAGGGCCGGAGACTGGCCGACGAAGCCTGTCGGCGGGCTTACCCCGGCCAGACGTTCCTGGAGTTGCCGGTTGTCGCGCAGCAGTCTGGTGCGTTCGAGGCAGTTGCGGATGACCCGGATGATGTGGTCCTTGTCGAAGGGCTTTTCGAGAAAATCATAGGCCCCGTCCTTCAGGGCCTGTACCGCCATTTCAATGGTGCCGTAACCGGTCATGATGATGACTGACACGGTTTCGTCAAGTTCCCGGATTTTTTTGAGCAACGTCAGACCGTCCAGGTCCGGCATCTTGATGTCGGTGACCACTACGTCAGGGCAATGGCGTTTCATCTCCCGGACCGCTTCGGCGCCGCTGGTGGCGAGGGTGACGTCACACCGGCACTGGCGGCGGACGATGAGACTCAGCATGCTGAGCATGTCCGGTTCGTCATCGACGAGCAGCACCAGGGGCTGCGGGGTGGTGATCGGCGGCTCCGCGTTCTTTTTCATCCGGCTTTCCCCATGGCGTTCAGGTAATGAAAATAGGTCTGGATAAATCTGCCGGACACGGTGTCGGCGCAGGAGGCGCGAAACAGCGATTTTTCCGGCAACACACCGGAAAGGGCAAGGAACACGGTACGGGAGAGGCTGTCGAGCATGGTGTCGCAGTCGGGGAAATCGGGCAATGGCGGCGTGATACCATAAAGGCGGCAGCTCAGGGGTCTGAATTTTTCCATCAGACATGACTGCCTGAGCAGCGGGCAGTCGATTTTCTCCCGCAGATAGAATGCCTCCAGCTCGGTGATGGTTGTCACCTCGGCCCTCTGGGCCAGGCGGCGGCTCAGACGGGAGGCGATAATCGCCCTGGCGATGACCTCTTCGCGCACGGTGCTGCTCAGGGTTTTGTTCATCTTGTTGCTCAGATAGATGGCCTCGATGAGCGGCAGTTCGAAGTAGCGCCGGCAACCATCCGTCCGGTCGATGCCGCAGCGCGGCGTCTGCCCGCCGGTGAAAAGAATGATCCGGTTTTCCACTTCTGTTACCAGCCCTTCATATTCGGCGAAGAAACCGCTCAGGTCAACAATGTCGCGGTTTTCCAGACTTGGCTCACGGATGGTCAGCGTTCCCGTCTGCTTACCGTATTTTTTCAGCAGTCGCCACTGGGAGAAATGACTGGGGGTGGCTTTACTGTTTTTTAGTGCCTTTTCCGCCATCTTTATGCCGAGCCCACGTCGCAGCAGGTAGGCGGTGACAAAGGTTCCGGTCCGGCCGATGCCGTGGCGGCAGTGGACCAGAACCTTCTTGCCGAGATAGATGGCCTCGTCGAGCCAGTGCAGCCCTTTTTCCATTTCGGCCATGTCCGGTGTCGAGTCGTCGGAAATGGGCAGAAAGTAGACCTCAAAGCCGGAATCCCGTTCGATCTGGTGCAGATCGCAGAACTCGCCGCAGAGGTTGACAATGGCATCGATCCCCTGATCCCTGATGGCATCGAGTTCAGCATAGGACATCGGCGCATGGCCGACGGCGAGACTTCTGGTAATCCAGTTGAGGTGATAGGCAGACATTTACGGGTACGTTCAGAACTCCTGATGTCACCACTGGAGTGGTTATGTGTTAAAGTGCCTAAAGTGCCTAAAGTGTCTAAAATGCCTAAAGTGTCTAAAGTGCATCAAGTTAAAGGTGTTATCTGATCGAGTGAGTGCCGCCGGAAAAGTCATACGTCCCGTTCATGAACCGTTCCGCCATGTCCAGCGCCATTTTTTCGTCAGTGATAGTCATGTCCAATAACCGGGTAGCGGCCAGCAGACGTCCCACCATGTCGAGCCGCTGGCGCAGCACCGTTTCATTATAGCGCAGGAACCGCGCCTCAAGCAAATCCCCTTTGCCTGTCACAGTAAATCCGAATCTTTTCAGAACGTCTGCCAGCAGCATGAGGCGCAGTTCGATGCCGCGGGCATCACCCCCGCCCCCGGCGAAATGGAGGATGATGTAATTCGCTTCAGCAGTGACGCTGCACAAGCAGTCAAGGACGGCAAAATGATAGCCGAAGCGCAGGTTCAGATTCAGGTAATCGGACGAAACGAGGGCATAGCTTGCCAAGCTGGGATCATCATGGCTGACAATGCCGTCACCCATGATCGTCTCGCTGAAGTGTTTCCAATCGAAGTGGCGATGATGCCAGGTGATTCCCGGATGGGTCAGCCCTTGCAGCAGAGCGGTGAGGGGTACGGAGAGCAGATCGTCGGGGGTGATGGTGCCGGCATCTCCGGCAACCGTCCTGACCCCGCCGCCCAGATCGAGGATATAGAGGGTCAGCGGCAGTCCGCATTGCAGACAGAAGGTGTCCCTGGCGGGCAGGGAGCGTCGCCGCGCCTGATAAAACATGGACTGGACCCCCATTTCGTGGACAAAACGGATGACGTCATGAAGCGAGCGGCAGTTATCAGCGGAAAAATCGGAGGTTGCCGGAGAGATCAGCCGGAGGGGAAAAAGGAAGGGGGCAGCCTTGGCCAAAGCATGGTGGGCGGGAAGCGTCGGAACCCGTCGCCGGTACACGGGGTGGTGGAGCAGAGAGGCGATGGGTCCGGCAAAAACCTGGCCGCCATCTCCCCAGACGGTGATGATCTGGCCGGGGACAAGGGTCGTGGTGGCCTGGCCGGTGCCGACAACCACCGGCACCCCCAGTTCGCGGGCCACCGAGGAAAAATGGTCGGCGGCGCAACCGAGATCGGCCACCACGGCGCTGACCCGGCTGAGCACCGGAACATAAGCGGGGGGAGTGATGGCGGTGACGAGAACGGCATTGGCTGGGACTGTTCCGAGTTGTGCCTCGTTTTCCAGGAGAAAGACCTCGCCACAGCCGGCGCCGTTTGCTGCCGGCTGCCCGGTCAGCATCGCCGTAGGAAAATCGCTGATATCCGGTCGGCTTGTTATCTGTTCCGGGAATGCGTTGAGGGTGCAGCGCGTCTGTAGCAGCAGGAGCCGACCATCTCTGCCAAGGCTCCACTCGATTTCCTGGGGGACGTGGTAATAATCGTTCAGCATTCGACACCAGCCGGCGAGTTGGTGAGCATGGAGGTCCGACAGGATGGGGGTGGCAGAGCTGATGGATGGGGAAGGAGACATTCCCGGTGAAATCGGCCTTGTCGACGGCTGCTGCTTAATGCGAAAGCTTTTTCCGTCTGCAATGACGGTAATGGTTTGGGTCGCGCTTTTCCCGCCGAGCAGGCGGTCGCCTAATCCCTCGGTGGCATGGATGACGACTTCGCTGAGATCCCCTTTTTCCGTCACAACCGATGTGGCCGCTCCGCTGCAGCGGGCATCAACCATTTCCAGCACCAGTACCGCCATGGGAGTTTCTTCGTCAAACAGTCCGTTGCGGATCCGGTAAGAGAGCGCCCGCGGGGAATACTTGCTTGCCAGCACCTGCTTGTAGGCGGCCAGGATGGCAGTGTGGTCGACGGTGAGCAGCGAGTCATACTGACCGGCAAAGGAGAGAACCGAATCTTCTCCCACCGCGCTGCTGCGGACGGCGAAAAAACGGCAATCATGGCGGGCGGCGAGCCGGTCTGCGGCGGTCATGATCTCCTTCTGCAGTCTGCGCGGCAGCTCCGCGGTGGCGATGAGGTCGCGCAGAGCATGGGAGGCGTCCGTCAGTGACGGGAGAGAGTTGATATCGGTCCGGGCCAGAATGGCGTTGATTTGTTTGCGGAGGTCGTTGCCGGCAAGGAAGTGGTCGAAGGCGGCGGTGGAGATGATGAAGCCATCCGGCACCGGCAGGTCGAGTTGCTGTTTGATCTGGCAGAGATGCAGGCCCTTGCCTCCGGCATGCTCATCATCTCCGCGGCAGCGGTCAAGGAAGAGGATAAAGGGACCGTCTGCCGACAATCGTAAGGGGGTCAGGGCAATGCGGCCGTAAAAATCGATTTTTTTATATCGGGCCCGCAGCGTCGGGTGGGCACCGGGTGCCATGCGGTTGAGGCAGGCCACCATGGCCGATACCCCGTCCGCCAAATGTCGGTGCATGTCGCGCAGTCGGCATGGGTCAACATGGCGGTCACCGGACAGGAACTCTTCCAGCTCAGCCAGTCGCTCGTGACAGAGGCGATCAAGGCGGAGAAGTTCCTTGAATTGCCGGTATTTCACCCTGGCCGCATGACGGGGGGCGAGCAGTTGCCGGGTGAGGTTGCCGATGATGGTGCGCATTGTGGCAAACCCTTTTTGACAAACCCGTAAAAAGTCTTTTTTCACCACAGAGCGCACAGAGCACGCAGAGGAAAAATCTTTAATTACAATTAGTTCCCTCTGTGCACTCTGTGGTCTCTGTGGTTAAGTTCCACTTTTTACGAGACCATCCTTTTTGGCGGAATCGCAAAAAGCGACGATTCCGACGGGCCGTGTTTTGTAACTCGTTGTTTTCGCTTTCCCGCCTGCCATGGTTTGCGGTTTTTTGCGGGACCATCATTTTTCACAAGCCGGTTCACAAAAAAACCGTGCTGAAATCCCTCTCCGACCCCCACCCCGGAGAGAGGACGGGGCAGTGGCGGAGCCGGAGAGGGAGGGAGAGCGACGATCAATAGAGCCCCAGCAAATTGAGGCCGAGGAGCAGCAGGCCAACGCAGGCAACCCGCTTGACGATGATCGGGTTGACTCGTTTGGCGATCTGCGGACCGATGTAACCGCCGAGCAATGCGGCGGGAAACATGCTGAGAAAGAGGATGAGATCGAAGTTGCCGAACTGGAAATGACGGATGGAACTCATCGAGGTGTTGAAAAAGATAGCGAGCAGCGAGCTGCCGACGACGATGTACATCGGCAGACGCAGGCCGACGGTCATGAGCGGCACCATAAAGGGACCGCCGCCGAACCCGAACATGGAGGACATTACGGCAATGAGAAAACCGCCGATGCAGCCGACGATCATGTTCGCTTCAAATTCCTGACCCCAGAAATCAACTTTCATTGTTGTTCCTCCTCTTTATTGTTTCGCCTTGGCGGCTTCTTCTGCACGTTTCTTGAACTCTTTCAAAATGGCCTGTTCCTTCTTGTTTTTGGCGAGATAGCCGGCGGTGGTCTGCCAGTACATGAGAGCGGCCAGGACAAGAAGAATCCAGCCAAAGGCGAATTTGAACTGGTCGAGGGTGATGAGTTCGGTCAGTTTGGGGCCGATGAAACCTCCCACCAGCATGGCGAAGCCGATGCCGCAGCCCAGTTTCCAGTTGATGAATTTGATCTTGGAATAGTTGTAAATACCGCTGCCCTGGGAGAAGAGGACGGTGGGGGTGACGGTGCCGGCGACAATGGTGTGCGGCAGGGGAAAGAGACTGACCAGAATGGGGTTTAAGATAAAACCGCCGCCTGCGCCCATCAGCACCCCGAAGATGGAGATGACAAGGCAGAGGAGAAAGGGCCAGAGAATGTTCTGGCTGGTACCGGCGGTGCCGAGATAAACCAGGGGAAAGGAGATTTTGTTTTCAAAAACAACGGGTGTGCTTTTGAGGTTTTTGTCACAGACCGCGACGATATTGTACTTGCCGGGCGCCAGACCTTCGCGGATGGTGATTTCCGCGGAAAAGGTGCCGTCCGGATTGACGACGACATCCGGGCTCAAAACCTTCTCCATGTCCTTGAAGCGGGCCTTGACGAGATTCATGGAGCGCTTTCGGTTTTCCTTGTCGTCCATCTGGGACAGCAGATCACCGCGGCTGCCGATAATGCTCGCCATCAGGGTCGCCTTGTAACGATCGATTTTCATTTTGGCCGGGACGCTATAGGCGGCATCGGCGCCCAGTTCTTTCACCGCCTCCGAGTATTTCCATTTTTTGCCGGCTTTTTTGAGTTCTGCAAATTTCTCTTTCTGATCGACCGGCACAAAGATTTTGTAATAGGCCGGCATGTCATAGGTCAGATAAAAGACATAGGGAATCTGGCCTGTTTTTGCATCTTTTTTGTTATCAAAAAAATTGGCGCGGACCGACTTGTCGGCGGCCCATACCTCCAGATAAACCGGCATGCCGGCAGGGGCCTGGCCGGTGACCTTGATGACCCCGCCGTTTTTCAGTTCCGTCTTGTCGATTGCGAGCGTCGGCCCCGCCGGAGCTGCTGCCTCCTGCTGGGCCGCGACCGGAGACGCCGTCCAGCAGAAGATGGCAAAAATCGACAGCATCATTCCCAGATACTTCAGCTTCTCTTTCATACTCCCTCCTTGTTGTGAGATAAAAGGCAGTGGTGTTGCCCACCTGCTTTTCCCATAAGCGGTCCACGCGGTTCGCGTTTTCCGTCCATCTCGGTTTATAGCTCCTGCAACCTGACGAAGGTCAGGGCGTGGGTGGTGCATTTGGTCACACAGGCCGGTTTCAGGCCCGCATCAAGGCGATCCATGCAGTAATCGCATTTCACCGCCTTGTTGGTCAGCGGATTGTGCTGGGGGATCTGCCAGGGACACGCCCCCTGGCAGGCCATGCAGCCGACGCATTTTTCGTTGTCGACATAGACGATGCCGTCTTCCCGTTTCTGCATGGCGCCGGTGGGGCAGATGGGCACGCAGGCCGGGTCCTCGCAGTGATAGCAGGAGCGGAAGGAGAATTCCGTCTTTGGCACCCCCTTGATCGATTTGAGCGGTTTGTGGTCGATCTCGCAGAGGATGGGGCCGACCGGCAACCGCTTGTTGGTCTTGCAGTGGACCTCGCAGCCATGGCAGCCGATGCATCGTTTGGTGTTGAGGTAAATCATGTATCTGTTCATAACTCCACCCTCCTCTTCGGGTTTCTGGCGCTGCGCCGGACAAGGACAAAGGCCTCGCAGAGATTGATCGCGCCGCCGGCCTGGTCCCAGTCGTCCAGTTTGCCGATCATCAGTTTCTGGTCGCTTAATCCCGCGTGATATGCCCTGGTCTGCAGTGGAATCTGGCGACCAAAGCCATGGACGGTGTAGACCGCCTCCGGATGGATGAAATCGGTGACATGAGCCTGAATGATACCGGAATAGCTGTTGTCCTCGGACAGCACCTCGACCAGGTCGCCGTCGTTGATGCCGAGCTTGCCGGCGGCCCGGGTGTTGATCCACAGGGTGTTGGTCGGCATCAGTTCGGAGAGCAGGGGATTGTTGATGGTGTGGCCGTGGGTGTGGACCGCGGAGCGGCCGTAGACCAGGCGGAACATCCCCTTGGGCGGCTTGATCGGCGATTGGTAGGCTTTGAGCGATTCGAGTCCGGCCTTTTGCAGCTTCTGGCTGATGATCTCGATCTTGCCGGACGGCGTCTTGAAATAGCCGTCCAGCTTGTCGCGGTCGTAATAGATTGGTTTGTCGGAGAGAGAAATAAATCCCTTTTTCTCGAAATCCGCCATGGTGAAGCCGGTCGGTTCGAGCTGCCATGCCCACAGCTCCTCGATGGAATTGTAGGGGAAGTGTTCGCCGATGTCGAGGCGGTCGGCCAGCTGTTTGAAGATCTCCCAGGAGGGCTTGGTGTCGAAGGTCGGGTCGACCGCTTTACGGCGGACGGCGAGCCGCGGTTTGAGCCCCTTTTGCTGGCAGATGGGATTGTCCCGTTCCAGATAGGTCGATTCCGGCAGGATGACATCGGCATACCAGCCGAATTCACTGTAGTGGGTGTCGATGGACACCAGCAGGTCGCATTTGTCGAAGGCCTCCTTCTGTTTGCGCGGATCAGGCATGCAGACGAACGGATCGTGGCGCATGGCGATCCATGCCTTGACCGGATAGGGGTCCTCGGTCAGCATGGCGTTGAAGAAGAGATGCTGGAGGCCGGGACCCTTGTCGAAATGGGGATATTTCCAGCCGACTCCGTCCGCCCGCTTGATGTCCGGTTTCGGACAGTCGAGCTGACGGATGCCCTTGATGCCGCAGTCACCCGCCCCCTTGGGGATGGTCAGTCCGCCCTCCATTTCGATGTTGCCCATCAGCACGTTGAGAATGTGGAGGGCGCGGCTGGCGTAAAAGGAATCCTTGTAGCGGGAGAGATTCCAGCCCGGATGGAAGATGACCTTGGGCCGGTCCTCGGCCACCTCGTCGACAAAGGCCTTGATCGCCTTGTCCTTGACCCCGCATTCCTCGGCGGCCCAGGCCGGGGTGTAGGGTTCGATGAAGGCGCAGAGATCGTCGAAACCGCTGACATAGCGGCTGATGAAGGCCTCGTCGTAGATCCGGCGCCTGATGATCTCGTGGATCATGGCCAGCGCCAGGGCGTAATCGGTGCCGGGCCGCACCTGGAAGAAACGGGTGGCCTTGAGGCCGGTCATGCTCTGGCGGACATCGACGTAGGTCAGCCGGCCGCCGCGATCGAGCATGTCCATGGTCTGGAGGTTTTCGGCGATGCGCAGGGAGGCGAACATGTTGCGGCCGAACAGCACCAGATGGTTGGCGTTCTTGATGTCGTACTGAAAATCCTTGCGGCCCACGCCGTTGATGGAGAGGCTGGCGTGATGGGTGTTGCGGCCGCAGGTCGAGTCATGATTGGTGTAGTTGGGGGAGCCGAAGGCGTGGATGAAGGTTTTGTACAGGTTCTGCCAGGGGCCGCCGCGGGAGGAAAGGACAACCGATTCCGCGCCATGCTCTTTCTTGATTTTTTTCAGCTTTTCCGCGATGTAGTCATAGGCGGTGGGCCAGCTCGCCTTGCGCCAGCGACCCGCGCCCCGTCCACCCTCGCGGATGAGCGGTTGCTGCGGCCGTTCCTGGTCGTCAATGAGCGCCATGCCGGCCGAACCCTTGGCGCAGAGCGCGCCGCCCAGCAGATGCGGGTTCCCTTCAATCCACGTCACCCGGTTGTCCTCGGTCTCCACGCGGATCGGGCAGCGCACCGTGCACATGCCGCAGATGGAGTAAACAGTTTTTTTCATGATTCCCTCCTGCTTGAGTTTGTCTGGCTGCCGTATTGTGTTGTCGATACGCCCCGGCTCATCTCTGCTCATTCCGCAACCGGCTGTCCGACCGGGCCGGTCAGCCGGCAAGCACCCTGGCGACCTTGTCTTCCAGTTCATCCCGGTCAATGGGCTTGACGCAGTATTCCCTGGCCCCGAGGCTGATCGCCTCCCGCGCCGTTTCCACCGTCGGGTAGCCGGTGAGCATGATGGCCCGGATGTCCGGCCGAATCTGTTTCAGATGGGCGAGCACTTCGATGCCGCTCATCTTTTTCAGCTTGATGTCGAGGATCGCCAGATCGATCTTATGTCCCCTGACAAAAGCGATAGCCTCCTCCTCCTCGGTGAAGGCGTGAACTGTGTGCCCTTTTTTGGTGAGAATCTTCTTGATGAGCATGCTTGCGTCCTGCACGTCATCCAGTACGATTATCTCGGCCATAATTCCTCCTGATGCTCATTCGTTTATCGCCTGTTCTTCCTCGGGGGCGATCGGGAACCGCAGGCAAAAAATGGTTCCCGGTCTCTCGGGGTCGGTCAGTGGGGCAACCGCCGGGCTGGTCACCGATATTGTTCCGCCATGATCGCGGACTATGCCGTAGGCGACGGAGAGACCGAGCCCGGTTCCTCTTCCCACTTCCTTGGTGGTGAAAAAAGGGTCGAAGATTTTTGATTTGATTTCCTCGGCAATGCCGGTGCCCGTATCCCGCACCGTGACCTCCACCATGGCGGCGTTGTTGTCGTACCGGGAGGAGAGAAAGAGTTCTCCGCCCTGTTCCATGGCATGCTGGGCGTTGGTGAAGAGATTGATGAAGACCTGGCGCAGGCGTTCCGGGTCGCCGACGATCGGCGGCAGATCGGCGGTGAAGTTGCGGATGACGCTGATGCGGCTGATATTGAGATGGTGCTCGCTGACCGCCAGCACTTCCTCGATGATGGCGTTGATGGCGAGTTCTCGTTTGGCCCGTTCCGAGCGGCGGGAAAACTTGAGAAGATCGGCAACGATTTTTCGGCAGGCCAAGGCCTGCCGCTCAATGACCTCGAGATTCTGGTACACTTCGTCATCTTTATCCCAGTCATCCTTCATGAGTTGGGCGTAGCCGAGAATGATGCCGAGCGGGGTGTTGATTTCATGGGCCACGCCGGCAGCCATCTGGCCGACCGAGGCCATTTTTTCCTGGTTGATCAGCTGTTCGGTCATCTGGCGCAATCGGGTCATGTCCTTGGCGATGCCTTCGCAGCCGATCATGTTGCCTTGCCCGTCGCGGATGGCATTGGCGGTCAGCAGAATGTGGCGGGTGGAGCCATCTTGTGTTTGCAGTTCCAGTTCGAAGTCACTGACAAAGCCCATTTCGTGCAGGGTGGTAAGATACCGGGTCAGGGTTTCCTCGCTTTTGAAAAAGGAGAGGAGATTGATGGTGGGTGGCCGCTCTTCGTAACCGAGCATGACGAGTCCGCTTGTGTTGATGTCGGAGATTTCGCCACCGGCATTGCAGAAATAGACCATGTCCTTGGAGTTTTCGAAAAAGTGGCGGAATTTCTTTTCCGATTTGGAGAGGTCGCGGGTGCGTTCCTCCACCATCTCTTCGAGATGGTTGTTCATCTTCTGCAATTCGCAGGCGCTGTCGGCCAGTTTCAGATTGGCCTCAGCGAGTTTTGCCGCCTCACTGCTGATGATTTTATAGGCGGCCAGTCCCTTGTGGTAGTAAATGGTGACGGCGGAGACCGAGATGAGCAGCAGGGTGTTGAAACCGCCAGAGTAGGGCGAAAGAATCTCCCAGACATTTTCACGCCCGCTCAGCACCAGAAGCTGGCGGGCGATATGACCAACACCCCGGGAAATGGCAAAGGCGGAGATGGCGATGGAGAAATAAAAGAGAAATCCCCAGAGGAAGTTGTCTGGCTGTCGTTTGGCAAGGAAATAGGAGTAGCGCAGGGAAAGAAAGGAGAAGAGGATAACCATGGCCGAACCGGCCAGATCGACAACAATGGCGAACGATAACGGCGGCGGGGCTGTCATTTGATCTTTTCCTCCCCGGCCTCGCGATAAAAGGTGCGGAGGCAGACCAGCAGGGCAAAGATGGCCGGAACAAAAAGAAAATGATCCATTCTGGTCAGGGTATAGAAAAAATCGACGATATCCGTCACACCGTCGGCCGCCCTCTGGCTGTGGAGGTCGGAAACATAATGACCGACAAGGGCAGTGATATTCCAGGCAATGGTCAGCAGACAGAACATCTGCAGATAACGCCAGCCGCGACTGACCAGGTCCGGGGTGCTGCGGGTGTGCAGATAGAGATAAAGCAGGGCGCCGCTGAAGAGGATGTGCGCCATTTGATGGACATACATTCCCTCCGGCTCGCCATGGGGCTGCAGTGCCCAGGCCTGGGCCGGCAGGAAAAGGAAAAGAAAAAAGGCCGGGAAATGTATACGGGAGAGGATCTGTTTCATTGGTCATTCCTTGTGCTTTGGGTATTTAGCACCAATCATGCCCGGTTGTGCCGAAAAGAAGAAAGTTGTGCTTTTTCTTTTTTTATTTCATGGTGTTACGAGAAAAAAATGACGTTTCCTTTGCTGGTTCAGAGCTGTGCCGGCCGGGTAAGAATGGCACAAGGCGCAACTTTTTTGTTGCATCATGGTTGCAAGAGATGCCGCCAGCCGGCGGTCAAGCGGGATGCCGTGAAAAAAGGAGTTGTTTTCTAGCGAAATTTCAGGGTGTTGGATCGAGAAATGGAAAAGATGAGGTGCATCATTAATGTTGCATTTTTGGGAGTTTTCAGTTGGCAGACATAGCGCAGAGCCCGATGACCCGGGAATGGGCTCCTGATATGCAACTTTTTTGTTGCGTTTCGGGTGAGGGAGCAGGGCAGGGAAGGGCACCGGCAAACCAAAAGGAAACCGTGCCCGTCCTCGCTCCATGTTCTATTTGACTCCGTGTTTGTTGAGAAAGGGGCCGTACTGCTTGTCCTCGATCAGGATATGGGTTTGCAGCCAGTTCTTCAGGAAGGTCAGCACCTCGATGAGGTTGACGTCCTCGCCGGCAGTGATCCTGGTGATGACGGCGGAGACCTGGCCAAGCAGTTTTTCATGAATGGCCTTGTGTTTGGCGCTGTCCGGATAGTTGAACCGATCGAAGTACTTTTCCTCGGTCGCAAAGTGATCCACCACGAATTTTGCCATGTCGCCGAGGATTTTTTTGATCTGCTCAAGCGAGCTTTCCTTTTTGACGGCGGCGTGGATCTCATTAATGAAATCCATGATTTTCTTATGTTGTTCGTCGATGCCGGCAACGCCGACACTGTACTCGCTGGTAAAGGTGATGAAGGTCCGCACACCGCTTTTTCGGGCTGCCCTGAGAGAATCCGGCAGTCTGAAGGTCTGAAGCGAACGCTCGATATCCTTGCCGAGACTTGCCACTTCCATGCCGCTGGCATACACTTTGGTCGAGTCTGCCTTGATCCTGCTGCTTTCCGCTGCGACCTCGTTCATCGATTCGGCGACGAGATGGGCGAGCTGGGCGGAGTCGGCGATCAGTCGGTTTACTTCGCTCACCGATTCGGTGGTGGTCAGAACATGAGCGGTCATCTCCTTGATGCCGTCCGTCACCCGGGCGATGCTTTCCGCAATGTCCCGGGTAGTGACCGATTGTTCCTCCACTGCTGCGGCAATGGTCGCCACCACGGCATTAACTTCGTCGATGACCCCGTGAATGATGCCGATCTCCCGAATGGTGGCGTCGGTGGCCGCCTGGATGGCATGGACCTTGGTACGGATGTCATCCGTTGCTTTGCTGGTCTGGGTGGCGAGATCCTTCACCTCGTTGGCCACCACGGCAAAGCCCTTGCCCGCCTCACCCGCCCGTGCCGCTTCGATGGTGGCGTTAAGAGCGAGCAGTTTTGTCTGGTCCGAGATCTCGGTGATGACGGAGATGACATTGTTGATCTCCGAGGCGGCCGCCCCCAGGCTGTTAACCTTGTCCGAGGCAATGACCACCGATTGCGCCGCTTTCTCGGCAATGCCGCGCGCCTGCTCCGAGTTCTGGGCGATTTCCGTGATGGTTGCCGACATCTCTTCCGTCGCCGTGGCCACGGTGGAGAGATTCTGGGATGATTCCGATGCTTTGGCGGAGACGGAATCCATATTCTTGGTCAGTCGTGAGGCGACCATGGAAATGGTGTGGAGGTTTTCCTCCATCTCTTTGGTCGAGGCATCGACGTCGGTGACGTGCCCGGCCATTTCCTGGGCAATGGTGCGCATACCGGAGGAAAGGGTTTCCAGCTCATCGGAGGCATGGGCGAGGTCTGTCGCGTTGCCGGCAATGGTGCTGACAATTTTGCCGAGGTTATTCTGCATGGCGGCGATGGAACGCAGAATCGCCGTACCCGAGCTCTGGTCAATGGAGCCGCTTAGATCGCCATTGGCAATGGTTTCAATGATTTTCGCAAGTTCATCGAGGGAAGGACCTTTGCTGCCGAACAGGGTTGAGCCGAACATACAGGAAACCTCATTGTGTTGATGAGTTGGGCATCACTTTGAGTGATTCGAATGAAAGGAAAAGGGTGGACATTCCACCATGCTGCTTTATCTTATGATGAAGATGCGCGGGAAGCAAGCGCCTTTTCACGCCAGGCAGGACGGCGCTTCACCTTCCACCTGTTTTCTGCTGCAGAAAAGATTTTCCAAAAAAGTGGTGATGCAGTATGATACCATTCTTGCCATCCGGTCGTTGTCAGAACGATATTTCCCGATTCTGTCGCCGTGCGGGCGATCGAAACGGTTCATTTTTTTTGTGGTTACCGGTTTTTTTTCTTTTTTTTAAGGAGGTCTACCATGGGAAGTACCTGTAAAAGCAGCAGTTGCAGCAGTGGCACCTGCGGTTCCCAGGATGCGGCAATCGCCAGGCAGGAGATGGCCATCAAATCCTCACTTGGCAAGATAAAACACAAAATTCTGGTGATGAGCGGCAAGGGGGGTGTCGGCAAAAGCACGGTGTCGACCAATCTCGCCCTCGGCCTCGCCAGGAAGGGTTACAAGGTCGGCCTGATGGATGTTGATCTGCACGGTCCGGACATCTGCCGCATGCTCAATCTCACCGAAAAACTGCATGCCGCCCATGCCCGGGACAACGGCCTGCTGCCGCCCATGCAGTACAATGACAACCTCAAGGTCATTTCCCTCGAATATATGATGGAGGATCGAGATGATCCCATTATCTGGCGCGGCCCCCTGAAGGTGCAGGCCATCCGCCAGTTTGTTGCGGACATGGATTGGGGCGACCTCGATTATCTTGTTATCGACGCCCCGCCGGGTACCGGCGATGAACCGCTGACCGTGGCCCAGACGATCAAGGACGCCCATGCGGTGGTGGTCACCACTCCGCAGGAGGTGGCCCTGGCCGATGTGCGGAAATCACTCAACTTCTGCAAGCATGTCAAGATGAATGTCCTCGGCATGGTGGAAAACATGAGCGGTTTCATCTGCCCGCATTGCAATGAAAGCGTGGAGATCTTCAAAACCGGCGGCGGCGAGAAAACCGCCCAGGAGTTCGGTGTGAATTTTCTCGGCCGGGTGCCGGTTGATCCGCGGGTGGTGGCCGGCGGCGATGACGGAACCCCCTATCTGAGCTCCGATGAGGATAGCCCGGCGGTGCGAGCCTTTTCTGCCATCATCGCCAATGTCGAAAAACAGCTGGCCACGGTGAAGCCGGTCAGTCTGGCCAATGCCGATTCCGGCTGCGCCTGCGGCTCGACCTGCAATCCGTCGACCTGTAATTGTTGATGGTTTCGGATGGCTGCAACTACTTTAAGTGCCTAAAGTACTTTAAGTGCCTAAAGTACTTCAAGTGCCTAAAGTACTTGAAGTAGCGGTACTTATCTAAATCAGATAACAACCTTTAACTTTAGGCACTTTTAACTTTAGGCACTTTAGGCACTTTAGGCACTTTAGGCACTTTTAACTTTAGGCACTCAAAGTACTTTACTTTACTTAACTTTTATGCGCATCAAACAACTGACGGTTGGTTCCATGGCGGTATGCTGTTACCTCGTTTCCTGCGAGGAGACGGGCAAGGGGATCGTCATCGATCCGGGCGGCGATGAGAAGAAGATCCTGGCTGCCATCAGCGATGAGAAAATAGCGGTCCAGTACATCGTCAACACCCATGGCCATCCGGATCATGTCTGCGCCAACGGACCTGTCAAAGAGGCCACCGGTGCGCCGATCGTCATGCACGAAGAGGACGCCAGCTTTTTTGGCCGCCCCGACGTCCAGCACTATTTTTCCATGCTGGGTCTACCCCCTTCGCCGCCGCCAGACAAACTGGTGAAGCATGATGACGTGCTTTCAGTCGGCGTCCTCTCCTTCCGGGTCATCCACACTCCCGGCCATACCCCGGGCGGCATCTGTCTCTATGCCACCCCCCATCTCTTCAGCGGCGACACCCTCTTTGTCGGCGCAGTGGGGCGGACCGATTTCCCCGGCGGCAATCTCCAGCTCTTCATGCGCTCCATCCGCGAGCACCTGCTCTGTCTGCCGGATGAAACAGTGGTCTGGCCCGGCCACGGGTATGGCGGCTCCCGCTCCACCATCGGTGCGGAGAAGAGGCACAACCCATATCTCAACGGGGATTTCTGATCATGCGCGAAGTCGTCCTGGGAACCGCCGGCCATGTCGATCACGGCAAGACGAGCTTTGTCCGCGCCCTGACCGGCATCGACACCGATCGGCTCAAAGAGGAAAAGGAGCGCGGCATCACCATTGAACTCGGTTTTGCCTATCTCGACCTGCCCTGCGGTCATCGGCTCGGCATCATCGATGTCCCCGGCCATGAACGTTTTGTCAAGAATATGGTCGCCGGGGTTGCGGGTATTGATCTCGTCGCCTTTATCGTTGCCGCCGACGAGGGGGTCATGCCCCAGACCCGGGAGCATTTCGAGATCTGCCGCCTGCTCGGGGTGAAAAACGGGCTCATTATCCTTACCAAGAAGGACATGGTGGACCCGGAGTGGCTCGATTTGGTGGAGGACGAGGTGCGGGGATTTTTTGCCGGCAGTTTTCTCGCCGAAGCGCCGCTGATCCGGGTATCCTCCACCACCGGTGAGGGCATCGAGGAGGCCCGCCAGGCCATTGACCGGCTGGTTGCGGCCTGTGAGTTCACCGAGGCCTACGGACCTTTCCGGCTTGCCGTGGACCGGATCTTCAGCATGAAGGGTTTCGGTGCGGTGGTGACGGGCACCTCGCTGTCCGGTCGCATTGCGGTGGGGGATGATGTCATGGTCTACCCCAAAGGGCTTGCCGGCAAGATCCGCGGTATCCAGGTGCACGGCAAAAGCGTCGAGATGGTGGAGGCCGGCAACCGGACGGCGATCAACATCCAGGGGGTGGAAAAGGAGATGATCGCCCGGGGTGACGTGCTGGCCTCAATGGATTGTCTACGACCCTCGTATATGCTGGATGCCGATTTCCTTTATCTCTCCTCCAATGAGAAACCGATCAAGAACCGCAGCAGGGTGCGGATTCATCTCGGCACCGCCGAGATCATGGGCCGTATCGTCCTTCTGGAGGATGAGGAACTCGCCCCGGGCGGCACCGCTAATGTCCAGCTGCTGCTGGAGGAACCGGTGGGAGTCTGGCCCGGCGATCACTATGTCGTGCGGCGGTATTCGCCGGTAACCACCATCGGCGGCGGCATGATATACAACAATTTTGCCCCGAAGCGCCGGCGTTTCCGACCGGTCAATGCGGAGATCTTTGCCACCTATCAGAAGGGGTCTCCGGAAGAGATCGCCCTCTTTCATGTCCGGGAAAGCGGTTTTTCCGGACTCACCGGCGCCGACCTGTCGGTGAAAATCGGTTGTTTCGGTAACCGTTTCAAAAAATTGATGAACGGGCCGATTTCCGCCCGCAAGGTGGTGGTGGTGGATGCGGAAAAGCAGCTCTTCGTCGCCCGGGAGATCCATGAAAAGCTGCTGACGAAAATCGTCGCGATTCTCACGGCGTTCCACCGGGATAATCCTCTGAAACCCGGTCTGCCGAAGGAGGAGCTGCGTAATCGCGCCCACTCGGGACTGGGACCGAAGCTCTATCAGCTCGTCCTGACCGAACTGGCGAAAAAGGGGGCGATCGCCCTCGATGAGGGGGTGGTGCGGCTGGCCGGTCACACCGTCTCTTTGCAGGCCGATGAAAAGGCGATTCGCGAGAAGATGCTTTCCCTCTTTACTGCTGCCGGGCTCTCCGCCCCGACCATGAAGGAGGTGTACGAGGCCTTTGCCGATGTGCCCCAGTCGCTGGTGCTGGAGGTGCTTGCCCTGCTGGTCAAGGACGGTTTGGTGACCAAGGTGACCAATGATTTTTATTTTCATAGCGACGCCTTGGCTGTCCTGCAGGGCAAGCTGGTGGAATACATGAAGCGGGAGGGGGATATCGATGCCCCTCGCTTTAAGGATTTGACTGGTCTGACCAGGAAGTTTTCCATCCCCCTGCTTGAGTACTTCGACAAGATCAAGGTGACCCTGCGGGTGGGCGACAAGCGCATCCTGCGGACAAAAGGCTGAGATTGCCGCGACAGCGGCGCGGGACTCATCAAGGAGCTGGCTTATAAGCACGGTTACTGGCAATACGGGCGGATTGAAAACCGCGCAGTTGAAAGGATTGGAGCGACTCGGCAGCCGACGGGTATCGCCTGATCTGATCATATCTCAGGAAATGGCGCGGGAGATGGCACAGTTGTCAGCCGCCATCGGTCGCCAGATCGGCGTGCTGCTTTCCCGTTCCGGCAAGGTGGAGATGGTCATTGTCGGTGATGCGAAAAAGATCGTCATTCCGGCCCTGTCGCAGATCCGTTCCGCCGGCGGCCGTCTGAAAGGCCTGCGCTGCGTCCATACCCATCTCGGCGGCGAAGACCTGACCGAAGACGACCTGATGGATCTGCTTTTTCTCCGTCTCGATCTGATGGCCATGATCAGGGTACTGGACAGCGGTCTGCCGGAGCGTCTTTATGCCGTCCATCTGCTGCCGGTGGCGGCGGACGGGAAAAATTGGGCCTTTCTGCCGCCGGTGGTGCCTTCCCGGCAGCGCCACGATTTTCGTGACTTCATTGCCGCCCTGGAGGACGAGTTCGTTCGCGCCGGTTCCTCCCGCCAGCGCGGATTGAAGAAGGATCGGGCCATTCTCGTCAGCGTCACCACCGCTGCGAAGGCCACGGCCCAGGAATCCATGGACGAGCTGGTCGAACTGGTTCGCTCCGATGACGTTGAGGTGGTGGAGACCATCATTCAGCGGCGCGACCGGATCAATCCGAAATTCATTCTCGGCAAGGGAAAACTGGCCGACATCATGCTCATTGCCCTGAAAGGAAACGCCAACCTGCTCATCTTCGACCAGGAACTCAACCCTTCGCAGATCCGTTCCATCACCGATCATACCGAGCTGCGCGTCATCGACCGCACCCAGCTTATTCTTGACATCTTTGCCCGCCGCGCCCTGAGCCGCGAGGGTAAGCTCCAGGTCGAGATGGCTCAGCTTAAATACCTGCTGCCGCGGCTCGGCCAGCGGGATGACGCCCTCTCCCGCCTCACCGGCGGCATCGGCGGTCGCGGTCCGGGGGAAACGAAACTTGAAATCGATCGGCGTCGGATTAATGACCGCTTGAGCAAGCTGGCCAAACGGCTGAAAGAGATCGGCGAGGAACGCCACCAGCGCCGGTCGCGGCGTCGCAAGAAGGATCTGCCGGTCATCTCGCTGGTCGGCTATACCAATGCCGGCAAGTCGACGTTGCTCAACACCCTGACCAACAGCGATATCCTGGCCGAGGACAAGCTGTTTGCCACCCTCGATCCGACGAGCAGAAGGCTGCGTTTTCCTGAAGACGTCGAGGTTATCATCACCGACACGGTGGGCTTTATCCGCAATCTGCCCGACGAGTTGCTCAAGGCCTTCCGCGCCACCCTGGAAGAGCTGCATGAGGCGGACCTGCTGGTCCATGTCATCGATATCAGTAACCCGCGTCATGTCGAGCAGGCCCGGGTTGTCGACGAGCTGTTGCGCGAGCTTGATCTGGCGGACATGAACATCCTGCGGGTCTACAACAAGATCGATCTGGTGGACGAGGCCGTTGTTCGCACCGAGGTGGAAGAGGCCGATGGCGTCGCCTTGTCCGCCGTCAATTCCGCCACCTTCGGCCCCTTTCTGGAAAGGGCCCGTCGGCTGGTCCTGAAAAACTGGCAAGGAGCCGGTTATGCCCTCTGAATTGCCGTTGCGCTGCGCCCGCTGTTTTTCCCGTTCCGGCCGGCATCCGGTCGTCGGCTGTCAGGTCTGCCGGGATCAGGCGATGAGTGAATCCTTTCTCTGCGAGATTGTCCGGCGGGCCGCCGGTACTGATGAGCTGACCTGTGCCGCCTTCCGCCCTCATCTTACCATTGTCGGCAAAAACAGCCCGGTTGTGGATCTTGACGTCTGCCAGGATAAGGATCGTTATTTTGAGGACGTGGTGGCCCGGATCAACTCCGGCCGCTGCGGCGGCAAAGGCTGCGCCCGGCCGGGCTGCAACGGCACGGGGATGCTGGTGGCGCGGGCCCGCTTTCATGTCGTCTGGGTTGTTCGTCATCGGCAGCCCGTTTTTGCCGACAGCGGCCGGTTCGTCCCGTTTCTCCATGACGCCTTTCTCTCCTGTGCCCGGCTGATGGCCGGCCGGGTGTTGCTGCTCTGGCTTGCTGCGGACCATCTCCATCTCTATGTCGAAACCTCCCCCAAAGAGCAGGTGCTGGAGATTCTCGATGATCTGCAGGGACTCATTCAGGATGCCGTCGAAGAGCAGTGGGAGGAAGTGCGCCGGTGCTTTACCGGAAAGCGGATGTGGGAGCGCGAATTTTTTCTGGAGAGGATTGATCCGGCATGAAGGACGGATGGCGCGGCTTACAGCTGTTTGTTGGTCTCCTGTTGCTCGTGGCGTCGTTCATTCTGCCTGTCAGCAAAGCTGCTGTCCTCGCCGCGGAAGGTGCCCGAATTGAGGAGCTGGCGGTAATCAATTCCGAGCAGGATCTGCTTTTCTATTGTTTGCTCCGCGACGCCTTCAGTCCGGAGATGGAACAGGGGGTGAAGAACGGCATTCCGGTGAGGTTCAATTTTTTTGTCGAACTCTATCAGACCCGGGACGGCGGCGGCGAGCGGAAGGTCATTGACCGCTCCTTTAGTCACATCATGACTTATGATTCGCTGAAGGAACAGTTCACCGTCGAACTCGAGGAACATGGCGGCCTTGCTCTTTCCTTCCAAGAGCTGGAAGAGGCCCGCTCTGCCATGAACAGGGTCAATGATTTCCATCTCGTTGAACTTGCTGCCATGGAAAAGAGGAGCGGCTATGTGGTCAGGGTGCGGGCCCGGCTCGCCAAGAAAGATCTGCCGCTTAATTTCCAATATATCATGCCGTTCGGACAGCTCTGGACCTTTGAAACCGACTGGAAAAGCCTTGCATTCAGCTATGGAAAGCCTGGATCAACAGCGGAGTGATGAAAAAAAACGCAGGAAGGTGTGGACAGCGATCATCTGTTGCCTTCTGCTCATTCCGTTGCTGACCCTGGCCGAGACCAGGGTCTTTCAACTCGGGACCGTACCGTTCCCGGTCAGCGGCAATGTCCTGGTTTTTGTTCTGATCAACTTCAACGTCCTGTTGCTGTTGCTCATGGTCTTTCTTGTCCTGCGCAATCTGGCCCAGCTTGTCTTTGAGCGCAGAAAAAAGATGCTCGGCGCCAGATTGCGGGCCAAGCTCGTTGTCGCCTTTGTTTCCCTGTCCCTTATTCCCACCGGCCTGCTTTTTTTCATCAGTTTGCAGTTTGTCTCCACCAGCATGGACTACTGGTTCAATATCAAGGTTGAGCAATCTTTACTGGAATCACTCCATGTCGGCCAGGAAGTTTATCAGGAAAAGCGGGATGAACTGCGCCGCATCGGAGCGAACATCGCGGGACGGATTGAACAGCGACACCTCGACACCGGACCGGAGCTTTTTGCCTTTCTCCACGACATCATCGTCAGTCATGGCCTCAGCGGGCTCGAAATCGTTTCCGCCCAGCGTAGTTACGTTGTCAGGGTGTTCGAGGGTCTCATGGTGGAGGCGGACGGGGTGCCGGATGTTGCCCCGGATCAGCTGCGTAAGGCGTTAAGCGGCGATTCAACCCAGATCGCCATTCAGAAGATCGAGGACGGTGAACTGGTGCGCAGCCTGATTCCCTTCACCCTGGCCGGGGCCGAGGAAAATCCGCATGTGCTGATCTCCTCTCTGCTTATTCCGCAGGCGCGGCTGGCGCAGATGGAGGTCATCTCCCACGGCCTGGAGGGCTATCGTCAGCTCATGCTCTTGAAAAAACCGATCAAGACGAGCCTCCTTGTCATGTTGCTTATCGTTACCCTGCTCATTGTCTTCAGCGCCGTCTGGTTCGGTTTTTATGTGGCGCGCAGCCTCACCGATCCCATTGACCGGTTGGCCCGGGCCACCCGCCGGGTGGCGGACGGCGAGCTTGATTTTGTCCTGGAGTCGGATTCAGGCGACGAGATGGGCACCCTGGTCGATTCTTTCAACCAGATGACCCGGGAGGTGCTGGCCAGTCAGAACGAGCTGGAGGCGAGTAATCAGGAGCTGGAAAACCGGCGGCGCTATACGGAGATTATCCTGCAGAACGTCGCTGCCGGGGTCATCTCCCTTGATGCCGATGGCCGCATCACCACCATCAACCGTTTCGCCGAGGAGCTGCTCAAGATTGACCGCAGCGCCCTGGTCGGACACGATTATCGAACCGTGCTCAATCCGAATCATCGCCGGATTCTGGAGAATTTTTATGCCGCCCTTGACCGCAGCGGCAAGGGCACCATCGAGATGCCGTTGCGCCTCACCGTGCGGGAGGAGACCTTTTCCCTGCGGGTCAGCATGAGCCGTCTTGTTGACGAAAACAACCGGGAGCTCGGCGTCGTGCTGGTCTTCGACAACCTGACCGAATTGGAAAAGGCGCAACGCATGGCGGCTTGGCGCGAAGTGGCCCGGCGCATCGCTCACGAGGTGAAAAACCCACTGACCCCCATCCAGCTTTCCGCCCAGCGGTTACGCAAGCGCTATCTGGAAAAGCTCGCGGCTGATGGGGAGGTATTCGACCTCTGCACCACCACCATCATCAATCAGGTCGATGAGTTGAAGCGGCTGGTCAGCGAGTTTTCCAGCTTCGCCCGGATGCCGGCGGTGCAGAAGTCGATGAACAGCCTGCGGACCATGGCGGAAGAGGCCCTGGTTCTCTACCGCGAGGCGCATCGGCAGATCGAGTTTTCCTTGAAGTGCGCCGACGAGGTTCCTTCTTTTCCTTTTGATGTCAAGCAGATGAAACGGGTGTTGATTAACCTGCTTGACAATGCGGTGGCCTCGGTCGATGCGCACGGCAGGATCGAGGTCATCATCAGCTGGGACGAAGCCGATAAACGGGTCTTTCTTGAGGTGCGTGATAACGGCCACGGAGTGAGTGACAAGGACAGGCTGCATCTCTTTGAACCCTATTTTTCCACCAAGAAAACGGGAACCGGACTGGGGCTCGCCATTGCCAGTACGGTGGTTGCCGATCATGGCGGTTATATCCGGTTCAAGGACAATGTGCCCTCCGGGGCGCGGTTCATCATTGAGTTGCCTTTGCAATGACGGGGCGATCAGAAGAGCGGACGGGGACGGATGACGAAAAAGGTGCTGGTGGTTGACGACGAGGAGAGTATCAGGGAATCGCTGACCGGGATCCTTGCCGATGAGGGCTATGCAACGGTGGCCGTTGCTGCGGCGGAAAAGGCCTTTGCCGTGCTCGGTGAAGAGAAGATCGACCTGGTGCTGCTGGATATCTGGATGCCGGGCATGGACGGCATGGAGGCCCTGCCACTGCTTCGGGAGCAGTATCCCGGGCTGCCGGTTATCATGATCTCCGGGCATGGTACGATCGAAACCGCGGTCCAGGCAACCAAGATGGGGGCCTTTGATTTTATCGAGAAACCTCCCTCCTACGACAAGATCGTCCTCTCCATCAAAAACGCCCTCCGCTTGGCCGATCTGGAGGAGGCCAACCGCATCCTGCGGGAAAGCACGGAAAAGAAGTCACGCCTCACCGGCAGTTCGCCGGCCATCATCGCGGTGCGCCAGCAGCTCGAACGGGTCGCGCCCACCGATGCCTGGGTGCTGATTCGCGGCGAGCATGGCACCGGCAAGGAGCTGGCCGCCCAGATGATTCACCGGCTTTCGCCCAGCGCCGGCAGGCCGATGGTGGAGGTGAACTGCGCCGCCATTCCGGAGGAACTGATCGAAAGCGAGCTCTTTGGTCATGAAAAGGGGGCGTTCACCGGTGCGACCGCGGCCCGGCGTGGTAAGTTCGATCAGGCAGACGGCGGCATCCTCTTTCTCGATGAGATCGGCGACATGAGCCTCAAGACCCAGGCAAAGATCCTGCGGATCCTTCAGGAGCAGAAGTTTGAACGGGTTGGGGGGGCGAAAACCATTTCCGTCACAGTCCGGGTGCTGGCTGCCACCAACAAGAATCTGGAGGAGGAGATCGACAAGGGCACGTTCCGGGCCGATCTCTTCTGGCGTCTCAATGTGGTGCCGATCTATATGCCGCCGCTGCGGGAACGACTGGAGGATCTGCCCCAGCTGGTGGCGGAACTGCTTGTCGATTTTTCCCGGAAGGGCCTCGGCATGAAGGAGTTCACCCCTGAGGCCCTGGCCCTGATGTCCTGCCATCAGTGGCCTGGTAATGTCCGGGAGCTGCGTAACTTTGTCGAGCGCATCGCCATCATGAGTCCGGATAACCTGATCACCGCCGCGGTCGTCGCACCCATGCTGCCGGAAACGGTCCGGGCAAAGGCGGCGGGCATGGAACGCCTCCGCCGCGATCCACCCTTTTCGTATGGCATCGATGCCCCCTACCGTGAGGCGAAACGGCTCTTTGAAAAGGAGTATCTGCTCGGCAAGCTTCAGGAAAATGAGGGCAACATCTCCCAAACCGCGGAACAAGTCGGGCTGGAAAGGAGTCATCTCCATAAGAAGCTGAAGGCGCTCGGCATTGAAGTCAAAGGTGAAACTTGATAGAGTGAGACGCGCACACATTGAACACCGCAACACGGGAACACGAAAAATGGCAGACGACACCCTTCCCCACCTTCCCAATCAGAAAGAGCTGGAAAAAGAGATTGCCGACTACCTGAGCCGCAAGTACGGTGGTCAGGTGAAGATCGTCTCTGCCAGCCTCTTTGCCGGTCCGGACAGAGACGGCGAGAAAAAAACAAAAACCGCGGCCAAAACCGGGGCCGCCGGGTTCCATTTTGACCTCAAGCCTGAGGAATTGGCCGCCTATCTCGACGAGTATGTCATTCGCCAGGACGAGGCCAAGGCCATTCTCGCCACCAAGATCTGCACCCATTTCAACCGGATTCGTCATGATCTGGCCAAGCCGAAGAACGGCCATACCGGTCGCATCAAGAGCAATGTGCTGCTTATCGGCCCAACCGGAGTGGGCAAGACCTACCTCATCAAGCTGATTGCCCGCCATATCGGCGTGCCCTTTGTCAAGGGCGATGCCACCAAGTTCAGTGAAACCGGTTATGTCGGCGGCGATGTCGAGGATCTGGTCCGCGATCTGGTCCGTGAGGCGGACGGCGACATCGAACGGGCCCAGTACGGCATCATCTATGTCGATGAGATCGACAAGATTGCCGCCTCTCCCAACCGAATCGGCGCCGATGTCTCCCGCACCGGGGTGCAGCGCGCTTTTCTCAAGCCGATGGAGGAAACCGAGGTGGAGATGAAGGTCGCCCACGACCCCATTTCCCAGCTGGAGGCGATGGAGCATTACCGGGCCACCGGTAAGCGGGAAAAGCGGGTGGTCAATACCCGCAACATTCTTTTTATCATGAGCGGCGCCTTTGCCGGTTTGGAAAAGAATATCAAGAAAAGGGTGCAGCAGCAGTCCATCGGCTTCGAGAAACCGGTGACCTCCAGCCGGGAGGATGCCCGCCTTTTTCGCCAGGTCAAGGCCGAGGACCTCATCGACTTCGGCTTCGAGAGCGAGTTTGTCGGTCGATTGCCGGTCATCGCCGTGCTTGACGAACTCAGCGAGGATGACCTTTTCGAGATCCTCATCAACCCGAACAGTCCGGTGGTGGTGGCCAAGAAACAGGATTTCGCCGCCTACGGCATCCACCTCCAGTTCGAGGAAGAGGCGTTGCGCATGATCGCCGCCCAAGCGGTACGCGAGCGGACCGGGGCCCGCGGCCTGGTCAGCGTTATGGAACATCTGCTTCTCCACTTTGAAAAGAGCCTGCCATCCACCTCCATCCGTTATCTGGTCGTCACTCCGGAGATTGTCGCCGACCCGGCCGAGGAGCTGGCCTGTTTGCTGAAGCGGGAGGAGACGCAGCAGCAGCATCGCAGCCGCTACCACGAGCTGGTGGCCGACGAGTTCGAACGAATTGTCCGTTTTGTCCGCGACAAACAGGAAAGGCTCCTCTCTTCCCATGGCGTCTCGCCGTCGGAGCGACGGATCGAGATGATCGCCCTCCGCTGTCAGGAGGAGATTCTCGATCCGCGCGATGTCTGTAACGGATTTATCGCTTTGGTTCGTCTGGTCGGGCAGTATGCCCAACACGTTTCGGAAGAGAACGGGCTTGTCATCTCCTTTGACGATGAGGCGCTGGACCGGCTTGTGGCGCGGGAAGGATGGAACGAGACGGCGGTGGTGGAGCGGTGCGAGGCTATCTTCCGCGCCTTCGAGTATGGTCTGAAGCTGATTCGGCAGAAAAAGGATGTGCTGGAAGTGCGTATTACGGTAAAAGGGATCGAGAGTCCCGATCTGTTCATCAATGATCTCGTCACCGAGATATTTCGGCTGTAATTTCAATTTATTCCGGAGGAAATCCCATGGTTTTTCCTGATTATCGTCCCCGCAGATTCCGGCGGAACCCCCAGCTGCGATCCCTGATCCGCGAGACCCGTCTGTCGCCCGAGCAGTTTATCTATCCTCTCTTCGTTATGCCCGGCAAGGGGGTGCGCCAGGAGATCGGCTCCATGCCAGGGGTCTTTCGCATGTCGATTGATCAGCTCGCCAAGGAGGCCAAGGAAATTCTTTCCCTGGGCATCAATCACGTTATCCTTTTCGGCCTGCCCGAGGCCAAGGATCCGGTCGGTTCCGGCGCCCACGCCAAGGACGGCATCATCCAACGGGCCATCAAGGAGCTGAAGAACAAGGCGCCGCAGCTGATGGTCACCACCGATGTCTGCCTCTGCGAATACACCAGCCACGGTCACTGCGGCGTGATCGTCAACAAGCAGGTCGATAACGACGCCACCCTGGAGATTCTCGCCCAGGTCGCCCTGTCCCACGCCAAGGCAGGGGCCGACATCGTCGCCCCCTCCGACATGATGGACGGTCGGGTGGCGGAGATCCGCGCCATCCTCGACGAGAACAACCATGAGATGGTGCCGATCATGTCCTACGCGGTCAAGTACGCCTCCGCCTTTTACGGGCCGTTCCGCGACGCCGCCGAATGCGCGCCCCAGGAGGGTGACCGCCAGGGTTACCAGATGGACCCGGCCAACGTCCGCGAGGCCCTGCGGGAGGCGACCCTCGACGTGGACGAAGGCGCTGATATTCTGATGGTCAAGCCGGCGGTCGCCTATCTCGACATCATCAGCAAACTGCGTGATGAGTTCGATCTGCCCATCGCCGCTTACCATGTCAGCGGCGAATACGCCATGATCAAGGCAGCCGGCGAGCGCGGCTGGATCGATCCGCAGCGGGTCATGGCCGAGACCCTGCTCTCCATCCACCGGGCCGGGGCGGACATCATCATCACATACGGGGCTAAGGAGATGGCAAAGCTCCTGCAAGGGTAGCCTTCGTGAGCACAACGGAAAAAGGTTTCGTATCCCGCGGCTGACAGAGTGCCATGGGATTGGTTGGGCGAGCGCGGCATTTCCGTGCCCGCACGGGATGCGATGCGCATGGGCACATGCGGCAGGAAGCGGGAAACGAAACGGAGGAAAAGAGAGATGATGGACGTGCAACAGGCAATCCGCGAACGACGCAGCATCCGCCGTTTCACCGATCAGGTTGTCCTGGATGAAACGGTCGAGCAATTACTGCAGGCGGTGCGCTGGGCACCTTCGTGGGCCAACAGTCAGTGCTGGGAGGTGATTGTCGTGCGCGATGCCGTGATCCGGCACAGGCTGCGGGAGATATTGAGTCCGAAAAATCCGGCCGGGCCGGCGATGGAGAAGGTGTCGGTCGTCTTTGCCATGGCAGCGGCCATGGAGAAATCCGGCTGGTACAAGGGGCTGCCGGTCACCAAATTTTTTGAATTGTTCATGTACGACCTCGGTCTCGCCACCGCCAATCTCTGCCTGACAGCCCATGGCCTCGGTCTGGGCTCGGTGGTGGTCGGCGCCTTTGACCATGATCGGGCCCGGGAAATTCTTGAGCTGCCGGAAGGCTACGAGGTGGTGACCCTGATCCCGGTCGGTTATCCGGATCATGCGCCGTCGGCGCCGAAAAGACGGGAAATCGCCGAGTTCGCCCACCGCGATCGCTTCTCCGCCGGATAAGCGCACCGGCAGCGGCAGGCTGCCTGTCCGTCTCATGCGCTGCTTATTCAAACTGTTTTCTGAAGTCGGTAAAGGCCTGGCGCAGGTCAGCCACCTCTTTTTTCAGGCAATCGAGTTCCTCCTCCAGGACGCGGATCCGTTCCGCCTGGCCTGGTTGCGGAGGGACCGGATCAGCTGTTTCCGTTTCCGCCTCCTCCATGGCGGTCTCGCCGCCCAGCAGCTGGGCAAACCGGCATTCCTTGCGACCCGGCTGCCGGGCCAGCCGCACCACCAAACCCATTTCCACCAGATTGTTGACGGTCCGTTCCACATCAGCCAGATCGGCAAATTCATAAAGCCGGTCGGCGCGCCCCCGCAGTTCACCCACGGTCTGGGCGCCTCGCAACAGCAAGAGGCAGAGCAGGGCGGCCTCCTTGCGCAGCAGATTGCGGTTCTTGCTGAAAGTCTGTTCATATTTCGTTACCCGGCTGGCATCGCTTTGCAGGATGAAGCGTTTTTCCCGCAGGGCCTGCAGGGCCCGCAGCACCGTTTTCTCGTCATAGGCAACCACCGGTTCCCGGTTCGACTTCTGGTTGCAGGCATTGAGCAGGGCGTTGAGGGAGAGGGGATAGTATTCCGGGGTAGCCATCTCTTTTTCCATCAGGCAGCCGAGGACACGTATTTCCGGGGCGGTCAGCACAGTTTCCATGGGGACTCCGTTATTGCGCAGGACATGCGGATTCAGGGTTGAGGGGGAAGCGCTATCTCGAACAGGGTAATCTCCGGCGGCGAAAAGAGCCGCATCGGCGGACCCCAGGTGCCGGTGCCGCGGCTGACATAAAGCAGCCCGCCCTGGGGCAGCTCATGCAGCCCGCTCTGTCTGGGAAAGCGCAGGCCGGTCAGCAGGTTGAAAGGGAAAATCTGGCCCCGGTGGGTGTGGCCGGAGAGTTGCAAGTCAAAAAGGCGGTCAGTGCTGTCCGGAACATCGGGCCGGTGCTTGAGAAAAAGGGTAAAGAGCGGCGAGGTGTTGTCCCGCAGCAGGGCGGTCTCGTTCCGTTGCGCGCCGCGGACATGGTCATCATCGACCCCGACGAGTCGGATTTGGCCGGCAACGCTGACCCCGCTGTCATGGAGCAGGGTGAAGCCGCTTTCACGGAGAAAGGCAAGGCTCTGCGCTAATCCGGCATAGACCTCGTGGTTGCCGGTAACGGCGAATTTGCCGAGGGGAGGATCGAGTTTTCGCCACAGCACGCTCAGCCCGTTGAGATGATCGAGCTGGGCATCGACAATGTCACCGGTCGCCACCACCATGTCCGGCCGGAGGTCGGCAATCAGGTCGATGACTCTGGTCAGCATCTCCTCCCGGTGCATCAGGCCGAGATGGAGATCGGACACCTGGACGATGCGCAGGGGATTGTGAGCGTGCCCCGCTTTTTCGCTGATCAGACTGATCTTTTCGATGCGGATGGAGCGCGCCTCAAGCCAGGCGTACACGGCGGCAAGCAGCGCGATCACGACAACCGCCCCGGAGATCGGCGCGCTCTGCAGGGAAAAACCGCGGAGACCGGCAAATACCATGGCCGTGAGTGCGCGCGTTGTTTCCAGGAAAAAGAGAACGGCAAAGATGCTGAAGGCGAGAAAGATAAACCCCATCCAGCCATAGCCGACAAAGGCGAGCAGCCGAGCCGGCAGGAAATGACCGTTTCCGTCCAGCAGCCGGATCAGGATCGGCGCGACAATCATCGCTGCCATCCACAGGCCGAGGGCGATCATGGCCCAGCGGTGGCCGTGCAGCAGGGGCAGTATTCCTCGGAAAACCACGGCATGGGTCAAGCTGTAGATGGTGAGAAAGACGATAATAAAAAGCGACATGCTAAGCCTGATGGTGAAGAGGTGTCCGCCGGTCGCAGCGTTTCCCGGCGAGGTCGTTTTGACTGCATCCTGCCCACGCATGGTGCGAGGGGGCGTTTTTTCGGCAGCGCCGGTATCTCACTCCAAAGGTATCGATAAGGAGTGCCCTTTGCAAGGAATTGTTCCGGTTTCGCCCCGGAACGGCACAAATCGGGTTGCCGGCCAAAGGCGGCTGGAACCGTATGCTTCCAGCCACGGTGAAATCCTTTTCCCTTGATTGACATGACTCAACCGGACATGCTTAAGTAGAAAGGGGCAGAGAGAAGATTTCCGGTGGAAAATCAACAGGTGAAGCGGATGGCCGAAACAGCACAGGAATACCCCGGTAAGGTGGTGGTGGTCGGCTGCGGAAGACTGGGGGCAATTCTGGCGAGTGAGCTGAGCCGGATAGGCAGCCAGGTCGTTGTCATCGATCGTAACCGCGCCGCTTTTGCCATGCTCGACACCGGTTTCAGCGGCTTTCAGGTCACCGGCGATGCCATTGAACTCGACGTGTTGCGAGCCGCCGATCTGGCGGCCGCGGATTGTCTGCTCGCCACCACGGAAAAGGATACGGTTAATCTGATGGTGACCCAGGTGGCGAGGACGGTCTTTGCCGTGCCTCGGGTACTGGCCAGGGTGTATGATCCTCGGCTCGAGGATTTCTACCGTAGCATCGGGATTGCCATCATCAGCCCGACCAGTCTCACTGCCCGGGAATTTCTCCAGGTCATCGCTCGCCCGGAGGCCAGGTCATGAACGTCATCGTCATCGGCGGCGGCGCCATTGCCTATTATCTCGCCCGTCAGTTTTCCGGAAAAAAAATCCGCACCCTGGTTATCACACCTGAGCCGGCGGAGGCAAAAAGTCTTTCCCAGCGCATCGGCGCGCCGGTGCTGGCCGGTGACGCCACTGATCCGCAGGTGCTGGAAAATGCCGGCGCCCTGACCGCCGATGTGGTGCTCGCCCTGACGCCGTTTGATGAGGATAACCTGGCCATCTGTCAGATCGCCAGCCGCCTTTACCATGTCCCCCGCACCATTGCTCTGGTCAACGATCCGGAAAACGAGGAGACGTTCCACCGCCTCGGGGTGTCTGTGGCGATTTCCGCCACCCGCATTCTCTCTATCCTGCTGGAGGAACAGGCGGGCTTCGAGGAGATCGGCAGGATGATTGCCGTGGCCGAGGGCAATGTGGCGGTGTCGGAGGTCGTGCTGCGGGCCGGTTCGCCGGCGGACGGCATCATGCTGCGGGACATGGAGCTGCCCGAGGAATCACTGATCGGCGGCGTCATCCGCGCGGGCAGGGTGCTGATTCCCAAAGGCGGGACACGGCTGCAGGGCGGCGACCGGCTTATCGTCATCGCCACGGACGCGAGTCTCGATCAGACCATGCGGCTGCTTGCCGGAGAGTAGGGCCATGGCAGACCAGCGGCATCGCGCCTATCTGGGGAAACGCTACCGGACCCTGGGCAGCCATGCAGGAACCCTTTTTGCCATGATCGGCGTCATCGTGCTGGCGCCGGCGGCTCTGCTGCCGTTTTTTCCAACAGAACAGCAAATGGCTCCGGGCTTTTTGTTGCCCGGTTTCGGCCTCATGCTGACGGGGCTGCTGTTGCGCGTCGTCTTGCGGCCGCAAGGCAATGATGCTCTGACCCTTGCCGAAGGTTCTGCCATTGTCTTCGTTTCCTGGGCTGTTGCCATCGTTGCCGGCGCCTTTCCTTTCTGCTGGGCCGGTTTTGATCTGACCAGGGCGGTGTTCGAGTCGACCAGCGGCTGGACCACGACTGGTCTCTCCATTGTCGATGCCGGGCAGATCTCTCCCTTGCTTCTCTTTTTTCGCGCACTTATGCAGTTTGCCGGTGGGGCCGGCTTCGCCATCCTCATGCTCAGCCTGATGGCCGCCGTACCGGCCGGAGTCGGCCTGAGCACGGCCGAGGGCCACGGCGAACAGCTGGTGCCGCATATCCGCCAGTCCGCCCGCATGGTGTTCTCCTTTTACTGCGTCTACTGCCTGGCCGGTATCTTTGGGTTGCGATTGGCCGGCATGGACTGGTTTGATGCCGTTAACCACGCCTTTTCCGCCATCTCCACCGGGGGCTTCCACTACCGGGCCGATTCCGTCGCCTCCTGGAACAGCCCGGCCGTCGAGGCGGTGCTGATCGTTCTCATGTTGCTCGGCGCCATGAATTTCCTCACCGGTTACACCTTCTGGCGGGGCCGCTGGCAGGCTGTCTGGAAAAACGGCGAGCTGCGGCTCATGCTTGTCCTTTTGCCACTGACCATTGTGTTGCTTTCTGCCGGCACAGAACCGCCGACCGGCGGCGGCATGAGCGAACAGCTGCGGGCCGCAATCTTCCAGGCCGTTTCCGCCCTGACGACAACCGGTTATACAACCCTCTCCCTTGACGAGTGGAATGGCTTTGCCTGGCTGTTGCTCATCATCGCCATGCTGATCGGCGGCGGCACCGGTTCGACCGCTGGCGGCATCAAACAGCATCGCCTTTATCTGCTGGGTCGAGGGGTGATGAGGGAGGTGGCGGCAGCCACCCTGCCGCCCCGGGCAGTGCATGAGGAGATGCTCTGGCTCGGCAGTCAGCGCCGGCCGTTGCTGGACGAGGATGTGCGCAAGGCCGGGCTCTATGTCGGTCTCTACCTCTTTACCTGGCTTGCCGGAAGCTGCGCCCTGACCGTCTTTGGTCATCCTCTTGCCGACAGTCTGTTTGAGTTCGCCAGCACCCTGGGTACCGTCGGCCTGTCTGTCGGCCTGACCACCGTTGCCGCTCCGGACGGGCAACTGTGGCTCCAGAGTGCCGGCATGATCCTCGGTCGGCTCGAATTTTTTGTCATCATCTGGGGTCTTATCAAGATCGCCGGTGACTTGTCAATCATGCTGCCGCGAGGTAGCACGAACGAATAGTCAGTTATTTGCATAACAAAAAAATGGACATACGCCGGCACTCTTTTTATAATGGGGAAGGCTGGTGTGGCCTGCTAGGGAAAAGAGCGGCCTAGTGCTTTTTGTGGAGATTCGGTGCAACGGGTAACGTGCGTGTTGACAAGTGAGAGGGCGGGAGGATTGTCCGTGAAGACATATTTTGCCAGTGCCGAACGAAGCAACGAGGATAAACTGCGCGAGGAGGTCGAGATTGTCAATGAGAATCCCGTGCTGTCCGGCCTGCTCCATTCCGTCAGCGGTCTGCTTGCCGTCCTCGATGAGAACCGGCAGATCGTCGCAGTCAATGATTCCTTCCTGAAAATGCTCGGTATCGAGGATGGGGCCGCCACCCTTGGTCTGCGTCCGGGGGAGGCCCTGCAGTGTGTGCATGCCGAGGAGGAACCGGGTGGGTGCGGAACCGGCAGGTACTGTTCCACCTGCGGTGCGGCCATTGCCATTGTTGCCAGCCAGGGCCACGATCAACCGGCTGAAAGGGTTTGTGCCCTGACGGCCCGCAAAAACGGCAGCGAGGTGGATATCGCTCTGCTCGTCCGTTCCCATCCGATCAGGATCGCGGAAAAGAGATTTTTGCTGTTGTTTTTACAGGATATCACCATGCACCAGCAAAGGGCGGCGCTCGAGCGGATATTCTTCCATGATATCAGTAACATTTTGACCGGTCTTCTCGGGGCGAGTGAGTTGCTTTTTCTCGAGAACAGCCAGTCTGAACTTGTGCGGGTTGTCCGCCAGTCGGCCCAGCGGCTCAAGCACGAGGTGGAAATGCAGCGATGCCTCATGCAGAGCGGCGCCTGTCACTATGAACCCTACTGGAAAGAGATTGAGATCAGCCGGATTGTTGACGATCTGCAACTCTTCTGCGCCGGCCATCCCGCGGCCAGAGAGCGGCATGTCCAATTTTTTCCGTTTCCTCCAGACCGGAAGGTCAAAACAGATATGGCGCTCCTGTTGCGGGTGGTCGGCAACATGATCGTCAACGCCCTGGAGGCTACCGCGGCAAACGGTGAAGTTCGGGTCTGGGTGGAAGAACAGGATGGCTTTGTCGTCTTTTTCGTCTGGAACCGCGAGTCGATCGCCGAGGATGTGGCCCGGCGGATTTTTCAGCGCAACTTCACCACCAAGAAGGAAATCGGCCGCGGCGTCGGCACCTATGCCATGAAACTGTTCGGCGAACGGATCCTTGGCGGCCGGGTCGATTTCAGCACCTCGCCGGGTGCCGGCACGACCTTCCGCATTGCTTTGCCGGTCTGACGGCAACATGATAATGGGGCGAATCGCCTCCTGCTTACCGACTGGCGGCAAGGATAATCAGGGCTTCTCCGTTTTTTCTTTCGTATCCGTTTTTTCTTCTTCTGCCGTATCCTTGTTCTCTTCCGCTGCTTTTTGCGCCGGGGCCTTCAGGCTGTCGGCGCTGGCGTCGAGCAGAGGGGTGATCTGGTAATCGCTCACCGTTACATAGTAAGGTGAGGCCGAGGACTTGACGACATGGACCGTGTCCTTGTCGTTTTTCGCACCAATCTCGACGGTGACCGTTTCTTTCTCTGTCACCAGGGTAAGAGTGGCGGCGTTAAGGACCTTTTCCGGCTTATCGGTGCCGAGGTAAGTGGTAAGGGTCAGGCGGGTCGCCCGCTGCAGGAGGCTGTCCACCGCCTCCGTGCTGGTCGGCAAGGCTTCCGCTTCTTCGTTTGCCAGCAGCCAGCCCCTCTCTGTTTTTTTCAGGGTCAGGTCATTGTGGCCATTCTGCAGCCGCACTTCTTTGACCTTGTCGCGGTCAACGAGGAGATAGTCGCGGGCCAGCCACGAATCACGCTCGGTGGTAAGCTCCCAGGAGGAGATGCCGCGGGCGAGATAGACGTCGTCGCTTCCTTCGGCTCGGACATGAATGTTCTGCTGGCCGGGCGCGGTGCCGAGAAAGAGGGTGCGGACCGTGTCCGAGTCGCCGCGCAGGGTGATTTTGCGGGCAAAGGCCTGGTCATCGACCTGGAGGCGAACATGGCTTGCCCTGGTGCGGGTCACCAGCCGTTGCGACTGAAGACCGGTGAGGGAGGCAAGGGTCTTTTCCAGCAGTTTCGCATCCGCCGGCAGGGCTGGTGGGACGCCGTCATCGGCAAACCACTGGCCGGACTCGTCTTTTTTGAGGGTAAGGCTTTTCCCCTGATCGTCAGCAATAATCATCTCCCGAACCACGTCGGCACCAAGACCGCTGATCAGGGCCGTGGTTGCAGGTTTGTGCGTCCGCGGCCAGAAGGCAAGGACAATCAGACCGAATTGTGCGATGAGCAGGATGGCGAGGATACGGTTGGTCGTTTTTTTCATGATTGTTCATCCACCAGCTGCATGGGTTTTTCCCGTTTTCTGAGCCCGGCGCCGTAAATGCCGAGACCGGTAAGAGCTGCCATGGCCATGCCGTAGTTGAGCCATTCCCAGAAGGCCTGTTCCTCCCGGCCCATCGGTTTGAGCAGGCGGGCGTGGGCACCGCGGGAGCGGATCGTCAGCAGATCCTCGTCCGCCACCGACCAGTCGATGACATTCTGGACAAACTCGATGCTGTTGAGAAAGCGGTCCATGCCCATGGACTGAGACATGCTGAGCACCGTGTCGTTGACGAACTCGGCGGAGCCGATGACCACCAGCCGGGCGGAGCCGGGGGATTTGCGCAGCAGGGGCAGGGACGGGACGGTACCCCCTTCCCGTTCTTTAATGGTCTCCTTGAGCGGGGATTCCGTGCTCTCTTCCGGGACGCTTTCGCCGGAGTGGGCCGCTTTTTTCTCCTGGCGGGGATCGGGTCGGTCGGCAAAGAAGCTGGTAAACGACCCGGTTATTGCCACCGCCAGATTTTCCGGGGCAAAGTCGCTGGCCGGGGCAAACCCATTGCCTGGATAGCGGGCAAAATCGGGCTCAATTGCTGACCCTTCCTGGAGCCAGGATTCCGGGCTGGATCTCAGCAGGACCGTGACCTGCCGGTCCGCCGTCTTCGCCTCGTCGAGGCGCAGCGGCGAGACCCAGTTCATGGTCACTGCCGGTAGATTAGCGGTGATCGGGCTGTCCGTTGCCATGTTTTCCGGGCGAACATCGACAAAGAATGGATAATCGATGCGCTGAATCTCCTGGATGAGCAGCCCGCCGAGGTCACGGGTGACCGGGATGGGGAAGGGTTCGTTTTGTTTGTCCATGACCAGTGATTTTTCCACCGTGATGCCGTGGAAGGCGAGCAACTCGGTCAGGCCGTCCGTCACCTCCCTGACCTGCAAACGTTGGGAGGTCGGGGAGAGGTCAAGGATGTAGGTGCCGGACAGGGTTACCACCGCGCCGCCCTGCATCATGAACTGATCGATGGCGAGCCGGTCGAGATCGGTCATCTCCTGCGGGGCGATCAGCAGCAGCACGTCAATGTCTCCCGGCACCCGACCGTCAGTAAGATCGACTGTTTTCAGGTTGTAGTTTTCCCGCAGCAGCTGCTGGAGGATCTGGTAATTGTCCGGGGGGCCATGCGGCATCATCATCGGGTCGTCGGCATGCACCTTGGTCCAGATGCCGATGGTCTTGGCAAAGCCGGTCCCGTTGCGTTTTACCGCTCCCTCGATCTCCTGGCGCACCTCTGCTTCCCCCATGTCCGGGGTGAGATAAACACGCTCCACGGTGTCACCCGCCACCAGCACCAGATGGAGAAAAAAGTTTTCCTCGGAAAAGAAGGAGACCTTGAGCGGTTCGATACCGTATTGGCGGGCAAGAGCGTTCTTTTCTTCCGCGCTCTTGCCGTCGAGGTTGATTGTCTCGAAGGCGAGCCGATCGCCGGTTTCCTTTGTCAGTTTGGCCATGACGGCGGCAATGGTTTCCGGCAGCGGTCGGAACGGTTCGGGGATCGTCTGCGGGCTGACGAGGAGCGCCAGCCGGAAGCTGTCCGGGTTTGCCGCCAGGATCGAGGCCAGTGATTGAAAGCCGTAAACGACCTTTTTGATTGATCTGGTCAGATCGTATTCCAGGTTGCGGAGGGCGACATCGAGGCCGCCGTCCGCCCGCTGCTTGATTTCGATGAGATCGTCAAAGCCGAGCACGACATGCTGGTCGCCGTACTTGACCAGGATATGAAAATAGGAATTGACCACTGCCGCCTCGTAGCGGCCGGCCACCTGAAATGGTACCGGTTTGATGCCGTAAAGCTGGTTGGCCTCGGTTTCCACTTCCTCGTCGAACTTCGGATCCACAAAGGAGACCTGCACCGCGCCCCGGGAGACGGTCTGGTATTCGCTCATCAGATCCTTGATGCGCGGCACCAGAGGGGAGAGGAGCGGATGGGTTCTGGCGCTGAAATAGCCGCGCAGCACCAGCGGCTCCGGCAGATGGGTGATGATGTCCCTGGTCGCAGGTGACAGGGAATGAATTTTCTGGCTGGTCAGGTCAAGGCGCAGGCTGTTGACCTGGGAAAGCCAGATATTGGCGGCCAGCAGGTTGGCGCCGATCAGGAAAACGGCGATGGTCGCCTTTTTGCGGTAGGCGGCGGTGGAGGGGCCGAAGCTCCAGCGGGTGCGGTCGAGGAAGAAGATGTTCAAGGTGAGAAAAAAGAGGGTGATGCTGAGATAATAGATGATGTCGCGCAGGTCGATGATGCCGCGTTCGATGCTGGTGAAGCGGCTGCCGGTGCCGATGGCGCGCAGCAGATCGGCGGCCCGGTTGCCGAAGAAATCGGTGATGCCGGTGGAGCCGATGGCGTAAAACAGGCCGGCGAGCAGCACGGTGACCATGAGCGAGACGATCTGGCTGTCGGTGCGGGAGGAGACGAACAGGCCGATACTGATGTAGGCCCCGGCCATGAGCAGGGCGCCGAGGTAGCCGCCGATCACCGGTCCCCAGTCGAGGTTGCCCATCAGGGCAACGGTCAGCGGCAGGCCGAGGGTGAGAAAGAGGGCGCAGGCGGTGAGCAGCAGTACGGCAAGAAACTTGCCGACCACCAGCTGATGGATGCGCACCGGCAGGGTGAGGAGCACCTCCAGGGTGCCCATTTTCTGTTCTTCGCTCCACTGGCGCATGGTCAGCGCCGCGGCGAGAAAGATCATGAGCAGCGGCATCCAGCGGAACAGCGGCCGGATGTCGGCGATGTTCCGGGCGAAAAAGGTCTCCAGCCAGAAAAAGGAAAACAGGGAGCAGAGAAGAAAAAAGCCGATGAAGATGGCGGCCATCGGGGTGCCGAATGAGGCGCGCAACTCCTTGCCGGTGATGGCGAGAATTTGATTCATTGCTCACCTCCTGTCGTGGCAAGCTCGTTGAAGACCGATTCGAGGGTGCGTGATTCGTGATAGAGCTCGCAGAGGGACCAATCCTTTTCCTTGGCCAGTTGGTAAAGGCGTGGGCAAATATCCGCCCCGCCCATGCTGGTGACCCGGTAAATGGCGCGGCCGTCGCCGGCATTGGCGCAGACCGCCTCCCTTACCTGGGCGAGCAGTTTCAGTTCGGCGAGCGGGCCGTTCGGGTCACTGGTTGCGAGGACGAGCCGAGCGCTGCTGCTGGCGGCCAGCTCGGAGAGGCGGGCATCGGCCTTGACCTCGCCCCTGATGATGATAATGGCCCGGTCGCAGGTCGCCTCCACCTCGGAGAGGATGTGGGTGGAGATCATCACTGTGCTGTTTTCGGCCAGTTTTTTAATGAGGTTGCGCACCTCGACGATCTGGGTCGGATCAAGGCCGTTGGTCGGTTCGTCGAGGATGAGCAGGCGCGGTCGGTGAAGGATGGCCTGGGCCAGTCCGACCCGCTGGCGGTAACCCTTGCTCAGGGTGCCGATGGGCCGGGTGAGCCGCTCTTCCAGACCGACGGCGCGGATGGCTGCCGACAGGCGGGCCGGCCGCTCGCTATCCGGGATGCGGCGCAGGGCCGCCATCATGGCGAGCGAGGATTGCACGGTCAGTTCCGGATAGAGGGGGGCGTTTTCCGGCAGATAGCCGATCATCTCCTGCACCGCGCCGCTTTCCTCCAGCACGTCGTGGCCGCCGATGCGGGCCGTGCCGCTATCGGGCTGAAGATATCCGGTGAGGATCTTCATCAGGGTGGTCTTGCCGGCGCCGTTCGGGCCGAGCAGGCCGATCACCTCGCCGGCCTGCACGGAAAAGGAAACCCCGGACAGGGCGGCGACCTCGTCGTAGGCTTTACTCAGGTTGCTGACGTCAATCATGGCTGTTTGCGGATGAAAAAAACGATTGATAAAGAAATCACTGGGTTGATTGAAAACGTTATGACACCGGCGCGGCAAAAAAGTTTCATTTTTTTTTGCCGCACCGGAACGGAAATCAGAGATGGAGGATTTTTCCGCTGGATTGCCAGGGAGGAGCGGCGGCCGGGGTGATGAGCTGAAACGACTCGATGAGATCGCCGAGTTTGACCGCCTTGAAATCACGGATTTTAAGCCCGACCTGCTGACCGGGCGTGGCCCTGTTGACCGCATCGCGCTCGATATGCAGCGATTCGATGACCCCCTGATAGATCGGTCCCATGGCGGCGATGACGCGGAAGCGGTCTTTGATCTGTAATCGGCCCTCCGTCACCTGACAGCCGAGGATAATGCCCTTGCGACTGCTCTTAAACAGGGCGATGACTCTGGCGCTGCCGAGAATTTTTTCCTCCGGTTCCCGTGGCAGCAGACTTGCGGCAATGGCGGCGATGTCCTGTTGTAGATGGTAGATGACGGAATAGAGGCGGATTTCCACCCCGAGTTCCCGGCACAGCTCCTCCACTCTGGGATGGACGCCGACATTAAAACCGATGATCAGCCGGCTGCCTCCCTCGGCGAGCAGCACATCGTTTTTGCAGATATCGCCGATTCCCTTGTGGATGATCTCGATGGCAACCCCGGGGACGGCGATGTTGAGCAGGACGCCGCAGATCGCCTCCTCGCAGCCGTCCGTGTCACCCTTGACGACCAGGGCAAGGGCTGGACTTTTCTTTTCGTCAGCCGCCGCAGCCGCTGATGGGCCGTGCCGCCGATGGTCCTGGTGATGATGGTGGGATCTGTGGCCCATGTCTGTCTTCTCCCTCAACAATCAGCGCCGGGAAAAGGTGATGTCGCCGTACCAGGCGGTGGCGCTTTCCCGGGTGTTGTCCGAATCGGTCATGATGGCGATGCCGGAGATCATCGGTGGTTCAGCGCCGAAGGCCTCGCGGTAGTCGAGGACAATGTCCCGCCCTTCCTCTACCCATTGTCCGACCTTCTCCGTTCCGCTTTCAATGACGATCATCTTTACCCGTTCGGTGTATGGGTTCGGGATGATGAGCCCGGGCGGCGACTTGCTCTCCCAGATGTAGTTGATGGCGTTGATCGGCGGATATTCGCCGTAGATGAACTTGATCGTGTTGAATTTGACCCGCTCCCAGAAATCGACCTTGTTGGGATCATAGGCAAAGGTGATATAGATCCGCGCCGGATAATCGTCGCCGTCCTTGCGAGTGACATCACCTTTTTCGTAAACGTTTGCCACCTTCCAGCGCCAGGAGAGCAGAGGAAATTGATGCGGATCAATGGCGATTTTTCTGGTCAGGCCGGAGGACGAGGCCTGGCTCAACGCCTGCACCACCGTGATGCCGCTGTCCTCCACCAGGCTGTAGGCGGTATGGCTGGCAATGTCTTTGAAATAAAGGGGCTGCCATTCAGTCGGCAGTTCATCGCCGGCGATTGCCCGGGAAAACATGCCGGCTTTGATGATCCGGTTATCCTCTGCCGTTGATCCGGACGGTGACAGGAGAACAAGGAAGCTGGCGGCTAACAGAATCAGATGCGGCGTGCGCATGGTCTTTTGTCAGGTGTTGGCGAATGGATTAACAGTGGTGCGACCGCGCTGGTTTGCCCGTTTGATCGCTCCGGCGTTCTCTCTGATCATACGACCGGCGGCTTGTCGAGGTCAAACAATAAAACAGCGAGAGGGTGGCCGAGCGGGCGATGATTGTATTTTTTGGGTCTCTAGAAAAGACAGCCAGAAGCTCTTCGTCACCATCTTCGATCTTCTGTGGATGCTGGACTCCCGCGAACGCGCAAATCCAGGAGGAAAGGGAGGCGATAGGATTTTTCACAAGGGGTGCGGCTGTTTTTTTTGGCTCGGCTAGCAGGGATGATTGTAAAAAATCAGGCAAGAAAGTATAACGATCGCATTTCTCTTCTTCCACTGCTTGTTTCCTCTTTATTGCGGAGTGTGCGATTATGGAAACCCCCGTGCATCAGGCCATCGTCAAAGCGGCCGCCAACCTGCTGCCCCCCGAACTGCAACAAGAGCTGGACACCCCGATCCCTGAAGCCGAGCTGGCCGATTTTCGCGGGCAATTGCTTGCCTTTCTCGGTCAGAAAGAATTCGACGAAATCGCGACCAGTCTGGAAGCAGCTGTCGGCGAACCGGCAATCACCTATCTCGACCTGGTTGCCCTCGGTTCGAAACTGGAAGATTCGACCAAGGTCCGCAGCCCGCTGCCTGAGCCGGCGGACCGTCCGGCCATCCCGGAATCGCTTCTGCCCGGCGATTACCACCCGTGGCTGGAGCATTACTGGGACCCTTCCCTGGACCCCGGCAAAGGATTGACCATCACCTCGGGTTTCATTTCCGAGGTTGTTGCCGGTCTCGTGCCGGTGGTGGGAGAGGGGCTCATGGAATTGGCCAACGATATTCTGGGTGCCGCCAGCGGGGATGCGACCATCGTTCTCGGCCAGTACCGTTCCTGCCTGGCGCGGGCGCTGTCGTACTGGCAATCCTGGGTGATCGATCCCTATCTGGCCGGGCGCAGGCCGGAAGCGTATCTGAACCTTGGGCGGGTCTGCCATTTGCTGGCGGATGCGGGAACCCCCGCCCACGTCCTGAACGATCCGCATCTCGGGTTCAGCTGGATTGAGGCAATCTCCAGTGATATCCATCGGGATTTGCGGGACGTTGTCAGGATTCAGGATGAAGATTACGAAACTTACATTTGCGACCTGGTCCGGGCGCACGACCGGAGTTTGCCGCCGGATCTGAATGCCTCGTCCAGTGCGCCGATCATCTTTAACCCGGAATGGGATCTGCAGCGGCATTTCACCGAGCTTGCCGAAATCGCCATGCTCTACGATTCCGACGATGTGGACGGCTTGGGCAGCGGCCATCCTTACCACTGGGATCACTGGTACGATTCCCTCGCCGGCACCCTGCCCATCGACCGCGACATCACCGGCGATCTGACCGATCATGCCGCCCGGGCCATTGGCCGCGACATGGTCCCCAACACCGTGCAGTTCACCGCCGGGCTCTTCTGCATGTTCTACCGGGAGGTGGGATATCGCTTTCGGCTGAACACCCTGGAGATCCGTCTCGAAAAAATCACGGTCCTCGACGATACCGATCCTTTCGGCAATGGCGAAATTTATCTGAAGGCCTGGCTGGACGGCTGCCGGAAGCAGCAGTTCGGTGAATACGACATGGGCTCGGGGGATTCCAAAACCTTCAAGGACGTGGTCTTCTGCGCCGTGATCCGTGATCCCGAAGCGTCGATCAGCATGAATCTGAGTTGCTACGACGACGACGGCAACTATTTCTGGGACGATAGGGAGAGTCTGGGGAAAATCTCCCTGGCCATCGTGCCCCGCGAGATTCCCGCCGCCGGCTGCCGCTTGCAGGCCGAGTCCGAGGGCGGCTCGGGCCGCTTCCGCGCCACCCTTTTCGTGCGCCTGCTGCCCTGTGGCGAATCGGACGAACAGGTCGTCGATCTGCCCGGCAAGTATCGGCAGATGAACAAGTTCCACGACACCGGAGCGGAATTGCGAAAAACCCGGTATAACCTGCGCCGCAATCCGCCTGTCTATCTGAACTTGAAGAGCTTCACCTATCACCACACCGCTGATCGGAAACGGCCGCGGCCCTGCGGCAAATGGGCCGCTCTGCCGCCGGAGCAGCGGCTGCAATTCTCCTCCACCGTGGAGGAATTGATGCGGATCAGGGAGGATGGCAGCAACCTGCTGATGGATGTGTTGCGTTTCAAGTTCGGCGAAAAGAGCCCGGAGTACCGGAAAGCCGCAAGGCTGAAGACCCTTGAAAGCGACTGCGCCTGCACCCGCGACGGACGTTGACATCCTTCCCCACCGTCATCGGTGGAAAAGCGGAGCCGCCATGGTCTGGTGAAGAGCGGCGGGCAGGAGAGAGAAGTAAGGCTATAAGCCTACCTGGCCTTCATTCCCTGGATTGGAATTGATATCATGTCCAGGAATTCCACGGAATTCTGTGAGACGATTTCGCGAAGGGCTTATGGCCTCATGCGTAGGATTGGCACGGCTGTATCGTGCCCACCGTCATGGCTGGAGGAGCGGGGGCAATGGGGGATGTTGAAGAGCAGGCGGGTGCAAGAGTGGTGAAGTTAAAAGACGACCTGATCTTTTTTCACAGATTGGAATTAGGTATCATGTCCATTGATTGACGCAGGCAATCTGTTAATCTGTTCGCTCTCGGCACGGTGATCGCTCGTTGCAGCTCTATTTTTCAGTCCCAAAAGCGGCTTCTAAGGCTCAAAAAGAGGAAGGGTTTCAGTTTTATTTGTATAAAATCAGTAGGTTAATTCGGTCCGACCCTGTTCCCCGCTGTTCCCGTTCGTCACGGGCAAATTAATGTAATTTTAGGGAAATATGTTTTGTATCGTGCGGAGTCCCGCGTGATTAAATGAAATGAAGAGACCGCGGCATGCGCGCCAATAAAGAAATCTGGCAGCGTTGAGCTTTTCATGCCTTTATTTCTTCGGTAATCCCGGAATGCTTTTCCTGCCAGGAAAAGTGCTTCCCTCGGTATTTCAAGCACTTTAACCCCTACTTGCGCAAGTGCTTCTTCAATCTCTTCAATCCGGTTAAAGCCGATTGATACTTCCGTATAGACAATTGAGTTGATAAACAGCGTGTTGCTCTGGCTATACTTGTTCAGCACGCTTTCTGACCAGTTTGCCCATACGGGGTCATCGGTAAAGAGATCAAGCAGAACGCATGAATCGACAAAGATACCATTCATTTTTTTTCTCTTGTCAGATCCATGATTTCGTCCGTGGACATTTTGACGGTAGCGATGCCTCGTAAATTGGCAAATTTCGGTGTCGGTTTGTCTTGTGGTGCCTTGACAAGGTAAAACCGGCCATTGTCTTCTTGAAACTCCACCTCTGATTCCGGAGCAATACCCAAAATCTCTCTCACATTCCGAGGAATTGTCACCTGGCCTTTTGTCGTTACGCGCATGGGAAGCCTCCATTTTTGAGTAATACCACTATAGTATTACCCGTCGTGAGGTGCAACGATTTTTTGTGGCGAGCCTATTGCTCACGGGTCTCGGGTGCCCCGTTGCAGCGGAGAACCGCTGAAAACTGCCCTCCAGGTGGCATGGGGAGGATGCGAGATGCCCGGCCTTGTCCAGAGGTGACAACAAGGTGTGACAGTGCGATCTGCTGACGATGTTGATGGATGTCAAAAGTTGACCTGACCCCTTTTTGTTTTACAGATTTGAATTGCGTATCGTGTCCACAGAATTCACACGGAAAACCCCTCGCCGATCTCGATGCGGTAGCGGTCGCAATGACCAGCAGTGGCGCCATTAAGGCGGTCATGAAATGGCGCCATAGGCGATCAGCAACAAGCGGAAACAAACGCCCGCGGCCCTGTGCGGCAAATGGGCCGCTCTGCCGCCGGAACAGCGGCTGCAATTCCCCTCCACCAATTTACCGGATTTACGAATTATTTATCATGTCCCAGTATTTCCCGTCCTGACCCCGTCCCTGTGGAATTTGGCCTTCTTTCCCTGGATTGGAATTGATATCATGTCGGGAATTCCACGGAATTCTGTGAGACGATTTTGCGAAGGGCTTATGGCTTCACGCGTAGGGTGGGCACGGCTGTATCGTGCCCACCGTCATGGCCGGAGGAGCGGGGGCAATGGGGGGATGTTGAAGAGCAGGCGGGTGCAAGAGTGATGAGGTGAAAAGATGACCTGAGCTTTTTTCACAGATTAGAATTGAGTATCATGTCCCCGGAATCCATGTCCCCGGAATCCTGGAATCCTGTCCCCGAGTCCTGCCCGGAATCCTGCCCGCACTTCCCTCTTGAACTACAGCTTGACACATGGTACAATTTGTACAAAATGTACTCTTGGAGGAGGTGTGCTATGGCAACTACAATTTCTACGGCTGATGCTCGTAAGCATTTTGCCGAAATCGTTAATCGCGTGGCTTATGGCCATGAATCTGTAATATTGACTCGTCGAGGAGAAAATATTGCTGCGTTGGTTTCTATTGAGGAGCTTGAACTTTTGCGAAACCTTGAAGATAAAATTGACCTTGAAGATGCCCGTAAAGCCTTGGAAGAACCAGGAGAAAATATTCCTGCCAATGAATTTTGGGGAAAACTCGGCCTTTAATTTATGATTTTTTCTATTGAGTTCAGGCCGTCCGTTCTCAAAAGTATCCAGAGCTTTCCAAAACGCGACCTGGTGCGCATTAAGAAAAAAATAGAGGATCTTGCCAACAACCTCCCAGACCCTGTTACCACTAAAATGAAAGGTGATAATGCTTTTCATAAAGCCAGATCGGGCGACTACCGAATTATTTATGAAATTCATGAGGATAAACTTGTTATTCTTGTAGTAAAAATCGGGCACAGAAAAGACGTATACAAAAAACTCCCATAATATTTCCCTCCTTTCTTCCCCGCGCCAAATTAGCTTATCTTCCAGAATTATTTCATTTTTTCAAAAATTATAACGGCCCGGAACCTCAAGATCGTACCTTTTTTCGCTCTCAAAGAGCCCCCGAATCCAATCCTGCCGCCCTGACCAAAAGGAAGCAGAAATTCTTTCTGGTGGCACCGATGGCTAATATGCCACACATATCCTGGGATGAAGTATCTATTCGCTCTCGGGGCGGTGATCGCCTGTTACAACTCCATTTTTCAGCCAAAAAAGCGGTTTCTAAGGCTCAAAAACAGGACAGATTTCAGTTTTATTTGTATAAAATCAGTGGGTTAATTCGGTCCGACCCTGTTCCGGTGCTAAGGATTTTGATGTGCTGCGGAGCATCAATGACGCCCATTACCATTACGTTTTAGCGGGGCATGTTTTTTTTACTTCTCCAGAATAAACCTTTGGCGTAAATTGTTGCATTTTCTTGCTTAACTTATGACGCAATTTATCGATCGGCTGACTAACACCAATTTCCAACAAAAATGCCGCCAACAAAGAAAAGGAAATCGCATAAAACCACCAAATTGGGTCGTCTTTGAAGATAACTTTACCATAAGTAACGATTGGCCAATGGACAACATATAATGGATAGGAAAGGTTCCCGATAAATCGATCAAGCGTGTTCTGACGGGATAACATAAAAACAAATGGAAGAAACATGGCGATGGGCAAATAAACAATATCCTGACAGTATCGCAGATCCAATCCGCTAGAATTGCGGATTAAATAGATAAGAAATCGAAAATTATACAGCAAGAGAAACATGCCCACCATACAACTGATCAAAAACCACCTTTGAGGCTTATGGTTGGTGATCACGTATTGATAAAGATAAAACCCAAAAGAGCCAGCCAAAAAAAGATATAAATAATTGAGAGCATTACGGTAAACTTTTGGATCCTGGAATGGCAGTGCGTTGACTAGAATTATATGGATAAAAAAAGCAAAGCAAAATAAACAAAATACAACTTTAAACTTCCGAAGAGCAAATGGCGCAATAATATAAAACCAAATTTCTATCCCTATACTCCACATCGGTCGCATCATTATCAACATGTCTAATGTAGTATGACCTGGGCCAAGCTTTACTGTTTCAGCAAAAAACAAAGAAGAATTTTCTCGATTGAAGGCGAACCATTGCAACAGCTCGTAACCAAACATAGTACAAGCGACAAAATAGACGAAAATTTGTGCCCCGGCGGAAATATCCCAAATTTCGTGTATTGGTCGAAACATTACAAAAAGCAATAGAACTACAATATAGACCGGCCAAAGACGCAAATAACGACTAACATAGAAAGCAAGATTCCCATAGCGATTCTCTTTATATGAGCCGTTCAGAATCAACGACATATAAAATCCGCTGATCATAAAAAAAACAGGCACAGCATGCCCCCCATTGAGCATATAGGAAACAAGCTTTATATCATTGAATATATTGGCATGCTCTATTAGCACATTCAAGGCAAGAAATAATCGTAGTAATCCCATCAGGTATATGTATATAACTCAAGTTTCTGACTTGCCGCCCGAAGCGGATGTTTTCAACATAACTATCTAAAATAATTAAAATAATACAGAAAAGCCTTTCGCTTTCTGGTATATTGGGCTTTCGCGAAAAAGTTCAATAAAATCAAAAAGGAAAGGCTTACATGAATACTACCAAACAATATCAGGGAGAACAAGAAGCAAAACGGTTGAACGACAGAATCTCCGCCTTCATGGCCGACCTCAAGGTGGGGACGATGCTCCAGAAAAGCGGGATTCGCAAGTTGCGCGGGGTATCGCCGCTCACCCTGTTCATGACCATCTTCAAATTGCCTTTCGAGGGGGTGAACTTTTCCCGTGGGATTGTCCTGAACTCTGGCCTGGATTTCAGGAAGGATGCGGCTTACGAGCTGCTGCGCAACCCTCGGCACAACTGGCGCAAGTTCGTGCTTGCCCTGGCGGCCATCATGGTCCGCTTTTTGGCGGTGCTGACCGATGATGACCGCGAGAAGGTGCTGATTCTCGACGACAGCACCTATGACCGCTCCCGCTCCAAGAAGGTTGAGCTGCTGTCCTGGATTCATGACCACAACACCGGTCGGAGCCTGAAAGGATTCAAGCTGATGACCCTGGGATGGTCCGATGGCAACAGTTTTCTCCCGCTGGATTTTGTCCTGTGCGCCTCGGCCAATGCCGAAAAGCGGCTCCAGGGGATCGCGAAGGAGCTTGACAAGCGCTGATGCGGTTATCGACGGAGAATAAAGGCCATTGCCGGGGCCACGGCGAACTTGGAGAATATGGTCAAGCGGGTTTTGGGATTGGGGATAGAGGCTGACTATCTGCTGATGGACAGCTGGTTTTCCTTTCCCACCCTGCTTGCCACCTTGGGCGCGCATCTGCCGGTGATCTGCATGGCCAAGGATATGCCCACCATTTTTTATCGTCACGATGGCGAACTGATGCGGCTTGGCCGCCTCTATGGCAAGCTGACCAAGCGACCGGGCCAGGCGCGCATCCTTGCATCCGTGGTAACGGAAACGAGCAAGGGACAGAATGTGAAGATCGTATTCGTTCGTCACCGCCATAAGCGGGACTGGCTGGCCATTCTGTCCACGAAGGTGGATCTGCCAGATGCGGAAATCGTACGGATTTACGGGAAACGCTGGGATATCGAGGTGTTTTTCAAGATGATGAAGCACTACCTCAACCTGGAACGAGAAGTGCAGCTGCGGGATTACGACGGACTGATCGGACACATCACCATTGTCATGACCCGCTATGTGTTTCTGTCGCTTGAGCAGCGTCGTCATGATGATCCCCGGAGTCTCGGCACACTCTTTTTTGCCTGCTGCGCCGAGTGCGCCGATCTGACGCTGGCTGGGGCGCTGGAGCGACTGCTCTGCTTTGCCGCGGACAAAATTCGAGCCGCAAGCGATGCCTGCGAAGATGCAATCAGGGCACAGGTTGACATAATCATGCGCACGGCTCTTGAAATACTGCATTCCTGTCACCATTCGTGTGTGGATAGCGACGTAGAAACAACATGTTGAGACAAGTCAGAAACTTGAGTTATTATCTCGTGCATGATGTTCGCGGCCGCACCTCTCTTTCTTCACGGTGTCATGCAAGAAAACATCATAAATCGTATCATTATCTTGCCGATGCCGCGTAATAACAATGAAAGATGCATCGTTATCTTGCGCAAGATAATATCCGCAGAACACTATTGTCAGGTGTCGTCCTCGCCTGCGGAGGCTTCTCCGTGTTTCGCATTCAGCGTCCGGCTTGTGCGGGTCACCATTGATTGCACCGGCACCGAAGCAGAACAAAAAGATAGAGTCAGAATGCTCTTTCCCTGACCAAAAAGCAACAGAAAAATAGCAACAAGGGGCGGAGAGGCGAAGCGATCACCGTTTCGGGCGAGGGGTGGGAGGGGAAGGGGGGCGAACGCAAAAAGGCCGCGGGATGTCCCGCGGCCTTTGCTGGTTCAGGAAAGCGACTTGGTCAAAGAATTACTTCTCTTCCTTGGTCGGGGTCTCCGGCTCCAGGGCCTTGAAACGGCCTTCCAGGAACTTCCAGGAACGTTCGACGTCCTGCTGGGCCTGGGCCATCAGCTGATCCGCCATGGCCGGGTTGGAGAGCTTCAGGGCGCGGTAGCGGTTCTCGCCCAAGGCGTACTCGGCAAAGGGGATGGAGGGCGCCTTGCTGTCGAGGTGGAGCGGATTCTTGCCCTCTTTCTCCAGTTCCGGGTTGTAGCGGTAGAGCGGCCAGTGTCCGCATTTCACCGCCTTGGTCTGCTGATCAAAGCCCTTGGCCATGTCGATGCCGTGGTTGATGCAGTGGGAGTAGGCGATGATGAGGGACGGGCCGTCATAGGCCTCGGCCTCGGCAATGGCCTTGGCCACCTGCACCGGGTTGGCGCCCATGGCGATCTTGGCGACATAGACGTTGCCGTAGGTGGAGAAGATCATGCCGATATCCTTTTTCGGCATCTTCTTGCCGCCGGCGGCAAACTGGGCCGTGGCCGCGCGCGGGGTCGATTTCGACATCTGGCCGCCGGTGTTGGAGTAGACCTCGGTGTCGAGAATCATCACGTTGACGTTCTCGCCGGAGGCCAGGACGTGGTCGAGGCCGCCGTAGCCGATGTCATAGGCCCAGCCGTCACCGCCGATGATCCATACCGATTTCTTGACAAGATAGTCGGCCACATAGAAGAGCCGCTTGGCGATGACGCTGTCGCTTGTTGCCAGAGCCTCTTTCAGTTTGGCCACCCGGCCGCGCTGGGCCTCGATCTCGGTCTGGTTCTTCTGGGAGGCGCCGGTCAAGTCGCTGGCCATCTTCTTGGTGATGATCTTCTCAGCCACCGCCTCGTCGAGCAGCTCTACCGCCTGCTGGGCAAGCTTGTTCACCGTCTGGCGCATGCCGAGACCGAACTCGGCGTTGTCCTCGAACAGTGAGTTGGCCCATACCGGACCACGGCCGTCTTCCCGCTTGCAGTAGGGGGTGGTCGGCAGGTTGCCGCCGTAGATGGAGGAGCAGCCGGTGGCGTTGGCGATCAGCATGCGGTCGCCGAACATCTGGGTGACGAGTTTGATGTACGGGGTCTCGCCGCAGCCGGCGCAGGCGCCGGAGAACTCAAAGAGCGGCCGTTTGAGCTGGCTGCCCTTGACGGTGGAGGGATCGATCTCCGCCGGGTCGATTTCCGGCAGGCTGAGGAAGAACTTGACGTTGGCCGCCTCGGTGGTTCTGATCTCCTCGTTGTTGGTGGTCATGACCAGGGCCTTGGTCTTGGCCGGGCAGACGGTTTCGCACAGGGTGCAGCCGCAGCAGTCCTCGGTGAAGACCTGGACAATGGCCTTGCGGCCCTTGAACTCCTTGCCCACCGCATCGGCGCTCTTCAGCGCCTTGGGCGCCTTTTTCAGGTCAGCCGGCTGGACGATCTTCATGCGGATGGCGGCATGGGGGCAGACCAGCGAACAGCGGCCGCACTGAATGCAGTTTTCCGGCACCCAGACCGGCACATGGACGGCGATGTTGCGTTTTTCGTACTGGGTGGTGGCGGTGGGCCAGGTGCCGTCGTCCGGCATCTGGGAGACCCTGATCTCCTCGCCCTTGCCCTGGATCATCTTGGCGGTCACTTCCTTGACAAAGGCGGGGGCGTCGGCCGGCACCGGCGGCGGCAGCTCGTGGCCGCTCACCGATTTCGGGATCTTCACTTCGACGATGTTGTTCACCGCCGCGTCAACTGCGTCGTAATTCATCTTGACGACCTTGTCGCCCTTCTTGCCGTAGGTCTTCTTGATGGCGTCCTTGATCGCCTTGATCGCCTCTTCCCGGGTGAGGATGCCGGAGATGAGGAAAAAGGCGGTCTGCATGATCATGTTGATGCGGGCGCCAAGACCCAGGGCCTCGGCCAGCTTGATGGCGTCGATGATATAGAACTTCGCCTTCTTGTCGATGAGCTGTTGCTGGACCGGGGCGGGCAGCTGTTTCCAGATCTGCTTGCTGTCGAAAGAGGTGGTGAGCAGAAAGGTGCCGCCCTCCTCCAGGTTTGACAGCATGTCGTACTTGTCGAGGAAGGTGAAGTTGTGGCAGGCGATGAAGGTCGCCTTGTTGATCAGGTAGGGGGCGACGATCGGGTTCTTGCCGAAACGCAGGTGGCTGGTGGTGATGGAGCCCGATTTTTTCGAGTCGTAGACAAAGTAGCCCTGGGCGCTGTTGTCGGTCTCGGTGCCGATGATCTTGATGGTGTTCTTGTTGGCGCCGACGGTGCCGTCCGAACCGAGCCCGTAGAACATGGCGCGGTGCACGTCCTTGCCCTCGATGTTGAAGGATTTGTCGTAGGCGAGGCTGGAGAAGGTAACGTCGTCGTTGGGGCCGACGCAGAAATGGTTTTTCGGTGACCAGGCGGCCATGTTGTCGAACACCGCCTTGACCATGGCCGGGGTGAACTCGGCGGAGCCGAGGCCGTAACGGCCGGAGAGGATCATCGGGTGGCTCTTCATCGACGAGGTCTCGATCGCCTCGCCCACTGCGGCGCGGACATCGAGGTAGAGCGGTTCGCCGGGGGCGCCCGGCTCCTTGGTGCGGTCGAGGACGGTGATCCGTTTGACGGTGGCCGGCATGGCGTTGACCATCGCCTTCATGTCAAAGGGGCGGAAGAGGCGGACAATGACCAGACCCACCTTGCGACCCTGGGCGGCCAGATAATCGACGGTGGCGGCCACGGTCTCGGCGCCGGAGCCCATCATGACGACGATCTCTTCGGCGTCGGGGGCGCCGTGGTAATCAAAGAGGTGGTACTGGCGGCCGGTGAGGGCCGCGAATCTGTCCATGGTCTCCTGGACGATGGCCGGAGCGGCGTTGTAGTACTTGTTGACCGTCTCGCGGCCGGTGAAGTAGACGTCCGGGTTCTGAGCGGTGCCGCGCATCATCGGCCGGTCCGGCGAGAGGCCGCGGAGCCGGTGGGCGATGACCAGATCTTCGTCGATCATGGCACGCATGTCGTCCATGGTGAGCTGCTCGACCTTCTGGATCTCGTGGGAGGTGCGGAAACCGTCGAAGAAGTGCATGAAGGGGATGCGGGATTTGAGGGATGCCTGGGTGGCGACCAGGGCCAGGTCCTGGGCCTCCTGGACGTTCTGAGAGCAGAGCATGGCCCAGCCGGTCTGGCGGGCGGCCATGACGTCGCCGTGGTCGCCGAAGATGGAGAGACCCTGGCAGGCTACGGAACGGGCGGTGATGTGGAAAACGGTCGGGGTCAGCTCACCGGCGATCTTGTACATGTTGGGGATCATAAGAAAGAGCCCCTGGGAGGCGGTGAAGGTGGTGCAGAGGGCCCCGGTGGTCAGCGAGCCGTGCAGGGAGCCGGCAACGCCGCCTTCGGACTGCATCTGAGAGACAACGGGGACGCTGTTCCAGATATTCTTCTGGCCAGCGGTTGCCTTGGCGTCCGCTTCCGCCGCCATCGGGGAAGACGGGGTAATGGGGTAGATGGTGATGATTTCGCTGGTGGCATAGGCGACATGGGTACAGGCCTGGTTGCCATCAATGGTGACCATTTTCCGAGACATAACTTCTCCTTACGCTGTAATAGTTGTGGTGGTGTGAAGACGTAAATCGGAGTGCCGTTGCAGCACGTGTTTGGCAAAATTATGTATTAGTAATCCATCTTGAGAATAATTTCCAGCCTTTCATGACGCTGCCCTGTTTTTTTTCTTGACAGAGGCGGGTCCTGCGCCGGTCTGCTCATGTCCTCGACTTGATGACAAGTTCCGGTGGATTGAGGATGACCTTGCTGTCAGGCGGCACCGAATGGGTCAGCCAGACGTTGCCGCCCACCACCGAGCGGGCGCCGATTATCGTATCGCCGCCGAGGATGGTGGAACCGGCGTAGACGGTGACATCGTCCTCCAGGGTCGGGTGGCGTTTGCCGGTCCGCTCCAGTTCACCGCTTTCCGTCCGTTTGAAGGAAAGGGCGCCGAGGGTGACGCCCTGGTAGATCTTGACCCGGTCGCCGATCACGGCCGTCTGGCCGATGACCACGCCGGTGCCGTGATCGATGAAAAAGGAGGAGCCGATCTCGGCGCCGGGATGGATGTCGATGCCGGTGATGCTGTGGGCATACTCGGTCATCATCCGCGGCAGAATGGGAACCGCGAGTTCATAGAGACGGTGGGCGATCCGGTAGGTGGTGATGGCGGTGATGCCGGGATAGCAGAAAATGACCTCGTCGTGGTTGGTCACCGCCGGATCGCCTTCGAAGGCGGCGCGGACGTCGGTGGCGAGGATGCGCCGCAGTTCCGGCAGGGAGCGGACAAAGTGGAAGGCCTTTTCCCGGCCCTGGTATTCGCAGTGCTGGCAGGTGGTGTGGTGACGGACACAGTCGTGGCGGATGCTGTAAATGGTTTCCGTGGCGAGCAGGTCATAGAGGGCGGAAACCTCCTGGCCGACCCGGTATCGGAGGCTGATCTGATCGATATCCTGGGAACGGAAATAGCCGGGGAAGAGGATGTCCCGGCACCGTTCGAGGATGTCGATGGCCCGTTCCCGGGAGGGCAGCGGATCGGTGTTGATGTGCTCGAAACATTCCGCTGTCTGGCACGAATCGACCAGCTGATCAACGATGCCGGGCAGCATGGACCGGAACTCGTGGCTGGTGATGCGGTCATCGGCGCAGCTGCCTTCCTGGGGGGTGGTGGTGGAGACGGTGATGGTCATGGTGTCCTGTGCCGGCAGCCGCTGCTGCCGTGCTGGTCGGTTTGGTTGCAAAGAGGTCCGGGACCTACGGCCGGGACCATCAATCTTCTTGGTTTTTTCTGACTTTTCCGTCAAAATAACAGCAGATGGCATGAAAAACAAGCAGCCAGGGCGACAAACCGTGAATGTTCTTTCCTTTCACCTCTGCATCGAGAGCGGCAATAACCGGGTTGCCACCGTCGACTCCCCATCCGCCGATGATCTCGCTGCCATGGCCCGGGCCGACGCCATCATTCTGCCGCAGGCCTGCCGGTATAATTTGTATGTTGCGGCCCGCCGCCTCTGCCCCCATGTCTTTCCCGATTATGACGTCTTTTTCGCGTATCCGGGCAAAACCGGTCAGGCCGTCCTCTTCCGGGAAATGGAAGTGCCCCATCCCCGGAGCGTGATTTGTGCCCGGATCGAGGAGATAAGCGCCGCTGCCCTGCCCTTTGCCTATCCGTTTGTCTTCAAGTCCGCCTGGGGCGGCGAGGGAAACGGCGTGTTTCTGGTGGCCGACGAGGAGGAACTGCGTCGCTGTCTCGCCAGGGGAAGCCAATGGCAGGAGCATGGCCGGCCTGGCGTGGTTCTGCAGGAATATATCCCGACCAATGGCCGCAGTCTGCGGGTGGTGGTCATTGCCGATGACTATTACCCCTACTGGCGGACGGCGACCGGTGACGCATTCTATACCAATCTCGCCAAAGGGGCGAAAATAGACCGCGATTCCTTTCCGGCTCTTCAGGAAAAGGCGGTGGCCGCGACAAAGGATTTCTGCCGAAGAACGCGGATCAATCTCGCCGGCTTCGATTTTCTTTTCGACATGCGACAACCCGATCCTGTCCCGCTTTTCCTGGAGATCAATTTCTGCTTTCGTTGCAAAGGACTTGGCGGGGTTGACGGCTATCACCGCCTCCTCGAAAAAGGGGTCCGCGGCTGGCTGCGGCGGATCGCCGGTCAACAGCCGTCATTACCGCTTGACATTGTAGGAAAAAAGGACGTTCAATAAAGATACATTGTCACGCGGAGACCGCGCGAAACCTCTCTCCGTAAGGGAGGCGGCCAGATGGCTGTCCTGACCCGCGCTCAACAAGCACGATACCATCCATGCCGATTCGCACTTCTCTTCAATTCGCCATGGCCGGCGCCCTGTTTGCCATGCTGCTCCATTGGCTGTTGTCCTCCGTTTTGGGAGAAGGACAGCATCAGACCCTTTCCGCCATCGAGGTGGCGATCTGGACCACTGCGGCCGCAATCATGGGTCTGCTCAAGGAGCGCTGGGACAAAAAAACGGCTGAACTCGAACGGGCCAACGCCGAACTTCATCTGGAGATGGAGGAGCGGCGCAAGGCTGAGCACAGCCTGCGGGAGCGGGAGGAGCTGTTCAGTGACCTCTTTGACAACTCCCGTGATCTGATTCAGAGTATCTCACCGGACGGCCGGGTTATCTATGCCAACCGGACCTGGCGGGAAACCCTTGGCTTCGAGGTCAGGGAGATGAGCGGGCATTCGATGTTCGATATCATCCACCCGGACTATCACGATCACTGCAAAGAGCGTTTCAAGGTCCTGCTCGCCGGAGAAAAAGTCGATGCCTTTGAAACGGAATTCGTCACCCGGGACGGCACCCGTATCCTGGTGGAGGGCAAGTGTAACTGTAAGTTCATCGACGGCAGACCGGTGGCGATCCGCGGTATTTTCCGCGACATCACCGACCGTCGCAAGCTGGAGTCCGAATTGTTGAAGGCGCAGAAACTGGAGGCCGTCGGCCTTCTTGCCGGCGGCATCGCCCATGATTTCAACAACCTGCTCACCGGTTTGCTCGGCGTCTTTACCCTGCTGAAGGCGTCGTTGCCTCCGGGCAGCGAACAGGGCGGCATCATTGAGGAGGCGCGGCAAACCTGTCTGCAGGGCCGGGAGCTGACCGCCAAGTTTCTCACCTTTGCCGAGGGCGGAGCGCCGCGCAAAAAGTGCACCGCCATGCAGGATCTGGTGGAAAGATCAGTGGAAACCGCACTGCGCGGCGCCCGCATCGAGGCATCGTTTTCCTTTGCCGATGATCTGGTCCAGGCCTTCATCGATCCGGATCAGGTTCAGCAGGTCATCAACAATATCGTCATGAATGCCAGAGAGGCGATGGAGGAAGAAGGCGTCCTCGCCGCGGTGGCGGACACTGTGACCATGACCGATGAAAACGGTCTCGATCTGGCGCCCGGGCTCTATCTGCGGCTTTCCATCATTGATCAGGGCCGGGGCATTGCTCCGGAAAATCTGCCGAAAATCTTTGATCCCTATTTCACCACCAAACGGATGGCCAATCAGCGGGGCACCGGATTTGGTCTGACCATCTGCTATTCCATTCTGCGCCGTCACGGCGGCGCCATCACCGTGGAGCCGGGCGCCAAGCGGGGTACGGTCTTTCATCTCTATCTGCCGGCCTGCTGCTGAGTGGTGCGGCCAGTGTCCTGGCCTGGATGCCGGTTATTTCTCCAGCTGACTCTGGATAAAATATTTTTCCTGCTGGTCCGGGATGTAGATGTCGAGATTGTTGTTCCAGCGGCTGACAAAATGGCGGGTAAGGAGAAGGCGCATGGCATTCTTCAGCTGGACCAGGGTGGTGAAGTGCTTGAGGAAGTATTCGCCGTAATTGTTGACGGTGATCAGGGCGGACTTCAGGGTCTGTGATCCCTTGACCGGCTCCTTGTCGAAATTGACGATGACCAGCGCCTTGGTCACCTTTTCCTGGCTGAGCAGCTCGTTTGCCGAAATCTCGGAGAAGGTGAAGAGGGGAAAGGTTTTGAGCAGGAGGTCGGCCAGGGTGGTGACATCGGCCAGGTGAACATTGAGATAATTCCTGATGAGATGGATACGCGATTCCTTTTGCAGGATGCCGTTGATGACAAGCCACATCAGCAGGTGGAGGGGGTCGGTATCGCGTTTGATGAGCAGGTTCAGATTCTCTTTAAGGGCGTCAGCCTCGATTCGTCCCTGAAAAACGGCATAAAAGGTTGTCTCCTCCTGGCGGCTGACGTGAAAGGTGAGGTCTGTCTGGCCCATGACCTGACGGGACAGGGTGTGCAGATAGGGGATCTTGTCCGGTTTAACGTCATAGAAACTGAAGAGTTTTTTGCCGAGGATGGAAAGATCGCGATCGGAAATGGCCCGCTCCGTCTCCTCCTGAAAGGATTTGCGCAGCCAGCGCAGCCGGTTGTAAGTGTCGAGCAGATAGGCATGCACCCGGGTGCCGATGGAGAGCAGTTCCTTGTAGTTCCAGCTCTGCAGCAGCATCATCCGTTCATGGTCCGGCGGCAGCAGATCCCATTTGTCCATCAGGGCCAGAGTCGCCTGGAGGTGGTTGTTGTCCTTCTGTGATTTTGCGCCTTCGATGGTTTTGAAAAAGAGGCACTCGCGGATGAGGTTGTCTTCGTCCTTGATCTTGTTTTTCTGATAAAAGGCGACAAGTTCGCGGGCCAGCAGTAGATAGGGGTCGATCTGGGAGAGGGGCAGACGGGGCTCGGAGGCGGGCAGACGTTCCGGAAAGGTGACCAGGCACTGAATTTTTGTCGAAAAGAGCGGCAGAATGCTGGTCTTGTGTTTGAGCAACAGCTCCAGGTAGGCGAATTTGATCACCGATTTGAAAGGGCTGTCCAGTGCCTTGTTGAGCTGCCAGAGACAGGCCCCGAATATTTCCCCCTTAGGAATGTCGGACAGATAACCGAGATCGACGAAGTTGTCGGGATTCAATCCCTTTTTTTTTATGAGTTCGTTGACATAGGTGCGGTATCCCTCATCGCTGAGGCCGGGGGGGATGAGCCACCAGAGCAGCATCTTGCCGGCGACCAGAATATGGGTGCGGAACAGTTCGTCTTTGAGCAGCAGCTTCAGGGCCGATCCGGCCGATTCCTCCTCGGCGGTCGAAGAGAAGCGGTTCTCCCGGGTCTGGTCGATATCCATGAGAAAGAAATAGATCTCAACCCCTCGCCCCAGCGCCCACTGTTCAATTTTTTTACATTTTTCCTGGAGCAGGGCGACACCCTTCGCGCCGAGCTCTTGTTCCCGAATGGAGACCCAATAATCGCAATCGGATTTGGCGGACTGGGCGATGGTGCCGATGCTGCCGATGGTTTTGAGGGAATGGATGCACGGTGATCGGGGATAGGGCGAGGCGCTTTTATAGTTGCGGGCGCTGGAATCGGGAAAGGTCTGGCGGAACAGTTCGTTGTCGACGAATTTGTCCGGCAGAAAGCGGGAGATGCCGAAGGGGCAGGCGGGATCGTTGACATAGCCCGGCAGGTCGGGATAATTGCAATGCAGCAGATAGGGAACGATTCGAAACAGCAGGGTGGCCTTTTCCGGTTGAAAGGTAATTGCCTTGATTTTGCGACAGCGGTTGTAGAGCTGGTATCGTTTTATCCTGTCGTGCATGGCGCGTGTTCCCGAGCTGAGGATCAGGCCGGCAGGGAAGGGGAGCCGCTCATGACCGCACGGGTGATGCTGACGGCCTGCACGGTCCGTCCGACGTCGTGGACCCGGAGTATTGCGGCGCCGTTCCAGGTGCAGAGGGCGGAAAGGATGGCGGTGGCCTCGTCCCGCGCGGCCGCCTGCGGCAGGGAAAGAATGGAACCGATGAATGATTTGCGGGAATAACCGACCAGCACCGGACAACCCAGGGTGGTGAATTGTCGTAAATCGCGGAGGATGGCGAGGTTGTGGGCCACGGTCTTGCCGAAACCGATGCCCGGATCGATGATGATCCGGGCCCGGGCAAGTCCCTGCCGTTCCGCCCAGCTGATCCGTTCGGCCAGGGCCGTGCGGATCTCTGCCACCACATCGTCATAATGGGGATTGATCTGCATGTCCCTTGGGGTGCCCTGCATGTGCATGATAATGACCGGCACATCGTGATCGATTGCCACCCGAATCATCTCCGGGTCGTGGGTCAGGCCGCTGACGTCGTTGATGATGTCGGCGCCGGCGGCAATGGCCGCCCGGGCAACGTCCGCCTTGGCGGTGTCGATGGAAAGGGGAACGGCAAAGCGCGCCCGGATGGTGCGGATGGCCGGAATAACCCGGTCAAGCTCTTGCTGCAGGCTGACCGGTGGGGCAAAGGGTCGGGTCGATTCGCCGCCGATGTCGATGATATCGGCGCCCGCAGCCACCATGGCCGCCGCCCGGTCCAGTAATCTGTCCATGTCGCTGCACTGACCGCCGTCGGAAAAGGAGTCCGGCGTTACATTGATGATTCCCATCACCAGCACCGGGTGACCTGGATCGGGCAGGGGGTGGCGCAATGTGCCGAGCATCGGTTCTCCCCGGTCCTTGGTCATGCGCCTCCCTGTCCGGGCGATTCGGCGGGCGAGGGAAGTTGTTCTTCGGAAGGAGGCGAAGGGGGTGGCGCTGTCGGGGCGGCGGCGGTGCCGGCGGGAGCGGCGTGAAATTCGGCAGCCGGTTTTTCCGCTGTTTTCTGACGCGGTTCCAGACCTTGCCCGGACATGATTTTTTCAATATCCTCGGATGTCAGGGTTTCCCGCTCCAGTAATTCTCTGGCAATGATTTTCAGGGTTTCGATATTTTCGCCGAGCAGCCTGAAGACCTTGGTGTTGGCCTCATCCACCAGCCGCCGTACTGCGGCGTCGATCTTGATGGCGGTTTCCTCGCTGTAGTCGCGGTGCTGGGCGATCTCCCGGCCGAGGAAAATCTGTTCCTCCTTCTTGCCGAAAGTCATCGGACCCAGTTCGTCGCTCATTCCCCATTCGCATACCATCTTGCGCGCCATGGTGGTTGCCCGCTCGATATCGTTGCCGGAACCGGTGGTGATCTCACCAAAGATCAGTTCTTCCGCCACCCGGCCGCCGAGCAGGATGCACAGGGTGTTCAGCAGAAAGGATTTGGCGTGGGTGTACTGTTCCACGGTCGGCAACTGCTGGGTCAGGCCGAGGGCGCGTCCACGGGGGATGATGGTGACCTTATGGACCGGATCGGTGCCGGGCAGCAGCTTGGCAATGAGGGCATGGCCGGCCTCATGAAAGGCGGTGATTTCCTTTTCCTTGTCGGTGATGATCATGCTGCGCCGTTCCGCGCCCATCATGACCTTGTCTTTGGCCCGTTCGAGATCGTTCATGGTGACCTTGTCCTCGTTGGCCCGGGCGGCGAGCAGGGCCGCCTCGTTGACCAGATTCTCCAGATCGGCGCCGGAAAAACCGGGGGTGCCGCGGGCAATGACATCCCAGTTGACATCAGGAGCAATCGGCACCTTCTTGCCATGCACCTCAAGGATCATTCTGCGGCCGCCGACATCGGGAATCGGCACCACCACCTGGCGGTCGAAGCGCCCCGGTCGCAGCAGGGCCGGATCAAGAACATCGGGCCGGTTGGTGGCGGAAATGATGATGACCCCGTCGTTGGATTCGAAGCCGTCCATCTCGACCAGCAGCTGGTTTAAGGTCTGTTCCCGCTCGTCATGCCCGCCGCCGAGGCCGGCGCCGCGATGGCGGCCCACCGCGTCGATCTCGTCGATGAAGATGATACACGGTGCGTTTTTCTTGCCCTGGGTGAACAGGTCGCGGACCCGGGAGGCGCCGACACCGACAAACATCTCGACGAAATCAGAGCCGCTGATGGAGAAAAACGGCACATCGGCCTCGCCGGCAATGGCCTTGGCCAGCAGGGTTTTGCCGGTGCCCGGCGGGCCGGCGAGTAGCACGCCTTTGGGAATGCGACCGCCGAGCCGGGTGAATTTTTTCGGGTCACGGAGAAAATCGATGATCTCGGACAGCTCCTCTTTGGCCTCGTCGATGCCGGCCACGTCCTTGAAGGTCACCTTGGCGGTGCCGCTTTCCAGCACGCGGTGCTTGCTGCGGCCGAAACTCATCGCCTTACCGCCGCCCATCTGCATCTGGCGCATGAAGAAGATCCAGACACCAATCAGCAGCAGCATGGGAAACCAGGAAACCAGAATGGTGATGTACCACGGGGTTTCTTCCTTCTGCTTTACCATAATGTTGACCCCGGCCTTGCGCAGCTCGGGAATCAGATCGGTATCCATCGGCGCGATGACGCGAAAATTCTTGCCGCCGCTGTTGCCTGTAATTTCGTCGCCCTGGATCGTCACCTGACCGATACTCTCACTCGACACCGCGTCGAGAAAGTCGGTGTAGCTCATTTCAATAACCCCGGTCTGGGGCTGATTGAACATGTTGAAGAGGAGAATCATCGTCAGGCCGATGACCAGCCACATGGAGAGATTTTTATAAAAATTGTTCAAGAAAGAGCTCCTGCAAAATTTTGTCGAGGATGCGGTAAGGCGTCCTTGTGTCGTTGCGGCCCAGCAGTTCCTGGCTGCGAGCGAGGCGCCGCTCCGAGGGGGGCATTGTCAAATTGTTACAATAAGAATTTCATCATCAAAAGTCCAGCACATAAGCTCTTCGAGCGCAAAAGGGCGGGAAGAAGCGGAAAACTCAGCGAAAATACTCCTGCACCGATTTGACCTCCATGGATTGCTCCCGCAGGGTGGCAATGGCCATAGCCATTGATTCCGCCCCGGCGGTGGTGGTCGTGTAGGGCAGATGATAGTTCAGAGCGGCCCGGCGGATCGTGTAGGAATCCTCGGTGGTCCGGGTGCCCCGGGAGGTATTGACGATCCACTGGATCTGCTTGTCCTGGATCTTGTCCAGGATGTGCGGTCGGCCTTCGGAGATCTTGTTAATGCTGGTGCAGGGCACGCCATTGTCGTTGAGAAAAGCGGCGGTGCCGGTCGTCCCCATAATGGCAAAGCCGAGTCCCGCAAGTTGCCGGGCCACCGGAAGGATGACCGGCTTGTCGTCGTTGCGGACGCTGAACAGCACGGTGCCGCTGCGCGGGATTGGTTGGCCGGCAGCCACCTGGGATTTGGCGAAAGCCAGCCCCAACGACCTGTCAAGCCCCATGACCTCGCCGGTGGATTTCATCTCCGGACCGAGCAGGGTATCGACGTTGTCGAAGCGGTCAAAGGGGAAAACAGCCTCCTTGACCGCAAAATGGCTTACCTCAACCTCTTTGGTCAGTCCCAGCTCGGCAAGCTTCATGCCGAGCATGACCTTGGTCGCCAGTTTGGCGAGTGGCACGCCGGTTGCCTTGCTGACAAAGGGAATGGTACGGGAGGCACGCGGGTTGACCTCCAATACGTAGAGGATATTGTCTTTGACCGCATATTGAACGTTCATAAGGCCGATGACCTTTAGTTCCAGAGCCATGGCCCGGGTCGCCTCCTTTATCTGTTCGATCAGTGCCGGGGAAAGGCTGTGGGGCGGCAGGACGCAGGCCGAGTCGCCGGAATGGATGCCCGCCTCCTCGATATGCTGCATGATGCCGCCGATAATGGTGGTTTCGCCGTCGGAGATGGCGTCCACGTCGATCTCGATCGCCTCCTTGAGGAATTTGTCGATGAGGATCGGGTGTTCCGAAGAGACATCGATGGCGGTGGTCATGTATTCCTTGAGGTTTTTCTCGTTGTAGACAATGCGCATCGCCCGACCGCCCAGCACATAAGAGGGGCGCACTACCACCGGATAGCTGATCTCGCGGGCAATGCGCAGGGCGTCATCTGCAGTACGCGCCGTGCCGTTGGCGGGCTGGATGAGGTTCAGTTTGTGGAGAAACTTCTGGAATCGTTCCCGGTCCTCGGCTCGGTCAATGGAATCAGGCGAGGTGCCGATGATCGGCACGTTCATCTTGGCAAGCGGTACGGCGAGATTGAGCGGCGTCTGCCCCCCGAACTGGACGATCACCCCTTCCGGCTTTTCCTTTTCGATGATGTGGAGGACATCCTCGCGGGTCAGCGGCTCGAAATAGAGCTTGTCTGAGGTGTCGTAGTCGGTGGAGACCGTTTCCGGGTTGGAGTTGACCATAATGCTCTCAATGCCCATCTCCCGCAGGGCAAAGGAGGCGTGGACGCAGCAGTAGTCGAACTCGATGCCCTGACCGATCCGGTTCGGGCCGCCGCCCAGGATCATGATCTTGCGTTTGTTTGTTTCGCGGGATTCATCCTCGGTTTCGTAAGTTGAGTAGTAATAGGGGGTGTATGCCTCAAATTCGGCGGCGCAGGTGTCCACCAGTTTGTAGACCGGTTTCTGTCCCTCCTTTTCCCGCAGCTCCCAGATGTCTTCCTCGCTGGTGCCGGTGAGCCAGGCGATCTGTTTGTCGGAAAAACCAAGCTGTTTGATCTTGCGCAGATAGTTGCGGTCAAGACCGGAGAAGCCTAGCTTCCCGATCTCCTGCTCAGTGGCGACGATCTCCTGGAGATTGGTGAGAAACCACGGATCGATCGCGGTCAGCCGAAAGATGTGGTCAATCTCCATGCCCCGCATGAACGCTTCGTGCAGGGCGAAGATGCGCTGCGAGTTCGGTACTTTCAGTTTGCGTTCCAGGTCGCGCTGGTCCATGGCGGAGAGGTTGAACTTGGGACCGGCGCCGAAGCCTGCGCAGCCGATCTCCAGGGAGCGGAGACCCTTTTGAAAGGCCTCTTTGAAGGTGCGGCCGATGGCCATGGTCTCGCCCACCGATTTCATGGCAGTGGTGAGGATATCATCCGCCTCCGGGAATTTTTCAAAGGTCCACCTGGGGATCTTCACCACGCAGTAGTCGATGGTCGGCTCAAAGGATGCGTAGGTTTCCTTGGTGATGTCGTTGGGAATCTCGTCAAGGGTATAGCCGACTGCCAGCTTGGCGGCGATTTTGGCGATGGGGAAGCCGGTGGCCTTGGAGGCAAGGGCGGAGCTGCGCGACACCCTCGGATTCATCTCGATCACCATCAGTTCCCCATCCACCGGATTGACGGCGAACTGTACGTTCGAGCCGCCGGTTTCCACCCCTATTTCCCTCATGATGGCGATGGAGGCATTGCGCATGATCTGATATTCCCGGTCGGTCAGGGTCTGGGCCGGGGCCACGGTGATGGAGTCGCCGGTGTGGACGCCCATGGCGTCCATGTTTTCGATGGAGCATATGATGACGACATTGTCCTTTCTGTCCCGCATCACCTCAAGCTCGTATTCCTTCCAGCCGAGCAGACTGCGTTCCAGCATGACCTCGCTGTTGAGACTCAAATCCAGACCAGCGGCGCACAGGGTTTCCAGTTCCTGGCTGTTGTAGGCCACCCCGCCGCCGGTGCCGCCCAGGGTGAAACTCGGACGAACGATGATGGGAAAACCAATGGTCTCGGCTGCCGCTCGAGCCTCGGAGAGGGTGTGGACAATGGCGCTTTCCGGCACCTTCAGGCCGATTTTATACATTGCCGCCCGGAAGGAGTCGCGACCCTCCGCCTTTTTGATGACGTCGATATTGGCGGCCAACAGTTCCACGCCGTATTTGTCCAGCACGCCCATTTCCGCCACCCGGATAGCGGTGTTGAGGCCGGTCTGGCCGCCCAGGGTGGGCAGCAGGGCGTCTGGTCTTTCCCTCTCGATGATTTTGGCCACCATTTCCGGGGTGATGGGTTCGATGTAGGTGCGGTCGGCGATTTCCGGATCGGTCATGATGGTCGCTGGATTGGAGTTGATGAGGATGACCTCGTAGCCCTCTTCCTTGAGGGCCTTGACCGCCTGGGTGCCGGAATAGTCAAACTCGCAGGCCTGGCTGATGATGATCGGGCCGGAGCCGATGATGAGAATCTTTTTGATGTCGGTTCGTTTGGGCATATCGGTACTCGCAGAGAGAAAGAGTTGAGTTGTGATTAATTCGGATTGTCTCCGGTTTTGTTCCCGGATCAGGCACGCATCGACTCGATAAAGCGATCGAAGAGATAGAGCGAGTCGTGTGGACCGGGGGCATTTTCCGGATGATACTGGACTGAAAATGCCGGGAATTTCTTGTGGCGCATGCCCTCCACGCTGGAATCGTTAAGATTGATGTGGGTCAGCTCCACCTCGTTTTTGTCGAGGCTGTTCATGTCAACGCAGAAGCCGTGGTTCTGCGAGGTGATTTCTATCTTGCCGGTGAGCAGGTCCTTAACCGGCTGATTGGCGCCGCGATGGCCGAATTTGAGTTTGTAGGTCGAACCGCCGTAGGCCAGGCCGAGAATCTGATGGCCGAGGCAGATGCCGAAAATCGGTTTTTTGCCGAGTAGTTCGCGAATGTTTTCCACCACCCCGCGGATGCCGGCCGGGTCGCCGGGGCCGTTGGAGAGGAAAATGCCGTCCGGGTTCATAGCCAGGATATCACTGGCCGATGTGGTGGCCGGCACGACCTGCACCGAGCAGTTCCGTTCGGCGAGAAGACGGAGTTGATTGTACTTGAGTCCGTAATCAAAGGCGACAACCTTGAATTGGCCAGGGGCGGATGCGGAAAAATGGGTACCGGGCCGCGGCTGATCGCCGGACCAGCCGTATGGCTCGATGCAGGTCACCTCCTGCACCAGGTCACGGCCGATAAGACCGGGGGAGTTTTTTGCCTTGGCGATCAGCGACTGCGGGTCAAGATCCTCAGTGGAGACGATACCCTTCAATGCCCCGGCCACCCGGATGTGCCGGGTCAGGGCGCGGGTATCGATGCCCTGGACGCCGAGAACACCATATTTTTTCAGGAACTGGGCGAGGGTGGCGGTGGAGCGGAAGTTGCTCGGATGATCCTGGTATTCCTTGACAAGAAAGGCCTCGACATGGATGCGGTAGGATTCCATATCCTCGTCGTTGACTCCGTAGTTGCCGATCAGTGGATAGGTCATGGTGACGATCTGGCCTTTGTAGGATGGATCGGTCAGGACTTCCTGGTAACCGGACATGCCGGTGTTGAAAACGATTTCCCCGGTGGTTTCGCCCGGCCCGGTGAAGGATTCCCCCTCAAATACAGTGCCGTCTTCAAGTGCAATCAATGCTTTCATATCGGTTTATCCTTTAGGATGATGGTGTCATATGCTTGCCGGCAGTAGAAGACTATTCCGATCGCCCAGCCGACGTGATGAACGAATTTCTGTCAATGCCGCTGCGTCCGGCATGGCGGAAAAGCTCTGGTGCTGGGGCGATATCAGGTCGGCCGACGGTAAAATATATAGAGGGTATCCAAGGGTATAAAGCAGCGGGCCGAAGATTGTGAAAATCGCGTTACTCAAGAACCGGACATCCCTTTTGTGTCGAGGTGAAAAATGCAGAAAAAATCATAATATTAGAACTGGTATTTGTTTCGTCGTCAAGGGAAATTGAGCGAAAAAACAATATTGTTGGAATCGTGAAAAGTCACGATTCCGAGGTGCTGCACAAAGTAAATCGTTGCTTTCGCTTTCCTGCCCGCCTTGGTTTTATGGTTTTGGCGGGGCCAGTAATATTCCGCGTTTTGTGTTTGACCGCTTTATGTGAGGTGCAATAAAATGTTTATCTCAACTGAAACACAGGTTGGTCCGGAGCATTTTATTGATGCTGTCGTTTGTCTTTTTTGTTAATAAAAACAATGAATAGAGAGATTTTGTTATGGGTCGGTCAAAATAGTATTGACAGTATCGCGGGAGTCAAGTAGGTTAGCGGGCTTTCGGCGGCGATGAGGAATTGGCGGCGGGAAAAAAGGTAGAAAAAAGAAGTTGACAGCCTGGGCGGGTCCGGGTAGTATACGCGGA
>JBMONO010000050.1:0-140117 GCA_049323655.1 Thermodesulfobacteriota bacterium | reverse complement strand
CAACTGGCACGCCGACCGGCACCCCGACTGGTACTCCGACGGGTACGCCGACCGGCACCCCGACGGGCACACCAACCGGCACCCCGACGGGCACGCCAACCGGCACCCCGACTGGCACACCAACCGGTACGCCAACTGGCACGCCGACTGGCACCCCGACCGGCACCCCGACGGGCACACCAACCGGCACGCCGACCGGTACGCCGGATATCCCCTCAACGCCATCCATGACGCCATCGGGACTTGAACCCTCAGGTGGTATGAGTGGCCCGACACCGGGCGGCGATCTCGATCAGTTGATCGCATCCGGTTCGATCGATGGAGGTGGCAGTGACATGTAATCCGCGCGGGGCGTGTCACTCATACTCCGTCGGACCGATAAATCTGCCAATGCGTGAGCGCTTGTGCATCGACCGGTGGTAATCAAAAAAGGAGGTTATTTCAGGAAAAGAAATAACCTCCTTTTTTGTCGTCATTTTCAGGTGACGGCAGCTTCGTTTCCTGATCAATGCCAAGGTATTTCTAGAAATTTCGTTTCGTTACCGCTATATTGCCAGGAGAGTTTCTTGTTCTTGCTGTCTCTCTGATCCGAACATTTTTGTCGAAATCGAAAAAAACCACGATTTTGACGAACCGTATTTTGCAACTCGTTGTTTTCACTTTTCCGCCTGCCATGGTTTGCGGGTTTTACGAGACCATCATTTTTCCTGCGAAAAAAAACATGGGCATCATTACCTATCAGTTTCACAAAACAAATGACCTGTCGTCGCAACGATTTGATGTGATGTTTCTTGACATGGGAGAAAATATCCATCTCCATTATCGTGATCTGCGAATCGAGATGTCTGTTGAGGAGTTTCGTGAGTTCGACGAACTGTTCAGCCGTTACAAAGAGGGAGTACTCAGCGAAATTGCCGCAGGCTATCGGGATGGCGTTCTTCCTAATACCAATGAAGTGTCAACGATCAAGACTTTCTGGGACAAGCAAAAGCTGCAGCACCCGGCGAAATATGACGAGAATCTCATTGCCATTGAGGAAACCACCGACGGTTATCACATTCATCTGCGCAATTATAAGTTTCTGGTTGATCTCAACTCCTTCACCCGCATCGCCCGCGCCTTTGCCAAATCTCTCCATCTGCTCGAAGACGGCACCCTGCAGCGTGATCCCCTGTTTCTCTTGCAGATCAATCATCTCGAACCGCGCTTGCTGACCAAAACAGCCTCCGAAACCGGGGAAGAAACCCGCATTGCTGTGCAGGAAAAATTCCGCCGGAAAAGCGCGCAGGTGCTGATCGGACTGGGATACCGTCTGGTCAGCGGCAATGCCAGCCCGATGGTGTTTGAGAAAGACGATGCCCGTATTATCATTTCTCCACCCGGCGGTTTTCCGGCGGCAAGGACGCAGCAGTCGAGCGAACCGGAAATCATCTCGCTGGCGGATTTTCTGGCTGGCGCTGCAAAATCCCTGGACCGGCAGGCCATCAACACCTTCAAGTTGCATGTATTGTCGCTGTTGAAGCGTGCCGAACTCCAGATGATCCCGCCGTTTTCCCTTGACGACCTCCATGTCAACCGCCATACCCACGCCCTGGCCCTTGACCTGTTTGCCGATCGCGCCCCTGTTGCGCCGCGCACGGAGTACGAGCGTTTCAATCGCTTGCTGGTTGCCAACCAGCTTTTTTTCATCAAACCGCTGAAATCCCCCTTTGGCGAAGAGGAGCGGGAGCGTCTTTTTGAACGATTTGTCGATCATGTCGCCAAAGAGCTCGCTCCTGTTCCCTGCATCAGCAGGATTTATCTTGCCGGTTCCGGCACGCGAAAAGATTCCGGCCGTTACCAGGTTCCTTTTGTTCATTTCGAATGGTGCAAGCTTGCCTCGGATTTCGACATCATCATCGAGATCGATCCGGACCGGGAAAAGGAGATCCCCCCGGAATGGGATTTCAAGTTTCCCTGGGCCAAGCATTCGGCCCACTACTATCATCTCGGCGACTTGGGCAACGGTATGGATTCGGCCTATGCCGGCGAGTATCCGGGCATCGTTTTTTACGAGCAGCTGCTAGAGGCATATCTTTTTCTCCCGTCCAAGGTGGTGCCCAAGTTAAAAGAGGCGTATTACGAGACGATCAAACCGACCCTGATACACCAGAAAGACACGATTGTCAGCTGGTTCGAACAGCACTACGGTAAGGATGTCGTCAATATGAAGCCGTTCGGCGCCAAGTCGTTCAATAAAATTTACCAGGTGGATGCGAAAACCGGCACCTTTGCCCTGAAGGTCTACGATAACAGCTATATCAATAACGATGACCCGAGCAGAATTCAGTACGAGGTTGATATTCTGCAGGCCTTGCAGCAGGCCGGGCTGCCGGTGTCCTTTCCGATAGCCAACCGTGCCGGCGACTGGATTACCGAACGGGGCAGGGACAAGGTGGTTCTTTTCCAGTATGTTGCAGGATTTTTTGTCGGCAAGGCCAAAGAGCAGGAGGCACGGACCGCCGGTATTCTGCTGGCGCATCTGCACACAAGCCTGGCGGATCATGTCACCGTTTATCAGGAGAAATTCGATATCCGCCGGCCCCTCTTCCTCTGGCTGAAGGAGTATGAGAAATACAGGAAAAGCGGCACGATCGGCGAGGGACCGGACAGCGCTCCCTTCCGACAGGAACTCGAAAAGCTCGCTAGCTGGTCGGTGCATTGCCATGGCGATGTCTCCCCGCGTAATTACCTTTTCACCAGGGAGGGCGACTGCGCCATGATCGATTTTCAGAATCTCGGCTATGGGCCGGCGGTGATTGATCTTACTGACGGAATGGTTGAATTTGCCTCCCAGGATGGCGCTTTTCACTGGGAGGTGCTGCGCGCCTTCCGTAAAGGGTATGAAGAGGTGCGGCAACTTGCGGATGATGAGGTCGAGGCCCTGGAAAATTTGCTCGTCTGTCACCTTATCATTAAACAGACCCGCCTGTACCGCAACCACCTTGTCTTTGCTCTGGAGCTGAAAACAGAAAAAATTGCCGGGCTGGCCGGTGCCTTGGCCGACGTTCTCGCCGGCCGGGCCGTCTTTGCCGACCAATAATCCGGGTTCCCGGCGCCGTCTGGGAGAACAGCTGTTTTCTCTGAAGCGTTACTCGGACTTTTTTGGGTTCCTTGCCCGCAGCGCCAGCTGCAACCTGCTGGTTGTCCCCGTCTTTTCGTATATGGCGGTCAGATGGGCCTTGACCGTCCGTTCGCTGATAGCAAGGAGTTTGGCGATGTCGCTGTTTGACAGCCCTTGCGCCACCTTCTCAGTAATTTCTTTTTCCCTGGCCGTCAGGGTCGCAAAAATTTCTTCATTTGCTCCCTGATTGTCACCTGTCTGCGCGCTGCCGGTTATGAGATACTGGAGGAGCTGCCGGCCAATCCAGACCCCGCCCGACTCAATGGACTGCAGCGCGGCGAGCAGTTTCGGCCCGCTCATGTATGCGTTGGCGTAACCGTTGACGCCAAGCTTCAGCATGGCCACCCCCTCCACTGGCTGCGGCAGGTCGGAAAGTACGAAAATTCTGGACCGTGGGCCCTTTTGCCGCAGGGCCATGATGGCTGCCTGATTCATGCTCTGGCGATGGAGGAAAATGACTGCATCCGACTGGTCGGTGAGTATTTTTCCCACTTCTTCCGCCGATTGAAATGTCCGGCCCGGGCCGCTCTTACCCAGCAGGGATTGCCAGCGTCGGAGAAGGGCATCGTTTGTGCTCACGAGGAAAATCGACATGGGGCTTACCTCTCCCGTAAGGCCATTTTTTGGGTACGGATGACGGGTTGCAATAGATAAGACAGGATTGTTTTTTTGCCGGTGAGAATATCAACCGTTGCCACCATCCCGGGGATGATGGGCAGCGGATTGGCTTCCTCGCCAAGATAGTTTTTGTCGGTGCGCACCCGGACCAGGTAGTAACTATTTCCTTTTTCGTCGGTGATACTGTCGGCGCTGATGTGTTCCAGTTCCGCGTGCAACCCGCCGTAAATGGTGAAGTCATAGGCGCTGAATTTCACCATTGCCTTTTGTTTCGGCCGCAGAAAAGCGATGTCGGACGGCTTGATCATCGCCTCCACCAGCAGGGTGTCTTCCAGCGGCACAATTTCGATCAGATCCATGCCCGGCTGGATGACGCCGCCGATGGTGTTGACCATGATCTGCTTGACTGTACCGTAAACCGGTGAATGCACGAGGGTCCGTTGCAGCCGGTCCTCCAGGGTCACGGCGCTGGCCGACAGGCCCTCCATTTCTGCGTACACATCGGTGAGCTCCTCCTTGGCCCGATTGGTGAAGATCCGCTTTTCCTTTTCGATCGACTTCAATGCCTCGTCATATTTGGATCGGACCTGGGGGAGGGTGAATTGGACGGCGATGATCTGTTCTTCGATCTGGGCGGCCTGCCGTTCGAGTCGCAATACCTCGATTTCCGAGGCAGCGCCCGCCTTGACCAGTGGCCGGGTCAGTTCGAGTTCCTGTTGGATCAGGCCGGCGGTATGGCTGAGTTGCTTTTTCTTGGCATTGAGCTCATTCATCTCGTGTTTTTTCTGGCTGGCCTGTTCCTGGAGGATAGCGATCTTGGCCTCCAGTTCATCTTTGCGGGATTGAAACAACGCCTTTTCTCGTTCTCCGGCCTCCCGTAGTTCAGCATCCGTCCCTTCGGCAAGGAGGAAGGGGGTATTTTCCGCTTCCGCTTTCAGGCGGGCGATTTTTGCCTGCAATGCCTGGTGTCTGACCCGATTTTCCTGCACCGGTCCGGCGTAACGACGATCGTCGATTTTCAGCAGCAGCTGGCCCTTGTTGACGATGTCGCCTTCCCTGACCAGAATTTCCGCCAGGATGCCGCCCTCCAGATTCTGGACAACCTGAATCTGCTGCGATGGAATGACCTTGCCGCCGCCGCGGGTGACCTCGTCGATTTCCGAGATGGCGGCCCAGTAGATCCCACTGAAAAAGAGCAGGACAATGGTCCAGAGGATCAGGCGGCAGCCCCGTGGTGACTGGACCAGCAGGGCGGAACGGATATCGCTGACATACTCGACGTCTCTGAAGGGAATATACTGGAAAATTTTTTTCATGAAGCGTTGACACCCTCACACTGACGAAAGCGGTTGCGGAGAGAACTCGATCATATTTGATGAGTACGCAAAAAGTAAAATTTCATCACAGAGCAAACGGAAATCACGGAGATAACTAATTGTAATTCAACATATTTTGTCTGTGCCCTCTGTGTTCTCAGTGGCAAAAAAAAAGACCTTTTGCGATTTCATCATATTTTGAGCTGGCCGTTTTTCAATGCCTCAACAATGCGCTGTTTTGGTCCATCGGCAACAACCGTGCCGTTGTCAATCACCACGATGCGGTCAACAAGATCGAGCAGCGAGGCCCGGTGGGTGATGAGGATAACCGTCTTGCCGGCCAGCAGCGGAGCGAGATTGGTCTTGAGGCGCGTCTCCGTCCGGTTATCCATGGAGCTGCTCGGTTCATCCATCACCAGCACCGGCGGATCGAGGAGCAGGGCGCGGGCGATGGCCACGGTTTGGCGCTGGCCGCCGGAAAGGCCTCTGCCCTGTTCTCCGATCTCCATGTCGTAGCCGGCCGGATGTTTTTTGACAAAATCGGCGACCCCGGCCATCTCCGCCGCATGGAGAATGGTGGCATCGTCAACGTCATGGGTGCCGAAAACGATGTTGTCGCGCACCGTGCCACGAAACAGGGTGACATCCTGGGGGACATAGCCGATGAAATGGCGCAGTTCGGCCGGGTCGATCTGCCGGATATCGGTGTCGTCCATGCTGACCATGCCCTCTGTCGGCTGATAGAGGCCGAGGATCAGTTTGCCGATGGTGGTTTTGCCTGAGCCGATCGGTCCGATCAGGGCAACCCGTTCGCCCGGGGCAATTTCCAGGGTAACATTTTTCAGGGTGTCGGTGGTCTGTTCCGGATAGCGGAAGCCGATATTTTTGAGGCCGATTTTGCCGGCAAAACGGGACCGCTGTAAAAACTGCTTGCCGGCCGGCCGCTCCTCCGGCAGCTCCATGATCCGTTTCAGCACGTCATAGGAGGTTTTGGCGCGATGAAAACGGGTGGCGAGATTGACGACCTGGGTCATCGGGGTCAGGGTGCGGCGCGACAGGATGATGCAGGCAATCAGGCCGCCCTGGGTCAGTTCTCCCTGCGATATCTTGTAGACGCCGAGGACGACGAGGAGGACCACGGCGAGATTCTGGACGAACGAAGCGACATGGGTGACGGACGAGGAGAGCAAGCGGGAGCGGACATTCCAGCGGGAGATGTAACTCTCCGCCTCCTCCCAGGCACGTTGCAGCTGGCCTTCGGCGCCGAGGAGCTTGACGGTTTCCAGGCCGTTAAGGCCTTCGACCAGGATGGCGTTTTTCTGGGAGGAGGCGTGGAAGGATGCCTCCACCGCTTGCTTCAGGGGCAGCTGCATGACAATGCTGAAGAGCAACAGCACGACAATGGCGATGATCTGAATCCAGACCATGTTGCCGGCGAAATACCAGATGGCGGCCAGGCCGATGGCGACAAAGGGCATGTCGATCAACGCGGTGATGGAAAAAGAGGTGATGAAATCCCTGATGTTTTCAAACTGTTGCAGGTTCTTGGCAAAGGCGCCGACCGACTTGGGTTTGACCTCCATCCGCAGACCGAGCACCTTTTCAAAGAGCTGTGACGAAATGCGGAGATTGGATTTTTTCCCCGCGTCGTCAATGAAATAGCCGCGCAGCCCGCGCAGCAGCAGTTCAAAAAGATAGATGCCGATGATGCCGACAACCAGCACCCATAAGGTCTCGTGGGCGGCGTTTGGGATGACGCGGTCGTAGACATTGAGGATAAAGAAGGGCGTTGCCAGGGTAAAGAGATTGATGAGCAGCGAGGCGATCAGCACATCCCGGTACATGCGCCAGGATGCGAAGAGGGTGCCCCAGAACCAGTTTTTCGGCCGCGGGGCGATATCGTCGAGGGTGCGATCTTGAAAACGGTAGGATGGCTGCACAAAAAAGGCATAGCCGGTGTAGAGTTCTTCGAGGGCCTGTCTGCTTATCGTTTTCGCGCCGCCGCCGCTTTCTGGCGGCAGAACCGTATGGGTTTCCCCGTCAGGGGCGGTGTCGATCAGTACACAGGCCTGGCGGGATTGCAGAAGGAGAACGACCGGCAGGGCAAGCGGGGTGATGTCGGACAAGGCACGCTTGACGATTTTTGTCGAGAGTCCGGCGCGTTTGGCTGCCCGGGGAAACAGTTCCACGGTGAGCCGGTTATCGACCAGGGGCAGGCCGGCGCTCAGGGCGTTGCGTGACTGATCTCGGCCAAAGAGTTTTGTCAGTTGCACCAGGCAGTCGAGCAGCGGGTCGTCGCCCGTCTGCCCGACGGTTCCAGTCTGCCAGCCGCCGGCAATGGTGGATGTTGTCAGTGGTGTCGTGGTGGCTGAAGTCATTGCTTAATGGAATCGTAAAAACTGAAAATTAACCACAGAGACCGCAGAGATAACTCATTATAATTAAAGATTTTATCTCTGCGTTCTCTGTGCGCTCTGTGGTGAAAAAAGGCTTTTTACGGGTTTGTCATTGCTTGGTGGAAAAAAACGCTCCTCACTTATTTTTCTGGACTCTCGCCCTGTTTTGCGGAACGATACAGCTGTATCCCCTTTTGATTGTACACGTTGTTCAAAAAAAAAACAGAAAAGGTTCTATCATGGTGTATGTCGAGCGGGACAGTGAGGGAAAGATCACAGCGATCCACCACGCACCACATGCGGAGAATGCGGAACGGCGGACGCTCTCTGATCAGGAGGTACTCGCATTTCTCGAAGGGGAGAAGTCCGAGGTCTGGATCAAGCTGCTGTCTCTGTCCGATCTCAGCACCATCCGTATCATCGAGGATCTCATCGAGCTCTTGATCAGCAAAAACGTCATCCAGTTCACCGAGCTGCCTGAGGCGGCCCAGCGCAAGATTCTGGAGCGCCGGGCGGTGCGGAGCAAGATCGAGGGCGACACCCTGATGGTGGAGGATATCCTCTGAGCTATTCCTTCTCCTCAAGCAAAGGAGCCGGTTTGCCGATCCAGTAACCCTGGGCGGCGTTTATGTTGAGTTCCTGCAAGCCCTGCCACTGTTTTTCGTTTTCAACCCCTTCGGCGATCACCCTGATATCAAGACTGTGGGCCGCGCTGCAGAGGGCGCCCAGGAAAAAGCGGCTGTCATTGGCCTCAGCGGTCAGCTCGCCGGTGAAGGCCGCGTCGATTTTTACATGAGCGGGCCGAAGCGACTGGAGATAGCCGAAATTGGAAAAATTTCGGCCAAAATGGTCAAGTCCGATGTCGTGTCCCATCTTTTTGATCTGTCGGGCAAACTCCCTGATGACGTCGAGGTGGTACACGGCGGCAAATTCAACAAATTCAAAGATGATGGTCGGGGCTTGCGGCGAGCTGTTTGTCAGCATTTTTGTCAGCCAGGGGAGAAAATCGGCATCCCGCAGCGAAGAGGCGGAAAGATTGACCGCCACGTTTTCCGCGCCGAGACGGCCGCGATCGAGGCGCAGCACCTTGGCGATGACAAAGCGATCGAGACCGGAGATCATGTCTGCCCGTTCCGCCTCAGGAATGAAAATGCCCGCGTTGAGGATTTCCCCGTTCGACAGGTTGATCCGCGCAAAAACCTCCTGGTGGAGAATGACGCTGCGATCGGCACAGGCAACCACCGGTTGCAGGGCAAGGGTTATCTGTTCAGATAAGAGCGCCTCCTGCAAAATTTTCTGCCATTTTTGACCGCCAAGGGGCAGCCGGTCGGCGGCAGATGATGCCTGACGGACATGATGGCGGTTGGCTCCCTGCTGCTGGGCCTGGCGCAGGGCGTTGTCCGCCTCGCTCAGCAAGGAGGCGGTCGAGTCGGTCTCTGTGAAGATGACGCCGCCGATGTGGGCGACATTGTCGGTCATGGTGAGCTGCCGGGAAAAGAGAGCACTCAGGTGCCGGGCCATGTCGGCGGCAGCCTGATGGGCCGCCTCCGGAGTAATGTGCGGCAGCAGAATGGCGAAGTCGCCGCCGGTCAAGCGGGCGAGGGCGCGATCCGGTATTGCTTGCGTCGTTTCTTCAAGGATGTGGGCCGCATTGGTGAGGAGGGTGTCGCCGGCATCAAAACCTCTCGCCGTATTGAGCTCCTGGAGGTTACGAAGCTGGCAGATGAAAAGGGCGCCGGTTTGTTTCGTGTCGGTCGGGGCGAGGAAGGCGGCGAGCTGCCCTTCAAAATAGCGGCGGTTGCCAAGGCCGGTCAGGTGATCGCGATAGACCTCCCGTTGCAGCAGTTCGGCCCGGGCCGACTGCTCGGAAAACATGGAGCGCATGGTTGTGGTCATGCGATTCATCGCCTCGACCACCCGTTTTAGCTCGCGAGTGCGCGGGATGTCCTGCTGGATTTCGTATTCCCTGCGGCAAAGGGCGTCCGCCTGTTGCTCAACCCGATAAAGAGGGCGCAGCAGAAAGCGAAGACCATATCCTCCGGCCAGGATAACGAAAAGGGCGATGAGGAAAAACCAGAGGGCGAGCCGTACCACGATTTCCCACAGGGCCTTGTAAGCATAGCCGGGATGGCTTTTGATCGAAACCAGCCCCGACTGTTGCCAGCCGGCCATGACCAGGGCCTCGGCTGCCGGTGTTTCCAGCTTGACTCGTTTGATAAACCAGTCCGGCACCCCGCTGATGGTGATCTCCCCCTTTTTTTCCAGCAGAACGACGCCATTGATGTCCTCCAGGCGGACGATTTCATAATAGCCCCGGTCAAAGACCGCGTTGATCATGGTCTCGGCCGCCGGGTAGTCGTCGCGGGAAATGAACTGGGAGAGGGCGATGCCGAGGGAGGTCGCCGTGTCCTGGGCATGGGAGATAAGCTGCTCCTGGAGAAAGGAACGGGTGGCGGCCAGGTTGGAGAGCCAGGCGCCGGTAAAAAACATCATGGAGAGAAAAATTGTCAGAAAAACGAGTTGTCGATACAGAGTCATGGCTAGACCTTTATGCACGAGAGTTGACGCTATTTTGCCAGTCGCTGCCGGCGATTTAGCCGTCGTCTTCGATGCGCTGCATGAGTTCACGCCAGCGTTTCAGACGGTCGCTGGCGCCGATGAATTTCCCTTTGCCGCGCTGCTTGGCGATCCACAGACTGGAGGCGTTGAAACTGTATACCGGAAGCAGGTCGGTCCGTTTTGAGCCTGGGATAATTTTTTTTGTCAGGTTGTCGAGGATAAGTGGATCGGCGTCAGGACGGGAATAATAGGCCAGCACCATGTGCGCCTGATTGAGCCGCAGGGATTTGACGTAGGTCAGGAGCAGGCGTTCGTCGGGAATTCCAAGGGCGCGCAGGGTGAAATATTTGGCTATGGAAAAATCCTCGCAATCCCCGCCGTTTGCAGCGAGAAACTCGGTCGGCGTCGCCCAGTAATCGTTTGCCCCCCAGTGGATAATGTCATCGACAAAGAGCAATCTGTTGAAGAAATCATTGACCTTTTCCAGTTTTGTCAGGGGATCGGAGGATGTGTCGTCGCGGATAAACTGTTGCCAGGCAAGCAGTCGCTGGCGCGCCTCTGGCCCGAAACGCTCCGCCAGTCGCTCCAGGGTCCGAGGGCTGACTGTAAAGGCGTTTTTCTCGCCCAGACAGGCAACGCCGGTCAGGGCTGTCGCCAGCAGCATGACAGCCCCGAGGGTAAAACCGTTGCGGCGGAAAAACGCCGCAACAGCAACATATGCGAGTGTCTGCTTCAAACAGATGAATACCGCGGCCGGCTCCTGTTATTCGAGGTTGACCGTTTCCGGAAATGCGGAAGCGAAATCGTTGTCCTCGTCAAAGGGATCGGCCTCTTCCGGCAGTTGCAGGTCAAGGGCAGGGACAATCGAGCCCATGCTGTTTAAAATGCGAAATCCGGAGTAGAGACCGTCATACTCGGCATGGATGAGGCTTTTTTTTGCGTCGATGGTTTCGGCAGCGGCATCGAGGACGTCAAAGAGGGTGCGTTGGCCGATGGACCACTGTTTGGAGAATGCCTCGGAGGTCCGGCTGATGGCCTCCACCCGCTGCCGCTGATAGGTGATGCCGTCCATCACCGCCTGATGCGCCATCCAGGACAGTCGCAATCCTTCGACAACCTGTCGGCGCGTGTGTTTGCTGATCTCCCGCGCCTCGTTGATCTGCTCGAAAGTCTCCTGGCGGCGGGCCTCGTCCTTCCAGCCGTGGAAGAGATTGTAGCGTACCCGCACCATGGCGATCAACGAATCCTCCCACAACGGGTCATAGCCGCTGTTGTTGTTCCAGCGCTTGTCAACCTCAACGTCCACCAGGGGCAGGAAGGGGCTCTTGGCCACCTCGTACTGCATCTTGCGGGCGCCCAGATCGGCAACCGCCGATCGGTAGGTGGGATGATGTTCCTCGGCGATTGCTAACGCCTCGTCCAGGGAGGCAGGCAGGGCGTTTGGCGGAATTTCCGGTTTGGTCAGATCCTTTGGCATTTTGCCGATCACCGCGAAATAGCTTGATTTGGCGTCTTCGAGATTGGCCTCGGCGGTCACCACGTTGGTGCGGGCGAGGGCGAGGCGGGCCTGGACCTGGTCGACGTCCGCCATGCTGGAAACGCCCGACTCGCTGCGCAGGGCGATCTGATCGGCAATCCGCTCGTGAATCAGCAGGTTTTCTCTGGCAAGTTCGAGTAATGCGGTATGGCGCAGCATGTCGCAGTAAACCTCGGCGGCGCGCAGAGTCAGATTGGCGGCGTCGCTCTGGAGTTGATAGGCGGCGGAATTGATCCGCGCCTCCTGCCGTTTGACCTCGTGGAGAGAGCCGAGACCGTTGAAGACATTGAGGCGGCCGCTGATCGTGTACTCTTCGGCCCCGAAATTCGAGTCATAGGGTTTGCGATAATCGGCCACCCCGAATCCGGCATTGGCGTCGATTTTCGGCCAGTAAAGGGAGCGGGCCTGGACGCGCTCCTGGTCACGGCCAAGACGGTTGTGGGCAACGGTTCTGATGTCCGGGTGGGTCTCGATCATGAACTGCGCAGCTTCCTTCAGGGTCTCCGCTCCCGCCTGCTGGGCGGTCAGGAGAAACAAACAGGAGGCCGTGGCCAGATAACGCCGCAGCCTTTTTTTTGCCGAATTTCCTCTTTTCATCGCATTCTCCTTTCTCAATTGTTAACCTGCGCTGCTGATCCCCCTGCCCCCACTGTCCTTTTTACGCTGATGCACGATAACACAGACAGAGCGGCCGATTGTTTTTTCTGTGATACTATTATGAAAAAAATGTTATAATAATCAAGAATATAAAAAAAATAGATAAAATGCCAGAAAATGTAAAACATCTTTCCTGTGGCATTTCGGATAACCGTTCAGTCACGATATATCAGGAAAACCGACCGCACGCCGGAAAGAGGAGGCAGGCCGAATGGGTACGGACAGTTCAACAACTTCGGGCGAATTGCTTGCTCTGCCGGTATTTCTCAAGCAGATCGCTCCCTCCCTTGCTGCGGAGGAGATCAATCGTTTTAAACTGAAACTTCTTTTCGCGCTTCAGCTTGCCACCGAGAAGAAAATTCCCCCCTTTTTTTTGCCGGACATGCTGGTCAACTGCACCACCCTGTCGCCGCTGCCCTGTTTTTTCGGGCGGACCGATGCGTTTGATCTGCCCACCGAGCAGGAGCGGCTTAACCGGCTGTTGGTCGAGCATCGCCTCTTTTTTGTCAAGCCGGCGGTGACGCCCCTGGATCAGGATGGCTACCGTCGACTTCAGCAGAATTTTTCAAGCTATGTCGAGAATGAGCTTGTTTCCCGTCGTTGCGTCACCAGGGTCATCCTGATCGGCAACCGTCTTTCCATAAGCCACGGTCGTTTTCAGGTGCCGTTTGTTCATTATCAGTGGTGCCGGCTGGCCACCGGTTTTTCTCTGCTGCTGGAAATCGATGAGCGTTATGAGGATGAGATTGCCCCGGAGTGGCGGTTTCGCTTTGCCTGGGCGATGAACGGCTGTGACTATTACCATCTGACCGATCTCGGGGATGGCGCCGGCTCGGAGGAGGCGGCCCGCTATCCCGGCATCCCGTTTTTCGAGCATCTGGTCGATGCCTCGATCTTTTTCCCCTCCCGGGGTGATGCGGAGAAAAGGGCGAGGTGGCTTGCCACCCTGCCCCACGAGATCCTCTTTGATCGGTCCGCCGGCACCCGACAGATCCGCACCACCCAACCACAGATCATCCCCGCTGTTCGGGGGGATCAGATCTTTTTCCCCCGCACCCTGGGACTGCGGCTCACCTACCGGTGTAATTCGAAATGCCGGCACTGCTACTGCTATACCGTTGAAGACGGCGACAAAAAAGAGGAACTCGATTTTCCGGTGATCCGTCGTCTCATCGACGAGGCGCGGCAATGCGGGCTGAGCGGCATCGGTATCAGCGGCGGCGAACCTTTTCTCTTGAGTGAGCTGCTCTTTGCCGTGGTCGAGTATGGCAAAAAGCTGGGATTCAACATCAATATCGCCACCAATGCCTTCTGGGCGATCCGTGAGGACAAGGCGAGATCCTATCTGCAGCGCCTGCGGGATCTCGGCTTTACCCCGCCGCTTGACTCCATTGTCGCCAGCGGCGGTCAGTTTCACATGGAGCACATTGACCGCGCCGGCACGAAAAATTTGATCAAATCCTACAACGAGATCTTCGCTGCCCCCCTGCGCCGCCTCGATTTTGAGTATGTCAAGGGCCAGGAGCATATCCTTCGTGATTATGTCGACTATCTGCGAGACGCCGGCATCACCCAGGATAAATACAATCTGGTGGAGCGGACCATGTTCCAGTCCATCGGTCATTCCCGCTCCCTTGATCCGGCCACCATCGACAAGCGGCCGGCCGGGGTCTTTGCCAGCCTCTGTCAGTGGGTCAAAGACCTCATCGTCGAACCCACCGGCGATATCTACCCCTGCTGCGGCTTCAACCGCTACAACAAGGGGATCGTCATCGGCAACATCTTTACCGACTCGCTGCCCGATGTCGTTGCCGCGGCCCAGAAAAACCCGGTGATGCAGATGCTTGCCACCACCCCCTTTTCCGTGTTGCACGCCATTCTGGCCAAGGCGGGTTTTGCCCTGCCGGCCGTGGCCGACGGCCCCTGCGACATCTGCGAGCTGATCTTTGCCAAGGAGGAACAGGTGCGCTATCTCACCGAACTGCACCTCTCCGGCGAGCTGCGCCAGCAGCTTGCCCCGGAAGCGAAATGTTCGTTGTAGGAAAGGGTGGCGGCGGCCGATACGGTGAAGTGGACGGCGGTCGAAAATGAACTTTTCCGGAAAGATGGAATATTTTTTCCGGAAAAATGAACGAGAGGGGTTGGTGGGAGGTGTGGCTGGAGCGATTTTCCCTGGTAACATCCCGGAATAACGGATAATAGAGAAAATGATGAATATGGCATGATTTCTGCTGCGTTATTTGAGGAAGAGATGGTTTCTCAGTACGACAGCGCCGGACGGCGGCAGGTTCGCGCCGATCGGAGACAATTTCCGAAGGAGGATGATATGAAGAAGATGCTGATGACGGCCGTTCTGTCCATGGCCGCCCTGACCTGGGCCGGCCAGGCCGATGCGACGCCGGTGTATCTGGGGAGCTATGAAGGTAGCAACCTGACTCCAACAACATATGCGGGGTGGTATAAGAATGCCGACGATATGTGGGCCAATCCGAGTTACGCCCTTGGCGCCCCGGATGACAAACACATCTCCATCACCTATGGCGACTGGCTGGTCTATGCCTTTTCCGAAAATATCCTCATTGACAACGACCTCGCGACGGCGGATATCGTTCTCCGCGAAAACGGCAAGGACACTTTAGTGACCGGCTCAATCAACGCGATGGTCGACATCTCGGTGAGCAAGACCGGCCTTGCCGGCGACTGGCATGACGTCGGCACCGTCGAGGTTGAAAATGACTTGTATGTTAATAACTATAGTTATGGTGGTGTGAGCTATTTGTACGCCCTCAAGGGCGTCGACCTGAGCACCACCAGTCTTGACTGGGTCCGCTACATCCGTTTCGATGGCGTGGCAAGCACCGGCAACATGAAGGGGTTTGACCTCGATGCTGTTGCCGGTGAGCCGGTCCCCGAACCGGCCTCGCTGTTGCTCTTCGGCTCCGGCGCCCTGTCGCTCTTCGGCCTGCGCCGGCGTAAAAAGAAATAATCCGCCGTTGGCAAGACGTTGCTGATCCCACCGGGCAGGAGACGCATCATCTCCCGTCCGGTTTTTTTGTGGTCAGCGCGAGGTTATCTCTCTCCCCGCCAGAAGGCCCTTTTCCCGCCAGAATTTCTCCGCGCCCGGATGCAGGGGGGTGACGATGCCCTTGATGCCGTCGGCGATGCGCATCGCTGCCGCGGTTTTCCTGGTGCGCCGCATGTGGGCCAGTCCGTCGTCGCTATAGATGGCGGAGAGCAGGGTGTAGACGACCTCGGCCGGCACGTCCTTGTTTGCCACCCAGAGGGCGGAGTCCTGGTAGGAGATGACGTCGTGGTCGATTCCTTTGTAGGTGCCGGCCGGGATGACCGCCTTGGTGAAAAAGGGGTATTTTCGGAAAAAGCCGGTGGCCTCGGCCTCGGCGTAGAGATCGACCAGCTCGATCTCCACTCTGCCTGTCGCCCTGACGATCGCCTCTGCCGGATAGCCGGCAAAGAGCCAGAAGGCGTCAAGCTTGTTGTTGGCAAAGGCGATGGCCGCGTCGTTGTAGCCCATGGCGTTGCGCTGCACCTGCTCCCAGATACCCAGGTGGCTGAAAAGTCGTTCGCAGTTGGCAAACGCCCCGGACCCGACATTACCCACCCCCACCCGAAAACCGGCCAGCCGGCTCGCCCGGTCGACTCTCGCTTTCTTGTGGACAACAAGCTGAGCCGGCGCCCCATAGAAGTAGCTGACCGCCAGGACGTTTTCATAGCGGCGGTTATCGTCTTTCAAGAGGCCGTTTCTGCCCATGTAGAGCTCGCCGGAATAGACCACCGCCATGGCGTATCTGCCGGAATCGACCTTGCGCAGGTTTTCCACCGACCCGGCCGAAGGTTTGACGACAAGCGAGAAGTCGGTGTTCGCCGCCACCGGCGGGTAGCTTGCGATGCCGGCTGCCATGAACTGAAAGGTGCCGCCGGCCGGGCCGCCGCCAAAGGCGTAGCGTTCACCGGCCCGGCCGCTGCTCGGCAGCAAAAAGGCCGTGACAGCCAGGATCGCGAGGGTGGTCAGCGTCGTGATCAGTCTGTTGCCCATGTCGGTTTTCTCCTTGGATGAAAATAAAACGGAAAATCGTATTCGCTTATTCCGTCAGGATGGCCGCTGTGATGAATTCCCGGTTCAGCCGGGCAATGTGGCGGATGGAAATCATTTTCGGGCAGACCGCCTCGCACTCCCGTTCATTGCCGCAGTTGCCGAATCCCTCCTCATCCATCCGGCGGACCATGGCAAGCGCCCGTTGCCGCCGTTCGGGATGGCCCTGGGGCAGAAGGGCGAGCTGGGAGACCTTGGCGCCGACAAAGAGCATGGCCGCGGCATTGGGGCAGGCGGCGACACAGGCGCCGCAGCCGGTGCAGGCCGCCGCATCCATGGCCTGCTCGGCGGTTTGCTGGGAAACAGCGATGGCATTGGCCTCCGGCGCGCTGCCGGTATTGACCGACACATAGCCGCCGGCCTGGATGATGCGGTCAAGGCTCGACCGGTCGACGACCAGGTCCCGCACCAGGGGAAAGGCCTTGGCCCGGAACGGTTCGATGACGAGATGGTCGTTGTTTTTGAAGTGGCGCATGTGCAACTGGCAGAGGGTGGTGCCCGGTTGCGGGCCATGGGGCCGGCCGTTGACCACCGCCCCGCACATGCCGCAGATGCCCTCCCGGCAGTCGTGGTCAAAGGCGATCGGCTCTTCATTGGCCAGGGTCAGATTTTCGTTTAAAAGATCGAGCATCTCGACAAAGGAGATGTCCGGGGAAACATCGGCGAGCCGGTAACGGGTAAAACCGCCCGGAGCGTCCGGTCCCTGCTGTCGCCAGACGTCCAGGGTGAGTTGGATGGCGGCTGGTTTTTTCATGGTCGTTTACCGGTAGCTGCGTCGACTGGGGATGACGTGTTCAAAGAAAAGCGGTTCCTGGTGCAGCAACGGCGCCAAACCGCTGCCCCGATGCTGCCAGGCGGCGACATACGCAAAACGGGCGTCGTCGCGCAGGGGCTCGTGATCCTCGGTCTGGCTCTCCTCCCGCAGGTGACAGCCGCACGATTCCTCCCGGTGCAGGGCGTCGGTGAGCAATATTTCGGCAAATTCGAGATAATCGGCCAGCCGTCCCGCCCGTTCCAGGGTCTGGTTGAGGCAGTCGCCTGAGCCCGTGATCCGCACATTGTCGCGGAACTGCTCGCGCAGTTCCGGCAGCCTGGCCAGGGCCGCGGTGAGGCCGGCCCGGTTGCGGACGATGCCGCAGGCATCCCACAGCAGGCGGCCCAGTTCGCGATGGAGGTCATCCACCGTGCGCCGGCCCTTGCCGGCAAGCAGTTTTGTAATAACCGTCTTGGCCTCGTTCTCCGCATCGACAAAGCAGGATGCCGACGCGGACGGCGGCGTCGGCGGGCAGTCGGCCAGGTAATCGCCAATGGTGTTGGGCAGGATGAAGTAGCCGTCGGCCAGCCCCTGCATCAGGGCGCTGGCGCCGAGCCGGTTTGCCCCGTGATCGGAGAAATTGGCCTCGCCGAGGACAAAAAGCCCGGCAACCGTGCTCATCAGATGATAATCGACCCACAAGCCGCCCATTGTGTAATGGACAGCCGGCGCGATCAGCATCGGCTCCGCGGCCGGATTGCGGCCGGTGATTTTTTCATACATCTGAAAGAGATTGCCGTACTTGCGGAGAATGACCGGCAGGCCGTCGCGGGCCAGGGCGTCACGGAAATCAAGATACACGGCCCGGCCGCTGCTCCCCACCCCCTTGCCGGCATCGCACTGCTCTTTGGCGTTGCGGGAGGCGACATCGCGGGGCACGAGATTGCCAAAGGCGGGGTAGCGGTTTTCCAGGTAATAGTCCCGCTCCGCCTCCGGGATGGCGGCGGCCGGCCGGCTGTCGCCCGCATTCCGGGGAACCCAGACCCGGCCGTCGTTGCGCAGACTTTCGCTCATCAGGGTCAGTTTCGACTGCTGCTCGCCATGGGCCGGGATGCAGGTCGGGTGGATCTGGACAAAGGAGGGGTTGGCGAAAAAGGCGCCTCGCCGGCAGGCCCGCCAGGTCGCGCTGACGTTAGAGGCCATGGCGTTGGTGGAGAGGGCGTAGATGTTGCCGTAGCCGCCGGTGGCGAGCACCACCGCATGGCCGGCATGGCTTTCGAGGCGGCCGTTGATCAGGTTGCGGGTGACGATGCCGCGGGCCCGGTTGTCCTCGACCACCAGATCGACCATCTCATGGCGGGGGTGGATGACGACCCGAGCGGCGGCCGCCTGGCGCATCAGGGCGCCGTAGGCGCCGAGCAGCAGTTGCTGGCCGGTCTGACCGCGGGCGTAGAAGGTGCGGGACACCTGGGCGCCGCCGAAAGAGCGGTTGGCCAGGGTGCCGCCGTACTCCCTGGCAAAGGGAACACCCTGGGCGACGCACTGGTCGATGATGGCGTTGCTGAGCTGGGCCAGGCGAAAGACATTGGCCTCCCGGGCGCGGAAATCACCGCCCTTGATGGTGTCGTGAAAGAGGCGGAAGACGCTGTCGCCGTCGTTCTGGTAATTCTTGGCCGCGTTGATGCCGCCCTGGGCGGCGATGCTGTGCGCCCGGCGCGGGCTGTCGTGGATGGTGAAGACCTCGACCGGGTAGCCCTGTTCGGCGAGAGTGGCGGCGGCCGCGGCGCCGGCCAGGCCGGAGCCGACGACGATGACGCGGTACCTGCGGCGGTTGGCCGGACTGACCAGCCGGCAGGTGCGGCAGTGATGGTGCCATTTGTCCGGCAGCGGGCCGGGCGGGATTCTGGCGTCAAGCGCGGTCATGGTCGGGTCACCGGAGAAAGGTGTCGGTCAGCAGGCCGTAAAGCAAAATCAGCATGAAAATCGCGCTGAGCGCCAGGGCGGTCAGCCCCGTCCCGCGCCGGAGGATGCCGTCGTAAGCGGGATGATTGATGCCGAATGTTTGCAGAGAACTCCAGAAGCCGTGGCTGATATGGAGAAAGAGCATGGCCAGGGCAAAGAGGTAGAGGCCGGCCTGGAGCGGGGAGCCGAGCAGGGTGCGCACCGTGTCCGCCAGCAGCGGGGGTGGGCCGGCAAAGCGGAAATGGCGGAGATGGATGACGAGAAAGAGGAAAATGACGATGCCGCTGGCGGGCATGAGACGTGAGCCCAGGGTGCGGCCGCCGGCCGCTGTGCTGACTTGATAGCGGACCGGCCGGGCCCGCAGGTTCTCGGCGGCCAGGGTCAGGCCGGTTCCGGCATGGAGGAGCAGGGCTGCAAGGAGCATCACTTCATAGAGGTGGAGCAGTGGGCCCAGGGCAACCAGTCGACCGGCATGGCCAAGAAACGCCTCGCGGCCGAAAAAGACGGTGGAGTTGCCGAGGGCGTGCAGCAGGAGAAAGAGGCCGAGAAAGGCCCCGCTTGCCGCCATCACGTATTTGCGGCCGACGGATGTGCGAAAGAGGTGAGCGATTATCATCGCGTTGTGTCTTTTTGGTTATTATTCCGTTATATAACAAAAACAAAAAAATAAACTATACCGTATCGTCAGGTGTTTTGCCAGTAGAATTACCTAGGTGTCGGGTGGTTTTTTTTAGGAAACGGCTGGATGGAGCAGCGGACGTGCGCGGTTCAGCGCAAGCCCATTTTCTGCAGGAGGCGGAGCAGGCCGCTTTGTTCCAGGCGGGTGAGTCCTGCCTCTTGCGCCAGGCGCAGGGCCTCCTGATAATCGTCGGCCGAGAGCGGGCGGTCGATGGGTGGAAAGTCGGCGGCCCGGTAACAGGGGCGATACTGTTCCATGATATTGACATAGGTCGCCGGTGAGAGAGCGGCAAGAAAGCGCAAGATCTGCCTGGTTTCATGCAGTCCGCCGGGCATGACCAGGTGGCGGACCAGCACGCCCCGTTCGGCGATGCCGTCGGCATTGATGATGAGATCGCCGGTCTGCCGATACATTTCGGAAACAGCGGCGCGCGTCACCTCCGGATAATCGAAGGCGGTGGCAAAACGTCCGGCGGAACGGCAATCCCAGAATTTGAAGTCCGGCATGTAGATATCAATGATGCCGTCCAGCAGGCGCAGGGTCTCAAGGGCGTCGTAGCCGCTGCTGTTGTAAACGAGCGGCAGGGTCAGCCCCCTGTCGATGGCGGCCGGCAGGGCGGCGACGATCTGCGGCGCCACATGGCTTGGCGTGACAAGATTGATGTTGTGGCAGCCCTGTTTCTGCAGGCTGATCATCATTGCCGCCAGCTGGCCGGCATCGATCGTCATCCCTTCGCCGAGGTGGCTGATTTGGTAATTCTGGCAAAAGACGCAGCCGAGGTTGCAGTTGCTGAAAAAAATGGTGCCCGAACCGCTGATGCCGACTAGACAGGATTCCTCGCCGAAATGGGGGTGATAGCTGGCGACCGCGGCCTGGTCGCCGGTGCGGCAAAAACCCTTTGCCCCGGCGGTCCGGTCCACCCCGCATTGTCGCGGGCAGAGCCGGCACGCGGAAAGGATGGCGTTCAGGCTGGCGATGCGTTCCTGCAGCTCACCGGTCTTGTGCAGGGCGAGATAGGCAGCCCTTTTCTTGACTTTTGTCATTTCGTCCGGTCGGGAAAAATGCTAGTGTGGCACTCTGCTGCCGCATTCGGTTGCATGGTGCGGAAATCGCACGTTGCCCTCAAGTTTATCATCTCCAGGACGTTTCATGCAAGGCTGGCGTGCCATACTGAGAAAGAGCATAGTGCGGGCCGAGGAGCTTCCGGTCCGGTTCGCCCCGGATCGGGAGGTGATCTCCCGGGTTGCCGAGATCTATCCCATGCGGATCAATCCCTATTATTTCGGGCTGATAAAGGAGATGGACGATCCCATCTGGCGGCAGGCGGTACCGGCCGCGGCGGAGATCGAGGACCAGGACTGTTTCTCAGATCCCCTGGATGAGGAGAATCTGAGCCCGGTACCCAACCTGATCCACAAATATCCGGACCGAGTGCTTTTTCTCGTCAGCTCTCAGTGCGCCATGTACTGCCGGTTCTGCACCCGTAAGCGCAAGGTGGGCACCGACAGGATGGTGATCACGCCGGAGACGGTGGCGGCGGGTATCGATTACATCGCGAAAAACCCCGCAATCCGCGATGTGCTGGTCTCCGGCGGCGATCCGCTGCTGCTTGGCGATGAGCAGTTGGAGCATATCCTTGTTGCCCTCCGTCGTATACCCTCGGTGCAGATCATTCGCATCGGCAGCCGGGTGCCATGCACCCTGCCCATGCGGATAACGGTCAAACTCGCGGCCATGCTGGCCAGATACCATCCCCTCTATCTCAACACCCATTTCAACCATCCGTGCGAGATCACTCCGGCGGCGGCCCGGGCCTGCGCCCGGCTGGCCGGCGCCGGCATTCCGCTGAGCTGCCAGACCGTGTTGCTGCGTGGGGTCAATGACGATCCGCTCGTCATCCGCGAGCTGATGCAACGGCTTTTGATGATTCGGGTCCGCCCCTATTATCTTTTTCAGGGTGACATGACCCGCGGCACCAATCACTTCCGCACCCCGATCGCCGCCGGCCTGGAGATTATGCGCACGCTGATCGGCCACACCTCGGGGCTGGCCGTGCCGACCTATGCCGTGGACGCGCCGGGCGGCGGCGGCAAGATTCCGCTCACGCCCGGCTATGTCACGAAGGAGGGGCGACGTCTGGAGTTTGTCAATTACTGCGGCAAAACCTGTTATTACGACAACGTGCTGTGAATGTCCGTCGCGACTTGGTTGGAAGAAAGCAATCCGTTCCGCGTGCCGCATCAGAAATCCTGAAAATCGCCTTCGAGCGGAATGATCTCTTCGGCAGAGCGTTTTTTTTCCGAAGCCTTTGCTGCAGCCCTGCCTGCCGGTTTCGGTCCGGACAGGCGCGCTTGGCCCGCGGGCGCTGGTTTTGCCTGCCGTCGGGGAGCGCTTGACTTTGCCTGCTGTCCAGCAACCGCCGCGCTTTTTCCCGCAAGAATGTCCTGCAGGGCAAGGACAATTTCCTCCATCCGCGCTGCCTGGCCCTTCAGTTCTTCCGAGGCGGCGGCGGACTCTTCCGCCGAGGCGGCGTTGTTCTGGGTGACGGACTCCATTTCCGTGATGGTTTTGTTGATCTGGTCTACCCCTAAAGCCTGCTCGCGGGAGGCAATGGAGATCTCGTTGATCAGTTCGCCTATTTTCCGGCTGGCGGACGCCACCTCATTGAAGGTTTCGTTGGAGCTGCCGGCGATAATTGCCCCCTTTTTCACCTTTTCCAGAGTTGATTCGATGAGGGTTGCGGTGTTGCGCGCCGCTTCGGTGGCCCGCATTGCCAGGTTTCGCACCTCGTCGGCCACCACCGCGAATCCGCTGCCCGCCTCGCCGGCCCGGGCCGCCTCGCCGGCGGCGTTGAGAGCCAGCAGGTTGGTCTGAAAGGCGATCTCGTCGATGGTCTTGATGATCTTCGAGGTCTCTTCGCTGGCCCGGGAAATTTCGTCCATGGAAACGATGAATTCCTCCATGGATTTTTTTGCCTTTTCGGTAATTGTCGCCGTCTGCTTCATCAGATTGTCCGCCTCGGCGGAATTGGCGGCCGTGGCCTTGATCATGGAGGTCGTTTCCTCCATGGAGGCCGACGTCTCTTCCAGGGCCGCGGCCTGCTCGGAGGCGCCGGAGGCGACTGTCTGGCTTGAGACGGTGATTTCGTTGGAGGAGTGGCTGACGTTTCTGCTGCTCTCTTCGAGCCGGCTCATGGCCGAGGAGAGGCTTGTGATGATGGAAGAGCTTGACAGGTGGAGAAAGAGGCAGACGGCAACGAGCAGGAAGACGCCGCCGCCGATCAACGTCCATTCCAGCATGTTGATGAAGGCGAGTTCGGAACTGGCATCACGGACAAAGACCAGGGCGCCTTTGAGATCGCCTGAGAAATCACGCAGAGGGATGGCGGTGAGCAGGCGGCCGTCCTTTTCTTCTGCCGCCAGGCCGGAGGCGCAGCGTTGCAGGAGGCCGGAGCTGATATAGGGATCGGTGTTTTCGTTGTTGGAGGAGAAGATGCGGACAAATCCTGCGGTTTCCGGCAACCTTTTTTCCTTCAGATCCTTGGCGATGTCGAGTTCCTTAACGCCCATGTACACCGCCATGTCATCCGTATCATGGTTGAGTTTCAGTTTTACGAGACCATCCTTATTCTGTCACATTGTGGAAAGACGGTCAAAGATATTTCCACCGGATCGGCGGGAGCGGAAGGAGGGATGACGGCCGGACGCAAGGCCCGGCCGTTATTGAGAGAAGGGCGGGAGGATTATCTTCTTCCCCCACCCATGCCGCCGCCACCCATCCCGCCGCCCATGCCGCGGCCATAACCGTCACCGGAGCCGTCCCGCGGGGCGTTTGCCGGCGGGCCGCTGTACTTTTGCCGTTCTTCCCTGGTCATGGTGTTGATTCGATGCTGCCATTCCCGCTGGAACGCCTCGCGTTCCTCGGCCGGGGCATCTCGCATGGTGCCGCGCATCTCGTTGAGTTCGTCGGTGGACATCGTGCTGTAATCGGGGCCGGCAAAGGCCGGGGCGGCGGCCAGCGCCAGGAGAAGAAGGGCTGTGACGATGGATGTGCGTTTTTTCTGCATGGCTGTTCCTCCATTCATGGATAATAATGGCGGCCAGGGAATCGGCCGTTGCTTCTTGACATGATGCATGTCCCTTAAGACGTCTTTTTTCTGAAAAAAGTTTGCATCATTTGCGGAATGTCGCCGAAAAAGTTTGTCGTGGACATGGCCCGCCCGCTCACCCGAAAGAGGTCGGGTGTCTTTTGTTTCCTGAAAGACCCGCGACCTTCATCCCGTCGCGCCGCTGTTTACAACGGGCGCCCGGTCATGTAAATAAGGCTGACGAAACCAGGTGTATGTTTTCGACAGAAGATGTCCACCGCAACGGCGCACATACAGGACTTCCCTTTTCCTCATGATAATATTGAAATCTTTTGCATTGAAACCCCGCCATCGTCATCTGTTTGGCATGATTAGGCGGAACAGGAAGAAATTTCTGGTGGCGGGTTTCTGTATGCTGCTGGTGTCGGCGACCACCTCGGCGATGGGCTATCTCCTGAAACCGGTGATCGACAAGATTTTTGTCAATCGGGATACCACCGGCCTTATGCTTTTTCCCCTGCTCGTCATCGTCATTGCCGTGGTCCGCGGGGTGGCGACCTACGGCCAGGAGTATTACCTCAACTACGTTGCCCAGGATATCATCCGCCGGTTGCGCAACGATCTCTATGACCATATCCAGGGCCTCTCCCTGGCCTTTTTCCAGAGCGAGCATACCGGCGCGCTCATGTCGCGGATTACCAATGATGTTAATGTCATCAAGACCATGGTTTCGACGACGATCACCAGCGCGCTGCGCGACACCTCGACCATCATCGGTCTGGCGATGGTGATTCTCTACATGAACTGGCGGCTGGCGATCATTGCCTTTCTCATTCTGCCCATTGCCTATTTCCCGGTCTTTGAACTGGGACGCCGGGTCCGGCGCATCAGCACTGTCTGTCATGAGGCAATGGCGGACTTGAGCGCCTTTCTGCACGAGACCCTTGCCGGCAACAAAATCGTCAAGGCCTTTGGCATGGAAGAGCACGAGAAGATCCGTTTCTATGCGAAAACCGACAATCTGTTTACAATGGAAATCCGCCATGTCGTTATCCGCACCCTTTCTTCGCCGATCATGGAACTGCTTGGCGGACTCGCCGTTGCCTTTGTCATCTGGTACGGAGGCTGGCAGGTGATCAAGGGGATTTCGACGCCCGGCAAGTTCATCAGTTTCCTGACCTGTACCCTGCTGCTGTATGATCCGGTAAAAAAACTCAGTCGTCTCAATAATGCCGTGCAGCAAGGGTTGGCGGCGGTCGACCGGATCTACGATATCATCGAGACGCCGCCCGCCATCACGGACCCGGAACAGCCCCGCAAGATCGTTATTCAGCCCCATTCCCTTACCTTCGAGAATGTTTCGTTCCACTACGAGGGCATTCCGGACAAACCGGTACTGCGGGATATCGATCTCTTTATCCCGAGTGGCCAAGTGCTCGCCCTGGTCGGCATGAGCGGCGGCGGCAAAAGCACTCTCGCTAACCTGATTCCGCGTTTTTACGATGTCAGCAAGGGGCGTATCCTCATTGACGGCGTCGATATCCGTGAACTCAGGGTTTCCGACCTGCGCCGGCAGATCGCAGTCGTCACCCAGGAGCCGATTCTCTTTAATGAGACCGTCCGGGACAATATCGCCTACGGCAACCGCCTGGCCAGCGAGGCGGAGCTGGTCGCCGCCGCACAAGCCGCCTATGCCCATGATTTTATCATGGGATTTCCGCACGGTTACGACACCGTCATCGGTGAAGCGGGGGGCCGGCTTTCCGGCGGGGAAAAGCAGCGTCTCTGCATTGCCCGGGCCCTGCTGAAGGATGCGCCGATCCTCATTCTCGACGAAGCGACCTCCTCGCTCGATTCCGAGGCCGAGGCCCTGGTGCAGAAGGCCTTGGCCAATCTCATGCGGGGGCGGACCACCGTGGTCATTGCCCACCGCCTGGCAACGATCACCGCGGCTGATCAGATTGCCGTGCTTGCCGACGGCGTCATTGTCGAAAAGGGAACGCACGAGCAACTGCTCGCCCTGGAGGGCGAATACAGCAAGCTCTACCGGATGCAATTTTCCGGCAACACGGTCGGTGCGAGTGATTGATAGAGTTCCAGGTATCGACCGGCCATGGCCTGGGGCGAGAAACGCGACAGCTGCCCGCGTGCCTCCGTTGCCAGGGCCTGGGCCAGCTCCGGCCGTTCCAGCAGCACCCTGATTGCCGCTGCCAGGGTCTGGGCATTGCCGGGGGCAACCAGCAGTCCGGTTACCCCGTCTTCAATGAGATCAGGAATCCCTCCCGCCCTGGCTGCCACCACCGGCACCCCGTGCTGCATGGCTTCGAGAATCGTCGAACCCATTCCTTCGTGCAGTGACGGGAAGACGAGCAGGTCGAGGGCGGCCAGATAATTGCCGATATCATCGACATGGCCGAGCATGGTCAGGTTGGTAAGGTCGCGGGCCTGGTCTTGCAACTCCGACCACAGTGGGCCATCGCCGAGCAGGACGATATGTGCGTGCGGGCACTGGTGTTGCAAGAGTCTGGCCGCGTCGATGGTGTAGCGGAACCCCTTGTGGGCGATCATCTTGCCGACCTGGCCAATCAGGGTTTTGCCAGAAAAATCCTTCCTGATCCGCGCCACCTTTTCCGGATCGGCCTGAAAGCCGGAGTAACTGCTGGGGATCCGCACCCGTCGGACTTTGCCGGCGATTTTCGCCACCTCGGCTTCGATAGCGCTGCTCAGGCAGGCGATGGCGCTGGCGTGCTGATAGCAGTAGCGGGTCCAGGGGTTTTGGCCGATCGGGTTGTCGACCCGCCGGGTAACGACATAGGGTTGCCGATGGCAGAGATGCTGGATGGCGGCCCAGTGCACGCTCTGGCCGCAGTGACCGTGTAGCACGGTTCCCGGTGCGGGGTGACGATGCCCCCGCAGCCAGTGGCTGACCCCAATGGTCTCGATCCCGGCCGCCTCGGCCTCCTGCTGGAGGCGGCTGCCCGGAGGGCAGACCAGGCTTTGCCTGATTGCAAGGGCGTGGAGTTGGCCCAGCAGGTTCAGGGTCTGTCGCTCACCGCCGTGAAAACCCTTGGCCAGATTGATATGACAGATATGCATGGTAATCAGTCAGGTGAGGGGTTTGTTGTCGGTCGGCTCCCTGTCCGGCGCGATCGGACGGAAGCCGTGACCGTAAATCCAGAGGCCGAGGTACTTGTTGAAGACATAGTGGCTGCTCTGGATCGATAACAGCAGACCATGGCGGCCATCGAGAAAACCGGCCTGCACAACATACTTGTTGAGAAAGGCGGCCAGCGAACGCAAGAGGATGGCGGCCACCGAGGTCTGTTCGCCTTGACGGGCCCTTTCCCTGGCCCAGGTGTCGGCATAGGAAACGGATTTTTTCAGGTAGGCGTCGAAGTGTTCGGTGGTCAGGTGGATGAGGTCCTCGGCCAAGGGGCGGACCTTTGCTGACGGGACATCGAGTTTTTCGTGGATGCGGGCCTCGTTGTATTGATAGCGCAGCCGGTGATGAAAGCGGACGACCCGGTTGGGATACCAGCCGCCATGGCGCATTGTCCGGCCGAAGAAGTCGGTGGCCCGCGGGACACTGTAGGCAAGATCCGGGTCAAGGGCGGGGTCCGCCAGCAGCTCTTGGAGCCGTTGTGTCAGGGCTGGACTCATGCGCTCGTCGACATCGATCCAGAACAGCCAGTCGGCTGTCGCATAAGTTTGCGCCAGCCGGCGCTGCGGACCAAAACCGTGCCACTGCCGTTCGACGATGACCTGTGCCCCATAGCCGGCGGCGATTGATCGGGTCCCATCCTCGCTGTTGTTGTCGAGAACGATGATTTCATCCATCCAGGCGATGCTGGCCAGGCAGTCCGCGATCAGGTCTTCACCGTTTCTGGCAATGATCATCGCGCCGATGGTGGGCCGTGACCGGGCCGGGACAGTCATGGTCTCCCCTGATTGCCGTATTGCCGGGCCTGGCTGATATGATGCGGCTGCCTCCTTGCGGCCCATGTTCGGCTCTTATCCTTCAATCCCGGCCCTGGAGCAGTGCCGAACCGCATGGTGAACGGCGCGCCGGTCGATTTCGTCAAAAAGCTGTTCGGTGAGATTTGCCGGCAGGTGATATTTTGTCGCGACCCGCTTCCACCGTTTGAGGTAAGCGATCCGCAGTTTGTCCGGATGCCGGCAGGTGAAGGTGGCCCGGTCAAAGTCAATGATAAAGACCCGTTCGTTTTCATCGATCAGCACGTTGCCGGGGTGCAGATCCCGGTGATAAATCCGGTTGCGGATCAAGAGATCAATCTGGGCGGCAACCCTGCCGACGAGTCGTTGACTGCGTGGCAGATTCTGGTGGGCGACATCGAAAAAAGAGCGGTGGTTTTCGACGAGCCTGGTGACGAGAAAGGCCTCGTAAAAAAGAGTGCCCCGAATTGCCCAGAGCAGCGGCTCGGGGCTTGAAACGCCTAAGGAGCGGGCGTGGGCGATCATTTCATACTCCTGCTGCGGCCGCGGTTTGCCGAGGCGGAAATAGAGGCTTTTTGCCAGATGTTTGACCATGCCGCCGCGTCGGTAATATTTGATGACCACCGGATCCGTTGCGCCGATCTGTGTCAGCACCGGACGCGCCCGGCCGTTCAGGACGCCCAACGCCCTCTCTGACGGTTTGGCGAAGAGGGCAAAGAGGCGATTTCGTTCCTGTGGGTCGAGATCGAGGCAGGTGCCGAACAGATAACCGGAATGTGAATCGATTGTATACATATCAGGAAAGATGGCATACAGAGTGAATCGCCGCAACGATTCGATCAAAATCAATGTTTCGCATGCAGGCCTCTGTACCGTTTGGACAGCGATGGCCGCCGTGGCGTGAACAGGGCCGACAGGTCAGTTCCTTCTCAACCACCATAGCATTATTTTTCCAGGGACCAAAACCGAAAAGCGGGGTGGTGGCGCAGAAAATCGCCACCGTCGGGACTTTGAAGGCCGAGGCGGCATGCAGGGCCATGCTGTCGTTGCACACCACCAGCCCGGCGCCGCTGATGAGGGCCATGGCATCGGCAACGCTGGTCTGACCGGCCAGATCGTGGACCTGAAGGCCGGCGGCAACCTGCCGGTTGATCGGAATATCGGCGGGGCTGCCGAGAAGCACTACCTGATATCCCAGTTTCAGCAGATACAGGGCGGTGCGCCGGTATCCCTCAGAATGCCAGCGCTTGGTCGCCCAGGCGCTGCCCGGCACCAGCACCGCGTAAGGGGAGGCTGGTTGGGCGGCGATGACCTTCTCCCCGGCTACTGCTGAGGGCGGATGGAGCCGCAGGTCGGTGGCGACAGGGGAGAAGTTGCCGTCATCAAGAATGGCCAGATTGCGCAGCACATCGTGGTCCGCCTGGTTGCGGCGCCGGCACTGATGGTAGAGAAAGGAGAGTCTGGCGTCGCTGAAGCCGATCCGCACGGGAATGGCCGCCAGGGTCAGGATGATGGCGGTCCGGTAGGAGCGGTGCAGGGAGAAGACCATGTCAAAGGCCATTCCCCTGAGGCGTTTCACCATTCTGGCCAGCCCCGTGATGCCGGCGTCCCTGCCGCGTTTGTCCAAGGTGATCACCCCGGCGAGCAGGGGATCACGGATGACCAGGTCGGCGGCACGCGGGGTGGTCATCATCCAGATTTCAGCCGACGGATATGCCTGCCTGACCCCGGCGATCACCGGGGTGGAGAGGATGACATCGCCGAGATAGCTTGTCTGGACAATCAGGATCTTCATCGACCGGGTCAATACTGATAGCGTTTTTTTTGCTGGATCGGGCCGGTGCGTTTAAAGCGCTTGTATTCCCACTGATACTGAGCCGGGGCCTCCATGACCAGGGCCGCGATGCCGCGGTTCAGCGCCCGCAGGGCAATTTCTTCGTCGCTGCTGTAAAGTTCCGCCGACGGTGCCCGGAAGATCAGCTCGAAACCGCCGTCAACCCGTTTGGCGTAAGCAAACAGGGCCTTACAACCCGATCGTTGCAGGAGTTTGTGGATCAGGGTCATCGTCAGGGCCGGCTCATTGAAAAACGGGACAAAACGGCCGGCGCGCAGATCACCCGGCACCTGATCCGGCAGAATGGCACCGATGCCGTTATCCTGCAATGCCCGGAGCATGCTGGCAACGCCCCTGGTGTTGGTCGGCACCAGTTCGCATCCTGTTTTGGAGCGGCTCTGCCGGATGAAGTGGTCGAGTCCTGCGAGTTTGACCGGTTGATACATGGTAATGACGTGGCCGAATTCGGCAAGTTGCAGCCCGATCATTTCCCAGTTGCCCAGATGCGGGCCAAGCAGCAACAGGCCGTTGCCGGCGGCCAGGGCCTCCTCAACCAGTTCCGTCCCTTGGCGGGCGCGGATCAGCTTGGCCAGGACGGGCGCGGGTCTGCTCCAGATATGACAGATCTCGGCGCCCAGTTTGCCGGTTTCCCGCAGGCTCGCCAGGGTCAGGCGTTCACGTTCCGCATCGGCGAGACCTGGTAGACAGATTGCCAGGTTCTCCCGGGAAATTTTCGCCATGCGCAGATCGAGCCGGTACACCAGCCGCCCCAGGCTGCTGCCAAGGGCGCGGCCGACGGTCAGGGGCAGCAGCCCGAGGGCGCGCACCAGGGTTGTGGCGGCCATGGATTTAATGCAGAACATGGTTACTGGCTCCTGCATGGCTGGTTCTGTTTTCCGGCAGGGACGAAGGCGTCAGACCAGAATTGACGCGAGTCTCCAGAAAACGGGCAAGGGCCTGCCAGACCTCGGTTCCTGTCACTTCCAGGGCCGTGGGCCGGTAAAACACTTCGGCCGCTCCTCTCCCCTGCGGAAAGGTTCGCTGCGGTTCTCCCGGAAGGTAGAGGCCGAAAACCGGGCGGCCAAGGGCTGAGGCGATGTGGAGCGGCCCGGAATCATGGCCGATAAAGGCCTTGGCCCCGGCGAACAGGGCAACGGTCTGGGCGAGGGTGGTGATGCCGTGTTCGGCAGCAAAGAGTTGGGAGGCAAGGTGGGGGCAGGCGCGGGCAAAATGGTCCTGCTCGCTTCTGGTGCCGACAATCACCGGCCGGATTCCCGCGTCGGCAAGGCGGTCAATAATCTCCTGCCACTGGCCAAAGGGAAGGCAGCGGCGACGACTCAAGGCAAAGGGGTGAACGGCCACGTACCTGCCGGGCGGGATGGTGGTGATGCCGAAGTCCTCCAGCGGCGCGACCCGGGAGCCGTCGAGTGCGTAGCAGCCCTGTTCTGCGCGGATGTGGAGCGGTTGCAGGAGCCGCAGCAGTTCACTGACAACCGGTTTTTGGCGATCAGGCTGACTGACGGCGTGACTGAGAAAGAGAGCGGCCTTGCGACTGGCATAGCCGATGAGGGTGTTGATGCCGGCCAGCCAGGAACAGAGGGCGGGCCGCCAGTTGGTGCCGACAATGATGGCAATGTCGTAGCGGGCTTTGCGGATGGCCCGCAGGGCAGAAAAAAAGGTCAGGTACGAGGCGTCGCCGGTTTCCGGCCGTGCATCCCAGATCGGATTGGCGGCATAGGTGACCGGTTCTCCGGGGTAGCAGGAGGAAATGGCCGCAGTATAGGCCTTGCACCAGAGACCGAGCGTCATGTCGGGAAATCGCTCCCGCAGGGGGGCGATGAGTGCCGTGCTGAAGACGAGATCGCCGAGGTTGTCCAGACAGACAATCAATATTTTCACCGGGCCGGCCTTGGGTTTTTCAGCCGGAGAGTTTGCCTTCCGCCCAGATCGTCACGGCCAGGGCCGCTGCCACCAGGGCCAGGTTGAGAAGCCATGCCAGAACATGATCGCGGAATTGGCTGGAGCGGGCGGTTTTCATTTTCCGTCGGAAACGGAAAATGCCACGATTTCGACGGTCGGTGCATAGGAACTCGTTGTTTTCTCTTTCCCGTCCGTCATGGTTTGCGGGTTTTTGCAAGACCATCATTTTTCACCTCTGCTGTGGCGCTGTTGCGTAAAAAAAGAGGGACGACCGGCGACGCCTCTTCCAGAGGCGCAATCGGGGCAAAACCGTGTTCGGCGTAACGCTCCGGCTGATTGTTGTACAAAAGGTATTTTGAGGCATGATAGAGGGCCAGGGCCAGTTCCGCCGCGTCAGGGTCGAGTTCGGTGGGTGCGGCCGGGCGTTCGGGTTCCGGGCAGGAGCGGCTGCGTAGATTGGAGCCATCGGTATTGATCATGGTTGCCTGGCTGCCGTCGTAGAGAACAAGTTCACCCGTCATCCCTTGCGTACGGTAGACAAATCCCTTGCCGTTGCCGGCAAACCTCGGATCGAGCAGGTTGCGGCCCAGGGTGGTGTTGAGGGCGGGGATGCCGGCCAGGGCTGCAGCGGTTGGCATGACGTCCATCTGGGTTGCCGGCGTGTCAATAACGTGGCCTGCCGGGATCAGGCCGGGTGCGTAGATGACCAGCGGCGCGTGATGAAACCCAAGCCGCAGGGCCTCCTCGCATGCCGGTTTGACCCGACTGGGATCATCGGTGCCGTTGTCGGAGAGAATGATGAAAACGGTCCTGGCAAAATAGGGCTCCTGGCGGGCCAGGGTGAAAAAGTGCCCAAGGCTGTGATCGAGCAGCCGGAAGGAGTTGAAATCAGCCGCCGACTCAAAGCCGTGTTGCACCAGCAGGCCTGAATCTTCCTCGCGCAGCGCGAAACCGGGAATGCCCTCGGGAATGGTGTAGGGACGATGATGGCCGGAAAGGTGAATGAAGGCGAAAAAGGGCGCTTCTTTGATTGCGGTAAGCCGGGAGTTGGCCTCGGTAAAGAGGTCGTAGTCGGTGATTCCCCAGACATCGACCCTGGAAGAACGAAAGTCTCCTTCTTCGTAGATCTCAAAATCCTCATGATTTCGCATGAACAGGGCGCGGATATTGGCCCAGTTCGCGCTGCCGCCGAGGAAATAGAGTTTGCGGTAGCCATTGAAGGAGCGCAGGATCGTGTTATGGGTAATGGTGAGCGGATTGCGCGAGGCGGTGCGATAGGTGATGGTGTCGGGAATGCCGGTCAGGGTGGTAAAGACGCCGCGGGCGGTGCCGTTGCGTGGGGTATAGAAATGCCGAAACAACATACCTTGGCCGGCAATCGCATCGAAATGGGGAGACGGGGCAAGGGGGTTGCCGAATGAGCCGGTGAGATGGGAGGCGAAGGATTCGAGCAAGATGACGACAATATTCGGCCGGCTTAATTCTTTGGGCAGCGGATGGACGTAGCGGGCCAGAAGAAGTTTTTCCGGGTCAGGATCGTCGATGCCGAGGTAGGTGGTCAGACGATCGTGATAGTGGGACAGGGCAAGGGAGTCGAAGGGCTGTTCCGCCTCCGCGGTGCTCAGCGAATTGGCAAAGAAGAGCAGGGGATTGAGAGTGAGGTCGGCAATGAAGGTGTCGGCGGAAAAATAGGCATCGCTCCAGCGCAGCGGGTAGAATGAGTAATTCCCGTATATGCCGGCGCCATAGCAGATGATGACGAACACGGTCGTCAGAACGCGTTTTCCTCGTTGCGGTGTGGCTGCAAAGCGTGCGGCAATATCGGGACGTGGGGTCAGGACGTGCATGATCAGATAGCAGAGGATCCCGCCCAGCATGAGGCCAACGGCGCCCCAGACCACAGGATAGGTTTCCCAGACCATCTGCAATGAGATCAGCGGATTCTGGAGATAGCGCAGGGCCGAGGCGTCAATGTGCTCGTTCAGATAGGCATAGTTGGCCAGGTCGAAAAGATAGAGACAACAGAGCACCAGGGCGAGCAGGGTATAATGCTGCAGCCAGAAATTCCGCGCCCTGGCTGAGCGGGTTGGATCAAGCGGCCGAACCAGCCCCAGCAGGACACCGGGCAGCAGCAGAAGAAGGATCAACCGCAGGTCGAATTTAAGGCCGAGATAAAAGGCATGAGCCAGGGTACTCGTCGGCACGGCCGCATCCGACGGGGCGAAGAGCAGATAAAAAAACGCCCGGAACAGGGTGCAGAGTGCCAGCATGATGAGCAGCGGCACGGAGAAAAAGCGGAGGCGTCGGCTGGGTGGCTTCATTGTTCCTTCCACCGGTCGGAATCGTTTGCACTGGTTGTGGGTGGCTCAGGGGGTGCCTTGGCAGCGGTAAGTCGCGGCGCATAGGCGCGTAGAAATGCGCCCTTCTCGCCGTCAGGGCCGAAGGTGCCGCGGAAATGGAGAAGTCTGGTCGCCTTGCGTGCCTTCTCGTTGTTCCAGCCCTCGAACTCGATCCGGTAGATGGCGGCAAACAGCACCGAGCGGCCTTCACCATGATGACAGTGAATCAGCATGGGATAGTTGTCCGGATCAGCGGCAATTTTCAGGAATGCGGCAACGGTCTCCTCCTCCGGCACCTGTTTGGAGGGGAGATGGTAATAGCGGACGCCGAGTTTTTCCAGCAGCCGGCCTTCCTCCTGCGGCGGGAAATCCGTTGACTCGTTTGTTCGGAGGTCGATCACGGCTTTGAGCTTTTTGTCACGGACGGTTGCCGGCAGATCCTCCGCCGGAATGACCGCCGACTGGTAGACCCGGTCCGGGGTAATGGTGGTAAAGCGGTGACCGCTGGTTGCCCAGTATCCCCAGGAAAGGGCAATTGTCAGGCAGATCAGCAGGATGATCACAAGCAGGGTTCGGGGCCAGCGTTTCAGTGTTTTCGGTGACATACGGCTCCTTGCGCTGTCTGCTCGGCAAAGCCCGCGGCAGGGGCGGGGGCAAGCGGTTGGTAGCGGGCGAGGGCCAGTTCGATTTTGGCCAGCACCTCCGCAGGGGTTATCATTGCCATCCTCCCCGGGCGGGTTTTCCGGGTGATTGGTTGCCGGGTGTCCCGGTTCATGGTGTACTTGTCGATAACGAGATCAGCAAAGCGCTGATACGGCCCGCAGCGCCGTGGGTCGGAATAGCCGTACAGGGCGACGGTGGGAACATTCAAAGCCACGGCCATGTGCATGGGACCGGTGTCCGGAGCCACCACCACCCTGGCGCCGTCGAGCTGCAGCAGGGTGTGGCGGACCGGTCGTTCCAGGGCGATAACAGGTCGGCAGCGGCAGCGACTGGCAATCTCTTTACTGAGGGCATGCTCCCGCCGGCTGGGACCACCGACAATCATGGGCTGGAGATTGAGCCGCTTGTCAACTGCATCCATGACTTCGGCATATCGTTCCGCCGGCCAGTCCTTGGCTGGCTTGGACGAAGCCACCACAAAGGCGGCCACCGGCCGGGAAATCGTTCGGAAGAAACGGGCCTGCCAGGCGCGCTCTTCCTCGGTAATCCGGATGGCCCAGTCCAGGGGGGCGGGGGCGATGTGCAGATGATCGAGAAATTCGAAGAATTGATCGAGCACATGAGCCGCCGGTCGGGGGGGGATGCGGCTGTTTGCGAACAGCCACTGCCCTTCCCTGGATCGCCGGAAATCGTAGCCGAGTTTTCTGTCACCACGCACGCAGAGCGACACCAGGCTTGCCTTGATGCTGACCTGGAGCATGAAGACCAGGTCGAAGCGCTCCCGGCCGAGTTGCCGGAAAAGTTCGCCCAGCGCCTTCAGTCCGCCGGACCGGGAAAAGACGATGAAACGGTCGATGTTCTGCTGATGCCTGACCAGTTCGAAGGCCAGTGGCTGCAAAATCCATGTGATATGCGCATGCGGTCTCGCCGTGCGCAGACGGTTGACAAAGGCCAGCGTATGGACTACATCTCCCAGGGCGGAAAGACGGATAATCAGGATACGTTCTCGGTTCATCATGGCTTCATTCAGCTGTGGCAGGCTGCAGTTGCACGGGTTTGCCGAAAATACCCTGAAGGTCGATTCTCTTCAACATTTATCGCGCGGCAAAGCGCAAGGAATCCAGGCTGTGAAAATCGACGTTTCCATCGGCGAGCTGGTTGATAAGGTGACCATCCTCTCCATCAAGCTGGAAAAAATCAGTGATCCGGTCAAGATCGACAATGTTCGTCGGGAATACGAACTTCTGCTGCCGGCGATGCGGGAATGCGGCATCGAGGTCGGCTCCCCGGAGTTTATTCAGTTGCGAGAGGTCAACCGGAAATTGTGGGAGATTGAGGACAGAATCCGGATCAAGGAGGCCGAGCAGTGCTTTGACCGGGAATTCATCGAGCTTGCCCGCAGCGTCTATCAAATCAATGACAGGCGGGCGGAACTGAAGAAAGAGATCAACCTTGCCAGCAATTCGTCCCTGGTGGAAGAGAAGCACTATGTCGATTACAGCGGATAGACCGTTGCCCGCCGTCAATCCGGTCTCTTCCACTGACGGGGCGGCGCCAGGCCGGCATGACGCGGCGGCAGCGCGAGTAAGAGCGAGACAACCTGAGGCTGAGGTCAACCGGCGGCCTGGTTGCGGATGATCTGTTCGACAATGGCCACATCCTCGGGGCGGTCGACGCCGAAACCCATGCGGGGAGTGATCTTGACATGGATGTCAATGCCGTTTTCCAGCAGGCGCAGCTGTTCGAGTTTTTCCTTCTGTTCCAGGATCCCTTTTTCCAGGGAGACAAAATGCTCCAGGGTTTTCATGCGAAAGGCATAGAGGCCGATATGTCCGTAGAACCCTTCGTTTTGTCCGTCCCTCGGAAAGGGGATGCGCGCCCTGGAAAAGAAGAGTGCCCTGTTATCCCGGTCCAGCACCACCTTGACCTGGTCCGGATTTTCGGCCTGACGGCCGGAAATAGGATAGGCCAGGGTTGTCACCTGCACCTCGGCTTGGGTAAAGGGGAGGATGAGCTCGGTGAGCATCTCGGGATGAAGCGCCGGTTCATCGCCCTGGATGTTGATGACGACCCCGTTGTCAGGAATATGGAGCAGGCGGGCAGCCTCCAGAACCCGTTCCGTGCCGCAGGTGTGCTCCGTGCTTGTCATCAGCACCGGGATTCCCAGCTGCTCCGCCGCTGCCCGGATGCGTTCGTCATCCGTGGCCAGGACAACCTGGCGCAGATAGGGGCACAGGGCCGCCCTGGTGTAAACGTGCCAGATCATCGGTTTGCCGAGAATTTCGATCAGCGGCTTGCCTGCAAACCGGGAGGAGGCGTAGCGAGCTGGTATGATGCCGTAGCAGGGGGGCAGGGTATCGGTGTTTTCTTTGGTCGATTCGTTCATGATGGGTAAAGAAAGGTGGTGATTACCGCACAGGCGTGTCGGGTACCGCCCCGGCGCTTGGCAAGATAGGTGCTGACGGCCTCCATGGTTATTTGCCGGTCAGGAGGCTGGGCGGCGTTCTCAAGCAGGGAGCGGGCAACCCCCTGCCAGTCTGCCTCCTGCCGGACAAGGCCCTGTTCGAAGATACTCTGGCCGACCCAGGTGAAGTTGAAACAGGACGGTCCGATGACGGGCCTCACTCCGCTGCTAAGCGGTTCAAGAAAGTTCTGGCCGCCAAGGGGGGCAAGACTGCCGCCGACAAAGGCGGCGGCGGCTAGTTCATAGGCGGCCGTCAGCTCGCCCATGACGTCCCAGACAATGATCTGACCCGCCTGCACCCCGGCGTTGATCGTTGAACGCAGCTGCCAGGACAGGGAGTGCTTTTCGAGGCGTCGGCGCCAGAAATCGAGGCGGTGCATGTGCCGCGGAAAGAGACCGATAACGGCATCATTTCTTCTTTTTTGAATCTCTTCTATGATATGGAAAACATCCTCTTCCTCTTCCTGTCTGACCGACCCGAGGACGATGAATGGCGCCCCGGCCGGCAGCAGGGGCGCCAGAGGGTTGTGGTGTCCGGCCGACGGGACGACATCGGCGATTCGGTCGAATTTGATATTGGCCATCTCCTCGACAACATCCGGACCGAAAAGTTCACCAAAACGCCCGGCATCTTCGGGTGACATGGCGAGAATCCGGGTTGGGCGCAGATCGCGCCAGAAGGAGGGCCAGAGTAGGTAGCGTGCCAGGCTGCGCGCCGTCATTCTGCCGTTTATCACGAGGACGTCGATCTTGTTCTTCCGGCAGCCACAGAGCAGACCCGGCCACAGTTCGCTTTCCAGCAGAACGAGCAGGCGGGGGGTGATCGTTGTCAGTGCCTCTGCCATGAGCGACGGCTGATCAAAGGGGAAATAGGCCGTCTCGATGGTGATGTTCTGTTGTTGGCCGATGTCCTGTCGTCCTTTCTCAAGGATCTCGACGCCCTGGCGTGTCGTCGCGGTCAGCAGCACCCTGGCGGGCTGCGGGGGGCAAAGGTTTTTCATGATCTCCAGGGCCAGGAAGGATTCCCCCACTGAGGCGGACTGAATCCAGAGGTCGGCGGGGCCGGGGCGGTTTTGCAGAATGCGCTGGGAAAAGCCCTCGGCGAGCCGTTTGTTCCTTTTGAGAAAGGGGATGGCGATTCCCCAGAGAAGCTGATAGCATAAAAGTCCCACCTTGGTGGGCGTGCCGATATGGTGGTTGAGGCTGCTGATCAGTGTATCTCCTTGTTAGAACGGGCATGCCCGGAAGCGGCGGATTTCGGGGAGGCCGCCGGGTGCATGGGGCAGTGCTTGCGGGAAGAATGTGGGCCATATATAAAGTATTGCAGGGATGAAGATCAAGCCTGAAATGAGGGTAATTGTTCCGAACAGATCAGGAAAGTGGAAGCAGCAACGCATACTCTGTTGCGTAACACATTCTTTTTTCTTTTTATTTCAGCTATGCAGCCGGACGCTCAAGGGAAATATTCCCATTACAAGGATGTGGTGCTGTGGTAAATTTTTCGATGGGTGGAAGCCTGGTCGCCTCCGGAACAATGTTTTCGAAGCTAATCAGGATGGTCTCGTAAACTGAAAATCAACCACATCGACCGCAGGGCGCACAGGGGCAACTATTTGTAATTAAAGATGTTTTCTCTGTGCCCTCTGCGGTGAAAAAAGACTTTTTGCGGGTTTGTCATAATTTGCGGGTTTTACCAGACATCAGATTTGATTAATGAACCCGTAACGCGTATGAGACGATGAAGAAAAAACAGGAGATGGCATGGAGGAAGTGACTCTCGGCCTGGCGGTTCTGCTGGCAACAGGTATGTTCGTCGCCAAGGTCGGCCAGTTCTTCAAACTGCCGTCCGTCACCGGCTATATTCTGGCCGGTTTTCTCCTCGGTCCGGGTGGGTTCGGTCTGGTAACGGCCCAGAGCGTCGGTCACCAGCTTGATCATTTCACCCGCATCGCCCTCATGCTGATTGCCTTCGGCATCGGCGAGCAGATCGAGCTGAAACGGCTGTTGGCCGCGGCGCGCAGCATCACTCTGATCGGCTGCTGCGAGGCCATGGGCGCCTTGCTGCTGGTCACCGGCGCCGTCTCTGCCGCTGTCTTTTTTTCCGGCATTGATTCCCGTTTTCACCTCCCCCACGATTTTCTCGTCATGGCCCTGCTGCTCGGATCCGTTGCCGTGGCCACCGCTCCGGCCACGACCCTGCACGTCGTGCGGGATATCAAGGCGCGCGGGCCGCTGACCTCCACCCTGATGGCGGTCATCGCCATCAACAACGGGCTTGCCATCATTTTTTTCGGTATGGCCATGTCTTTCGCCGGCCAGCTGGTCGGGGCCGGCGGGAGCTGGTTGGCCGGTCCCCTGGTCGGCGGTCTGTTTGAGGTCGGGATGTCTCTTTTTGCCGGCATTGTCACCGGTCTGCTGATCTCGTTCGTTTCTCATTACCTTAAGCGGCAGGGTGAGATGCTCACCGTTGGTCTCGCCCTTCTGCTGCTCTGCGGCGAATTCTGCCGTGCTTTTCATTTTTCTCCCCTGCTGGCCGGCATGGCGGCCGGTTTCGCCGTCATCAACCGGGTGACCCGCGATGTCCGTCTGTTCCGTGCCCTCAACGCCTTTGAGCCGCCCATCTATGTCCTTTTTTTTACCCTGGCCGGCACCCATCTCGATTTTTCCGCCATCGGCAAGGCCGGCTGGCTGGGGCTTGTTTATTTCGTCTTCCGCGCCAGCGGTAAATATTGCGGGGCCTTTTGCGGGGCATGGCTCGCCGGCGCGCCGACGACGGTACGCCGGTATCTCGGGCTCGCCCTGGTCTCTCAGGCCGAGGTGGCCATCGGCCTGGTCATCCTCATTGGCAGTGAGCCGGGGCTGGCGGCCTTTTCCCAGGTGCTTGCGCCGGTGGTGCTGGTCGGTGTCATGCTCTCCGAGCTCACCGGCCCGCTTGCCGCCCGCTTTGCCGTTCAGCGGGCAGGGGAGGACGGCGCGACCAGGACAACGGCCCGGCGGTCAGTGGGAGAAAAGAACAATCACGTCGGCAGGCCGCAGCCCCGCCAACCCGATGTGTCGCTGGTTCCCTGGAGCTGGGAAAAACTGCGGCCCGATCCCACGCCAGATGGGGTTGTCGCCTTCGGCGCCTCCCATCCTCTGACGGTATGCGGGCTGGCTCGAATCGCCACCATCCTGGCCCATCATTATCGGGCCCTGCCCTTGGCGGTCCGGGTTCTCGCTCCTGATCGCATGGCCGGATCAGATTCCGCGGTTGCCGGTCATGCGTTTCACAGGGAAAGAGAGGAAACGCGTTCGCTTGGCTATGAACTTGCCACTGAACTCATCCCGGACCGCAGCGTCGCCTCCGGTCTGGTGGCGGCGGTCGAGTATAACCGGGCCAGGGCGGTGGTGCTCGGTTACCCTCTGGAGGGGACTGTCCAGGGGTTTCATGAAATCCTCGACAAGGTGGCGGCAAATGTCGCTTGCCCGGTTGTGGTGGTGCGCTTCCATGGCGAGCTGCATACGGAAAAGATTCTCGTACCGGTGCGGAGCATGGACGAGCTGACCAATGTCGGTCCGATTGTCCACGCCTTTTCGCGGGTCGGCAGCCATCAGGTCACCATTCTCTATCTGCTGCCGGCGGACGAGTCCGATGACAAGGCGACCATGAAGCGCCGGGAGATGGAGGAGTGGGTGAAACGTCGTGACATCACGGCACAGATTAATTTTCAGGTGGAGAGGACAGAGGCCCGCCAGGAAACGATCCTCAAAGAATCGAACGCCCATGATCTGGTCATCATGGGCACCCTGCGTCGGAATGTGCTGCAGCGGCTTTTTTTCGGGTCATTGGCGGAAACCGTGGCCCGTTCGATTCAAAGGCCGCTGCTCATTGTCTATCGTCCGAAAAACGACTTTTCATCGACGGAGTCGTAACATGTTGAGGTGATTATGGATTCTGACTTCAGGAACACTCACTGTTTTCTGGTGGACGGGCCGGACCGGCTCGCCGCGGTGGGCAAGGTAAACCATTTTTTTGCCAGCACGGTGCTGGTCAGATATGATCAGGTGGTCCTGGTGGAGGAGGAGTGCTGTTCGGCGACGGATGCCGGGTTTCCGGCCCTGCTGGCCCGCAATATCGAGCGTAACCGGGAGCTGCTGGCAAAATTGCTCGGTGAGCTTGCCGAAGAAGGCTTTGCCGATCTCAAGCGCTGGAGCGCCATGCCCCAGGGCTATCTGAGCAAGACCGTCCATGCCGCAGCCCATCTGCTGGATGGCTTTTTTGGCGTTGATTCCGCTTTTTATAACCTGATCGACGATTCCCACTGGGTGTCCGATCCTCTGCGGGAGCGCATCGAAAAATCCCCTGACCGGTTCTGGCTGGTGACGGCGGTGGGCCTTTCCCGCCTGCCGGAAGCCGACCGTATTCCCTTCCTGCGCCGCCACGGCCGGGAGTGAGATGCAGTCTTGCGGAATTCTCTTTGATAGACAAGGACTCATCCAACCATGTATATTGTTTGTGTTACGATGTGGTATGGCTGTGGTGTTGTGCCGGATGAGCACCGGCGGTAGTCGCTGGTGCAAATCTTGCTTCTCTTGAAAATATTTTTGGTATTGCGCAATTCTATTGATGATGACGGGAAATGACCGTTTCCTGCCGGTCATCGCCGCCAAAGGATACTGCCATGCGATCTGATTCTGTTCCCATTGGTTACGGCCAGCACGGTTTTACCCTGCTTGAAGTGCTGATCGCCGTGGTCATTTTCACCATCGGTATTTTGTCGGTCAATGCCATGCAGATTGCCAGCATCGGCGGTAATGCCGTGGCCAGTCGGGTGACCGAATCGACCTCCTGGGCCTCGGACCGGATAGAATCCCTCCTCTCCCTTGATTACACCGATGCCGCCTTGACAGATAATGACGGCGACGGCGACGGCGGACTGACCGATGTCGATGCCAACGCCGACGGCAGCGCTGTTTCACCGGACGGCAGGTATTCGATCTTCTGGAATGTCTCGGATGATTCCCCCTTTCTTGGGGTGAAAACCGTCACCGTCATTACCACCACCCTGGAAAAGGGGATTACGAAAACAGTGACCATGACCTATATGAAGGCCGACGCCATCTGAGGGGGAACACGATGAACCAGAAAAAAAGTTTAGGGCACGATGAAAAAGGTTTCGTCCTCGTCGCCTCCCTGCTCATTCTCCTCATTCTCGTTATCATCGGCGTTGCGGCAACCACCACCTCGACCATCGAGATCCAGATCGCCACAAACGAAAAGATTCATCGCGAGACCTTTTATCAGGCCGATGGCGGCGCGGAGCTGGCTTCCCGCATCACCTTTGAAAACGCCCTGTGTGTCAATATGGGGGGATTTGCCGCCAATCCGCCGGGAGTCAACGGCGGCCGGTTGATCGGCAATGTCGAGGTCATCAATCTCAACTTTGCCGAACCGACCGGCGGCGCGGCCCCGCTGCCGTCGGATGGCCCTCCTCCTGTTCGTGATGCCGTCTATTATCCCGGTAATATGGCGGACAACAATCCCCACACCAATATGACGATGGTTGGGCGGACCGAAAGTGTTCCCGGAGAAGACATCGGTCAGGTAGTCGGCTACGAGGGACCGGGCAAGGGTGGCGGCGCCAGGGTGCTCTATACGATCAATTCCCAGCATCGCGGGGCAGTGAACAGTGAATCGATCATTGGTATCGGCTGGAACATGAACACGAATCTGATGAAGAGCGCCAGCTCGTCTGATTGTAAATACGATTGATGCGGAGGACACAATGAATCCATTGATTCTCGATACATACCGCCGCGCCTGGTGGCGGCTGCTTCTTGCCGGCGGCATCGTGCTCGGCGTCTCCCCGAAAGCCCTGGCCGCGGTCTCGCCCCATACCATGGCCGAGTTTTCCGCCGCGCCGATCAGCCTCGTCGAAACCCAGGTCGAGCCGCAGGTGCTGATCAACGCCTCCAACGACCACCAGCTTTTTTTCAAGGCTTACAACGACTATTCGGATTTGGACGGCGACGGCCAGCCGGAGACGACCTACAAGCATTCGGTCGATTATTACGGCTATTTCGACAATCATAAATGCTATGACTACGACGCCGGCGCCCAGCGCTTCGAGCCGGTGGCGATCACCGCCGACAAATACTGTAACGGCGCCAACGACGCCTACTGGAGCGGCAATTTCCTCAACTGGGCCGCGATGACGCGGATCGACACCATCCGTAAGATCCTCTTCGGCGGCCATCGCCGCCTCGACACCTCAAGCAACACGGTATTGGAGCGCGCCTTCATCCCGCCCGATATCCACGCCTTTGCCAAGTATTACGACGGCGCCGATGTCAATGATCTGGTGCCCTTCACCGTCATCACCACCACTCCGACCGGGGTAAGCGCCACCAGTGTCGCCATCGGCACCGGGGCGAAATCGTTTAACACCAATCAGCCCGGCGGCTGGATCAAGATCGGCGACTATGTCCGCCTTGTCGACCAGATGAACGCGGCCAACTTCATGGAGGGATGGGTGACTGCTTTTGACGGCAGCGACGGCAATCCCCTCACCGTCAATGTGACCCGCACCGGCGGCTGGGGTTCGCCGCTGAGCTGGAACATCACCAACAAAACCCGGACCGGCGTCACCCTCTGCAACGTCACCTATACCGCGGCCAATGATTACTCCCAGAATGTTCTGACCGCGCCGCCGTTGATCCGGGCGGCCTCGGGCAATTACGCCTTCTGGAGCGCCGGCGAGGTCACCCAGTGCCTGTGGCAGGAAGAGGAGACCAACGCCGCGCACGGCAAGAACTATAACAACCCTTATTATTCCGGGGTCTATGCGGCCCAGGACAATCCGAAAAAGGCCGATGTCAGCCTCGGGCTTGCCGATTATGTGGTGCGGGTCCAGGTCTGCAAGGACAGTGACGGCAACGGTGTCCTCGATCTGCCGACGGGCACGGAAAAGTGCAAGCAGTATCCCTACGGTAATTTCAAGCCCATCGGTCTTTTGCAAGTGTATGGCGATGAGGACAAGCTCCTTTTTGGCATGATAGCAGGCACTTACGGCAAGGCGCGTTCCGGCGGGGATATGGTCCAGAAGATCTTTAATTCGGACGACATGAACGGCATGTGCCGGGAGATCAATCTCGGCCGCGACTGCAACGGTGACGGCGATGTCGACGGCGGCACGGATGTCAATTTCGGCAACCAGGACGACTGGCATGATCCGGGCAGCGACATCCATATCGGTGACGGCACCTTCAAACGGGTCTTTGCCAGCGCCGGCGGTCCCATCGGCCATGCCGTCAAGTCGCAAGGCATCATCAACACCTGGAGTCTGCTCCGGATCTACGGCTATAAGTACAAGGACTGGACATACGGATCGAACGCGCCAGGGGATAAATGCCCCCTGAACATCAATTTTTTTGGTGACGGCAGCGACAGCGAATGCCACAACTGGGGCAACCCCTTTGCCGAGATTTATCTCAGCGGCCTGCGTTACTTTGCCGGGGAGAATGCGCCTCTTGCGTTTCAGTCCGGCGACGGCCAGTTCATTGGGGGCATCAACTACAATACCGGGGTCTGGGTCGATCCGCTCACCACCGACAACTACTGCTCCCGCCTCAATGTGGTCAATTTCAACTCCAGCATCATCTCCGCCGACACGGTCTTTGCCTCGGACCCGGCGACGATCAAGGACGAGCTTGATACCAACAGTTTCGGCGTTGTCAAGGATCTCGACGCGCCCCGCAATTCCCGGGAGCTGACCGAGATCATCGGCCGGGTCGAGGGCATCTACCCTGATGCCGTTGATCCGAACAAAAAATGGTTTGTCGGGGAAAGCGGGGCGAGCAAGGACCGCAAGTGCACGGCCAAGACCATCACCAATCTCGGCGATGTCCGCGGTCTCTGTCCGGACGGCCCTGATCTGCGCGGCGGTTTTCGTATCGCCGGGCTTTCCTGGTACGCCCATGTCAACGATATCCGACCGGCAACCCTGACCGGCAATCGTGACCTCGAAGGGGTGCAGAAGGTGGATACCTATGCGGTCCGCCTGGCGGCCGGCAATCCGGTGATCGACATCCCGGTGCCGGGGGGAGGGGGCCAGAAGGTGACGATCCTGCCGGCCTGCATCGACAACAACAAAAACGACTATGGCTGCACCATGGTTGATTTCAAGATCGTCGAACCGCACACCGAGGTGGCCGGCGTCGGCCGCGGCAAGTTTCTCGTCATCTGGGAGGACAGCCTGCAGGGCAATGATTACGATCTCGATGCCGGCGGCATCATCGAATATTCCATCACCTCATCCCAGATCACCGTCACCACCGGCGTCACCCTGGAAAACCTCGGCTACAGCATCGGCCACGGTTACGTCATCAGCGGCACCACCCAGGATGGCCTGCACATTCATTCCGGCACCAACGGTTTCGACTACAACGATCCCTCCGGCGTTGCCGGCTGCGTCAACTGCTTCGGCCTGATGGACGGCGGCGCCATCTCCTCCCGCACCTACAACCTCGGTTCCGCGGTCGCCGGGCTGCTGGAGGACCCTCTCTGGTACGCGGCGAAATGGGGCGGCTTCGAGGACATGAATGACAACGATATCCCGGATCTCACCGAGGAGTGGGACCGGCGGATCAACGCCTCCTGGGAGAGCGGTTCCGATGGTATCCCCGATAATTATTTTTACGCCAGCCATCCCCAGCAGCTTGAAGAGGCCTTGAACCGGGTCTTTCTCACCATCCTGGAGAGGACGTCATCCGGCACCGCCGCAGCGGTGGTCTCCAACAACGTGCGCGGCGAGGGCGCTCTCTACCAGGCCTACTATGAGCCGTTGAAAAAGGATCTTGACGGCCGGCAGGCCAGCTGGATCGGCACGGTCCATGCCCTCTGGCTCGATAAATACGGCTATACCCGCCAGGATTGCCGCGCCACCGATAATGTCGCGGCCGGGGAATGCACGCCCAATGGCCTGTTGGACAACTATTTCATCGATCAGGTTGTCCAGACCTTCTACGATGAAACGGAGGATCGGACCCGAACCCGGATCTATACCAGCAACGACGCTGATCTCTTCGACCCCTACTATCTCGAAGGCGTTGTCACCTCCTATGCCGCCGGCGCGGTGACGCTGGCCCCGTACTCCATGGAAGGGGTGGTGACGGATTATACCGATCGGGTCATGACAATCTCCCCTTATGCGATGACCGGCACGGTGACCGCCTACGATCCGCTGACCGGGGCGGTGACCCTGGCAATCACCGCCGGGACCATGCAGGGAGTGGCCGGCGACGCCTTTGCCAAATGGCAGGTCGTTGATCACACCTCCCTGCTGTCCGGCCGTTCTCTCTCATCTCTGACCCTGGCCGATGGCGGATCGCTCGATTTCGTCGTTGACCCGACCGGCGAATGGATCGCGGTGGGTGACGAGATCACCCTGTCCACCTATGATCTGCACGGCGAGGCCAACAGGACCTATGATTTCTGGGATATCGAATGCCTCTCCTCCGGTCAGGTCAGCACCGTCAGCCATGGCGTCACCCTGGCCAACAGCGGCGCGAAAACCCTGACGGTTGATGACGACGTCTTTGCCGGCTGCCAGCGTTTCCGCCTGACGACCTTCAATATGCACGGCGCCGCCGGCAGCACCTATACGGACTGGAATGTCGCCAACCTGACCACCGGCATTGAAGGCACGAGTCCCTCTTCCATCACCCTGGCCAACAGCGGCATCATCAATCTGTCCGCCCTGCCCGCGGTGGAATGGATCCAGGTCAATGATCGCCTGATGCTCTCCAATTTTCAGTTCGTTGAAAGGGAACTCTACGAGATCGGCTACCTGTGGAACGCGCGCGAATCGCTTTATCTTCCCGGGCTCTCCGACGCCGAGATCAGGTCGAACCGGCTCTATGGCGCCAGCGCCGAAACCGGCCGTCATATCGTCACCTGGATCGACAAGGATCTTGACGCCAACATCGACAACGGTGAGATCGTCGAGTTCGAGGAAACCATGTTTCCCGGGGTCAGCTATGGATTTTTCGATGTCGCCACCGAAAACGAGGCGCGCAACATCGTCAATTACATCCGCGGGGTCGAGATCCCCGGCTATCGAACCCGAACGGTGAAATACCAGATTGACGACGCGGCGCCCAGCGTCATGCGGCTCGGTGACATCATCAACTCCACCCCCACCATTGTCGGCTCGCCGCAGGAGGCCTTCAATCTCCTCTACTACGACACCAGCTATACGTCGTTCCGTAAACAGTATGCGGACCGGCGGATCGTCGCCTATGTCGGCGGCAATGACGGCCTGCTGCACGCCTTTAACGGCGGCTTCTACGGGGTGGTCAACGACGGCGGCGTCAACAAGGTGAGTTACCAGGTGGATGGCCTCAACTGCGCCACCGGCCTGGCCGCCACCCCCCATCCCCTGGGCAGCGAACTGTGGGCCTATGCACCGATGAATCTGCTGCCTCACCTGAAGTGGCTCAAGGACAACAATTACAGTCATGTCTATTACATGGACGGCAAACCGCGTATCTTTGACGCGAAGATCTTTGCCGCCGACGCCGATCATCCCAATGGCTGGGGCACCCTGATGGTGGTCGGCATGGGATTCGGCGGCGGGGCCATGACCATTGACACCAGCGCCGACGGTTTTGGGCCGCCCCATCAGGCCAATGATAAAACGATGCGATCCGCCTACCTGATTTTTGATATCACCAATCCGGAAAACCCGCCCTCCCTGCTCGCCGAGTTCCAGATTCCCGACGGCAGTTTCACCTTTGTCTATCCGGCGGTGATGGCCTTTGGCGATGCGGATGCGGCGGATCTGATCAACAAGTGGTTTCTCGTCTTCGGCACCGGCCCGAATCAGCTTGCCACCGCGGCAAGCACCAACAACGCCAGATTGTATATCCTCGATCTAGACGAACTGCACAATCCGGGCAGCACGGTGCTCGCGCCGGCCGGCTGCTCCGTGGGGGCGCTCGGCGCCTCGGCCATGCGGATCATGACCTGCGACACCGGCGTGGCCAATTCCTTCGTGGGCAGTCCGGTGGTGGTGGACTGGGATCTCAATTACCAGGCGGATACCATGTATTTCGGGCTGGCCGGCGATGCGACCGCCACATCAGGCCGCCTCATGCGGATGGATCTCGCGGGCAACGCCAATCCTTCCTTCTGGACTGCGCCGACCACCTTTGCCCTCACCAACCAGCCGATTACCGGCCGGCCGTCGGTGACCATTGATAAACAAAAGAACAAGTGGGTCTATTTCGGCACCGGCCGTTATTACGTCATGGTCGACAAAACGAGCACCGCCATCCAGACCCTCTACGGGATCAAGGATGAGGGCACCGGCCTGGCCGTCAATCTTGCCGTGGATCTCATCGATGCAACCGATATCAACGTCTATGCCGATGACGAGCAGACGCTGGAAAACGGTCCGGTGTCAACGGCAACCGGCACCCAGATCACCACCTTCTCCGATCTGGAGAAGGAGATCGATGATTATAAGCAGGGCTGGTTTGTCGATCTGCCGCCCATCACCGGGACGGCCGGTATTGCCCCTGCCACCCGCGCCCTCGGTCAGTCGGCCCTGCTCGGCGGCATTCTCTTTACCTCGGTCTATCAGCCCAGTGACGATCCCTGTTCCGGCGAGGGCTACAGCCGCCTTTACGGTCTCTATTACAAGACCGGCACTGCCTACCCTTCGCCCACCGTTTTCGGCACCGAGACCATTGTCGTCGGCGGGGAGGTGAAATACATGTCGCGGCCCTTTATCGAGCTGGGCCGCGGGCTTGCCACCTCGCCTGCCATCCATTCCGGCGCCGGCAGCGGCGATACCTCGGTCAGCGTCTTTACCCAGATGTCCACCGGTGACATCTTCCGGCAGACCGCCGATACTGCTGAGTCGGTGCGTGGCGGCAAGACCTCGTGGTTTGAGAGATGACGGGTTTTCGGGGGATTTTCTGATGAGCGCCGGGCATGCCTGATGCCCGGCGCTTTTTTTTAAGATTGCCGCTCGATGGGCAGATACACCGGCTGCCAGCGCATCCGGTCGATCAACTCGGCCAGCCGTGCCGGGTCATTGTCGTGCTGGAACTCACTGAAGGCGCAAAGGTGGCCAACGTTGGCCCGGATGGCGGTCATCCCCACCGCCAGCGCCACCTGCTGGCTCACCTCCCGTAATTTTCCAACCGGTGGCAGCAGTTCGCCCCGCGCCATGGCGGCATCATCGACGCAATGCGAAACCGCATGGGCGGCGGCAGTGAAAAAGGAGGGCAGCACCTCGCGGGCGCCGGCGGCAAGGATGCCGAGCCCCACCCCGGGAAAGACAAAGACATTGTTGCACTGGGAGACCGTCCGCGTCTCACTCTGCCCGGCCACTGGCGGAAAGGGGCTGCCGGTAGCGACCAGTGCCCGGGCCTCGCTCCAGCGGCAGATGTCCTTTGGATGGGCCTCGGCTCTGGCCGTTGGATTGCTGAGCGGCAGAATGACCGGCCGCAGGGTGTTGGCGCAGACCGCCCGGACCACTTCTTCGCTGAAACAGCCGCCCTGGGCCGAGGTGCCGATCAGCACCGTCGCCTTTTCGTGGCGCACCACGTTGAGGAGGGTTCCGTCTTTCTCCTCGCGCAACCAGGACAGCCGGGCCGGCTCCTTGGCGAATTTTTCCTTGTAGGGCTCCAGAGGGCGGTTTGTCGTCACCAGCCCGTGACTGTCCAGGGTAAAGATGCGGCTTCTCGCCTCTTCACCGCTCAAGCCCTTTTCCTTCAACGCAATCTCGATCTGTTCGGCAATGCCGACCCCGCCGGCGCCGGCGCCGTGAATGAGATAGACCTGCTCCTCCAGCTTCTCCTTTTTGATGCGCATGGCTGAGAGAATGGCGGCCAGGGCCACCGCCCCGGTGCCCTGGATGTCGTCGTTGAAGGAGATGAGGTCATGGAGGTAGGCGTCGCGGATGGCAAAGGCGTTCTGCTTGGAAAAGTCCTCCCACTGGCAGAGGGCATTGGGAAAGACGGCGCGGAAGGCCCGGGCAAAACGCTGGACAAAACGAAGATAGTCGTCGCCGGTGAGGCGGTGGTGGCGCCAGCCGAGATAGAAGGGATCGTCGAGCAGGGCTGGATTGTCGGTGCCGACATCAAGAGAAATGGGCAGGCAGTGCCAGGGGGCGATGCCCGCGCCCTGGGTGTAGAGCATCAGCTTGCCGAGACAGATGGCAATGCCGCCCGCCCCCTGATCGCCGATGCCCAGTATTCCCTGGTTGTCGGTGACCACCGCCACCCGGATCTGCTGGTGGGCGTAGCGGCGGAGGATCTCCTCGGCCCGGTCGATATTGCCCGGATAGAAATGAATGCCGCTGCCGGTGCGAAAGATGGAGGAATAACGCTGGCAGGCCAGGCCCACGGTGGGGGTGTAGATGATACCCATCAGCCTTTCGATGTCGCTGGCGATCAGGGCATGGGCGAGGGTGGCGTTGCGGTCGTAGAGGGAGCGGATGTAGATGTAACGCTCGATGTCGCTTTCCTTGTCGCGCACCTTTTCCAGGCTGTTGGCCACCTGCATGGCAAGGGGGCGTGGCGAGGGCGGCAGCGTTCCGTCCAGGCCGAGACGGCGGCGTTCCTCCTCGCTGAACGCCGTGCCTTTGTTGATAAAGTTGCAATACTGGAGGGCAAGTCCCGGCCGGTGGACGACAATTGCCTCGGTGTTGCCGTATGGGCCGTAGCGGAACGCGTAGAGTTCTTCCATCATGAACTCCTTTATGCCTTCAACTCAAAGGCGGCGCTGAAGAGTTTGCGGGTATAGGGGTGGGTCGGTTCGGCGAAGATGCGGGTCGCAGGCCCGGCCTCGACGACTTTCCCGTCCTTCATCACCGCCACCTCCTCGGCCAGCGCCCGCACCACCCGCAGGTCATGGGAGATGAAGAGGTAGGTGATGGAGTATTTTTCCTGCAACCGGCGCAGCAGGTCGATGATCTGTGCCTGGATGGTCATGTCCAGCGCGCTGGTCGGCTCATCGAGGACGATGAAGGCAGGCTTGAGTGCAATGGCCCGGGCAATGGCGATCCGCTGGCGCTGGCCGCCGGAAAACTCGTGGGGGTACCGTTCGGCCATTTCCGGAGTAAGCCCCACTTCCTCGAGAACTTCTTCAACGATCTCCCGCCGTTTATCCCTGGTGCCGCCGATGCGGTGAACCTTCAGACCTTCTTCGATGATCTGGAAGACGGTAAGTCGCGGCGACAGCGAGGAAAAGGGGTCCTGGAAAACGATCTGCAACTCGCGGCGCAAGGGCCGCAGTTCGCCTGGCTTAATGGCAAAAAGGTTGTTGCCCTGGTAGACAACCGTCCCCGCGGCCTGCACCAGGCGGAGAATGGCGAGCCCTAAAGTGGTCTTGCCGGAGCCTGATTCGCCCACCACGGCATAGGTCGTCCCTTGCCGCAGGGTCAGACTGACATCGTTTACCGCCCGGATCGCCCCCATCGTGCGCCTGAAAAAGCCCTTTTTGACCGGGAAATGGCAGGAGAGGTTGGTAACGGTGAGCAGCGGTGGGGCATCATGGCGGGACAACGGCTCGCCTTTCGGCACGCTGCCGAGCAGTTTTTGGGTGTATGCCTGCCGGGGCGAGGCAAAGATGGCCGCCGTGGGGCCATCTTCGACAATGCGGCCCTGGTGCATGATAAAGACATGCTCCGCCGTCTTTTTCACCATGTGCAGGTCATGGGTGATGAGCAGCATGGCCATGCCCATCTCCTCTTGCAGCTCTTCCAGCAGGGCGAGGATCTGGGCCTGGATGGTGACATCAAGGGCGGTGGTCGGTTCGTCGGCAATGAGCAGTTTCGGCCGGCAGGCGAGTGCCATGGCGATCATCACCCGCTGGCGCTGGCCGCCGGACAATTGGTGGGGAAAGCTCGCCATCCGTTTTTCCGGTTCCTGGATGCCGGTCTTGGCAAGCAGTTGCACCGCCTTGTCCCATGCCTCACGGCCGGCAAGATTCTGGTGGATGGTGAGGGGTTCCAGCAGCTGCTTGCCGATGGTGTAGACCGGATTGAGCGAGGTCATCGGCTCCTGGAAGATCATGGCGATATCGTTGCCGCGGATGGCCTGTAGCTTCTCCTCCGGCAGCTCCAGGAGATTGACCCCGGCAAACAGGGCCTGACCGCTGGCCGTAAATGCCTGCCGGTCGAGAAGTCCGAGAATGGCCAGGGCGGTGACCGATTTGCCTGACCCCGATTCGCCCACCAGGGCCACCGTCTGCCCCGGCCTGATGGCAAGCGACACCTCACGCAGCACCTCGGTCCGGCCGTCCGGACCGTGAAAGGAACCGTTGAGGTTCTGTATATCGAGAAGAGTGGTCATTTCATTGCGTGCCATTGTTTTTCTGGTTCCCGACTTCTTGTGGCCCTTTTTTGCCTTTTTCAAACCTTGCGCGGGTCAAAGGTTTCCCGCAATGCCTCGCCGATAAAGATCAGCAAAATCAGGGTGCCGACCAGGACGACAAAGGTGCTGAGCGACAGCCACCAGGCATCGATATTGGCTTTGCCCTGGGCCAGCAGTTCGCCGAGGCTCGGGGTGGGCGGCGGCACGCCGAGGCCGAGAAAATCGAGGCTGGTCAGCGCCAGAATGGCGCCGGACATGCGGAAGGGGAGAAAGGTGATGACCGGTGTCATGCCATTGGGGAGCAGATGGCGGAACATGATGGTGATGTTGCCCACCCCCATGGCTTTCGCCGCCGTGACATAGTCGAGGTTGCGGCTTTTGAGAAACTCGGCCCGTACATAGTCGGAGAGGCCCATCCAACCGAACATGGAGAGCAGGACAAGGAGCAGCAGCAGGCTCGGCTTGAAGATGGAGGAAAAGATGATGAGCAGGTAGAGTTCCGGCATGGAACCCCAGATCTCGATGAAACGCTGGAAAAAGAGATCGGTGCGGCCGCCGAAGTAGCCCTGCACCGCGCCGGCGATGATGCCGATGATGGTGCCCACTGCGGTCAGCGCCAGGCCGAAGAGGACAGAGAGCCGGAAGCCGTAGAGCAGCCGGGCCAGCACGTCGCGGCCGCGGTCATCGGTGCCGAGCAGGTTTTCCCTGGTCGGCGGCGAGGGCACCGGCACGCTGAGATTGGGGTTGATGGAGGCATAACTGTGGGGGTTGATCGGGAAAAAGGCGCGATTGCCGTTGCTGGTGATTTTTTCAAGGATATAGGGGGCGCGGTAGTCGGTTTCGGTGGCGAAATCGCCGCCAAAGGTGGTTTCCGGATAGCTCGTCAGCAGCGGGTAATACATTTTTCCTTCATAGACGACGAGAAAGGGCTTGTCGTTGCTGATCAGTTCCGCGCCCAGGCTCAACACGAAGAGGACGGTGAAGATGACAAGGCTCCAGTAGCCCCGCCGGTTTGCCCGGAACTTGCGCCAGCGGCGGCGGAGGAGGCTGTTTTTTGGCGTGGTGTGCGTGGTCATGCGCTGCTCCCGGTTTTACTGGACACTGTCAAAGGTGATGCGCGGATCGACCAGCACATAACTGAGATCCGACAGCAACCGGGAGAAGAGGCCGATGATGGTGAAGAAGTAGAGGGTGCCGAGCACCACCGGATAGTCCCGGTTTAAAATCGACTCATAGGCCAGAAGCCCCATGCCGTCCAGGGAAAAGATCGTTTCGATGAGCAGGCTGCCGGTAAAAAAGGCGGCGATGAAGGAGCCGGGAAAGCCGGTGATGATCGGGATGATGGCGTTTCTGAAGACGTGGCGATAGAGGACGTTGTTTTCGCTCAAACCCTTGGCCCGGGCGGTCAGCACATACTGCTTGCGGATCTCTTCGAGAAAGCTGTTTTTGGTCAGCAGGGTCATGACCGCCAGACTGCCCACCGCGCTGGCGGTGATGGGCAGCACCATGTGCCAGAGATAGTCGAGGATCCTGCCCAGCAGACTCAGTTCCGCCCAGTTGTCCGACACCAGGCCGCGCAGGGGGAAGATGTTCCAGAAGCTGCCGCCGCCGAAGAGGACGATGAGGAGGATGGCGAGCACGAAGCCGGGGATGGCGTAGCCGATAAGGATGATGGTGCTGGAAAAAACGTCAAAGCGGGAACCGTCCCGTACCGCCTTCTTGATGCCGAGTGGGATGCATACCCCGTAGACGATGACAAACGACCAGAGACCGAGCGACATGGAAACCGGCAGCTTGGAGACCACGAGATCGACGACGCTCTTGTGGTGATAGTAGGAGTTGCCGAAATCAAAAACGAGATAGTTGCCCATCATGGTGAGAAAGCGCTGCACCGGTGGTTTGTCGAAGCCGTAAAGCGCCTTGATCTCGGCAATGCGGTCCGCATCGAGCCCCTGGCTCGCCTGGTAAAGGGTGGAGGCGCCGGCGCTCACCTCACCGCGGGCGGACGAGCGTTGCAGGTCGGCGATCATCTTCTCCACCGGCCCGCCCGGCACGAACTGGGTGACGGTGAAGGTGATGAGCATGATGCCGAACAGGGTCGGAATCATCAGCAGGATGCGGCGGAGAATGTAGGCGAGCATAGGTGGCAATCGATAATGGCTGATTCCAATGTCCTGATCATTTCCCCATCCACCACGTCATCAGCAGCTGAAACGGGCTGTAGTAGAGGGGCAGGGTTTGGGGCTGGGCAAATTTGTTCCAGTAGGCGAGCCGGTAGGTGGCGAGATACCAGTTCGGCACCACATAATAATTGTGCCAGAGCACCCGGTCAAGGGCCTTGCAGGCGGCGGTAAGCTCCTCCTGGGTTTTGGCGTAGATGATGCGGTCAACCAGCTGATCCACCGCCGGATTTTTGATGCCGATGGTGTTGCGGGAACCTTCGCGGTCGGCCGCCGCTGATGTCCACAGATCGCGCTGTTCGTTGCCCGGCGACTGGGACTGGCCGAAGACCTCCACCGTCATGTCGTAGTCAAAAGTCTGCATGCGGCGTACATAGAGGGCCGGGTCGATGGTGCGGTAAGTGGCGGTGATACCGAGTGTCTGCAGATTTTTGGCGAAATCGGCCATCACCCGTTCAAAGGAGGCGGAGGAGAGGAGAATCTCGAAGGTGAAGGGCTCGTTTTTGGCGTTAACCAGCCTGCCGTCGGTAATGGTCCAGCCGGCCTCGGCCAGCAGTGTTTTGGCCTGGCGCAGATTGTCGCGCAGGGCCTGGGCTGAACCGGTGGTCACCGGGGTGAGCGGAGTGGTGAAGACCGCGTCCGGCACCTGGCCTCTGAAGGGTTCGAGCATGGCAAGTTCCAGCCCTTGGGGCAGGCCGGTGGCGGCCAGCTCCGAGTTGCTGAAGTAGCTGTTTGAGCGGGTGTACTGGTCAAAAAAAAGGGTCGTGTTGGTGCGCTCGAAATCAAAGGCAAGACCGATGGCCCGGCGCACCCGGATATCGGCAAAGAGGGATCTGCGCAGGTTGAAGACAAAGGCCTGCATGCCCTGGTTGTTTTTGTGAGGCACGAGTTTTTTGACGATGTCGCCGCGTTTGAAACGGTTGCCTTCAAGGTCCCGGGCCCACTGTTTGGCGATGTTGACATGCATAAAGTCGAATTCGCCGGCCTTGAAGGCTTCCACTGCGACGATCTGATCCTTGTAGAACTTGAAGGTGATGGTGTCGAAATTGAACATGCCGCGCCGGCAGGGCAGATCGCGGGCCCAGTAGTCGGGATTGCGTTTGTAGGTGATGGATTTCCCCTGCTTGAAATCGCTCACCACATAGGGGCCGCTGCCGATCGGCACGGTCATGCCCGGTGCGGCAAAGGGGTGTTTTTCATAAAACGATTTTGACAGCACCGGCAACTGGCTGGCGATCATGTGGATCTCCCGGTTCGATCGGGCAAAGTGGAAGCGGACCTTGTGTGGCCCGAGAATCTCGGCCCGCTCGATGTCATGGTAATAGGAGGCGTAAAAGGGGTGGGCGTCCTCGCTCTTCAAGGTTTCCAGTGAAAATTTGACGTCGTCGGCGGTAATCGGGCTGCCGTCGGAAAAGCGGGCGGCCTCGTGTAACGTATAGGTGACGGAGAGGCGATCAGCGGCCAGCTCGATGTCCTTGGCGATCAAGCCGTACTCGGCAAAAGGCTCGTCCAGGCTTGCCACGGCCAGGGTCTCGAAGACCAGCTCGGAGAGACCGTCCGGCGCGCTGCCCTTCAGGGTGAAGGGATTCATCTTGTCGAAGCTGCCCAGCGAGTGCAGGACAAGATCCCCACCCGGAACCGCGTCCGCCGCGACGTAATCGAAATGGCTGAAATCGGGTGGGTATTTCAGTTTGCCGTCAATGCTCACCCCGTGGGCCGCCTGCGCCGCCGGGGCAACGCCAAAAACAAGAATGAGGAGCAGGGCAAGGGTGCTGATTGACAGGGGCACATGCGGCAGGAAAGGGCGATGAAAAATTTTGCTCTGTTTCATGGTGTCCGATGCAGGGTGAATGTTTTGACCAGGGTCAGGGCCGAGGCCATGATATTGGTTACCAGGGTGAGGAGATCCGCATCATGGTCGGTGAAGGTTCCGTTGTCTTTGTTCATCATTTCCACGGTGCCGATGATGTCGCCCTCAAGATGAAGAGGGACGGCCAGAATGTCCCGTATTCCGGTTCGGGCAGGGGGGCCGGGCTGCCCGGTAAGCTCCTCCATGGTTGGACCGGAGACAAAGGCGGCCCTGGCATGGCGGAAAACCCAGCCGGAAAGACCCTTGTCGAGGGGCATTCGCTGTCCGGCGGCAGATGGGCCGATTGGTCCGCTGTGCAGGGCGATGTGCAGTTCCGTTTTTTTGCGGTCGGCAAGCAGCAGGGAGCCTGATTCGCAGCGGAGCAGCTCCAGGGTCATATCGATGATCTGGCCGAAGACCCACGGATCGTCGTAGAGATTCTGGGCCAGCAGGGAAATCCGCAGAAGATGGAGCAGTTCACCGGCGGTCAGCCGTTCTGTCAGCTGTTCCGGCAAAAGCTGCGACAGCAGTCCGGTGCGCAGGGTCTTGGCGTCAACCGCTCCCATCTCCATCAGGATATCACCGAGCCGTGTTTTGTTCCACCCGGAAGACTGGAGCCAGACGAACAGCTTGCGGGAAGGGTCTTCCATCGGCCGCGCCACCGTCTCCTTGTCACTGATGAGAGTGCGCCGCTGTTGGGACAGGGCTGCGTCGATGGTTTCCTGCTGCACCAGGCCGAGCTGGAGAAGGATGTCGCCGAGGCGTTGCCACTGGACCCGATGTTTGAGGAGCTGGCCGGAGATGTTGGCAATGATGTTTTCCAGATAGGGATTCCTGCCGGCCGCAAAAAAGTCGGCCAGACAGCGATCCATCCTGTTGAGGAGAACGAGACGGGGCAGGACGAATTTTTCATAGAATTCCGGTGTGTTGTTCAGGATCTCATGGAACGAGTCGAAGATGTGAACCGCACGCTGTTCGAGGTTTGTGCGCCCCTCGCTGTCGTATGCCTCGAGAAATTCCTCATGGAGATCGCGCAACCGGGGGATATAATTGATGTCCGCCATCTGGGCGATGAGGTCGGCCGAGGCGACCATTTCCGCCATGATTTCTTCCTCGCTGTCCTGAAAAACCGAAAGATCCGGCTCCCGGTCAAAGGCGGTGAGATCGATAACGGAGCAGATGAAGGCAATTTCCGGTTCCGCCCAGGTGTTGCCGGCAAGATAGGCGCGGGCCAGTTCCCTGCCCCGTTCAACATGGGAGAAGGTGTATTTCCCTCCGCTCCCCTGCCGGTCGTTTTTGTCTTTGAGGTAGCCGCTGTCGTGAAAAAGGGCGGCAGCCATGCCGCAGAGAAAGATGCGATCTGATATTTTGTCATGATCGCCATGCATCCGGTTCCAGCCGATCGCCATCCGCGCCGTGGCGAGCGCCACTTCCAGGGTGTGGTCAATGGTGTGATAGCCCACCTGGCACGCTTCATGAGACGGCCATTTTCCTTCATAAAGGGCAAGAACATCGGCAAGCAGACGCTGCAGTTTCTCTCCCTGGGAATCACCATATTCCCCTGTGCAGAGCTCGACGATTTCCGTGGCGACTGTTTGTCTGGTAACAGGGCTGGAAAGGGCGGGAAAACTCGGGTGGACCATTGAGAAACAATGTGGGTTGAGGTTGACGGTCGGTTGCGGGGGAACACTGGTGTGAATTGTACAGTATATAGACGGGAATACAAACCATAAAAAAAATTGATAATCTGTCCGGGATTGGGTACTGTGGGCGACAATGATCTGCCGCTGTATACGGCCTACCTTCTGGAGGAAAGTGAATCATGGGCAAAACCATTACCGAAAAGATTTTCGAGGCACATCGCCGCGATGTGCCTTCTGATAATAATGTCGTGCTCGGCATCGATGTCGTCATGTGTCATGAAATCACCACGCCGATTGCCATTAATGATTTGACCGAGCACGGGATGGACCGGGTCTTTGATCCTGCCAAAATCAAGGTCGTCATCGATCACGTCACCCCGTCCAAGGATTCGAAGACCGCCACCCAGGCCAAGATTCTCCGCGACTGGGCCCGGCGCCATCAGATCCGTGATTTTTTCGATGTCGGGGCCAACGGCGTCTGCCACGCCCTGTTTCCGGAAAAGGGCTTTATCCGGCCCGGCTACACGGTGATCATGGGCGACTCCCACACCTGCACCCACGGCGCCTTCGGCGCCTTTGCCGCCGGCGTCGGCACCACCGATCTGGAGGTGGGCATTCTTAAAGGTGTCTGCTCCTTCCGACTGCCGGAGACCATGAAGATCGCCATTACCGGCGAACTGCCGAAAGGCGTCTTTGCCAAGGACGTCATTCTCAATGTCATCAAGGAGCTGACGGTCAACGGCGCCACCGACAAGGTGATGGAATTTGTCGGCCCGGTGGTGGAGAAGATGAGCATGGAGGCGCGCATGACGCTCTGCAACATGGCCATCGAGGCCGGCGCCACCTGCGGCGTCTGCATGCCGGACCGGGTCACTGCCGAGTACCTCTGGCCCTTTATTCAGGGCGATTATCCCACCATTGACGAGGCGGTGGCGGATTTCTCAAAATGGCATTCCGATCCCGATGCCGACTATGTGGCGGAAAAAACCTTCGACGTCTCCCGTCTCGTGCCCCAGGTCACCTATGGCTATAAACCGGACGAGGTAAAGGATGTCACCGCCATGATCGGCACCCGCATTGATCAGGTCTACATGGGCTCCTGTACCAACGGCCGTATCGAGGACCTGCGGGCCGGCGCCATGATTCTAAAAGGCCGCAAAATCGCTCCCACCGTGCGCGCCATTCTGTCGCCGGCCACGCCGAAGGTGTATAATCAGGCCCTTGAAGAAGGACTGATCAAAATCTATATGGACGCCGGTTTCTGTGTCACCAACCCCACCTGCGGGGCCTGTCTCGGCATGAGCAACGGGGTGCTGGCGGCAGGGGAGGTGTGCGCTTCCACCACCAACCGCAATTTCAACGGCCGCATGGGCAAGGGCGGCATGGTCCATCTGATGAGCCCGCTGGCCGCCGCTGCGGCGGCGGTGAAGGGCGAGATTGTCGATCCAAGGGAATTTATCTGATTGGCGATTGCGGAATGCGGATTGCGGATTGAGGAAGTGTTGTTCAATCCCCAATCCCCAATCCGCATTCCGCAATGCAAAACAATGAGGTTGCTATGAAAACATTTGGCGGTCCGGCCCTTTTTCTGGACAGAAGCGATATCAATACCGACGAGATCATCCCGGCCAAATACCTGACCGAGAATTCGAAGCTCGCCCTGAAACCCTATATCCTGGAAGACCTGAAGCTGGAAGGGTTCGATCCGGGCCGGGACACGAAAAACGCCCGGGTCATCGTCACCCGTTCCAATTTCGGTTGCGGTTCGTCCCGGGAACACGCGGTCTGGGTCTTTGAGGTCAATGACATCAACGTGGTCATCGGTGAGAGCTTTGCCCGTATTTTCCGCCAGAATATGTTCAACTGCGGCATGCTGGCCATCGAGCTTGCAAAGAGCGACATCGACGCCCTCTTTGCCCTGGCTGGCCCGGTTGCCATTGCGGTCGATCTGGAGCAGGAAACAATCACTGCCAAAGGCAGCGGCGGGGAACTGACCTGCTCGTTTCAGCTCAACTCTTTTGACAAGGAGCTGGTTCTGGCCGGCGGCTGGCTCGCCTATGCGGACAAAAAATATTGAGCAGCCATTGCGCCTTGTTTCCGATTAATCCCGCCCGGCCTGGCTGAGCGGGATTTTTTTTGCATTGGAGCAGGCTGCAGATTGAAATGAGACGCGCCTTTTCCCCTCTGCAGGCGGTCGAGATCGGCAAGTTGTCAATTCGCGCCAGCATCTTGAAAGAGAAATTTTATAAAGAATTTGCGCGCCTTATCGAAGATGTATTGTTGGGGTGCGTGCTGGAGATGCGTTCGCTGAAAGGATTTGACAACGTGTTCGCTTTTCATTAGAAACAAATTTCAGCTTTTGTCGGAATCGTAAAAAGCCACGATTCCGACGGGCGGTGTTTTGTCGCTCGTTGTTTTCTCGTTCCCGCCCGCCGTGGTTTGCGGGTTTTTACGGGATCGTCAGCTTTTTACGGCAACACAAAAATCTCAGCAGAGGAGATTGGCAGTGGGCATCCTGAACTCTTGCGAGCCACGACATGATATTCTGACCGGAACGTTCAACCCGGAAATCTTCACGGCGTCCCTCAGTGAAGTTCTCCGTTTCTATCGGGGTGACTCGGTCGGTATGCACCCCATGTACACTGACGCCATTCAGTTTTTCAGGGAAGCCACCTATCCGACCGAGGGGTTGAAGATGGTGGTCGCCGAGGTCTTTGGCCGTCTCGCCGGGGACAACTCCATGCCGGCCATCCATCGGTTGGAGACCGCCTTTGGCGGCGGCAAGACCCACGCCCTCATCGCCTGTACCCATATCGCCTGGAAGGGCAAGGCATTGGCAGAAGACACCAGGAGCATCATCGACCCCACGCTCTTGCCAGACGAAGGGACTGTTCAGGTTGTAGGGGTTGCTGGTGATGAGATCGCCGTCCACAAAACGCAAGGCGCCGCCCTGGTGCCGTACACCTTATGGGGCGAAATCGCCTACCAGATCGGCGGCGAGGCATTGTACCGGCAGGTGGAGGCCGAGGCGACTTCCTATGCCGCCCCTGGGGCCAACTATCTTGAAAGCGTCTTCGGCGGCCGGAAGATTCTGCTTATGCTCGACGAACTGGCCCAATACGCCGCTCGCCTTGGCGCGGTTCAGCCGGATGGTGGTGATCAACTGGCGGGTTTCCTGATGGCACTGAACGGCTATGCCCGCCGCAATCCTGGTATCGCCATCCTCCTTACCCTGGCCAGTGCCTCTGATGCCTTTGCCAACCAGACCGAACGCCTTGCCGGTCTTCTCTCTTCCGTGCGTGGTGGCGAGGTCAGCAAGGATGACGCACTCTCCATTGGCCAGCAGTCGTTACGTGGCGTGTCAAGCGTGGTTGCCAGGGACGCCACCGCCGTGGTGCCGGTGCAGGCCGGTGAAATCTCCCGGGTTCTGGGCAAACGGCTCTTCATGCGTATCTCTGCCGAGGGGGCCAGCAAGACAGCTGAGGAGTATATGGCTCTCTATCGCAAGAATGCCTCCTTGTTGCCAGAACAGGCGACCCGCGAGGAGTATCGGGACCGCATGGCTGGCCACTATCCCTTCCACCCGACCCTGATCGATTTCCTGAATAACAAGCTCAGCACCTCGGAGGACTTCCAAGGCACCCGGGGTGTGCTCCGGGTCCTGGCCCTGGCGGTACGGAACATCTGGAAAAAGCAGCTCGACATCCCGATGATCCATGCCTGTCATCTCGATCTGCATGATGCCAGGACGGTGAACGAACTGATCAACCGCACCGGCAGCGGAGACCTCCTGCCTGTCCTGAACGCCGACATCGGTGGGGTCGATACCACTGGTATTGATGGCGGCAAAAGCAATGCCCAGCTAGCCGACCAGCGCAATCGCCACCCGGCAGGCTGGCCGATGTACGAGTACACCTGGAAGACGGTCTTCCTGCATAGCCTGGCAGGCCGTGAGGAGGGAATTGCCACCCACCTGTTTGGTCTCACCGAGCAAGACGCCCTCTTTGCCGTCTCCTTCCCCAGCCTGACGCCATCCCAGATCGGTGAGTCCCTGAAGGAGATCGAAAATAGCGCCTTCTACCTCCGTTACAATCAGGGACGCTATTTTGCCAGCCTCGACCCCTCGATCAACATCGCCCTGGCGAGAATCAGGCGCACCTTAGGGAGCGAGGAGCTTGACCAGGCGCTGGATGTCACTGCCCGCAAAGTGGTCAGTCCTGATATTCAGACCTTCACCGTCGTCCATGATGTGGCGGCGCCGGAACATATCCCCGACAAGAAAGGCAAACCGATCCTCGCCATGGTCTCTCTGAACGCCGGCGTGATCAATGTCCAGGACTGTATCACCACCGCCGGCCCCAACACCCCGAGGCTTGAACAGAATCTGGTTTTTCTCCTGGTGCCGGACACGGTCAGCACCCAGCTCCAGAACGATCAGGCGCCCATGCTCTTCGGGGAATCAACCGCTATCGACCAGCACCGCAACCAGCTTCGGGAGCTTGCCAGAACCGTCTTGGCCATGCGCAAGCTCAGTCAGAATCCCAATGCTTACGGGATTAAACCAAAAAAACTCGAAGAGGACAATTTTCGTCAGCGATTCAGCGAACGGGAAAAGGCTCTTGAAACCAGCGTTACCTTAAGTTACAAGTCCCTGTGGTTCCCGTCTGCCACTGGACAGATCACGAAAAAGGAGATTCGCACCGCCGGCGGGGAGGGGGGAGCGTCGGTCTTCGAGCAGATCCGCAAGGTTCTGCTGGACGACGGAGAGCTGGTCACTGCCGACCACACCACCCAAAGCCACCTGCGAAACCTGGCCAAGCTCTTCTTCGGCCAGCAGGATACGGTGACACTCGAAAAGCTGCGACAGAATTTTTGTCGCATCCGTACCTGGCCCATTCTGGATGCGCCAGCGGTGTTCGACCAACTCATCCGGGCCGGGGTATCCCGAGGGGCCTGGAGCCTCTTCCGCATGGGCAGTGACGAAAACACCAAGCCCGACGAACTCTACAGCCAGGAAGCGGGGGAGGTCCCATTCAATGCCGACTTGCGCAAGGATTACTCGCTTGTGACCCCGGATGGGGCTCGCAAGCGCGGTTGGTCTGGTGACGGCGGGCCGGACCTGACCAAGGTCAAAGAGTGGGTGCGGAAGGAGTTGAGCGACAAACAGGCGGAGACGGTCGGCGCCATGGTGGAGGCCATCACCGAGAAACACGGCAATGTGCCCAAGACCGCCATTGTCGAGATGTTGACCGACATGGTCAAATCGCAGAAGGCCATGACCTTCAAGGGAGCGCCTGACCAGGCAGAAAAGCCCGGCGAGGTTCTGACCGGCACCTCTGCCGTCTTCTATGTGCCCGATGACGATGACGTGATCATCACCCCGGCCAAGGTTGCGGAACGGGGCTGGATCACGGCGCCGGAGCGGGCATTCCAACTGCGGGGTAAGGATGGCGCCAGTCAGTTTTTGCCCTTGCTCCGCCGCCTGGGCTCCATCTACAACCGTGGGGCGACCTCGACCCTCGACAGCCTCGACATCACCGACCTGGAGCTCCCCCATGGCGGCCGCTTGCGTCTCTCCCTCCATGATGCCGGCCCGGAGAGCATGAAGGACACCGCCGAACTTTTCGAGGTGTTGGCGAACCTGACCAGAGCAGGCAGGGACACCGAGGTCTATCTCGATATTGCCGAACCGGAAGAGAACTGCGCCCTGCTGAAAGAGATCACCTCAGTCAATCAGAAGAGATAGGATGAAGAAGTCTGGCAAAGCACCGAACAATCACGGCCGTCACGCCCCCCTTGCGCTCCAACTGCACTTTGAACGGGTGGTCAAAAAGGAACTGGGACGGTCGCCCTGGGTATTACGTTTTACCGAGCATGCGGACCGGCCGGCGCCAGTGCTGATCATCAAGCAGCGCCTGTTGCCCGAGGAGAGGCATGACATCGACAACCTGGTCGCCCCCCGCAGTGTCCTCAAAGAACGGGGCTTGATCTATGGCCCGGCCCAACTTCGCTGTCTGCCGGTGATCCGTGCCATAATCAGTCGGGTACAGGACAAAAGCGGGGTGCCGCTCGAACTCCCCCGTTTTCTCGAAGGGACGCGCCTGGAGTTCCGGGGCAACCTGCCGTTGAGCGACGAGGCCGGTTGTAAGATTGCCCTGCTCTGTAAACTGCAGGAACGGCTCAAGGAACTTGACCGGGTGGAACTCATCGCCCGCCGCATCGAGCGTTTCACCCTGGAAGAGGCCGGCTACTGGTACTCCCGGGTGACCAGTTTCTCCGAGGCTGCCAACCGTTGGGCCTTGGCTGGCATGAAGATCATGCTGGCAGGGCATCCGGGCGACCCGGAGGTTTCGGTAATGCTCGAAAAGATGAGGAGCGTCTACTGATAAAATCAGCAGTTTCAGTGAACAACTCTTGGCAAAATGGAACAGAAAATACTTCCACCCCATGGGCACTATAAGAATTTACTTTCCCAACGACTAACAACATGACCAACGATACCCGATTGATCGAGGCCGGTTTTCCCTGTCATCAGGTAGGCGCCGAGACCCAGCGGGAAAGAGGGGCATCCTCCGCTTTGCCGCCCCTCTATTTCCTGCATGTCTGGTGGGCCAGACGGCCGCTTACCCCCAGCCGGGCGGCCATTCTCGCCTCGCTCCTGCCGGCGGACACCGACCCGCAGTGGTTTCTCCGCCAGCTCGGCATTGAAAAGCCGGTGGTGGAGATCAATGGCGAGTCTTGGGTGCTGACCGGCAAGGCCCTGGCCAAGGTGCATGCCCCGGTCGCAGGGACCCGGACCATGGCGGTGGACGAGGCGGTGCTCCGCCTGCTGGCTGCCGAAAACGAACGCCGGGCCGAAAACCGGGCCATCATCGCCCAGCTCAAGAGCGCCGATGCCAGCCTGGCCTCCGATCCGGTCGTGCAACGCTGGGCCGCCGAGTCCAACCCCATCCCGGAACCCTGGCCCCACGAGGGCGATATCCTGCCCGTGGCCATGGTGGCAGCTGACCCGGCCCATGTCAACGAACGTATCACCTTCGCCAAGTCGGAAACGGTCGTTGCCATTCTCGGGGACTCTCTGCGCTGGACACCGGAAGACCTTTATGGATATGGTCGCGCCTTTACCAATGCCCCAGAGCCTGCCAGCAATCCAAAAGTCGTCCTTGACCCTACTTCCGGCGGTGGGTCCATCCCATTCGAGGCCTTGCGACTTGGGCACAAGGTGATTGCCAACGATTTGAACCCGGTAGCCTCGGTGATCCAGCACGCCACCATGGAATACCCCGCCAAATACGGTGCTGGGTTGACAGGGGAGATTGCAAAATGGGGTGGCATGATGGTCAACGAGGTGGAAGAGAGCATGGCCGATGTCTCGCCCTTTTCTCCCTTGCCCGAATCTGAGAAGGACCTCCTCAAGGCACACTGTAAAAACTGCCCGGAAATCGTCTCGCAGTTTGACGGCCCTGAGTATGACCAGACCGGCATACTCTACTGCCGTCAGGTCACCTGCCCGCACTGCGGCGGCGAGGCGCCGCTGGTCAATACCTGCTGGCTCTCCAAGGAGGCGGGCAAGCAGTGGGGGGTGCGGATTGTCACCGACGGCAAGCCTAAAAACGGCAGCGTCTCCTTTGCGACCTACCGGGTGAACAAGGGCCGGGGGCCAAACGGCGAAGACCCGGAGACCGCCACCGTCAATCGGGGGGTGGGCACCTGCGTCCACTGCCGCCAGGCCATCGAGGCCGACGAGATCAAGGCCCAGGCCCGGGGCGAGAGCCCGCACGGCGCCTGGCAAGACCGCCTCTACTGCGTGGTGGCGGTGCGGCGGCAGCCCAAACTGGACAAGAACGGCAAGCCCCAGCGCTTTGCCACCGGCGAGCGCAAGGGCGAGATCAAGACCGAGAAGGTCCGCTTCTTCCGCCCCCCCAACCCGGCGGACCTCGCCGCCCTCACCCAGGCCAAGGAACGCCTGGCCGCCAACTGGGAGCGCTGGGACCGGGAAGGACTGATCCCGACCGAAAACTTTCCCCAGGGCAACGATATGCGGCCCGCAATTTACGGCATGACCCGCTGGTGCGATATGTTCACCCCGCGCCAGCTCCTGGGCCACCTCACCCTGGTGGAGGAGTTGAACCGGCTCAAGCCGCAGATTATCGAAAAACTCGGCCCGGACAAGGGCCGGGCCGTGGTCACCTACCTCCAGTTCGCCATTGACAAGGGGCTTGACTACAACAGCAAACAAACAAGGTGGCATTATGGACGAGGTGTAATCATTAACACCTTCGGCCGGCACGACTTCTCCCTGAAGTGGACCTTTGGCGAGATGATCTTCACTGGCCCCAACTCCGGTGCTGCTTGGGGCCTGAGCCAGATCGTCGATGCCTATGGCGGCATCTGCCAACTGGTGACCGCCCTTGTGCCTGAAGCATTGACTCGCAACCTGACCATCATCAACGGCAGCGCCGCCCATATCTCACCAGTCCCAACCAAATCGGTGGACCTGGTCTGTATGGACCCGCCCTACTACAACAACGTCCAGTACGCCGAACTCTCCGACTACTTTTATGTCTGGCAGCGCCGCACCCTGGCCGATCTCTATCCCGGCTATTTCCGCCGCCGGCTGACCAACAAGCAGGATGAGGCGGTGGCCAATCCCGACCGGGATGGCAGCGCCAGCCAGGCCCAGGCGGCCTACGAGCGGATGATGGCCGAGATCTTTGCCGAGTGCCGCCGGGTGGTGAAGGACAATGGCCTGCTCACCATGATGTTCACCCACAAAAGCCAGGAGGCCTGGGAGACCCTGACCCGCTCCCTCATCGAGAGCGGCTGGAACATCACCGCTGCCATGCCGGTGGAGTCTGAGACGTCTGAAGGTATCCATACCAAAGAAACCGCCTCGGCCATCTCCTCCATCTTCATCACCTGCCGCAAACGGTTGACCGAGGCCCGCGAGCCCGCTTCCTGGACCGGCTTTGGCGGCACCGGGGTGGCGAGCCGCATCCGCCAGGCCGTGGCCGATGGCCTCACGGAGTTTGCCGTGCTCAAGCTCAACCCGGTGGACGAGATGGTGGCCTCCTACGGCCGGGCGCTGCGGGTCCTCTCCGAGCAGTGGCCGGTTGTCGACGGCGATGAGCTGGTCGGGCCGGTGCGGGCCATGAACGAGGCCTCGCGGGTGGTGGCCGAGCACCAGATCAAACGGATCACCAACGGCCGCCTGCAGGTGGAAGACCTGGCCCCGGAAGCGGCCATGGCCCTTACCTTATTCGGCATCTACGGCCTGGCCGAACTCCCCTACGACGAGGCCCTGAACCTCTCCCGCTCGCTCAATATCCGGCTGGAGACCAAGAGCGGCGGCTACACGGCGGACGGCCCCTTCATCGGCATCAATACCGCAGCCGGCAGCGGCCGCAGGTCCCAGGCCGCCCAAGCCCACGAGAGCGGCTTTCCGGCGCCGCTCATCAAGAGCGGCAGCAAGCTGCGCCTGGTGCGCCCCGAAGAGCGCGACCCCCGGCGGCTCGCCACCCCCCAGACCGACTGGGACATCCTGCAGGGAATGATCATGGCCTTCCGCCAGGGCGACGTGCCGGTGGCCAGGGGCTATCTCGACCGCCAGGACAGCAGCCGGCGCGGCCCGGTCCTCGACCTGCTCGGTGTCTGGGCCGCCGAGGTGGCGTACGACACCCTCCGCAAGGAGGCCGAGGCCATGCTCTTCGGCCTGAAGTAAGGGGCGGGAGACCGGCAGCGTGAACGCTTTGAACAGCGACATCCAGATTCGTATTTTCGACAACCGCATCGAGATTGAAAGCCCTGGCCTGTTTCCCGGCACCATTACGCCGTCCAATGTCGCCAAGGCGGGTTCTTTTGCCCGCAATCCGCTTATTGCCCGCAACCTGCGTGAGTTTCCCGAGCCTCCCAATGTGGATGCCGGAGAAGGGGTGCGCATGATGTTCGCGGAGATGCGCGCCGCAAACCTCTATCCGCCCTTCTATAGCGAGAAGCGTGATGTCGCCCAACCTTCGGTCGTCGTCCGCCTGATGAATGAGGAACGCCCGCCGGTCTGGGAGCAGGTGAGTGACTGGATGGACCGCAACGGTGCCCTGGCCAACAGCGACCTGTGCCGGATTGCCGGGGTGGATACATTGAAGGCATCCAAAATGCTCAAACGCTGGGTGGAGCAGGGGGGCCTGCTGCGGGATGATTCCGCCGGCAAGCGTCACACGGTGTATCGAAAGCCTGTTCCGGACGAGTCCGACGAAACGGCCTCCTCATTATCCATCGCGATGGATAATGAGGAGGGGAAATGAGAAAAAAAACAGTGAAAAAACAATAAGATGATAATTTTTTCATTATCCGTGCCGGGTTTTCCTGGTGCATTTTGGTGGTCAAGCACGCTGGTTTATTATGCGCCAGAATGTTGAGAGGCATAGGCCGTGAAGAGTGATCGTTCTGCCGACGGTGGAGCGGCCGGCGGCTTTACCAGCAAGGTGTGGTCCCATGCCTACCGGACTTCCTCCTGCTGGCCAGATGGCCGTCAGGTCAGCATCCTCCATGACTTCTACATCCCTGCCCTTAAGCTCGCCAGCCGTTATGACCGGATGGCCGGCTATTTTCGTTCCACCTCGTTGGCCGCCGCCTCGCAAGGCTTCTCCGCCTTCACCGGCCATGGCGGCCGCATGCGGCTGGTGGTGGGCGCCGATTTGGATGGGCAGGACGTCACCGCCATCCTGAACGGCGACCAGGAACGGCTGGCCAAACATTTGAACGCCGAGCTGGCCGAACCCGCTGCCTGGCCCGAGGAGGTGACGCGCGGGGTGGAACTGCTGGCCTGGATGGTGGCCAATGACTTTCTCGACGTCCGGGTTGCCTTTCGGGTGCATGGCGCCACCGGCAAGCCGCTGGCCTTCACCTCCATCGAAGATGGGTATGTCCATGAGAAATGGGCCGTCTTTGGCGACGAGGAAGGTAATCGTCTTTACATCTCCGGTTCACTCAACGAATCCAAGACCGCTTTGGCGCTCAATGCCGAGAACATTGATCTCCATGCCGATTGGTGGAGTGAGCGCGACCGGCTGCGCATTGACGACGCCGAAACCACCTTCCTCTCAGTCTGGCAGGATCAAAGTCCCTATATCCGGGTTATGCCTTTGCCCGAGGCGGTTCGCCGCCGTCTGCTTGCCATCGCCGAACAGGCTTCCCTGCTGCTGGAGATCGACGGCAGCACGTCCTGGCGGCGGGATGTTGCGCCGCCTTCGGCCTTGGAACGGTTGACCTTTGCCCTGATCGAGCATGGCCCCAAGCTCCCTGGCGGACGTTTCGTCGGCATGGAGACGGCGCCGGTCGCCCCCTGGCCGCACCAGGAGGTGGTGGCCCGACGGCTCATTGCCACCTGGCCGTACAGCTATTTGCTCTGCGACGAGGTTGGTCTGGGCAAGACCATCGAGGCGGGACTCGCCATCCGCTCCCTGGTGCTGTCCGGTATGGCCAAACGGGTGTTGATCACCCCTCCGGCAAGCCTTGCCAAACAGTGGCAGCGCGAGCTGGCCCAGAAATTTTTCTTGAGTTTCGGCCGGGCCGTGACCACCGGCGGCCTCAGGCACGAGTATATCTTTCCCGAAGAGAAGGCGGTGGCTGCCACCAGTCTCTACCAGGCCGACCTCGCCCTCGTTTCCACCGGCCTCTTAAGCCGCCAGGACCGGAGTCAGGATCTGTTGGGGCGTCATTTCGACATTGTTTTGGTTGACGAGGCGCACTATGCCCGGCGTCAGAACCCTGCGGCCAAGGATATCTGCCGAACTATGCCGCGCTTCGGTCGTTTGTATGAGACGATCCGTGACCACCTGCGCCAAAAGACAGACAGCCTGTGGCTGGCCACCGCGACCCCCATGCAGATCGGCTGGATCGAGGTTTATGACCTGATTCGTCTGACGAACCGGATCGGCCTTTTTCAGCACGATCCAACCCTTACCTGGGCCTACTACGGGGCGTTGGGCAAGCTGGTCCGCCGGCAGAGGGTGAGCGAGGCTGAATGGCAGTTCTTGCGGGCAGCGATACGGGCGCTCGACCGCCAGGATCCGTTTTTCCGCCGCTACCTCGACCAGGCGGTGATTGACGGTCGGATTCGCTCGGCTGTCCGGCAATGGCTGGATGATGGTCGCATCCCGCGCGGCAGTGACGCCGCGACCATGCAGAGGCTGATTTTTGCCGCCGCCCCGCTCTCCCGGGTCATGCTCCGCCATACCCGGCCATTGCTAGAAATCTACCGTGAACAGGGAAAACTCGGCGCCAAGCTCGCCAAACGCACCATCCTGCCCATCCCCCGCATTGCCTTTACCGAATTGGAGGCCCAGGCTTATCGTGAACTTGAGTCCTTCTGCCAGGGATTGACTGAACAACTGCAGCGGCATGGCGGTAACACATCATCGCCATTTCCTCTGATGTTTCTTCTCTGTCTGCTCCGCCTGCGTTTCTCCTCCAGTCTCTATGCCATCAGGGAGACCCTGCGTCGCCGTTTGGATCGTGTCCGGCTGACCCGCGAGTTTCACCAGCAGGAAAACGATACGGGGGAGTCATCCGAGCTGGAAGGGGTAGACGATGAGGAAAGTGACGACAAGGCCGTTGCCGCACTCTTGAGCGACCGGACGCCGAAGGACCTTGCCTGGGAAGAGGAAAGGTTGACCGCCATGCTCTCGACCCTGGCTGACTTGACCTCGACGCCGTCAAAAATGCAGGAGTTGTTCCGCGTCCTTGACCGGCGACGTCTCAGCCAAGGCCGCATCCGGCAAACAGTGATCTTTACAAAATATTTCGACACGTTGATTGATATCGTCAATCGCCTGCGCACCGTGGATCAGAGTATGCTGATTGGTACCTTCAGCGGCCAGGGCGGGCAGTATGTCGATCCCCGCACCAGGCAGCTCAAGGGGATCGACCGCGAGGAGATCAAACAGCGCTTTCTGCGGGAAGAGATCGATGTTCTGGTCTGTACCGATGCCGCTGCCGAAGGCCTCAATCTGCAGACCGCCGATCTGTTGATCAACTTCGATCTGCCGTGGAATCCGATGAAGGTGGAGCAGCGCATCGGCCGGATCGACCGCATTGGCCAGCGCCATGACGAGATCATGGTTCTGAACTTCTGCTATGTGGATTCGGTGGAAGAAGCGGTCTATGGTCGCCTGCTGCAACGTCTCAGAGAGGCCGGGGCGGTGGTTGGCGCCCAGCAGATATCGATGTTGCCGATCACCGAGGAGGATTTTCGGGCGCTGGCCGAGGGCAAGACCACGCCGCAAAGGTTAGAGGAAGAGGCCAAGAAACGGATTATCGAACAGCGCAAACGCACCGAAGGCATGGAGCTCCCGGCCAGGGAGCTTTACGAAATGTATGTGCGACTGGCAGACCAGGAGAAGATGAAGCCCGCCCCGGTCACCCTGGATGGTATCTGGCAGGCCGTCAGCCAATCCCGCTACCTGCATGACCTGGGCTGCATGCCGGCCCCGAGTCTGCCCATGTTTGTTGTCCAAGGTGTGGACGGAATACCGGACAGGACCATGCTCACCGTGGATCGGGAACTCTTCGACCGCGGCATCCCCGGTCAGGTCAGCCGGCCCCATTTTGCCACCTATGGAGAGCCGTATTTCCATGCCTTGGTCAGTGCCGTGACCAGTCATGAATGGCCTCCCTGTGTCCGGATACTCAAGGAAATTGTTGATGACATCGGCAATGAGGTTGTCTGTTTTGCCGTTGCCTGCCGCCAGGCGAATGGAAAGAAGGAGGCTCGCCTTGTCGGTTCGTTGCGGGAATTACAGTCAGTCGCAATTGACGACGAAGCGGTGCTGGACGACAAGGATTTGGTCGAACTCAAGAAACAGTTCCGCCAAATGGTTCGGGAAGAGTTTATGCCAACCCGTGCAGTGGGAAATCTGGAGCGAGAAAATCTTTTGGCAGCCGATGCGCAGGCACTGCTTGACCTGGTGCTGGTTCAGGGATTCCTGAAAATGGCGAAATGGACATCGCATGATAATTTCTGGTCCGCCATTAAGGATCTTGCCGGTACAGTTGAGGAGCAGAAGGGGCTAACCGTTTACAACCTGGCCGCGGCTCCATTACGAAATGTTGCCGAGCGATTGTCCTTTCCCGTGCAAATTCCTCAGTTGGGCGAGACAGCTGGGATGCAGGTGCCACAGTTTCTTGCCGAGTCGGCAATTGATGCAGGCTGCCGGATTGCCGACTCCATGCGGAAAAGAAGATCTGAGCTGACTGTGGGAGAAGTGCTAAGTCGGCTGGATAGGGAAATTGCAAACAACAAATATGCAGCTTGTGGAAGTTGCTTGCCATGACCTTTTCCCTCACCATTGACAAGCTGGTTCTCGGCGGCCAGGGCCTCGGTCGTCGTGCCGACGGCAAGGTGGTGCTCGTCCCCGGTGCCCTGCCGGGCGAAGAGGTTGTCGCCGCGCCGGTGGAGGACAAAAAGAGTTTCGTCCAGGCCCGCCTCCTTGAGGTCGTCAGCCCGTCGCCCTGGCGGGTGACGCCGCCCTGTCCCCACTATGGCCGCTGCGGCGGCTGTGATTTCCAGCATGTTCATCCGGCCCGGCAGGCCGAGCTGAAAGACCGGATGCTGCGAGAGCAGCTGGAACGCAGCGGGTTTTTTCCCCGTTTGTCACTTTTACTTGAGCCGCCCGTTCCCTCGCCGGCGTCCTTTCGGTACCGGCAACGCATCAGGCTGCATCTGGATCAAAACGGTCGGCCGGGATTTCTCCGGCAGCAGTCGCATCAGGTGGAGCCCGTCGCTCACTGCCTTCTCGCCCGTCCGGAATTGAACGATGTCCTTTCCTGCCTCGTTGCCTGGCCGCTTTTGCGGAAAATCGCGCCAGTAATTGCGGAGCTGGAGCTGCTGTTCAGCCCGGAGGACGGCAAGGTGGTTCTCCTGCTGCATCTGACCCGAACCCTGCGGCCGGCCGAAAAAAAGGTTACCCGGGCAATGGTCGGCCTGCACGCGAGCATCAAGCATGTGCTTGTTTTTGCGGCAGGACATGGCCTGGTTGACTCCTTCTGCGGGGATGAAGAGGGCAGGACGCAGCCGCTGCTTCTCTTTTCCCATGCCGTACCCGGCGGCACCCAGCGGATGACGGTGGAGCCCGGCGGCTTCTGCCAGGTCAACCCGGCCCAGAATGAACAGCTGATTGCCCTGCTCTGCGACTGGGCCCGAATTGACGGGAACAGCCGAGTCCTTGATCTCTTTTGCGGCATGGGCAATTTTTCCCTGCCCCTCGCCCTGCGGGCCGGGTCGGTGACCGGCATGGACCTGCAGCGGTCAGCCATCCGCAGTGCGGTGCGGAACGCGGCGGCCAACGGCATCGGCAATTGCGCATTTGCCCAGAATTCGGCGTTGGAAGGGGCCGGCCAGCTCGTTGCCGCCGGGCAGCGTTTTGATCTCATCCTGCTCGACCCGCCCCGCCAGGGCTGCGCGGAGATCATTCCCCTGCTGCCCGCCCTGGCTGCCGGACAGATCGTCTACATCTCCTGCGATCCGGCCACCCTGTGCCGCGACCTGCTGCTGCTGGAAAAAGAGGGGTATGAGGTGGAAACGATGCGGATGGTGGACATGTTTCCCCAGACCCACCATCTGGAAACCATTGTTTCGCTGCGCTTATCCCGCCCGCTCTGACAGGAAAAGGAGGGCGCAGCGGGCCAGGTATTCGGCGGCAATGGCCAGCACCCCTTCGTCAAAGTCGAAGGTGGCGCTGTGCGGATTGCCGTTGGGAAAGGTGGCGCGGCGCGCCCCGAAGCGGGCGAAACAGCCGGGCACCTGTTGGAGGAAAAAGGAGAAATCCTCACCGCCGAGACTGGGGTAAGGTTGCTCCTTCACCCCCTGTTCGCCGACGGTGGCCATGGCGGCCTGCCTTGCCACGGCGGCCGCCATGGGATCATTGATGACCGGCGGATAACCGGTGGAGAGTCTGATGTCCGCCATGACCGCATACATTTCCCCCAGCGCCCTGACCATTCGTTTTAAGCCGGCGAAGATCCGTTCCCGGGCCTCCGGATCGGTGGTGCGCACCGTGCCTTCCAGCACCACCTGATCGGCAATGACGTTGGAGGCGGTGCCGCCGGTGAATTTGCCCACCGTGACCACGGCCGGCAAGACGGGGTTGCTCTCCCGGGCGACCAGCGTCTGGAGGCTCGTCACCAGGGCGCAGGCGGCGACGATACAGTCCGGGCTTTCATGGGGTTTGGCGGCATGGCCGCCCGGCCCGCGGACGGTGATGATGAAATCATCGGTAAAGGCGCAGATGATGCCGGGCTGGACGGCGATCTCCCCCACGGCGAAATGGCGTTCGATGTGGCCGGCGAAGATGGCGGCCACCCCGGCCAGCGCCCCTTCGGCGATCATCTTCTGGGCGCCGCCGTCATCTTCCTCGGCGGGCTGGAAAAGCAGCACCACCCGGCCCGGCAAGGTCGGCTGGCGGCTGAGCAGCGCCGCCGCGCCGAGAAGGATGGCCACATGGCCGTCATGGCCGCAGGCGTGCATGACGCCGGGCGTATTTGAAGCAAAGGGCAGACCGGTTTCCTCGTTGATCGGCAGGGCGTCCATGTCGGCCCGCAGCGCCACCGCCGAACCTCTCCCCTCCGCGCCGATGGTGGCGACAATGCCGGTACCGGCCACTCCGCTCCGGTATGGGATGCCGAGCTCGGCAAGGCTGGCCGCCACCAGTGCCGCTGTTCGTTTTTCCTGAAAGGCCAGCTCCGGATGCTGGTGAATCTGCCGACGGATATCCGTCATCCACTGGATGAGTCTGCTGTCTGCTTTCAGTGAAATCGTCATGCGCTCCAATCCATTTCCCTATCTGGCCTCCAGCACCACGACGCTGCGGCCTTGCGCCTTACAGAATTTCTGGCCGCTCGGCCGTTGGTTGGCGGGTGGTCTGATGTCGAGTGGCGCCGCTGCCGCCGTATCGATGGCCCGGTGCCACTGGCGGGGGCTGATGTCCGGCAGCTCGACGCTTGCCGTCTGCTCGCCCATGTTAAAGATGATATGCAGATCCTCTTCCTCTGCCGAACCGGCCAGGGTGAATGCGAGCAGGGTGGCCTGGGGATCGTGCCAGGGCGGAGAGTTGAGTTTTCGGCCGTGCCAGCTGATGTCCGGCAGGCGTTCGTCCTCCTTTTTTGTGCCGGTGACGAAATGACGGCGCATGAGAGAACGGTGACGCTTGCGAAAGGCGATCATCTCCCTGGTGAAACGGAGCATCTCCCGGTTTTTTTCCGTCAGCCGCCAGTCGAACCAGCCCAGTTCGTTATCCTGGCAGTAACAGTTGTTGTTGCCGAACTGACTGCGCAGCACCTCGTCGCCGGCGAGCAGCATCGGCACGCCGTGGCTGAGCAGCAGGATGGCCATGAAGTTCTTGACCTGTCTTCGACGCAGGGCGAGGATCGCCCTGTTGTTCGTTTCTCCCTCGTGGCCGCAGTTCCAGCTCAGATTATTGTTGCAGCCGTCACGATTTTTTTCGCCGTTTGCTTCGTTATGCTTGTCGTTGTAGCTGACCAGGTCCCAGAGGGTGAAGCCGTCGTGACAGGTGGCGAAGTTGATGCTGTTGATCGGTAGCCGGCCGGAGGACTCATAGAGATCGCTGCTGCCGCAGAAGCGGGTGGCCATTTCCCCGACCAAACCTGTACCGCCCCGGACAAACTGACGGATGACATCGCGGTAGCGGCCGTTCCATTCCGCCCAGCGGAAGCCGGGAAAACCGCCGACCTGATAAAGCCCGCCTGCATCCCACGCCTCGGCGATCAGTCCGGTGCCGGCCAGCACCCCGGAAAGCTCGATACTCCAGACAACCGGGGCGAAGTGGTCGGGGCGGCCATCCATGCCGCGGGCGAGAATGCTGGCGAGGTCGAAACGGAAACCGTCGATGTGCATCTCCTGTACCCAGTATTCGAGGCATTCGACGATAAAGCGCGACACCAGGGGATGGTTGCAGTTTACCGTGTTGCCGCAACCGGAATAGTCACGATAGCGGCTGCGGTCATCGGGGTCGAGATGGTAAAAGGTGTCGTTGGCCAACCCCTTGAAGTTGATGAGCGGCCCCTGTTCGTTTCCTTCTGCGGTGTGGTTGAAGACGACGTCGAGGATGACGGCAATGCCGGCCCGGTGGAGGGCCTTGATCATGTCTTTGAACTCCTTGAGGGCGTTTCCGGAGAAGGGGTCAACGCAGAAGCGGGGATGGGGGCTGTAGAAGCTGTGGGTGCTGTAGCCCCAGTAGTTTTTCAGGCCGCGGCGGCGGGCCCCTTCAGGCACGTCTTGCTCGTCAAAGGCCATGACCGGCAGCAGCTCCACCGCCGTGATGCCGAGCTCCCGGAGATAGGGGATTTTTTCCACCAGCCCGGCAAAGGTGCCGGGCCGGGTGACGCCGGAGGAGCGGTGTCGGGTGAAGCCGCCGACGTGCAGCTCGTAAATGATCGTCTCTTCCGGCCGGTGGCGCAACGGCCGATCTCCTTCCCAGTCATAGTCCTGGCCGCCTGCCACCATGGCCCGCATGCTGCGGCCATTGCTGGGGAAAGGCTGGCAGGCGCGGCCTCTCTGCCAGAGGTTGTCCGCCACCACCCGGGCCCAAGGGTCGATCAGCTCCTTGTCCGGATTGAAGCGGTTGCCGGACTCGCTCGTGTCGTTCGGGCCCCAGGCCCGCCAGGTGTACCAGGTGCCGGGCGGCAGCCCCTCCAGATAGACATGCCAGAAGAAAAAGGTCTGGTGATGTTGCCGATCGAGCGGTACGACCTGGAAGGGGGTGGTGGTGAATGGGGTGTTGTAGAGGAGAAGTTCGAGGCGTTCGGCTTGACGGGAAAAGATGCAGAAATTGGTGCCCCTGCCGTCGAAGGTGGCGCCGGGCGGATAGCGGCGGCCACGCCTGACCCGATAATGTTTCATTGTGCCTCTCTTTGCAGCGCGTTTTCTTATCGTGGATTATCCCTGATGCATTCGTACAAATTGACAAACCCGTAAAAAGTTTTTTCACCACAGAGCGCACAGAGGGTAAAGAGAAAAAAACTTTAATTACAATTAGTTGCCTCTTTGTGCTCTGCGGTCTCTGTGGTTGATTTTCAGTTATTACGATTCCATCAAAATTGAATCAACTGCTGATATCGCGGAGGATAAAGAGATAACTGGCCGGGATGCAAAATGTTTTCTCTGTGTCCTCAGTTCTCTCAGTGTCAAGAGAAATGTTTTAGGGCTTCATCTTACCTGACAATACCATAAAAAAAGTGCGCCGCATAGAGGCAGAACGGAGAGAATAAGTATCGTTGTGCTGCTGAAAAAATTTCGATTCCCTGGCGGTTGTATGTGCTTTGTTCTTGATATTGCAGACAATTCTGTTGACTTTTTCGTCATGGTGATGCAGGCTGAGGGTGGAAACCGACCTCTCTGCCGGGAGATATCCCGGCTTCACCTTACAGCGACAGGAGGAATCCATGGCTCTTCACCAAGGAGCGGGAAAACCGGCAACCAGGGACAATCTCTGCAATATTCCGCGACTCGTTGCCGCCTATTATCAATTCTCCCCGGATGTCAGTAAAGAGGGCGAGCAGGTCAGTTTCGGCACCTCCGGCCATCGCGGCAGTTCTCTGAAAAGGAGTTTCAACGAGGCCCATATCCTCGCCATCTCCCAGGCTATTAGTGAATATCGCCGCGGCCAGCGCATCACCGGCCCCCTTTTTGTCGGCATGGATACCCATGCCCTGTCCGAGCCTGCCTTTGCCAATGCGGTGGAGGTTTTTGTCGCCAATGGTGTCGAGATTCGCTATCAGCAGGGCAGGGGTTTTACCCCGACCCCGGTCGTCTCCCATGCCATTCTCTGTTGGAACCGGCGCCATCCGGACCGGCTGGCGGACGGGGTGGTCATTACTCCATCGCATAATCCGCCGGAGGATGGCGGCTTCAAGTATAATCCACCCCATGGCGGGCCGGCGGACAGTGATGCGACCAGGGCGATCGAACAACGGGCAAATGAACTGCTGGCCGCCGGCCTTCAGGAAGTGAAACGGCTCGCCATCGAGCAGGCCCTGGTCTCGCCTCTGGCCGTGGCCATCGATTATGTCGCCCCCTATGTTAATGATCTCGATGCCGTTCTCGATCTCGATGCCATCCGCCGGGCCGGGGTCAGGATCGGGGTCGATCCCCTCGGCGGCTCGGGTATCGATTTCTGGCCGGCCATCGCCGCCACTCATGGATTGCAGATCGAGGTGGTCAACGATCGGGTTGATCCTGCCTTTTCCTTCATGACCCTGGACAAGGACGGCAAGATCCGGATGGACTGCTCTTCGCCCTGGGCCATGGCCTCCCTCATCGCCCTGAAAGATCGTTTTGACATTGCGGTGGGCAATGATCCTGATTACGACCGGCACGGTATCGTCACCCGTGACACTGGTCTGCTCAACCCCAATCATTATCTGGCGGTGGCCATCGAGTATCTCTTTACCCATCGGCCCGACTGGAAGGCGGAGTTGGCGGTGGGCAAGACCCTTGTGTCGAGTTCCATGATCGACCGGGTCGCCGCCGGTATCAAACGGACGGTGAAAGAGGTGCCGGTTGGTTTCAAGTGGTTTGTTCAGGGGCTTTTCAAGGGGGAGTATGGTTTCGGCGGCGAGGAAAGCGCCGGCGCTACCTTTCTGCGCAAGGACGGGACGGTGTGGACCACCGACAAGGACGGCATCATCATGGCCCTGCTGGCGGCCGAGATCGTTGCCGTCACCGGCCGGGATCCGGGCCGCCATTATGCCGAACTGGAACAGCGTTACGGCTCGCCTGTCTATGAGCGGTTGGAGGCGCGGGCTTCCGGTAAACAGAAGGAGGTTCTGGCCACCCTTTCTCCTGAGGATGTCGAGGCCGACACCCTGGCCGGGGAACCGGTGCTCGCCAGGCTGACCCGGGCGCCCGGCAACAATGCCGCCATCGGCGGGCTGAAAGTGGTGACGGAAAACGGCTGGTTCGCGGCCCGTCCCTCCGGCACCGAGGATATTTACAAGATCTACACCGAGAGCTTCAAGGGCCGCGAGCACCTCCGGCAGATTCAGCAGGAGGCGCAGACCATCGTGGCCGCCTCCTTTGCCAGGGCCGGCCTGTGACGGTACGGTCTTGGTGATTATGGCAGCAGCTGCAGGGCCAGTGTCATGCCGTGCCAGGAAACCTGAAGGCGGGGATGGTGAAAAATCCGGAAGAGGGGGCGTCCGAAAAAGAAGAGCTCCTCCCCCAGGCTGAGGTGAAAGCGGGCGACGGCTGCGGCGCGCAGATCGAGATCCTGTTGCAGCAGGAGGGTGAAGCGGTCAAGGGCGTCGTTTCCTTTGCTGCCGGCGAGCAGCTCAATGAGCAGTGATTGTCCCTTTGTTGCCGGACATAGCTCCTCGTGGTCGGTGATAAGAGCGGTAAGGGGATGATCGTCCGGAATGAGGTCGCGGCGCTGCAGAAGATCGCGGCCGGTGATCGCTTCCACCGCCTCGGTATTCCGGCAGAAGAGGAGACGGCATTCCAGCGGTCGGTTGTCATGGATGGTGCAGGAGGCGGCGGCCGGGTCGAAAAAGATACATTCCCAGTTGCCGTTTTTGCCGGCGACCTTGACAAACTCGGTCGGTGTTGCCTCCACCCGGCCGGTGACCGGGTTGAAGGCCGGTTCTCCCTGCCGCACCGTCACCAGTTGCCCGAGGCTTATGATGTCGTTCATGACGAGTTGCCGGTCCGCCGTGTGCAGGGCCGGTCCACCCTTGCGGCAGCAGGTGCCGCACCGCCGGCACTGCGCCTCGTCGGTGCCGGCGGACGCCATCATCCCTTCCCCTTCCCTTTGTTCTGCACCCATTTCGATATCCTGTCCTCCTGCTGTCTGCCGTTATCCCCGTCAACCCGGTCATGGTCATGATGAGTGAGAAGATTAGGTAATGGACACAGCAATGAGAGTAATGATAAATTTTTTCTGGAATTTTCCAACAGGTTGTTTTATCTTGCAATAATTTTGACTGTCCCGGAAAAAGGCGTGCGGGTGGGGCTTCGGGTCAACGACAGGAACGCCATCCGGGGGGTCTGTGCTCTTTTACGCATCATATTCTTAACAGCTTCAGGGGAAGGGGGCAAGCTGTCATGAAATATTGCAATAAAACGCGCGAGGAGCTGGCCGAGGACGTGTCGCGACTGCGCCGGCGGATTGAGGAGTTAGAAGCTTGCGACAACGGCGCGCGGCCGGAAAAAAAACTGGGCCGCTATCTTGATCCGCACCGGCTCTGGCAGGAAACCTTCAATGTCCTTGATGAGTTGCTGTACATCGTCGATCGGGAGTTCACCATTGTCCGGGCCAACCGGGCCACTCGTGAGATTCTCGGCTGTGGCGATGAACTGATCGGGAAAAAATGTTTTCAGCTTTTCCACGGGCAGGACAATCCCGCTGCTCACTGCCCTGTCTGCAAGGTCTTTCATTCAGGCAAGCCTTTTCACCTGGAACGTTACGAACCCCGTCTGGGGGGAAAGTGGTTTTCCATCTCTGCCTATCCCATCAAGGATGATTATGGTTTTGTCTGGCAGTGCGTGGTCGTCTACCGCGACATCACAGACTGTAAAAAAATGTTGAACAAGCTGAGCGAGCTCGAGGTCAAGGATGACCTGACCGGGCTCATCAATCGCCGCCATTTCATCGAAGTGCTCGGCCGGGAATACCGTCTGGCGGAACGCCGGGGCGGCGGCCTGGTATTGCTGCTGCTCGCCATTGACCGCTTCAAGGAGATCAATCATTCCTGCGGTCGTAAGTTCGGCGATTATCTTTTAAAAGAGGTTTCCGAGATCCTTGTGGAGAAGGTGCGCAACACCGATATCTGCGGCCGGGTCGGCGGTGATGAGTTCGGGGTGCTGCTGCCGGATGCGGATTGCCAGGAAGGGGAGATCATCGCTCGGGACATCCATTCTCAGATGAGCCGTTTTGTCTTCAACGACGGCAAATTCAGTCGCCAGGTATCAATCAGTATCGGGCTTGCCGCCAACAGTCACGACGACAGTAGAAATTGCGAGGATTTCTTTTCCCTGGCCGACAAGGCCCTCCATCTGGCGAAACGCGAAGGGGGCAACCGGGTGGCTCTGCTTCGTCGCAACGATCTGCAGTGAAGAGTTTCCCTGTCCGTTTCCTCTGGTCTTCTTTCTCTATGTCAGTTTGCTCGTTTCGGTGAACTGATAAAAAAATCTATTGATGATCTTTTCCATGTTCTCCTGAAAATTCGGAACCTCCGGCAGTTCCTGGTTCTGGTCGATGAACTCCTGCACGTTGAAATGAAAACTCTCCGGCATCAGGGAGCGAATACCGATACTCTCCACCAGGAAATTGGCGAGACTGACGATCCTGACACTGAGCAGTTCTTCTTCTCCGGCATGTTTTTGCGGATGATGAAAACCCACCGGCAGACAGATATCCTCCGGCAGCCCCCATTTGCGCAGCAGGGCCATGCCGACCTTGGCGTGGTCGGTGCCGAGCAGGTACATTTCCAGCTCGATCAGGGTACGGAATTTTCTGCCGAGATTTTTGTTGTTGCTGATGGCGATCTGCAGCGGTCGGTTGAGAACCACTTTGCCGATATCGTGCAGCAGGGAGGCGGTGTAGATGCTGCTTGAGTCCTCGATGTCGGCATATTTGGCAATGATGGTGGAGAGCACGGCGGTGGCGTGGCTGTGCTGCCAGAGAGAGCCCGGTTCGAGGTTGTATGCCTGCTGCGGCGATTTCATCAGTCCGACCGAGGCGCCGGTGATGGCGATCATCTTCACCGTCTCCAGGCCGAGGCGGACAATGATCTCCTTTACTGAGGTGATCTCCCGCATGTGGCCGAAATAGGCGGAGTTGGCCAGCCGCAGCATGTTGGCGGTGAGGCTCGGATCAGTCTCGATCTTTTTTGCCATTTCCGCGATGTTGCCCCGGGCGTCGTGGGCCATTTGCAGGACGTCGAGGGCAATGTCGGGCCGGGGAACCAGCTTGTCGATATCCTGGATGTATTTCTGTTCAGCTCCCATGGGTGATGGTCTCGCAAAAACTGAAAATCAAGAGGTTTTATGATGGTCTCGTAAATACTGAAAATTAACCACTGAGACCGCAGGGCACCCAGAGGAATCACAATCAAAGATGTTTCCCCTGTGTCCTCAGTGCGCTCTGTGGTGAAAAAAGACTTTTACGGGTTTGTCTTTTTTACGGTTCCGACAAAAAGTATTCGGATGGCGTTGCAAAGTTCGATCTGCCGTGTGGAGTGAGGCGGAAATCAGCTCTCGGTCAGCCGGACGACGACTCTCCCTTTGTTGGCGCCCGCCAGCGTCTTGTCGATCTCGTTGTTCAGTTCGTTCAGGCAAACGGTGCGCACCGCTGCCGCGGGCAACCGTATCTTCCACTCCCCGGCCAGTTTATCCCATATCTTCCGCCGCACCGGCGCCGGACTGCTGGCCGAATCGATGCCGGCAAGCGTCACCCCGCGCAGGATGAAGGGGTAGACGGACAGGGACAGCTCCGGCGAGGCGACATTGCCGCAGCAGGTGACGATGCCGTCGTAGCGAGTCGATTTGATGGCAGTGGCCAGGATGTCGCCACCCACCGTATCGACCACGGCCGCCCATTTTTCCCGCAGCAGATGCCGGCCGCTGGTGTCCGTCGCCTCCTGGCGGGACAGAATTCTGACCGCACCCAGTTGCCGGAGCAGTTCATGTTCCTCTTCCTTGCCGGTAATGGCGACGGTCTCGTAGCCGAGCCCGGCGAGGATGGCCACCGCGATGCTGCCCACCCCGCCGGTTGCGCCGCTGACCAGGATTTTACCGTCGGCGGGCACAATACCATGCTCGACGATGCGCTGCACCGACTGGGCTGCGGTGAAACCGGCAGTGCCGCAGACCATGCTCTCATACAGACTCATCCCGCTGGGCAGGGGAACGATCCAGTCGGCCGGTACCCGGATAAACTGGCCGAAGCCTCCCGGCAGGCGGGTGCCGAGGTCGTAGCTCGTGACAATGACCGCATCGCCGGCTCTGACTTTTTCGGACCTGCTCTCCACCACCACTCCGGCCGCATCAATGCCCGGGGTATGAGGATAGCGCCGGGTCACCCCTCTGTTGCCGGAGGCGGAGAGGGCGTCCTTGTAGTTGAGCGAGGAAAAGTGGACCCTGATGAGGACATCGTGGTCCGGCAGGTCGGCGGTGGCGCATGTTTCGATGTTTCTGGTGAAAACGTCGTCGGGCTCTTCCCTGACCACCAGGGCCTGAAAAAATTCCGGGGGCATGACAGGTTATCAATCCTTTTTTCTTAGTGATCCGGTATGGTTGACAGAGTACACCAAATCATCTTACCTGATTCCATCCTGTATTGACAAAGATTTATTTTCATTTACAGTGGCTTTTGCTTGGGCATGGTTTCGCTTTCGTAAATCGACAAGAGAATGGGCGCCGGCGCGACGTTCATGAAGTGAGGTGAAAAATGACGGAATCCTCCCAGCGGGCCCTGTGGGGCAGCAAACTGGGCTTTCTGATGGCAGCCATCGGCTCCGCCATCGGCCTCGGCAATATATGGCGGTTCAGTTATATGGCCTTTGAGCATGGCGGCGGCGCCTTTCTTGTCCCCTATCTCTGCGCCCTGCTCCTGGCCGGCATCCCCCTGATGATTCTGGAGTATGCGGTGGGCCACCGGGAAAAAGGATCATCTCCGCTGGTTTTCGCCCGCATTTCTCCGGGTTGGGAATGGGCGGGCTGGTGGATGCCGACGGTTGCCATGTTCGGCATTATGCTCTACTATGCCGTGATCATCAGCTGGTGTATCAATTATTTTTTCTTTTCCTTCACCGTCGCCTGGGGAAGCGATCCGCAATCCTTTTTTTTTCATTCGTTCCTTCAGATGAGTGATTCACCCCTTCACCTCGGTGGGGTCAGGATTCCCATTCTTTCGGCAACCTTTCTGGTCTGGTTTCTCTGCTGGATCATCTGTTACCGGGAAGTCAATCACGGCATTGAGAAGGCGTGCACCTTCTTTATGCCCATCCTGTTCCTGCTGACATTCCTGCTGGTCGGCTGGACGCTTACCCTGGACGGAGCGCTTGACGGCATCCGCAATTTTTATCTTGCCGCCGACTGGGACAAAATCAATATCGTCAAAAAATTTAATGATCCGGAAGTCTGGTCGGTCTGGACCGCCGCCTTTGGTCAGATATTTTTCACCTTGTCACTCGGCTTCGGCATCATGATCACCTATGCCAGCTATCTGCCGAAAAAAACCGATATTGTCGGCAATGCCGTATTGACGGCGGTCATCAACTGCACGTATTCCTTTATTGCCGGTTTTGCCGTTTTTGGGATCGTCGGCTTCATGGCCCAGGTGAAAGGGGTTCCGTTCAGTGAGGTGATCAAGGGGGGACCGCAGCTTGCATTTGTCGTCTATCCTGAAGCGATTCGTCAGTTACCTTTCGGACAATCGCTCTTCGGGGTGATCTTCTTTCTGGTGCTCATCGTTGCCGGCCTTTCCTCCGGAATTTCCCTGATCGAAGCCCTGACCTGTGCGATAACGGATAAGTTCGCGTGGACCCGCAAGGTTGTCGTCAGCGCCATCTGTCTGCTTGGTTTTTTCGGCAGTATCGTTTTCACCACCCGGGCCGGCCTGCTGCTCCTTGATATAACCGATCATTTCATCACCAGTTATGGATTGATCATGGGCGGTGTTTTCGAATGTTTTCTGGTCGGCTGGCTCCTCAAGGCTCGGGTGGCGCGGGAACATGTCAGCAGGGTGGGCGGCTGGCGGCTGCCTCTGCTGTGGGATATCTGTATCCGTTATTTCACCCCGCTCATACTCATCGTTATCATGGCCCAGGCCTTTATCGGCGAATTGCGCAAGGCATACGGCGCATACCCGGCGGATGCCCTTATTCTTTTCGGGGTTGACTGGCTGCTGGTAACCATCGTTGTTGCCGTTTGTTTTACCTTTTATCCCTGGAAACCGGAAAAGCTGAAGAGAAAGCATCGCGTCCAGGAAGACAAGCTGTTAATTTAAAAAGATGATCTCGCAAAAGCCAATTTCAGAGATGGCGACGCCATAAAGAAAAGAGACGGTTATGCAGGATGCGACAGTTCCGATCAACGAAAAGCTCCAAGCCCTCCATCGATTCACCGAGGAAAAGCTGACCGGTTTTCTTCAGCAGGGTGATTTCGCCGGATACGGGATCAAGGCCAATGAGTTTGATGTGTTCTGCGCTTTCTGGGTGATCGCCTGTTATCTGCGCAGCGCTGTGACGCCCGACGCTGCCGCGGTGGAGGTCTTCAGTCGATCCGCTATCCTTGCCATCGTTGACCGGATCGCAGCCGATTGCGAGGATGACGATGAGGACGATGCCTCAGTCAATTCCCTCAGCGACACGATCACCACTATTTTTGTAGAGCGTTTCTCAGCCTATCGGGAATCGTTTGGTATCGATGCGGGAAAGGTTGAAGCGGAGGTCGGCCCCGCCTTTCCCTCGCTGGTTTCGGATTTTTTCGCTAACGTCCTTGACCGGCCACTGGCGCAGAATGCTGCGGCCCGCCATGTTCTCGGTGCCCTGCTGGCCGATTTCCTGAGTAAATCTCGGCGTTTTTTTGCCGGTTGATGACGGACCACATTGTGATGCACTCGAAAATGCGTGGCGCGCACATTTTAAAGAAAGAGAAGTGCGCGCGCATGCTGCAGTGACGAGATAATGTGCAGCAACGAAGCGGTTGGCGACTTGTTGCGACGCCATCAAATTGTGATTTCTTGAGGAAGAGTTATGAAGACCATACGGGTTGGTGTGATCGGTGTCGGTTATCTCGGAAAATTTCATGCCCAGAAGTATGCGGCCATGGAGCATGTCGAGCTGGCGGGGGTAGCTGATGTGGTTCCGGATGCGGCTCGCGCTGTTGCCGATTCCTGCTCAACCAGGGCCTTTGCCGATTATCATGAGCTGCTGCCTTTGGTCGATGCGGTCAGCGTCGTTGTGCCTACCCCCCTGCATCACCGGGTGGCCGGCGACTGTTTTGCCGCCGGAGTCGATGTCATGCTGGAAAAGCCGATGACCGTCACCCTGGCGGAGGCGGATGACCTGATCGCGCTGGCGGAAAAGAACGGCCGCCTCCTGCAGATCGGTCATCTGGAGCGCTTTAATCCGGCCATCGTCGCCATGCAGGACTATCTGACCTGCCCTTTGTTTATAGAATCGCAACGGGTGCATTCCTTCAAGCCGCGGGGGGCGGATGTCGATGTCGTTCTCGATCTGATGATCCATGATATCGACATTATTCTCAACGTTGTCCCGGCGCCGCTGCAATCCATCAATACCATTGGCACGCCGGTGGTGACCGGCGAAACCGATGTCGCCACCGCCCATCTGGTTTTTGCCAACGGTTGCGCCGCCACGGCTACGGTCAGCCGGGTGGCCCATGACAATGTGCGCAGCCTGCGTATCTATCAGCCGGGCGGTTCAATCACGGTCAACTATGCCGCCAAGGAGATTACCGTTATCGAGCGGCAGCCGGACCTTTCGCCAAATGGATACCCGGTGGAAGAGGTTATCCATTTCTGTTTCACTGAACGGGATGCCCTTCAGGCGGAACTGCTTGATTTCGTCACGAATGTCCGGGAACGAAAAACGCCGATGGTGTCGGGCCGGGAGGGGCGGCAGGCTCTTGAAGTGGCCTTGCGTATCATCAGTCAGATCCGCGAACACCGCGAGCGGTATAAAGACTCCTTATGCAGAGGGTGATGATCGTCTCCGGCGAGGCCTCCGGCGACCTGCACGGCGCCCATCTGGTGGCGGCCCTGAAAGATCTGGTGCCTGGGCTGTCGGTGTGCGGTATGGGCGGACCGGAACTGCGGCGGCAGGGGGTTGAGATTCTCTATGACGCGGCGAAAATGGCGGTCGTCGGCCTCGTCGAGGTATTTGCTCATCTTGCCGACATCCGTGCGGCGCGCACCATCCTGGAGGATGAACTGCGCCGGCGTCCGCCTGATCTGCTCATTCTCATCGACTATCCCGACTTTAACCTGCTGCTTGCCGCCACCGCGAAGAAGCTGGGCATCCCGGTCTTTTATTACATCAGCCCGCAGGTGTGGGCCTGGCGCAGCGGGCGGGTGAAAAAAATCGGCCGGCTCGTCGATCGCATGGCGGTTATCCTTCCCTTTGAGCAGGAATTCTACCGGGAGCGCGGCGTGGCGGTCGACTATGTCGGTCATCCGCTCCTCGATTCGGTCCGCACCACCATGGACCGAGCGGCGTTCTGCCGGCTCTATCGTATCGATCCGGATCATCTCCTCATCGGCCTGCTGCCCGGCAGCCGCAAAAAGGAGATCCGCACCATGCTGCCGCTGTTTCTTTCCGTGCTGGCCGAGCTGCGCGCCCGGCACGAGAGGTTGACAGTGCTGTTGCCCCTGGCCCCCACCCTTGACCGGCAGGATCTTTACGGGGCAGGCCTTGTCCCGGACTGCCCCTGGGTGCGGGTTGTTGATGACAACCGGTATGATCTGATGGCCTCCTGCGATGTCGCCCTTGCCACCTCGGGAACCGTTACCCTGGAGTTGGCTATTCTTGATGTGCCTACCGTGGTTGCCTATAAGGTGAATCCGTTGACCTGGTGGCTGGGCAGAATGCTCGTTGACGTCCCTTTTGCTTCCCTGGTCAACCTCGTCGCCGGCCGGGAGGTGATACCCGAGTTGTTGCAGGGGCAGGCGAGCGTGATCGCTCTCCGGGCTGCTCTCGAAGAAATCCGGCCCGGAGGGCCGCAATACGCCCAGGTGCGGCGCGATCTTGCCGAGGTGCGAAAAAAACTGGGTGGGGAAGGGGCGTCACGACGGGCCGCAGAGGTCGCTATTGCCGCCTCCCACAGAGTAACAGTCTGAAAACAGGATGAAAAAAACAGGTGAAGAATATCCGAAAACCTGGTACTTGTTACCGTTTTGAATTCCTGCAACAGGGAATGCGGCAGTTCCAGCATCTGTCGGTGCGGCTGGAGCCTGTGCCCTAAAGTCAGTCAAACTTATGAAGAGGAGGGCTTCATGAAGATTTTGATTGCGGAAGATGATGTCATGACCAGGGTCATTCTGCAGGAGATGATGACCGAGGTCGGCACTACCCATGGCGTGGCGAACGGCCGCGAGGCCATCGAGGCCTTTACCCAGGCCCTCCATGAAAAGGACCCCTTTGACTTGGTTTGTCTCGACATCATGATGCCGGAGATGAACGGTCAGGAAGTCCTGGTCCGCATCCGTAAGATCGAGGAGGAGATGGGGGTCATCCCTGAGTATCAGGTTAAGGTGATCATGATTACCGCCCTCAGTGATCCGGAAAACATCATGAAGGCCCATGTGGAAGGCCGCTGTGAGGCTTACATGACCAAGCCGGTCAAGATGAAGCAGCTCCTCGAAGAGATCAAGAAACTCGGCCTGGTGGTCTCCCACTCCTTTTAAGGCGGTATCCTGTTCCGCAATGCCGCGGCAGGTTGGGCTGTCACCTCCCTTTCTGTCCTTTTTCTGTTGCTCGTCCCTGTAGGTAATCGATCAGTTTCCGGTGTCCTGCCGGAAAGGCAAAACCGTTCAGTTCCTCCAGTGTCACCCATCTGTTTTCCTGGGCGGCGTGGGTTGCCGGCTCCGTGCTGTCGTTGTTTGCCATTATGCAATGAAAACCGTGCAGCAGGACACGGTAATGCATGTAACTGTGCCGGACGCTGATGATCTTTTCCGTTGACTCAATGGCCAGGCCGGTCTCTTCCCGGAACTCCCTGATCACCGCCTCCTCCGGCGATTCCCCTTCCTTCAGTCGGCCGCCGGGAAACTCCCAGAGATTGGCCCAGACATCGTCGGCCCGGCGTTTCTGGATCAGCATCCGGTCGCCGCGCTGGAGGATGCCGGTGGCCATCTCGATGAAGAGGGTTTGTCGTTTGGGAACAGAAACCGGTCGCTGCGATACCAGGTCGTCCATCTTCGCCCGGCAGAGGGAGGCGACCGGGCAGGAGGAGCAGAGCGGACCGCGGGCCAGGCAGATCAGGGCGCCGAGTTCCATCAGCGCCTGGTTGAAAAGGCGGGATTGGCCGGAGGGCAGCATTGTTGCCGCCTTGCCCCGGAGAAAACGTTTACCCTCTGCTGATTTGATTGGCGCGGCCAGGTTGAAGAGTCGGGCGTAAAGCCGTTCGACATTGGCGTCGACCACCGGAAAATCGTGGTTGTAGGCAATGCTCAGAATGGCGTTGGCCGTATAGGGGCCGATGCCCGGCAGGGCAAGGAGTTTCTCCCGGTCGGCGGGAATGACGCCACCGTCGGCGACAACCCGCCGCGCCGCCCGCTGGAGGTTGCGCGCCCGGCAGTAGTAGCCGAGTCCCTCCCAGAGTTTCAGAATCTCGTCCTCGTGGGCTTCGGCCACGCTGTCGATATCAGGGAGGCGCGTGATCCATCGGTTGAAGTAGGGAACGACCCGTTCCATCTGGGTCTGCTGCAGCATGATCTCGGAGATAAAGATATGATAGGGCTGGTAGTGCCGGCGCCAGGGCAGGGGACGCTGATGGCGGCTGAACCAGTCGAGCAGCAGGACAACGAAACGGTGCTGGTTGTCGCTCATGGCGAATCTGGCAGCCGGCCGCTGGTGAGCCAGTCGATCCGGCTCCACAGTCCGTGCAGGATGCGGACCTCCCGTTCGTCAAGTCCGGCCCGGCCGAAGATGCGGCGGAAGGTGCGGAGGATATGATCCGGATTCTGCGGGTCCAGGTAGCCGGCGGCGAGCAGGCTCTCCCGCATGTGGCCGAACATGGCTTCGAGCGTTCTGCTGTCCGCTTGGGGCGTTTTCTGTGCAAGCCGGGGCGTGTGTTGCCCCTTGTACAGTTCATAGAGGCAGATTGCCACCGCCTGGGCCAGATTGAGGGAAGGCAGGGCCTGGTTTGCCGGGATGGTGACAAAGCGCTGGCACAGGTCAAGCTCGGCGGTGGTAAGGCCATCGTCTTCCCGGCCAAAGACCATGGCGACGCGTTGATCAGGGGGCAGGGCTGCGATCGGCACCGCCATCGCGGCCGGTTCCAGGAAGTCGTCGCGGTACTTGCCGAAGCGGCGGGTGGTGCCGAGGCAGAGGTGGCAGTCGGCCAGGGCGGCGGCCAGGCTCTTGTGCAGTCCGGCGTTTTTCAGCAGTTCTCGGGCGCTGACCGCCATGTCCAGGGCCGGTTTGCTCAGATGGTCGGCCCGGGGGTTGACCAGGCGGAGATCGACGCAGCCGAAATTTTTCATCACCCGGCAGACCGAGCCGATGTTGAGAGCACCCTGGGGCTCGACCAGCACGACGCTGACAGCAGCAGTGATCATCGGAAAAAAATCTGTTCGGTTCTGTTGTCGAGCAGATTGGTGACGATGGCGTCGCCCATCTCGGCGGTATTGACCACCCGCTGCGGGTCAACGGCGATATCGCGGGTGTGGATACCGGCATCAAGCGTTTTTTCCACTGCCCGGTCGATGGCCGCCGCTGCCTCGTTCAGGCCGAAACTGTAGCGCAGCATCATGGCGGCGGAGAGGATCTGGGCGATGGGGTTGGCGATACCCTTGCCTGCGATGTCGGGGGCCGAGCCGCCGGCCGGCTCGAAGAGGCCGAACTTATCCTTGTTCAGGCTGGCCGAGGCGAGCAGGCCCATGGAGCCGGTCAGCATGGCCGATTCGTCGGAGATGATGTCGCCGAACATGTTGTCGCAGAGCAGCACGTCGAACTGGTGCGGGTCGCGGACGAGCTGCATGGTGGCGTTGTCGATGTAGATGTGATTGAGCGTCACGTCCGGATAGTCCTTGGCGATCTCGATCACCACCTCGCGCCACAGCACCATGGTGGTCAGCACGTTGGCCTTGTCCACCGAGGTGACCTTTTTGCGGCGCAGCCGGGCGGCGTCAAAGGCCATGCGGGTGATGCGCTCGATTTCGGCCCGGCTGTAGACCAGGGTGTCCCATGCCTTTTCCGTGGGCCCGCTGCCCTCGCGGCCCTTGGGCTCGCCAAAGTAGATGCCGCTGGTCAGCTCGCGGACGCAGAGGATGTCAAAACCGTCGCGGATGATGTCGGGCCGCAACGGGCAGGCGCCCACCAGGGATTTGAAGACCCGGGCCGGTCGAAAGTTGCAGAAGAGATCGAAATGCTTGCGCAGGGGCAGGAGGGCGGCCCGTTCCGGCTGTTGGGCCGGCGGCAGGCTTTCCCATTTCGGCCCGCCCACCGAGCCGAAGAGAATGGCGTCGCTCTCCTCGCAGGTCTTCAGGGTGTGAGGGGGCAGGGCATGGCCGTGGTTGTCGATGGCGCAGCCGCCGACATCGGCAAAGGCATAGTCGAGGGAAAACGAGAATTTCTGTTGGGCGGCGTCAAGCACCTTGATCGCCTCTTTCATGACCTCCGGGCCGATGCCGTCACCGGCGAGAACCGCTATTTTTTTCATGGCATAGATCCTGATCTGGAAAATTTTTTCTGCATGGCCACCGAAAGCCGGGCATCTTTGTCGGCTGGTGAGGTTTTTTTGAAAGCGTAACCATAACGGAATTTGCAAAAAAAGTGTAGGGGAATGCGAATAATGTTTACCGGCCCACTGCTATCTGCTTGACTGTCGACACTGACAGAAACGTCTCTAATCGACTGTTGAAAATTTCTGCCTGGCGCTTTCGGAGCCGATGCAATTTGCCCGGTACATCCCTGTATCGCAGCCAGCCGATTTTTTCAAGGGGCTGGCCGCTATCCTGAAAAAAGATGAAAGAAAATACGCAACAACACCCCATCCTCAACTCCGATTTTCTGAAAACCATCCCCGACTCACCCGGCGTCTATCTCATGAAGAACCGGGCGGACAAGGTGATCTACGTCGGCAAGGCGAGGGACCTGCGCAAACGGCTTTCCTCCTATGCCCGCCAGCGCGGGGGAGAGCACGGCAAGACCGCGGTGCTGGTCAGCCGCATCGCCCGGGTGGAGACCATCATCACCCTGACGGAAAAGGAGGCGTTGCTGCTGGAGGCCTCGCTGATCAAGAAGTATCGACCCGCCTTCAACGTCATTCTCCGCGACGACAAGAACTATCCCTTTATCAAGGTCACGGTGGGCGAAACCTGGCCGCGCATCGTCATGACCCGGCGTCGGACCCGGGACAAGGCGCGCTACTTCGGTCCCTTTATCTCGGCCGCGGCGATGTGGGCCACCATTCGCCTCCTCCATTCCCTCTTTCCTCTCAGGCGCTGCAAGGGAGAGGAGGTCCGGCTCCGCTCCCGGCCCTGCCTTAATTACCAGATGGGCACCTGTCTTGCCCCCTGCGCCGGTCTGGCCGACCCGGATCGCTACCAGGCCATGGTGCGTGACGTGCTCATGGTGCTCGAAGGGAAGAACCGTGAGCTGGCGGGCCGGCTGCGCGGGCAGATGGAGGAAGCGGTGGCGGAGCTGCGCTTCGAGGAGGCGGCCCTTTGCCGAGATCAGCTCGCCGCCCTGGAAGAGACCCTGGAAAAGCAGGTGGTGGCCGGCGACAGCTCCCTTGAGCTCGATGTCTTCGGCTACCAGCGCAATGGGCCGTCGGTGGCGGTGGCGGTGCTCATCGTCCGCAACGGCAGGGTGCTCGGTCAGCATTCCTTTTATCTGGCCGGGCCGGTGGGCGAGGAGAGTGAGATTCTCGGGGAGGTGGTGCGCCGCTATTACGCCGAGGCGGATGTCATCCCCCGCGAGCTGCTTGTTCCCTTCCTGCCCGATGATGCGGAGCTGGTGGCTGAATGGCTGGCCGAGACGCGCAACGGACCGGTCCATCTGCGCGTGCCGCAACGGGGCGATAAGCTGCGACTGCTGGAGATGGCCCGGGCCAATGCCGAACAGGTCTTTGCCGAGCGGGACAAGCGGGAGAAAACCTGGATCGCCCTGGCGGATCAGCTTGTTGCCGCCCTCCGTCTGACCCGTCGGCCGGAGCGGATCGAATGTGTTGATATCTCAAATATCAGCGGCAAACAGGCGGTGGGCGCCCTCGTCTGTTTCCGGCAGGGCGAGAAGTTTGCCGCCGGGTACCGCCGTTTCCGGATCAAATCCGGCGACGAGCCGGACGACTACCGGATGATGACCGAGGTCCTTTCCCGCCGCCTGGAGCGGGGGCGGCTGGAGGAGGATCTGCCAGATCTGCTGCTCGTTGATGGCGGCCGGGGGCAGCTCGGTATCGCCGTCCATCTGGTCGAGGAACTCGGCCTGGCCGGTCGGATCGAGCTGGCCGGCATTGCCAAGGAGCGGGGGGGAGAGGGGGAGAAGATCTACCGGCCCGGCCGCAAGAGCGCCATTCATCTGCCCCGCCACAGCCCGGCCCTGCTCTTTCTCATGCGTATCCGCGACGAGGCTCATCGCTATGGCATCACCTTTCATCGTGGTCTGCGTCATAAGGCCGCCCTCGCGTCAGTCCTCGACACCGTGCCCGGCATCGGCCCGGCCCGGAAAAAGAGGCTGTTGCAGTCCTTTGGCAGTCTGGCCGGGATGGATAAGGCCACGGTGGAGGAGCTGGCCGCCGTGCCCGGCATCAGTCGGCAACTCGCCTGCTCGATCCATGAATCCCTCCGTCGGCGGGAGTGACCCGCGCGGCCATATTGTTGTTGCTTTTTGCCGGTGAAATCACTATGGTTGTCTGTATTTTCCCGGATCGGTCAACGAGCGGCTTTTTTAACATATTTTCAAGGGGTAGCGTGCAATTATGTGGGAATACACGGATAAGGTGAAAGAGCATTTTCTCAATCCGCGCAACGTCGGCGAGGTGGAGAACCCGGATGGTGTCGGCGAGGTCGGCTCACTGGCTTGCGGCGACGCCCTGAAGCTGACCTTCAAACTCGATGACAAAAAGGAAAAAATTGCCGAGGCGAAATTCAAGACCTTTGGCTGCGCCAGCGCCATTGCCTCTTCCTCCGCCCTGACCGAGATGATCAAGGGGCTGACCCTGGAGGAGGCGGCGAAAGTCACCAACGAGGATATCGCCAACTATCTCGGCAGTCTGCCAAAGGAGAAGATGCACTGCTCGGTGATGGGCCGCGAGGCGCTGGAGGCGGCCATTGCCAACTATCGCGGCGTTGCCCTGCCCTCGGCCGAGGGCGAGATCGTCTGCGAGTGTTTCGGGGTGACCGATGTCGAGATCCGGCGCGCCATTGAGGAGAGCCATCTGCGCACGGTGGAGGAGGTGACCAACTTCACCAAGGCTGGCGGCGGCTGCGGCAAATGCGAAGACCGCATCCAGGAACTGCTCGACGAGGTGCGCAAAACCGGCAAGCCGCGCATCATCCCGATGAGTGGCCCGAAGCGGATGACCACCATCCAGAAGATCAAGATGATCGAGGACGTCCTCGAACGCGAGGTGCGGCCCGCCCTGAAGAAGGACGGCGGCGACATCGAACTGCTTGATGTGGACGGTGATTTCGTCATCGTTTCCCTGCGCGGCTCCTGCGCGAGCTGCGCGAAATCACAGACCACCCTGAAGGAATATGTCGAGAAGAAACTGAGAGAACAGGTGCTGGACACCCTGGTCGTCGAGGAGGGCAGGGCATGAGCGGCGCGGAAAGAGTGATCTACATGGACAACAACGCCACCACCATGGTCGCCCCGGAGGTGCTGGAGGTGATGCTCCCCTATTTCTCGAAGCTCTACGGCAATCCGTCCAGCATGCACACCTTCGGCGGCCAGGTCGGCAAGGCGTTGCGCCACGCCCGGGAACAGGTGGCGGCGATCATCAACGCCGACGTTGAGGAGATCATCTTCACCAGTTGCGGCACGGAGAGCGACTCCACCGCCATCCTCTCCGCCCTCCAGTCCCAATCGGGAAAACGGCACATCGTTACCACCCGGGTCGAGCATCCGGCGGTGAAAAACCTGTGCCGCAGCCTCGATTCGCTCACCGGCCACAAGCACCGGGTGACCGAGCTGCCGGTGGAGTCCGACGGCACCATTGATCTGCGCCGCTATGAAGACTCTTTGACCGACGAGACGGCCATTGTCAGCGTCATGTGGGCCAACAACGAAACCGGGGTCATCTTTCCCATCGCGGAAATGGCCGAGATCGCCAAGAGTCGCGGCATTCTCTTTCATACCGATGCGGTGCAGGCGGTGGGCAAGATCCCCATCGACATGGCCAAGGTGCCGGTTGATTTTCTCTCCATCTCCGGCCACAAACTCCATGCGCCAAAGGGGATCGGCGTCCTCTATGTGCGCAAACGCACCCCGTTTATGCCTTTTCTTATCGGCGGCCATCAGGAACACGGCCGGCGGGGCGGCACCGAAAATGTCGCCTCGGTCATCGGTCTCGGCAAGGCCTGTGAGCTGGCCCGTCGCCATATCAATAAGGAAAACACCACGGTCAAGGCACTGCGCGACAAGCTGGAAAACGGCCTGCTGGCGAAAATCCCCAACTCCCTTTTGAACGGGCATAAGACCGAGCGGTTACCCAATACCTGCAATGTCAGTTTCGAATATGTGGAAGGGGAGGCGATTCTGCTTCACATGGACCGCTACGGTATCTGCGCCTCCTCCGGTTCCGCCTGTACCTCCGGCTCGCTCGAACCATCCCACGTGCTGCGCGCCATGGGCGTGCCCTTCACCGCAGCGCATGGTTCCATCCGCTTCAGTTTGAGCGTGTATAACACCGAGGACGAGGTGGACTTCGTACTAGAGAAGATGCCGGGCATCATCGCCAATCTGCGCGAGATGTCGCCGTTCTGGCAGAACAGATGAAAAGACCGATTTTTCGTAACTATCCAATTTGATGCCGTAAATGAGCGAAAACCACGGAACTGTAACTGTTCAGCAGTGCCCCAGATGCTAGGAAGAGGCCTGCGAAGTGTACTGATGGTACACGAGCAGGCCGATGACAACGCAGATGGGGTGCTGCTGGACAGTTACGATTTTTCTTCACCGCAGAGTACGCTGAGCTCACTGAGAAAACTTACATGATAAACATTCGATCCCTGTTTTCTCTGCGCGCTCCGTGGTTATGTCCCGTCCGTAAAGGAAGGATTGAACCCCTATGAAAGTGATCTCCCCCTCCTATGAGATTCTCTCTGACCTCGACCGGCAGGGCCTGGCGGTGCGCATCGAGATGTGCGGCCGTCTCTGCTACAAGAGCGAAGACAAGATCAGCGCCGACTCGGCCCCGCCCTTTATTCGCCGTATTCTGCAGCACGGCCACAACTCGGTGGCGGAGATGGCGGTGGTCACCCTCCAGGTCGAGGTGGACGTCGATGCCCTTATCGCCCAGCTTTTTGCGGTGCTGCCCAAGTATCTGCAGATCGACCGGCCGGAGAAAAAGATACTGCTGGTCACCGCGTCGGTACGAGCCTTTCGTGAGCTGTTTCTGGCAAACGGCACCCTGAAGATCGTCAAAGGGATGATCCACTGTCTGGCTGCGCGTCACCCCCTTTTTTTCGAGGACATCCTGCCCCGCCGCGGTCTGCTGCCCCAGGAGGGGGTGCGGGTGAAGAAGGTGCCGCTGGCCGAGATCGACACCCTGCCTGCCGATCTGCTCGCCAAGCACCGTTTTGTCGCGGTGAAATTCATCGTCAACCGGGCCGTCACCCATGAGATGGTGCGTCATCGGCCCTGCGGTTTTCTCCAGGAGAGCCAGCGCTACTGTCGCTACAGCGACAGCAAGTTCGGCAACCAGGTTACCTTTATCAGGCCGCTCTTCTATCCGGAGGGCAGCGAGGAGTATGCGATCTGGGAGCAGGCCATGGCACAGGCGGAACAGATCTATCTCCGCCTGCTGGAGACATCCACTCCCCAGGCAGCCCGCACTGTGCTGCCCAACTCGTGTAAGACCGAGCTTATCGTCTATGCCAATCTGCTCCAGTGGTTGCACATGTTCAAGCTGCGCACCTCCAAAGGGGCCGATCCGTCCATGCGGGAAGTGATGGTGCCGCTGCTCGAGGATTTCCGTGGTCTCTTTTCATCGGTCTTTGGTCACCTGACTGTTGAAAAATAAGTAGTTCTGCCGATTGTGTTCTTTTTGTAAACAGGGTAATGACAGGAGATTTTTCTCTCCTGCCTCACAATCGCGCCGTATTTCCATTGCCTCGTTGTACCAGCAGGACCGCGTCCGTTCCGGTACGCGGCCCGCGAGGAAAATCACCGCCCGGGTCGGCCTTATCTGTTCCCGCCGCCGTCCCGGCGCCTGCATAGACAATTTTTCTCACTCTACCCCAATAAAAACCGACAACAACGAAGGAGGAAGGAATGGTTCTTGATCCCACCAAGCACGCTGACTGGGAAATTGCTGAAGACGCGGAAAAAAGCATGAAAACGGTCTATCAGCTTGCCGAACAGCTCGGGCTCGACAAGGAAGAGCTGCTGCCTCACGGTCATTATGTGGCAAAACTTGATTACCGCAAGATTCTCGAGCGCCTCAAGGACCGGCCGGACGGCAAGTACGTTGATGTGACCGCCATTACCCCGACCCCGCTGGGCGAGGGTAAGTCCACCTGCGCCATGGGCCTGGTCGAGGGCCTCGGAAAGCGGAACAAGAGCGTCATCGGCGCCATCCGCCAGCCGTCCGGCGGTCCGACCATGAACATCAAAGGGTCGGCAGCCGGCGGCGGTCTGGCTCAGTGTATTCCGCTCACCCCGTTTTCGCTCGGACTGACCGGCGACATCAATGCCATCATGAACGCGCATAATCTCGGTATGGTGGCCCTGACCTCCCGTATGCAGCATGAGGCGAACTACACCAATGAGCAGCTCGCCAAACGTAATCTCCGCAGACTTGACATTCATCCCAAAAAGGTGGAGTTCGGCTGGATCATCGACTTCTGCGCCCAGGCCCTGCGCAATATCACCATCGGCCTCGGCGGCCCCATGGACGGCTTCACCATGCAGTCCAAGTTCGGCATCGCCGTCTCCTCCGAGATCATGGCGATTCTCTCGGTGGCCAAAGATCTTAAGGATATGCGCGAGCGCATCGGCAAGATCGTTGTCGCTTACGACAAGCAGGATCGGCCCATCACCACCTCCGACCTCGACGTGGCCGGCGCCATGACCGCCTGGATGGTGGAGGCCCTGAACCCCAACCTGTTGCAGACCATCGAGGGTCAGCCGGTCATCGTTCACGCCGGCCCGTTTGCCAACATCGCCATCGGTCAGAGTTCGGTCATCGCCGATCGGGTGGCCCTGAAGCTTGCTGACTACAACGTCACCGAATCCGGTTTCGGCGCTGACATCGGCTTTGAAAAGTTCTGGAACCTCAAGTGCCGCTACTCCGGCCTCAAGCCCCACTGCGCCGTTGTCGTTGCCACCATTCGGGCCCTCAAGTGCCACGGCGGCGCCCCCATCCCCGTGCCCGGCAAGCCGATGCCCGAAGAGTACAAGAAGGAGAACGTCGGCTGGGTGGAAGAGGGCACCAAGAACCTCCTGCATCACATCGCCACGGTCAAGAAGGCCGGCATCAACCCGGTTGTCTGCATCAATGCCTTCTATACCGACACCGACAACGAGATCAAGGCGGTGCGCCGTCTCTGTGAAGCGGCCGGCGCCCGTGTCGCGGTCTCCAAACACTGGCAGTACGGTGGCGATGGGGCGCTCGAGTTTGCCGACGCGGTGGTCGATGCCTGCGAGGAGAAAAACGATTTTCGCTTCCTCTATGATCTGGAAACCTCGCTGGAGAAGCGCATCGAACTCATCGCCAAAGAGGTATACGGCGCCGATGGCGTCAGCTACTCTCCCGAGGCTGCGGCCAAGCTGAAACGGATGGAGAAGGACCCTGAGATGAAGGAGATGGGTACCTGCATGGTAAAAAGCCATCTCTCCCTCTCCCACGATCCCTCGCTCAAGGGGGTGCCCACCGGCTGGACCCTGCCGATCCGCGACATTCTCACCTACAAGGGCGCGGGCTTTGTCGTACCGGTGGCCGGCGCCATCACCCTGATGCCGGGTACCGCCTCGGATCCGGCCTACCGCCGCATCGATGTTGACGTGGAGACCGGCAAGGTGAAGGGCGTGTTCTAACCATTACTGTTTTTCTGCCTGTCAAGGGTGTTTTCTGTTGGGTTGTCCCCGGCGGAACAACACCCTTTTTTTATTTCCCTGCCAGGAATTGAAAGAGTTGAGTTCCCAATGAGAATGCACTAAGATTGAGAAACATTCTGCATAATCTCATTCCTTTCAGACGGTATTTCTGGGTTGTATGGTACTGCCAGCTAAGAATATTCCTGATAAAAAATCGGCCCTGCGAGCCACGGTCAAGGATCAGTCCGGCGCCGGCAAGGTTAAAATCGGCGAGGTGCTGCGCAAGGAGGGGCATATCCTTACCAGCCAGCTTGAAGAGGCGCTGGCCATCCAGAAAAAGACCGGACAGCGGCTCGGCAGCATCCTCATCAAACTCGGCCACATCGAGGAGACCACCATCCTCAACGTCCTGAGCCGACTGCACAACTTCCCGCCGGTGGACATCAAGAAGGAGCCCCCTAATCCCGAAGTTTTCAAGATTATCCCCTTTGATGTGGTGAAGAAGTACTGCGCCCTGCCGCTGCGCATGACCGGCAAGACTCTGCAGATCACCATGGCCGAACCCACCGATACCAGCGCGGTGGAGGAGTTGCAGGCCGAGGTGAAGATGGTCCTTTCGGTCTGTGTGTCTACGGAAAAGGATATTTTTGAGGCCTACAAGAAGTATTACAGGATTACCGATGAGCAGTACCGCGAGTTGCTCGGTTCGGTTGAGGAAGTCGAAGAGGAAGAGGATGTCGCCAGTATCGACGACTTCGGCTCGCTCGCCTCGGAGGCGGCCGAGGAGATGGCCATCGAGGATGAAGGGAGCACAGCCGAGGAGTTTTCCGCCTCGGACGCGCCGATCATCAAGCTGGTCAACGGTATTCTGATGAAGGCGGTCAAGGACGGGGTCAGCGATATTCACATTGAGCCCTACGAAAAATCCTTGCAGGTGCGCTACCGTCTTGACGGTTCTCTCTACAAGTCGATGAATCTGCCGCTTTCCATCAAGAACGCCCTCAACTCGCGGGTGAAAATTCTCGCCAGTCTAGATATCACCGAACGCCGTGTGCCCCAGGACGGCAGGATTAAGATGCGCTTGGGTCGCAACAAGGTCGTCGATTTCCGTGTCTCCACCCTGCCGACCCTGTTCGGTGAAAGTATCGTTCTCCGCATTCTCGACAAGAGTTCGCTTAATGTCGACCTGACCAAGCTCGGCTTTGAGCCTGAGGTGTTCGAGCGATTGAAACGCTGCCTGCATCGACCACAGGGTCTGCTGCTGGTCACCGGTCCAACCGGCAGCGGCAAGACGGTTACCCTCTATTCCGCTCTGAACTCGCTCAATAACGAGGACACCAAGATTCTCACCGCCGAGGATCCGGTCGAGTTCAACTTCAAGGGTATCAATCAGGTCAACGTCCATCAGGAGGTGGGTATGACCTTTGCCGCGGCGCTTAAGGCCTTTCTCCGCCAGGATCCTGACATTATCATGGTTGGAGAGATCCGCGACATGGAAACCGCCGAAATCGCCATTAAGGCGGCGATGACCGGTCATCTCGTTTTTTCCACCCTCCACACCAACGATTGCGCCGCCACCATCGGCCGTCTCGTCGATATCGGTATCCCTCCCTACATGCTGGCCTCGGCCATCACCATGGTCCAGTCCCAGCGCCTCGGTCGGCGCCTGTGTTCGGAATGTAAGATGGAAATCCCCCTGCCGCCGGCTAAGGAGCTGCTCAGCATCGGCTTTAAGGAAAGCCAGTTGGCCGAACTCACCAGTTTGTGGGGACCGAAGGGGTGTCCGGTCTGCCGCGGCGGCGGCTATAAGGGCAGGGTCGGTTTTTTCGAGCTGATGGAGGTCACCGACGAAGTGGCCAAGGCGATCAGCGCCGAGGTACCGGAGGACCAGCTCCGCAAGGTGGCGATCCAGGAGGGCATGGTGCCGCTGCGCAATGCCGCCATTCTCAAGGCGATCCAGGGAGTCACCAGCCTCGACGAGGTGCTGAAGAAGACGGTGGTCACCGAGGAAAGCCTGCCCGCCTATCTGGTCAACCCGGATATCGAGCGTTATGAGGATGGTGATGTCATCATCCGCCAGGGCAACAGTGATATCGATTTTTTTCAGCTCATCCAGGGCGCCCTGATGGTGGTGAAAGACGGCAAGAAGATTGCCGAGATTACTGAGCCCAACGAGTACTTCGGCGAGATGTCCGCCATCTCCGGCGTTGTCCGTTCGGCCACCATCATGTCCAAAGGGCGATCGACCATCAAACGTTTTCCCGGCGACAAAATTATGGAAATAATTGAAAAACATCCCAATGTCGCCAAGCATTTCTTTAAAACCCTTGTTACCCGGCTCGGGCAGGCCAACGATATCATTGTCAAACTGGCCGAGAGTCGAAACAGGTGATCGCTGTTTAGGTAGTATTACCTAAGTGCTTGTAATCCGAACTTTTCTTTGGGTGTTGTTCGGGAAAAAAAGCCACAAATATCTTGCAAAACCGGATCGAGTCCACTATGATATTTCGTTCAGTTTTGCACTGTCTTTCTGCCTTCCCCAGGCAGCCCCGCAGTACGCCGTTGTCTTTGTGAACAGTCGTCTGTCTCAGCCTCGAAAGGCGTAATGATCCGGTGCGTGAGACGATAAAGTCGATGCTTCTTTCCTGACGGCCCTTGAATTCTGCGCAGTTCCCATATTCACACTATTTATATATTGTTTTCCATGCATAAGGAGCGATAATGACGGCAAAAATTATCAGCGGCACCGAGACCGCCAAGACCATCCGCGAAGAACTGAAAGCCGAGGTTGCTGAACTGAAGGAGAAGCATAATGTCGTGCCCGGCCTGGTGACCATCCTCGTCGGCGAGGACCCCGCCTCCCAGTCTTATGTCACCGCCAAGAACAAAACCGCTCATGCCCTCGGCATCCATTCCGAGCAGGTCACCCTCTCTGCCGACACCAGCGAACAGGAACTGCTCTCTCTTATTGACAAATACAACAGGGATCCTGCGATCAACGGCATTCTCGTCCAGCTGCCGCTGCCCAAGCACATCGACGAGGCCAAGGTACTCTATGCCATTGATCCGAACAAGGATGTGGACGGTTTTCATCCGGTCAACGTCGGCAAGATGGTGCTGGGTGAGCAGTGTTTTCTGCCCTGCACCCCGCACGGCATCCTCGAACTGCTGGTCCGTTCCGGCGTTGAGACGAGCGGCGCCGAGGTAGTGGTCATCGGTCGCAGCAACATCGTCGGCAAGCCGATGACCAATCTCATGCTGCAGAAGCGGGCAGGCGGCAATTCCACCGTCACCATCTGCCATACCCGCACCAAAGACATGGCCGCCCACTGCAAACGCGCCGATATCATCATCGCCGCGGTCGGGGTGCCGAAGATGGTCACCGCCGACATGGTCAAGGACGGGGTAGTGATCATCGATGTCGGGGTCAACCGCATCGGCAAGACCGCGGACGGCAAGGCAATTCTTGCCGGCGACGTCGATTTCGATGCCGTCAAGGAAAAGGCCGCCGCCATCACCCCGGTGCCCGGCGGCGTCGGCCCCATGACCATCACCATGCTGATGAAAAATACGGTCCAGGCCGCCAAGCAGGCCGCGGGTCTGATCTAACCTTTCCAGGAGCAACGATATGGCAATCTCACGCAACGGCTGCGAAGGCTGCACGGAAATCACCTGCGCCTCCACCAAGGAAGTTCTCTCCCAGGATCTGGCCAAGAACGTCATCACTGCCTATGATCGCGTCAAGGCCCGCGGCATGTCGGCCTGTCTTTTCGGTTCCGGCGGCACCTGCTGCCGTAACTGCAATATGGGCCCCTGCCAGATCATTGACGGTGTCGATGAGATGATCGGCGTCTGCGGCGCCACCGCCGACACCGTGGCAGCCCGCAACTTCGCCCGGATCGTCGCCGCCGGTTCTGCGGCGCACACCGATCATGCCCGGGAGATGGTGCGCGGCTTCATCGAAACCGCCAAGGGCAACGGCCCCCACCAGATCAAGGATGTCGACAAGCTCAAAAAACTTGCCGCGGTTTTCGGTATCGCCACCGAGGGGCGTGAGGTCAACGAGATTGCCGTGGAACTGGGCGAAAAGGCCCTGGCCGAGTTCGGCAAGCAGGAAAACACCCCGATCTCCATGCTGAAAAGGGCGGTGCCGAAACGGCAGGCCCTCTGGAAGAGTCTCGGGATCGAGCCGCGCGGCATCGACCGCGAGGTCGTGGAGACCATGCACCGCACTCACATGGGGGTGGATCAGGAGTATCATAACATCATGCTGCAGGCCGCCCGTTGCGCCTTGGCCGACGGCTGGGGGGCCTCCATGCTTTCCACCGAACTGACCGACATCATGTTCGGCACCCCGGTGCCGCGCCGCTCCATCGTCGACCTCGGCGTGCTGAAGGCCGATCAGGTCAACGTCACCGTCCATGGCCATGAGCCGCTGCTGGCCGAGGCCCTCTGCATGGCCGCCCAGGAGCCGGACATGATCGAGTTGGCCAAAAAACAGGGGGCCTCAGGCATCAACCTGGCCGGCGTCTGCTGCACCGGCAACGAGATCCTCATGCGCCGCGGCATACCGGTGGCCGCCGGTTTCGTCCAGCAGGAAATCGCCCTCTCCACCGGCGCGGTGGAGGCGATGGTGGTCGATGTGCAGTGTGTCATGCAGTCGGTGGCCGAAGTGGCGAAAAGCTTCCACACCGATATCATCACCACCAACTACCGGGCCAAGATGCCTGGTGGCGTTCATATTCAGTTCGAGGAGCACGAGGCCATCGAGTCGGCCAAGAAGATCCTCACCCACGCCATCAAGAACTTCAAGAAACGGGGTGATTTCCATATCCCGCAGGAAACCAAACTCGACGTGGTGGTCGGTTTTTCCCACGAGACCATCAACTACATGCTGGGCGGTCGTTTCCGGGCGAGCTACCGGCCGTTGAACGACAACATCATTAACGGTCGCATCCGTGGTGTCGGCGTCATTGTCGGCTGTGACAACTTCAAGCTGGGCGACGACACCCATGAGATCATTGCCCGGGAACTGATCAAAAACAACATCCTGGTGCTGGCAACCGGTTGCGCCGCCACCTCCCTGGGCCGGGCCGGACTGGTCAATCCGGAGGCGGCTCGCTTCTGCGGCGATTCATTGCGCGAGGTCTGCGAGGCGGTGGGTATGCCGCCGGTGCTGCACATGGGTTCCTGCGTCGATAACAGCCGTATCCTCATTGCTGCCACCGAGATGGTACGCCAGGGTGGCCTGGGCGACGATATTAGCGATTTGCCCGCCATCGGTACCGCGCCGTTGTGGATGAGTGAAAAGGCGGTGGCCATCGGTCAGTATTTTGTCGCCAGCGGTGCTCAGGTTGTTTTCCAGAGTCTGCCGACCACCGGCGCCAAGGCCTTCAATAAATTTCTCCTGGAGGGCATGATGGGTGTTCACGGCGCCCACTGGAACGTGGCCGAGGACCCAAAAGAGATCGCCCGCATCATGATCGAAAAAATTGAGGCAAAGCGCGATGCGCTGGGGATCAACAAGAAGAAAGAGCGCGTCCTCTTTGACATGGATATGCGGCGCGATCTCGGCACCGGTGGCGGCCTCAAGGATGTCGGCTGTCACGGTCCGGCGGCCTGAAGCGGCGGCTGACGCCATTTCCTCTATGTATTTCTTATAACATCAGACAGAAGGATAGATCCGAATGAAATCGGGAAGTCGTTTAGAGAGAATTCTGACCTCCGGCGCCTTTGCCGTCACCGGGGAGCTGGGGCCGCCGAAGAGCAGCGACCCGGAGGTGGTCAGAAAGAAGGCCCGCATATTGAAAGGCCATGTTGACGCCGTCAACATCACCGATTGCCAGACCGCCATTGTCCGTATGTCCAGTATCGCCGCCGGTCTCATCACCCTGCAGGAAGGGGTGGAGCCGGTCATTCAGATGACCTGCCGCGACCGCAACCGCATCGGCATGCAGAGCGACATTCTCGGCGCTGCTGCCCTGGGGCTGAAAAACCTGCTCTGTCTGACCGGTGATCACCAGAAGTTCGGCAATCATCCCGGCGCCAAGGGTGTCTTCGATATGGACTCGATCCAGCTGCTCGGAATGGTAAGGGCGATGCGGGATGAGAAAAAATTTCAGTGCGGCGAGGAGATCAAATCCGCTGAACCCCGCCTTTTCCTAGGCTGCGCCGCCAACCCCTTCGCCCATCCCTTCGAGTTCCGCGCCCCGCGCCTCGGCAAAAAGGTTGCCAACGGCGCCGATTTTGTCCAGACCCAAATCATCTATAACGTTGATAAATTTGCCCGCTTCATGGAGATGGTGCGTGAGCTCGGCATCCATGAGAAGGCCTATATCCTGGCCGGCGTTACTCCGCCGAAATCTCTCGGTATGGCCAGGCACATGAAGAATTTCGTGCCCGGCATGGACGTCCCCGACGAGGTCATCAGCCGGATGAAGGATGCAAAAGACAAGCAGGAAGAGGGCATCAACATCTGCGTTGATATCATCAACCAGGTCCGGGAGATCAAAGGGGTGGCCGGGGTACACATTATGGCCATCGAATGGGAAGAGGCGGTAGCGGAGATCGTCAAACGGGCCAAGCTCGGTCCGCGACCGGTCGTCGAGGAGGAGGCGGTTGAAAAACCGGCGGCTGCGACCATCGATGTCGCCACTGCGCCTGCCGTGACGGTTGATACGGTCGAGCGGGACAGAATGCTGGCTGAGGCCCGAAACGAGGCGGAAAAGATCATTGCTCAGGCCCGTCAAGAGGTTGAAAAAATGCGCGCAGCTGCGGTGGAAGCCTCCCCAGCCGGCGTTGCCCCAGAATATGAAGATGCAGGAGAGCATGAGATGAATGAAAGAGAACGTCAGATGGCGTTGCAATCTGTGCAGATGGGCCTCAACGCCCTGAGAAAGGCCTTTAACCTGACCGACGATCAGTTTGAGGCGCTGGCAAGTTTTGCCAGCGCCGAGGCGGTACTGAAACGGCAGCCCGCAGAGACCATCTCTGCGCCCGCAGCCGCCCCGGCGACTGCCCCTGTTGCTCCGGTGGCCGCACCTGCCAAAGCCGACGATGCCGCAGCCAAGGCGGCGGAGGCGAAAGCAGCGGAAGAGGCAAAGAAGGCTGCCGAGGCCAGAGCCGCGGAAGAGGCGAAGAGGGCGGCTGAAGTCAAGGCTGCCGCTGAAGCAAAGGCCGTGGAAGAGGCGAAGAAGGCGGCTGAAGTCAAGGCTGCCGCTGAAGTAAAGGCTGCGGAAGAGGCAAAGAAGGCAGCCGCGGCCAAAGCAGCAGCAGAGGCGAAAGCTGCCGAGGAGGCGAAAAAGGCGGCGGCGACACCGATTGCCGGGGCCGCCGGCGAACTGGCTGTTGCCGATCTTGCGGTTGAGACGATCCCTCTTGCCGAGCGCGCCGTCAAGGTGCCGGCCGATTCCTACAAAGTCAATTACAGCGGCACCATCAAGGAAGTCCAGCTCGGCAGCGGCGCCAAGGCCCTCACCGTCGGTGGTGAGACATCACTGCCTTTTCATCTCTTTGAAGGGGCCATGCCGAACAAGCCGATTATTGCCCTTGACGTTCTTGATATCAACCCGGAAGAGTGGCCCGATTCGCTGGCCCGTCACTATCAGGGCGTGCTCGATAATCCGCTGGCCTGGGCGAAAAAATGCATCGCCGACTATCATGCTGAGGCCATCTGTCTTTCTCTGGTCAGCACCGACCCCAACGGCATGAACCGCAGCGCGGCCGAGGCGGCCAAGCAGGCGGCTGAGGTGATCAACAATATCGATGTGCCGGTCATTGTCTGGGGCTGCGGTAACGCGGACAAGGACACCGAGACCCTGCGCGAGATCACCTCGCTGACCGGCGACAAAAAGGTCTGTCTGGCTCCACTGTCCGACGGCAACTACCGCTCGCTCGGCGCCACGGCGATGGCGTTCCAGAATCCGCTGGTTGCCGCCTCGCCCATTGATGTCAACCTGGCCAAACAGCTCAATATTCTCCTGCAGAATCTCGGTGTGCCGTTGACCTCGGTCATGATGGACCCCTCGGTCGGCGCCCTGGGCTACGGCATTGAGTATACCTATTCGGTCATGGAGCGCATCCGTCTCGCCGCCCTCACTCAGCAGGACGAAAAACTCCAGGTGCCGATCATCTGCAACCTCGGTCGTGAGGTCTGGAAGGCAAAGGAATGCCGGCTCCCCTCCGACGACATGCTCGGCGACATGGAACGGCGCGGTGTCATGATGGAGGCGATCACCGCCAGCTGCATGCTGCTTGCCGGCGGCGAGGTGCTGATCATGCGCCATCCCAAAGCGGTGAATCTGGTCAAGTCCCTTGTCAACAGCCTGACCGGCGGCAAATAATTTTACCGATATTCTGAGAGGAGCGATGCAATGTCTAAAATAATCTGTTCGGCCGCGATCCGAGGCGCTCATAAAATCGTCGACATGGCCGAGGAAAAATTTACCGCGGCACTGGAGAAATATGGTCCTGAACAGGCGGTATCCTTCCCGAATACGGCATATTTTCTGCCGATCATCTACAGCATGCTGGGCGCCAAGGTGGAACGTCTCGGCGACATGAAGGATATCTTCCAGGAATGCCGTAAACTGCTGCCCGACCTGGTCACGGATTCCCTCTGGCTTCCGTATCTCGCCCCGGCCCTTGATGCCGGCATGGCAACCTTTTTCGCCGAGGAGATGTACGAGGCGATCCGTTATCTGGAGCAGCCGGACTACTACACCAAGACCGAGGATCCGGCCGGATCCAATTTGTGGCTCGGCGCGGCGGACGACGTCATCTTTCGTAAACGCGGTGTCGAGTTCGTTGACGGCACTGCCCCCGGTTTTGCCGCCATCATGGGTTCGCCGGAGGATAAGGAGGTGGCGAGCAAAATCGCTCTGGAACTCCAGGAGAAAAATCTCTATATCTTTATGCACGACCATTCCAACGGTATCCGCATGGCCGAACAGCTGGTGAAGAACAACGTCCAGGTCGGCTGGAACACCCGTCTTGTGCCCTTTGGTGACAGCTATACCTCGGCCGTGTTTGCCATCGGTTTTGCCTGCCGTGTCGCCATGGCCTTCGGTGGCATCAAGCCCGGTGATTACCGCGGCAACCTGATCTACAATAAGGACCGAACCTTTGCTTTTGTCATGGCCTTCGGGCCAGTCAGTGACGAGTGGTACGCCAATGCCGCCGGCGCCATCAACTGGGGCTTCCCCACCATCTCCGACTACGATATTCCCGAGGTGCTGCCCACCGGTATCTGCACCTATGAACATGTGGTGAGCCGGGTCCCCCATGACGAGATTGTCCAGAAGGCCATCGAGGTGCGCGGCCTCAAGGTCAACGTCTCCAAGATCGATATCCCCATGGCCTTTGGCCCGGCATTCGAAGGCGAGCGGATCAGAAAGGACGATCTTTTCATGGAGTGCGGCGGCGGCCGGACCAGTGGCGTTGAGGTGCTGATCTCCAAGGATATGTCAGAAGTCACCGACGGCGAGGTCACCCTGGTCGGCAAGGACATCAGCGACATCTCCCAGGGCCAGAACCTGCCCATCGCCATTCTCGTCGAGGTGGCCGGACGCGAGATGCAGTCGGATTTTGAGCCGATCCTGGAACGACAGTTTCATCACCTGATCAACTATATTCAAGGCATTATGCACATCGGCCAGCGGAATATCATGTGGATCCGTATCGGCAAAGCGGCGGTGGAGAAAGGTTTTTCCTTCAAGCATATCGGCAAGGTACTGCACGGCAAGCTGCATCAGGAGTTCGGCGCCATCCTCGACAAGGTCCAGGTCAAGATCTACACCGAGCTTGATAAGGTGGAGGAGGTCCAGGAGCTGGCTCGCAAGGTCTATGCCGAGCGCGACCTGAGGCTGGGCAACATGACGGACGAGACCGAGGAGGTCTTCTATTCCTGTACCCTCTGCCAGTCCTTTGCCCCGAGCCATGTCTGCGTCATCACCCCGGAGCGGGTCGGCATGTGCGGCGCCTATAACTGGCTCGACGGCAAAGCTTCTTACCAGATCAATCCCACCGGGCCGAATCAGCCGATCCAAAAGGGAGAATGCACCGACCCGGTTCTTGGTGATTTCACCGGTATAAACGATTTTGTTAATCAGGCGTCCCGCGGCGCGGTGCCGGCGGTGAGCTGCTATTCGTTGATGAACAATCCGATGACCGCCTGCGGCTGCTTCGAGGCCATTGCCGCCATGCTGCCCCAGTGTAACGGGATCATGGTGGTGAACCGCGACTACATGGGGATGACGCCTTCAGGCATGAAATTCACCTCACTGGCCGGCATGGCGGGCGGTGGCGCCCAGACCCCCGGTTTCATGGGTGTCAGCAAGCATTTCCTCACCAGCCCCAAGCTCTTCCTTGCCGAGGGTGGGCTTAAACGGGTTGTCTGGCTGCCGAAGATGCTGAAAGAAGAGCTCAAGGACAAGCTGATCGCCCGGTGTCAGGCCATCGGCATGCCCGAACTTTACGACATGATCGCCGATGAGACGGTGGGTACTACGGAAGAGGAGGTTCTGACCTTTCTCAAAAAGGTTGGGCATCCTGCCCTGGCAATGGAAACCGTAATGTAACTGTTCAGGTTGGTTCGGCCGCAGGTGGCCGGGAGACGCAAGATATGTTTCCTGTCCCGCTCGAGGGCTACTCCCGGGCCGGCCACAATTACCTGATGGCCGAAAGTCTGAATACTTATATGTGAATGAGGAGATAAAAAATGGCTCTTACTGGTATACAAATCCTTAAAATGCTTCCCAAAAAGAATTGCGGGGAGTGCGGGATACCGACCTGTCTTGCCTTTGCCATGAAAGTTGCCGCCGGGCAGGCTGAAATCGAAAAATGTCCCTATGTGTCGGAAGAGGCCAAGGCCACCATCGGCGAGGCATCCGCTCCGCCGATCCGGACGATCAAGCTCGGTGCCGGCGATGCCACCTTCACCACCGGTGGTGAGACTTGCCTGTTCCGCCACGAGAAACGTTTTGAAAATCCCACCGGCATCGCCGTGCTGATGACGACGGCGATGAGTGACGCGGAGGTGGATGGCCGTCTCCAGCGTTTCAATGCTCTGCGTTATGAGCGGGTCGGGGTGCTGATGAAAGCGGATCTCATCGCCGTCAAAGACGCGGACGGCGATCAGGGGAAATTTGCCGGACTGGTGAAAAAGGTACTTGACGGGGCGGCTGCCGCCTCCCTGATTTTGATCAGCGATAAGGCGGACAATCTCGCCGCCGCCGCCAAAATCTGCGGAGTGCGCAAACCCTTGCTCTATGGCGCCACCGAGGAGAATGCCGCGGCCATGGCCGCCGCTGCCAAGGAAACCGGCTGCCCGCTGGGTTTGCGCGGAGCCAATCTCGACGGCGCGGTGGCACTCTCCGAGAAGTTGCAGGCCGAGGGGCTCAAGGATCTCGTCATCGACACCGGCGCCCGCACCATGAAGGCCGCCCTGGAGGACAATATCGTCGCTCGCCGTGCCGCGATCAAAACCAAGTTCAAGCCGCTTGGCTTTCCGCTCATCTCGTTCCCCTGCGAGATGACCGACGATATCATGATGGAGGCGATGATCGCCTCGGTGCTGATCGCTAAATACTCGGGCATCGTTGTGCTTTCCGACCTGCAGGGTGATATTCTCTTCCCCCTGCTGCTCGAACAGCTCAACATCTTCACCGACCCGCAGCGACCGATGGTGGTGCAGGAGGATGTCTATGCCATCAACGGTCCTGCGGAGGACTCGCCGGTGCTCATTACCTGCAACTTCTCGTTGACCTACTTTATCGTCTCCGGTGAGATCGAGGGAAGCAAGGTGCCGTCCTGGCTGCTGATCAAGGACACCGAGGGTCTCTCCGTTCTCACCGCCTGGGCGGCCGGCAAGTTCGGTGCCGATCTTATTGCCCAGTTCATCAAGAAATCCGGCATTCTCGACAAGGTCAAGCACCGGGAGCTGATCATTCCCGGTTATCTTGCCAGTATCAAGGGTGAGCTGGAGGAGGAGCTGCCGGAGTGGACCATTGTTATCGGCCCGCGTGAAGCAGGTCATCTGCCGGCCTTTCTCAAGGAATGGAAACCGGCGGCATGAGACCCTGCCCGATCATGACCGGGAGAAGGATGGAAGGTACTTCCCCGGTCGTGAAAAAAAGATGATCCCGACCCTTTTGTGATCGAGACCAGATACTATGACGATGATAACCCTGACAATAAACGGCATGGAGATTGTCGCCGAGGCCGGGCTGACCATTCTGGAGTTGGCCAGGCGCTCGGATATCACCATCCCGACCCTCTGTTACGTCAAAAACAGCATCGCCGATAATCCCTGCGGTATATGTGCGGTTGAAATCGCCGATCCAGCTCGTTTTAAGCTGAAATCGTCGTTGGGCGTGGAGGGGCTTTTTCGCGCCTGCGTCACCCTGGCCAAGGACGGGATGGAGATCCAGACCGACTCCAAAGCGGTTGTTGCCCATCGCAAGAACCGGTTGGCCGCGATCTCGAAGACCCATTTCGGTGACTGCAAGGCTCCCTGCAATCTGACCTGCCCGGGCCAGATTAACGTTCAGGGCTACATCGCCCATATTGCCAGAGGTGAGTATGAGGAGGCCCTCCGCCTCATCATGGAGCGCAACCCGCTGCCGTTTTCCGTCGGCCGGGTCTGCCCGCGTTTCTGCGAGACCCGTTGCCGTCGCATCCTGGTAGACGAACCGCTTTCCATCAATCATCTGAAACGTTTCGTCGCCGACTGGTGCATGAGCCATGAGATCAATCTCAACATCCCCAAGGATCGGCCCACCGGTAAGCGGGTGGCGGTGATCGGTGGCGGCCCTTCCGGTCTGACCGCTGCCTATTTCCTGACCCGCAAAGGCCACGACGTCACTATTTTTGAGGCAGCCCCGCAGCTCGGCGGCGCTCTGCGCTATGGTTTTCTCAATTACAAGATCCCCAGGGATGTTCTCGATTACGAGGTGAATTCCATCCTCAAGATGGGCATCTCTATCCGCCTCAGTCAGCAGTGGGGAAAGGATTTCACCTTGCAGGATCTGCGCGATCAGGGCTTTGATGCCACCTTTATCGGCATCGGTGCGCCGCTCGACCAGCCACTTGACATTCCCTGCGCCAACTATGAGCATGTCTACACGGCCCTTCAATTTCTGCGCATGGTCAATGACGGCAGGAAACTCGACCTTGGCCGGCGGGCCGCAGTGATCGGCGGCAACAATATCGCCATGGAGGTGGCACGTTCGCTGCTGCGTCTCGGCGTCAATGAGGTGACTGTTGTTTATCCCCGGGCCCAGATCGAGATGCCGGCCAATCAGCGTAACATCCGCGAGGCTGAGCACGAGGGTGTCCAGTTTCTTCTCATGGCCTCGCCGGTTGATCTCTGTGCCCGTTCCAACGAAAATACCCGCCTGATGCTCAACCTGATCAGGATGAAGCTCGGTGAACCCGACAGCCGGGGCCGGCGCGAGGCGGTGCCGATTCCTGAATCCAAGAATGCCCTGCCCGTGGACACCGTTGTCAGCTCCATCGGCCAGTTCGCTATTGATGGCATCATGCCTGGCGGCGAACTTGAGGCCGTCCTGGAACTGACGCCCAAAGGCATGATCGTCGCCAATCCCCGTACCTCGCAGACCAATATCGATGGGGTTTTTGCCGGCGGCGATGTGGTGAGCGGGGTGAAAACCGTTATTCAGGCCGTCGTTACCGGTCGCCGCGCTGCGGAAAACATCCATTCCTACATTATGGGGGTGGACAAGGAGAGTGGCGAGAGCCGTTTCAATTTCACCCGCGGCAAGGGATTTGATGAAGTCAGCCTGAAAAATTTCGAGGGGGTCAATGTCAAGCTGCGGGAAAAGATGCCGCAACGGCCGCCTGAGGTGTGCCGTCAGGATTTCGACGAGATCAAACTCGGTTTCACTGAAAAGATGGTGCGGCGTGAGGCGGAACGTTGTCTCTCTTGCGGTTGCACCGCCTTTGACCGCTGCAATCTCAAGGAACTCGACATCGCCTATGATGTCAATATCACCAAGACCGGCATGGGTACGGTGCCGCTCTATTCCATCGATACCTCACATCGGGCCATCATCATTGATCCGAACAAGTGCATCTTCTGTCAGCGCTGCCTGCGGGTCTGCGAATATGATGCCTTGGAGCTGCGGGCCGATTCGGTCGATGATGAGGGTCGGCCGCATGGTCTTGTCCTTCGCTTCAAAGATAACTGCGTTTCCTGTGGCAAATGCGTGGACAACTGTTCCACCGGCGCGCTCAACAAGAAACAGCGGATCGTGCCGATCCAGGGTGAACCTGTCCAGGATGTCAGAACCACCTGCCCTTACTGCGGCACCGGGTGTCAGCTTATTCTCAAGGTCAAGGGCCAGACCGTCATGGAGGCCACCGCTGATCCGGAAGTCGGACCAAATTACGGCGATCTCTGCGTCAAGGGACGTTTCGGCCATAACTTCATTCATCATCCGGACCGGCTGAAACGGCCGCTCATCCGCCGCCGGCCCGGAGGCCCTCTTGAACCGGCCAGATGGGATGACGCCCTTGACCTCATTGCCGGCACCTTTGCCCGCATCATGGCCGAGAAAGGCCCCGATTCCCTGGCCGGCCTCTCCTCTGCCCGCTGTACGGTGGAGGAAAACTACGCCTTTCAGAAATTTTTCCGCGCGGTGATCGGCACCAACAACGTTGATCACTGCGCCCGCTACTGACACAGCCCCACTGTTGCAGGTCTTGCAACAACGCTTGGTTCCGGGGCAATGAGCAATACCATTGCCGGCATCGAGGACAACGAGGTGTTGTTCGTTATCGGTTCCAACACCACCGAGGCCCATCCGGTCATTGCCGTACGGATGATGCACGCGGTGAAGAAGGGGGCGAAGCTGCTGGTTGCCGACCCGCGTGCCATCGAGCTGACAAAGAGTGCCCGGCTTTGGTTGCGGCAGCAGCCCGGCAGTGACGCGGCCCTGATCAACGCCATGTGTCATGTCATCATCCGCGATGACCTCCACGATAAGAAGTTTATCGATGAACGCACGGAAAATTTCGTGGGGTTGTGCGATTCGGTGGCCTCCTGCACCCCGCAGTGGGCGGAGAAGATTACCGGCGTGCCGGCGGCTGACATTGAGGAGGCGGCTCGTATTTACGCCCGGGCCGAGCGGGCCGGCATCTATTATACCATGGGCATCACCCAGCACACCTCGGGCACGGACAATGTGCGCGCCCTGGCCAACCTTGCTCTGCTGACCGGCAATCTTGGCAAGCATGGTGCGGGTCTCAATCCCCTGCGTGGGCAGAACAATGTGCAGGGATCGAGTGATATGGCCTGCGTGCCGATGGTTCTGCCCGGCTACCGGCCGGTGGCCGACGAAGAGGCGCGCAAGCATTTTGAGGCGATCTGGGGCACTCCGGTGCCGGCCCGACCAGGGTTGACCGCCACAGAGATGATGCCGGCCATCCTCGATGGCCGGATAACCGGCATGTGGATTATGGGTGAGAATCCGGTCCTCAGCGATCCGAACAGCGGCCATGCGAAAAAGGCGCTGGAAAAGCTGGACTTTCTCGTGGTGCAGGACATTTTTATGACATGCACCGCCGAGCTTGCCGATGTGGTGCTGCCCGCGGCCTGCTTTGCCGAAAAAGAGGGCACCTTCACCAATACGGAACGCCGGGTGCAACGGGTGCGCCGCGCCGTCTGCCCGCCGGGGCACGCCATGGACGATCTCTCCATCATCAACATGGTGACGAACAGGATGGTCGGCACAAAACAGAGCATGATGAGTCGGCCGGGGCGGGAATTCACCCTGCCGGGCGGCGGCAGGTACAAGGCTTTCGCCCCCTTCCCTGAGGAGGTCTTCGCCGAGATAGGTCGGGCCTGGTCGCACATGGCCGGCATGACCTACCAGCGGCTCGATGAGGAGGGAGGGCTACAGTGGCCCTGTCCGACTCAGGATCATCCCGGTACCCCGGTTCTCTTTGAGAAGGGTTTTCCCATCGGTCGGGCGAAATTCACCGAGATTGTCTGGAGCGGTCCCAAGGAGGGCACCGATAAAGACTATCCGTTGGTGCTGACCACCGGTCGGGTGCTTTATCAGTATCATACCGGTACCATGACCAGGCGATCGCAGGTGCTGGAGGAGTCGGCCCCTTCACCCTATGTCGAGATTCATCCCCGGACCGCCGAGGCGCTGGCCATTACCGACGGTGAGACGATAAAGGCTGTCTCCCGGCGTGGGGCGATTACCCTGCCGGCCAGGATTACCGAGCGGGTGGAGGCCGGCGTGGTCTTCATTCCCTTCCATTACAAAGAGGCGGCGGCAAACCTGCTGACGAACGACGCCCTCGACCCGGTCTGCAAGATCCCGGAGGCCAAGGTCTGCGCCGTGCGCATTGAAAAGATCGCGGCATGAAGGTGTCGTTGGTAATTTTGTGGTATCCTTATACAACTGGAGAACGAAATGGGTAAAGCAATGGAACACAGATCCGGTTCGGTGATGGTGGTCGGCGGCGGTGTCGCCGGTGTGCAGGCCGCCCTTGATCTGACCGAACTGGGATATTATGTCTATCTGGTGGAAAAGTCGGCGGCCGTTGGCGGCGCCATGGCCCAGCTCGACAAGACCTTTCCCACCAATGACTGTTCGCTTTGAATCCTTGCTCCGAAGCTGGTTGAGGCCGGTCGGTCTCCCAATATCGAAATTCTGAGCAACACGGATTTTCTTTCCCTGGATGGCAAACCGGGGGCCTTTACCGCCAGGGTGCGGCTTAATCCGCGCTACATCGACGCTGACAAGTGCACGGCCTGCGGCCTCTGCACCCAGTACTGCCCGCGTCATATGGTGGACAGCTACAACGAGGGTCTGGCCATCACCCGGCCGATCCACATCGACTATCCGCAGGCGGTGCCGGCCACCTATTTCATCGATCCGGCCGCCTGTCTACACCTCAAGCACAATACCTGCCAGATCTGCGTGCCGGTCTGCCGCAGCCGCGCCATTGATTTCTCCCAAAAAGCGGTGGAGCGCGACATCCAGGTCGGCGCGGTCATCATGGCCCCCGGTTTCGGTAAGGTACCGGAAGAGGCGCTGACCAAGTACAACTACGGTAAGCATCCGGATATTGTCACCAGCCTGGAGTTCGAACGGTTGCTTAACCCTTCCGGTCCTTTCCAGGGCGAGGTGCGTTGCCTGTCCGACAAGCGCCATCCGCATAAAATCGCCTTTATCCAGTGCGTCGGCTCTCGTGATCTCGGCTGCGACAACGGCTACTGCTCTTCGGTCTGCTGTATGTACGCCATCAAAGAGGCAATGGTCGCCAAGGAGCATGATCCGGAATGCGAAATCACCATCTTCTACATGGACCTGCGCACCCATGGCAAGGACTTCGACGCGGCCCGCATCCGGGCCGAGGAACAGTTCGGCATCAAATTCGTTCGGGCTCGGGTGGCGGATGTCATGCCGTGGGGCAAGCAGCTGAAGTTGACCTACTCGACCATGGCCGAGAGCCATCATTTTGAGGCCTTTGACATGGTCGTTCTCTCGGTCGGACTCGATTCTCCGAAAAGCGCCGCTGATCTCGCCCGTATCGGCAATTTTGATCTGAACCGCTACGACTTCTGTGAGACCACCACCTTCGCGCCCCTGCAGACCAGCCGCGACGGCGTGCTGGTGGCCGGCGCCTTCCAGGGGCCGAAAGACATCCCGGAAAGCGTCACCCAGTCCAGTGCCGCCGCCGGCCTTGCCGCCGCCCTGATCAAACAGCAGCGCGGCGCCGGCATCGTCCACAAATCCTATCCGGACGAACAGCAGGTCACGGAGAATGACGAGGTGCGGATCGGCGTCTTTGTCTGCCGCTGCGGCATCAATATCGCCGGTACGGTCGATGTGCCGCGGGTCGTTGATTACGCCGGGGAGATGGACAACGTCGTCTATTTCAGCGACAGCCTTTACAGCTGTTCCCAGGACGCCCAGGAGATCATCAAGAACAAGATCAGGGAGCACCGGCTGAACCGTATTGTCATGGCCGCCTGTTCGCCGCGGACCCATGAGCCGCTTTTCCAGGAAACCCTCAAAGACGCCGGCCTGAACCGTTCCCTGTTCGAGATGGTCAACATCCGCGATCAGTGTTCCTGGGTCCATGCCAATGAACCGGACGAGGCGACCGGCAAGTCGAAGGATCTGGTGCGGATGGGCATCGCCAAGGCTCGCCATTTGCGGCCCCTGCCGGAACAGACCGTGCCGGTTACTCCCCAGGCCCTCATTATCGGCGGCGGAGTTGCCGGTCTGACCGCGGCTGAAAACCTGGCTGAGCAGGGTTTCCAGTGTTATCTGGTGGAGAAAAACGATTCCTTGGGTGGTCATGCCGCCAGCATGGGCGATACTGGTTCCGGTGAGAACATCGCCGCCATGATCAAGGATCTGATCAAGCGGGTGGAGAAAAATAAGAAGATCGAGGTGCTGACCGGCGCCGAGCTGGTGGCGGTCAACGGCTTTGTCGGGAACTTCTCCTCGGTGGTCAAAACCCGCAAGGGCAAGAAGGAAGCGGAACTGACCATTGACCACGGTGTCATCATCATCGCCACCGGCGGCCGTGAGCACCGGCCGGACCGTTATCTGCTCGGCCAGGCAAAGAAGGTCGTCACCCAGCGTGAGCTGGAAGGTATGCTGGCCGGCAAGGGCAAGGACCGGACTCCGGACTCGGTGGTCATGATCCAGTGCGCCGGCTCCCGCGGTGATGACCTCAAATACTGCAGCAAGGTATGCTGCACCACTGCGGTTAAAAACGCCCTGAAGATCAAGGAGCGCAATCCCCGTTCGCAGGTCGTGGTCCTTTACCGCGACATGCGCACCTATGGCTATAGCGAGGATCTCTACCGGCAGGCCCGGGAGCAGGGGGTTGTTTTCATTCCCTACGAGATGGAACGTAAGCCGGAGGTGGCGAAAAAAGGCAGCGGAGTCACGGTCTCCTTCTTCGATCCGCTGCTGCAGGAGGATGTCACCCTCAGCCCTGATCTGGTGGTATTGAGTGTCGGCATCGTGCCGGAGGACACCGAGAACCTGAGTAAGCTGCTGAAGATTCCGGTCAACGAGAACAAATTCTACCTGGAAGCCCACGTCAAATTGCGGCCGGTGGAGCTGGCCGTGGACGGCGTCTATGTCTGCGGGCTTGCCCATTCGCCGAAACCGCTCGATGAAATCATCGTCCAGGCCCAGGCGGCGGCGGCCAAGGCCGCCATTCCTCTGGTCCAGGGTCATGTCTCGGTGGAACCGATCGTGTCGTGTGTTGACAGCGAGCTCTGTATCGGTTGCGGCATCTGCGCCAGCCTCTGTCCCTATCAGGCCATCGAGATGGTCAAGGATGACAAGCGGAAAAAGGCGCGGACCATCTCCGCCTCCTGCAAGGGTTGCGGCATCTGCGCCTCGCGCTGTCCTACCTTCGCCATCTCCATGGGCGGCTTCACCCGTGAGCAGATCATGGCCCAGATCAAGGCCTTTGGCGAACTGTAAGAGGATAAGGAAATTTTCACCATACCGGCGGGCCCGGTCGGTTTGCGACCTGACCACCCCCCAACGAGGAATGACAATGACAAAGGAAGAATTCAACCCGAAAATTCTGGGTTTTCTCTGCAACTGGTGCTGCTACGCCGCGGCTGATGCCGCCGGCGTCTCGCGCTATCAGTATCCGCCCAATCTGCGGACCATCCGGGTCATGTGCACCGGACGAATCGATCCATCCTTCATCCTGCAGGGCTTCATGGAGGGGGCGGCAGGTATCTTCACCGGCGGCTGACAACTCGGCGAATGTCATTACCAGGTCGGTAATTACGATGCAATGGGAGTCAACGCGCTGGTCCAGAAGATTTTGAGCGGAATCGGGATCAACCCGGCCCGTTACAACCTCCAGTGGGCCTCGGCTGCCGAGGCGCCGCGTTTTGTCAAGCTGATCACTGAGTTCACCGGCCAGGTGAAGAAACTCGGGCCGCTTGGTCAAGCGGAAGGCATTGCTCCGGATGAGATGAAAAAACGGCTGGAAAAGGCCCTGGAACTTGTCAACAGCCAGAAACTGCGCATGGCCTTCGGCACCACCACCCGCACTCTGCGCAAGGACAATGATTACAGCGACGCTCATCTGGCCGAGGTGCTCGACGCCAAGGTGGGCAAGGCCATCGAATCGGCTTTGTAAAATGTTCCGGCGTGGAAACGTGAAACGTTGATGGTCTCGTACAAACCCGCAAACCATGGCAGGCGGGAAAGTGAAAACAACGAGTTGCAAAACACGCTTCGTCAATATCGTGGCTTTTGACGATTCCGACAAACGTTCAGTCGTTTCCACGCTCGCAGACTGGAACATTCATTTCCATGAAACTCGGGATCGATACCGGCGGCACCTTCACCGATTTTTTTCTGCTGAACGGTGCGGCCACCGTAACCCATAAGGTTTCTTCCACCCCCGACGACCCGGTCCGGGCCATCCTGGCCGGGTTGCTGCATTTCTTCCCCCATCCCGATGACCCGTCCCGGCTGGCCTTGCCTGCGGAGCTTGAGATTGTCCACGGCACCACGGTCGGCACCAATGCCTTTCTCCAGCGCCGGGGTGCGCGCACCCTGCTTATTACGACCGCAGGCTTTGAGGATGTGCTCATCATCGGCCGCCAAAACCGCGCTGACCTCTGTGATCTGCAAATCGAGCGCTCGCCGGCGATCATCGACCCGGCCTGCTGTGTCGGAGTCAAAGAGCGTTTGCGATCCAACGGCACTGTGTTGCAACCGCTTGGCAAAACCATCGGCAGGCGCTTGCGGCGGTTGTGCCGACAGTATGCCATCGAAGCGGTCGCCGTCTGCCTGCTTCATGCCTATGCCAATGACGAGCATGAGCGAGGCATTGCCGCTGCACTGGCCGGTCTGCATCCCGGTCATGGATATTCATACCGTCGGCGCCGGCGGCGGCTCCATCGTTGCCATCGACAGGGGGGGGCTGCTCCATGTCGGACCGCGCAGCGCCGGCGCCGAGCCGGGCCCGGTCTGTTACGGGCGGGGCGATGAGCTGACCGTCACTGATGCCAATCTTTTTCTTGGTCGGCTGCTGCCGCACCGTTTTTTCGGCGGCAGGATGCCGCTCTTTCCTGAGCGGGTGGAGGACAGGATGAAAAGGCTTGGCGCCGAATTGGGCCTTACCGCCAGAGAGGCGGCACTGGGCATCATTCGTATTGTCAACGCCGAAATGGCAAAGGCGGTGCGTGCCGTTTCCATGGAGCGCGGGTACGATCCGAAAGAGTTCTCCCTCTTTTCCTTCGGCGGCGCCTCGGGACTGCACTGCTGTCAGCTTATCGCCGAACTCGGCATAAAGGAGATCGTCGTGCCGGCCCGGGCCGGCATCCTCTCTGCCCAGGGTATGGCCATGGCCGATTTCGTTCTTGACGGCAGCAAGGCGTTTTTTCTCTCCGGCCGCCAGCTCCCGTGCCATCGTCTAACCGCCGCCTTTGCTGAGCTGGTGGCGGAGAAACAGGACGAGCTGGCTGCGCTCACCGGTCGCCGATCCTGCCAGGTAGAATGTTCTGTTGATGTCCGCTATCAGGGGCAGTCCTTTGAGATTACCGTTCCCTTTGACGAGACCTTCCCGGCCGGCTTTCACGCCATGCACCGGCAGCAGTTCGGCTACGCCCTGCCGGATCATGATCTTGAGGTGGTTACTATCCGCTGTTCCCTGACGATTGCGGGTCCGGCCGTATCCTTTGCCCGTTCGCCTGTCAGACATATGGCCACCCCCCGACCCGAGGAAAAGGTGCCGGTGATCTTTGACGAGGGACCCCTGGAAACCTCTCTTTTTTCCCGCAACCGCCTGCGCTGCGGCCAGCAGCTCTGCGGCCCGGCCCTCATCGTCGATGCCTATACGACGATTCTGCTGCCCGGCGGTTTTTTTCTCCAGGTGGACGAGATGGATAATCTTATCATTCGCCTTGACTGACTTCTTGTTGCCGTTTCCGCTGTTTTTGCCTTCAGCTTTTCCGGACTTTTGTGATACTCTGTTGAAATAACAACAAACTTTTTTTAAGGCAGGTGAAACGATGGCCGTTCAGTCCCATTTCCTGGAAGAAACCTTAAGACGAAAGGATAAAGAACGACCGGCTGCCGACGTTGCGGCGGAACTTGTCCGGCTGGCGGAGCAGATCAATCGGGGGCAGGTGACGGTCAGCGGTGAGGCGGTACCGGTTGGAGACAGTTTTTCCTGTTGCGTCAAAAAGCAGATTAAAAAAGGGGTCTTCTCCTGTGAAATTATCCTGCATGCCCGGGCGGTGGTGGAGGACGCAACCCCCGTCGCTCATGAACTGCGCCGGCCGATATTGCCGAAAAAATCCACTCCGCCCGGCGGCAAAAAACTGAAAAAGGAAATTGGCAGGCTCTGGAAGAGGGTGGCGGCCCAGGTGGAAAAGGGAACGGGCCCGGCGACGGCTGATGGCGTGGAGCTGCTGCGCGCCTGTGAAGAGTACACCATATATGCCGACAAGGAATGGTTCGACAGCTGGCGGCGCTGTCATGACGAGATCCGCGCCTGCCTGGCTCTGGCTGGCCGGGGTGACTATCCTGCGGCGCAGGTGAAGGTGGCCACTGTAAACCGTTTGACGAAGGAGTGTCATTCCCTTTATAAATAGGGAGAGTGTCATGCCAATGTGCATGTGATTTTCCCGGTTTGGCCCGTTTTTTCGGCTGAGGGCTTGCGGGTGCGGGTCTGGGTAAACTTGGGCAGGATGGACCATGGATGAGGATGTTTGCAGTCATGCTGGTAACAGCGGAGAGGAGCTGATTCTGCTCGGGTGCGGCGGATCAACGGTGTGTCCGGAAATCCGTTCTTTTCTGGAACAGTATTTCCGGGTCGTGCACTGCGAGGACTGCGCCCATGTCGTCGAGCTGGCCGCTCACTATCTGCCGGACCTTATTCTCATGTCGTCCCGGGCGGAGTGTTGCGGCCTCGATGTTTGCGAAAAACTGCAAAAAGGGCTTTTCAGCCAGCGACCTGCTGCGGTCATGCTCTTCGGACCGGAGGATGACCTGCTCATCGATCGCGCCTTTGCCGCCGGCGTCGATGAGTACATCCGGGAGCCTATCCATTGGAAACTGCTTTATTACCGCATCAATTTCCTGATCCAGAAAAGACGGTCGGAGCTTGAGCTGAGTGATTTTGCCCGGCGGCTGGAGCAGATAAACCGCGAACTCAAGGACTTCACTTATGTCGTCTCCCACGATCTGCAGGAACCGCTGCATCTGATCCGCGCCTTTGCCGAACGGATCACCAAGCGATCCCGTTCGGTGCTTGACGATCAGGGCGCCCTTTATCTCGAACGGATCGTCAAGGCTGCCGGCCGCATGCAAAGTCTGATCGACGGACTGCTACAGTATTCGCGTCTTACCACCCAGGCCCGGGAGTTCACCGTGGTCAATCTCACCGATGTCGTCCGAGAAGTCATCGCCGATCTCGAGGTGCGCATCGATCAGCTTGGGGCAGTGATCCGGGTCAGCGAGCTTGGCGTGGTCGAGGCAGATCCCCTGCAGATGCGACAGCTCTTTCAGAATCTCGTCTCCAACGCGCTGAAGTATTCCTCCGGCGTCGAGCCCCCCTTTATCGAAGTTTTTCCCGTTGATTCCCAAGAGCGGTGCACGCGGAGCGGAGTGTGCCGGATCGTGGTGAAGGATAACGGTATCGGTTTTGACTCCTGTTTTCAGGAACAGATTTTCGGACTGTTCCAGCGTTTGCATGGCCGGGATGAATACAACGGCACCGGCATCGGCCTGGCTATCTGTAAGAAGATCGTCGAGCGGCACGGCGGCGCCATTGCCGCTCGTTCGGCAGCGGGGCAGGGCGCGGAGTTTGTCGTTACCCTGCCGCTGAAGCAGAAAAAGTAGCACCGCTGTCGGCAACGAACCTGCCGTTGCGTATCTTTCCGCAGTCAGTCCGGCAGATCAGCCGGCTACCTCGAAGCCGATTTTCGTTATCGCCGCCCGGACTGTATCGGGCGGTACTGCCTTGGTTTCCGTGTAGCTTGCTTCGCCTTTTTCCAGATCGACCCGGACATCGGTGATGCCGTCAATTTCCTGCAACGCCCTGGTTACCGAGGCCGAGCAGTGTCCGCAGCGCATGCCGTTCACTTTGATCGTTGCCATGGATTATCCCTCCTGTTGCCATTTGGTGCTGGCGATGTAAAAAAAAATGATTAGATTTTAAGTAAAAAATTAATTACTTTTAAATAATTTTGCAAGCGATATTGCCGGTTCGGCGGGTGAAGCGACGCCCGACCGAGGATGGGCAATTGAAGGGTAATGTCATGACAACCGAGCAGACACCGCAGGGTGCGATCCTGCAGGCAACAATCAAAGGTATGCATTGCGCCGCCTGTTCCAGCCGCATTGAAAAGGTGGTGGGGGAGATGGCCGGGGTGAAACGGGTTTCGGTCAATCTTGCCGCGGAAAAAATCGACCTGGCCTGGGATCAGGGCGTGGTTTCCCTTGACGAGATCGCCGCCCGCATTGCCGGACTCGGCTTTGAACTGTTACTGCCGTCGGCAGAGACGGAAGTAGTCTTTGCCGTCGGGGGCATGCACTGCGCCTCCTGCTCCAGTCGGATCGAGAAGGTAGTCGGTGCGCTGGAAGGGGTGCAGAGCTGCTCGGTAAACCTGGCAACCGGTCTGGCAACCATCGTTTTTTCTACCAAACGGATCAGCCCGCGCCGGATCAGGGAGACCATCGACGCCCTTGGCTTCAAGGCAGAGCCGGCATCAACCGTGGAATCGCCTTTGGCACGACAGAGTGCGGAAATGGCGGCACGGTTGCAAACCATGAAAAAAAACCTCTTTCCCTCCTTTATTCTCGCCTTCCTCGTCATGGTTGTCTCCATGGGCCACATGGTTGGCGTACCGATGCCGAATCTGCTCAACCCGCAGATCCATCCCTTTGCCTTTGCCCTTGTCCAGTTTCTTCTCGTTCTACCGGTCATGTGGCTCGGTAGAAATTTTTATCGCATTGGCTTTCCCAGTCTGCTGCGCGGGGCGCCGAACATGGATTCCCTCATTGCTGTCGGCACCGGCGCCGCCTTTGTTTATTCTACCTGGAATCTGGTCGAAATCGCTCTCGGCATTGATGCCTTGGCCCGGGCCCATGATCTCTATTATGAAAGTGCGGCCATGCTGATTGCCTTGGTCTCCCTCGGCAAGTTTCTGGAGACCCGTTCCCGGGCCCGCACCTCGGACGCCATCAGCCGACTGATGCAACTGGCGCCTGACACCGCCACCCTGCTCCGCGGTGGGACCCAGGAGACGATTGGGGTGACTGAAATCATGGTTGATGATCTGTTGCTGATCCGGCCGGGGGAGCGGCTGCCGGTGGACGGCGTCATCGAAAAGGGGGCGTCGAGTATCGATGAGTCGATGCTGACCGGCGAGAGCCTGCCGGTGGAAAAGAAAGAGGGGGATGCGGTGGTCGGCGGGACCTTGAACAGCAACGGCATCCTCCACGTTCGTGCCACCCGGGTCGGAAAAGATACCATGCTTTCCCGTATCGTCAGGATGGTGCAGGACGCTCAGGGGGCAAAACCTCCCATCGCCAATCTCGCTGATCGGATCAGTCTCTACTTTGTCCCGACGGTCATGGTTGTGGCTCTGCTGGCCGGGCTCGGCTGGTATGTCATCGGCCAGGCCGACTTCACCTTTGCCCTGCGCATCTTCATTGCAGTCATGGTCATTGCCTGCCCCTGCGCCATGGGCCTGGCCACCCCCACCTCGATCATGGTCGGTACCGGGCGCGGCGCCCAGTTCGGGGTGCTGATCCGAAACGCCGCGGCCCTGGAGATTGCCCGCAAGGTCAACACGGTGGTCTTTGACAAGACCGGCACCCTGACCTACGGCAAGCCGACTCTCACTGATGTGATCAATCTCAGCGGCAGGGAGGATGCCGATTTTCTCGCGGTGGTCGCTTCCGCTGAAAGTGTTTCCGAGCATCCGTTGTCGCAGGCGGTGGTCAACGGCGCCCGGGAAAAAGGTCTTCTTTCCCGTCCGCCCCTTTCGTTTGCCGCTCAGCCAGGCAGGGGGATCATCGCCACGGTCGAGATCGGTGGTGACGGCGAGCAAAAAAATGTGGTTCTCCATGTCGGCAACCTGGAATTCATGGAAGAACAGGGCATTACCGTGCCGGTCGAACGGAGCTCCGATGTTGCCGCTCTTGCCGCTGCCGGCAAGACGGTTCTCTATGTTGCCTGTGACGGCGCCTTGGCCGGACTGCTGGCCGTTGCCGATCGGATCAAGGAAGAGGCGGCGCCCACCGTTGCCGCGCTCCAAAAAATGGGGGTCGAGGTGGTCATGCTCACCGGCGATCATGCCGAAACAGCGCAGGCCATTGCCGCGCAGGCCGGCATCAGCCGGGTCATTTCCCAGGTGTTGCCGGATCACAAGGCGGAAGAGATCGGTAAGCTGCAGCAGAGCGGCCGGGTGGTGGCCATGGTCGGCGACGGCATCAACGATGCGCCGGCCCTGGCCCTCGCCGATCTCGGCATTGCCATGGGCACCGGCATCGACGTGGCCATCGAAAGCGGCGATATCGTTCTGATGCGGGGCAATCTCGACAGCGTGCTAACCGCACTGAAGCTGAGCCGGGCCACCATGCGCAATATCAAGCAGAATCTTTTCTGGGCCTTTGCCTACAACGTCATCGGCATCCCGGTGGCGGCCGGCGCCCTCTATGTCTTTGGCGGGCCGACCCTGAACCCGATGATTGCCGGCGCCGCCATGGCGCTCAGTTCCGTGTCCGTGGTGACCAATGCTTTGCGGCTGCGTTTCTTTGCCCCGTAAAGGAGAGAAGTGCCCCATTCAAAAAGCTGCAAAAAAGCTTCATTTTCTTCTGCCGAGTGCCGATACGTTCACTGTACAGGAGCGCATGAAAATGAAGATCGCCTCGGCGGATATAGGCATGACAAGCCACAGCCTTTCCCTCTCTTTCGATACGGAGAGGGAGAAGGTGGAGTTCTGGGTGGATCGCCCCGCTGCAGAGGGGTGGGAAGCGTCCAGTCAGGGTGGGCGGGACCGCCTTTCCCTGTCCGCGGCCGCCATTCGGCGGCGAATGATGTGCTGTCCGGACAGCACCGTAGTCGATCCGGCGCCGGCAGAGGAGAGCGGCGGTCTTGACCCCAGGTTTGCCGCCATGCGCCGCATCCTGGAGGTGCTTACCGGCCGCAGGATCACTGTTGCATCTTTCCAAGGGCAGGCAGAGGGGGCGGTCGGCGGGCCTGGTCTTGTCGCCGGTGGGCAGCCATCGACGCCGGCAGGGGAACGGGCAGGCTGGGGACTTGTTCTCGAAGCGGAAACGATTCATGCCGAAGCGGACATCACGATCTTTGCCGCCGGCGGCGCGGTGACCACCGCGGATGGCACGCAGTACGCCATCTCTCTGGAGATGAGTATGGCCCGTTTTGTCGAGGAGCAGACGAGCCTCACCCTTCGCGCCGGTGACGCCCGCTTTGTCGATCCGTTGGTGGTGAATTTCCATGGGCAGCCCGCCCGGCTTGGCGATGTCCGTCTCGGCTTTGATCTTGACAGCGACGGCACGGCGGAGGAGATCGCCTTTCTTGCGCCGGGCAGCGGTTTTCTCGTCTGGGACCGCAATAACGACGGGGTGGTCAGCAACGGCAGCGAGCTGTTCGGTCCGGTGAGCGGTCATGGTTTTGCCGAACTGGCTGGCCATGATGCGGACGGCAATGGCTGGCTCGATGAGAATGACCCGCTTTTTGCAAAGCTGCGGGTCTGGATGAGTGATCAGGCCGGTCTCCTTTCCCTGCGGCCTCTGACCGAACTCGGAATTGGTGCCCTGCTGCTTACCCCCATTGACACACCCTTTGTCCTTGATGATGCGGCCGGTCTTACTGCCGGCCGCATCCGGCAGACCTCCCTGGCCCTGTTCGAAGAGGGCGCCGCCACCACGGTGCAGGAAATCGATCTGGTTGTCTGAAATTCCTGTCTTCTCAGCGATCGGAACGGCGGAGCCGCTCCAGGAGCTTCCCGTCCATTTCTTCGAAGAATTCGATCCCCATGGCAAAGGGTTGCCCTTCATCGTCGATCCGGCGGTCAAACCAGACCGGTCTGGTTGCCACCGCGTATTCCTCCTGCCCATCAGGCAGGACAAGGCCCAGATAGAGGACGATCTGCGTCGATTCAAGGGGGGCAAAAAAGAGGTGGAGATTGTCGACAATGACCAGATGGATGAGAAGACCTGCACCTTTTCTGGACAGATCCCGGAGCCGGCAGGGGATCGGCCTGCTGATCCTCTCTCCGCCCTTGCCGCGGCAGAGGAACAATGATCCGGGGATATCCAGGTGGTGGCGGGGAAAAAGACGGCGTTCGATGCCCATTTCAGGGCAGCCTCAACTGGCGTTTGAGGACATCGGCCACCAGGGGGGCAACGGAAAAGATATCAAGCAGCCCGTCGCTTTCCACCCCAGGATAGGTGTCGGCGCCGATAATACGGGTAATACCCTGCTCTTTGAACTTCTCCCGCGATTGGCCGGCCAGCACCAGGTGAGTGGCAAAGAGGATGGTGTCCCGCGCCCCTGCCTCCCGGCAGCGCAGGGCGGTCTGGATGATGGAGCCGCCGGTGCGGATCATGTCGTCGCAGATCACCGCGGTCTTGCCGTTGACCACGCTCGCCACCTGGCTCACCATGGTTTTGTCCATGGCGTAGCGGTCCTTGTCCGCCGCGGTATGCGGCACATTGAGCATGCCGGCCAACCGCGCCACCCACTTGCTGCGACCATAGTCGGGCGAGACCAGCACCAGATCCTCCAGTTGCAGCTCCCGGATTTTCTGGACAATCAGACTCGCGGTATTGATATGCTGGGTCTGGACGTCGCCGCGGTGGGCATGGAGGACGGCCTCGGAGTGCAGATCGATGAAGGCGACGAAGTCGGGGCGGGCGCGGAAGATCTGGCGGGTGCGGGTGATGCCCTTGGGGATCTCGTTGGTGTCCGGTTTGGCCTGTTCCATGGTTGAATAGCCGAGGTAGGGAATGACGACGTTGACCCGTTTGGCCCGGTAATAACGACAGCCGTCGATGAGGTCGAGCAGCTCCTGATGGGAGACATCGTCGGCGGTGGCGCCGACGAGGACGACGTGCATGCCGGCGAGATCCCGGGGAAAGGCGTGATAGATCTCGCCGTCGGTGAAGAATTTCTTCAGCACCCGGGTAAAGGGGATGTCAAGCTGCACCGCGATCCGGCGCGCCAAGGATTCGGAGGCCTCGTTGGCGAGGATAATAATCTCGTCGGGAAGGGTCATGGGGGATCAGGTGAAGAGTTTCGGGTTGTCGGTGACCTTGCGGATCAGTTCGCGATAGTCCTGGGCCCCGGGTGAGCCGGGGGCGAATTCATATATCGTCTGGCCGTAGGCCGGGGCCTCGGAGACCCTGACATTGTAGCGGATCGGGGTGCAGACGTGGTTGCCGTAAAGTTCTTCCAGCTTGGCGAGAATCCCGTTTGATTTCTTTACCCGCTGGTCGTGAAAGGTCGGCAGGATGTATTTGAGGGCCACATCCTTGTTGTACTTCTGGATCGACGACATGCTTTTCAGAAATTCGACCAGCCCTTGCAGGGTCATCACCTCAAGCGACACCGGGGTCAGCACCTCTTTGGCATAGAAGAGGACGTTGACGATGAGCGGGTCCCAGCCCGGCGAGGTGTCGATGACCACATAGTCGAACTGTTTGTCGATGGTGGAGAGTTTTTCCCGCAGGGTCATCTCGCCGCCGAAATCCTTGCGGTCGATGACCCGTTTGAGCCCGGCCAGCGACTTGCCGCCGGCCAGCAGCCAGAGCCGTTCTCTGGCCTGGATCATGGTTTCCGACAAAGAGAGTTCGTCGTTGACAAACTCGGTCAGCCCGGCCTTTGGTTTGAGGCCGAGCATGAAACTCGATTGACCCTGGGTGTCGGTGTCGACCAGCAGTACCTTGTGACCGGCCAGAGCGAGCCCGGCGGCCAGATTGACCGCGGTCGTCGTCTTGCCGACCCCGCCCTTGCTCAGAGTCACGGCGATTTTGCGCGGTTCGCTGGTTTTTTCGCTTTTTTCCTCGGATCTGCCTGTGGCGGCGACAGGTGCCGGTCTGTCAATGGCAAAGAGCTCCTTGCAGTACTTGCAGCGCACCTTGGTGACGTTGGCCGGCAGGAGTTTTTCGTCAATGGTGTGTTCTTTCTGACAGTGCGGGCAGGTAATTACCATACGGGTCTCCAGATGATAACAGCATGGACGGCAGGCGTCATGCCGGGGAAAGGCGCTTCCCGATCACGATTTTTTTGTATCCTTTTTGAGAATTCGCTTCACCAGTTCGCTGTCCTCCCCTTTTTCCTCAAAGTCTTCGAGCAGCGTTTTGATGGCGTAATTGACGATCTTCGATTTGGTTGCCATCAGCTTGGAACCGGCAGGCAGCAGGCCTTTGAGAAAGTCGTTGGCCTGATTGAGTTCAACAAAAACTTCTTTTGTCAGGTAGTGGGTTGTTTTCCGTTTGCCGCCCCGTCTTTTCCCGCCGGAATCCTTCGCCGGAGGAGAAGACGAGGATGGGGGAGGAACATCGCTCTTGGCGATGAGCGGGCGGGAATAGTGCTCAATCATGGCGGAGAGCTCGTCCAGTCCTGGAATGTCGCTGTCATGGTGGCTGCCCTGCAACAGATTGCCCAGAACATCTTTTTTGTTTTTCGCGGCGTCTGTCATCCCTGTTTCCTGCGACCCGGCTGCGGTCAGATTTCCTTGAAAAGGGTTTCCCGGTGGAGGCGGAGAAACTGCAGGATTTTGTCCGTGTTCTTCTTGCTGGTCTTGACAAATTCAATGCCGCAGATCATCTGAAACTCACGGGGGGAGATATGGACCACTCTCCCCTTTAGGGAGAGCAGTTCGTTCTCGAGACGCAGCTCGATGACGGGCAGCGTCTGCCCCTCCGCCAGTGGGACATCGCTATCCACCAGCAGGCCGACCCCGTTCGCCCCGATGTTGATGACCTCAAATGTCGCGCCGTTGATGATGATCGACACGTTGTCCTGATCGTCAATCGGCAGCCGGAAAACATGGCGGATAATTGAGCGTTTCGCGAAATCGGAATTGTTTGTGCCTTTCTCCTTCATTGATGCGCACCCGTTTGTCTGGTAATATTTATGGAGCAGCTTTTCCGGCTCAGCCTGTTTTTGCTTGCCTTTTCTGGAAAAAACAGTGATTTCAAACAGAAAGCCGTAATTGTCAAAAATGATAGCATAGTTTGCGGGCAGCGGCAAACAAGAATAACTCTCTATGGCGGGCAGTATCAAAAAAAGGAGGAAACATGAGGGTACAGATTACCTATTGCGCAAAATGAAACTACCAACCGCGCGCTTCCAGGCTGGAAGCCGAACTGCGGGAGCGATTCGCGGCCGATGTTGAGCTGGTCGCCGGGTCGGGTGGCGTTTTCGAGGTGGAGGTGGATGGACGAAAAATTTTTTCTAAGGCTGCGACCGGACGTTTTCCCGAAGATGGTGAGATTGTCCGCCTTATCGAGGGCCTTTAACTGAGTGGTCCGGCGGCAGGAGCCCGCACCGCATGAAAACCGAACTTCTTGCGCCGGCCGGTAGTCTGGCCTCTTTTTTCGCCGCCCTGGAAAACGGCGCTGATGCGGTCTACTGCGGGCTCACCGAGTTTTCCGCCCGGGCCAAGGCAAAGAACTTCACTCTGGCGGAGGTGGAGCAGCTCGTTCGGTGTACCCGCGGGCAGGGCCGACGTCTCTATGTCGCCCTCAACACCCTTGTTAAAGAAAAGGAGCTGTCCCGGCTGGTGGAGACACTGGCCGCCTTGGCCGCAATTCGGGTGGACGGCGTCATTATTCAGGATCTCGGGGTCTGGCGGCTCATCCGTGACCATTTTCCGGAGCTGCCGCTTCATGCCTCCACCCAGATGACGATTCACAATGCCGCCGGCATCCGCATGCTGGAGAAGATGGGTTTTGTCCGCGCCGTGCTTGCCCGGGAGCTCTCACTTGCCGAAATCGCCGACATCCGCAGGCAGACCACCATCGAGCTCGAACATTTTGTCCATGGCGCCCTCTGCTTTGCCTTTTCCGGGCAGTGTTACTTTTCTTCCTTTCTTACCGGCATGAGCGGCAACCGCGGCCGCTGCGCCCAGCCCTGCCGCCGCCGTTACGATGATGGCCGTAAAACCGGTTACCTTTTTTCAACCAGCGATCTTGCCGCCATCGAGCTGTTGCCGGAGCTGATCAGGGCCGGGGTTAGGAGTTTTAAGATTGAGGGCCGGATGAAGAGCCCTGACTATGTCGCCCGGGTGGTGACCGCCTACCGGCTGGTCCTCGATGCCCCGGCCGATGGTCGCCGGGAGGCCTTGCAGGAGGCGGCTGAACATCTCGACCTCTCTTTCGGCCGGCAGCGGACCAGGGGATTCCTCACCGGTTTCGTGCCCGCCGCCATTGCCGATTCCTCCCGTCACGGCAGTCAGGGTCTTCCCTTGGGTGAGGTTGTCTCCCTGCGCGACGGTATGATCGGCTTTCACACGGCAACGAGGCTGCATGTGGGCGACCGCATTCGTGTCCAGCCGCAAAACGATCAGGTCGGTACCGGCTTTGCCGTGCGGGTGCTCGTGGTCGAAGGCAGAAAGACAAAATCAGCGGCAGCCGGTGATTTCGTCCAGGTCAGCCATCCCGGCCGGGGCATGATACATATCGGTGATTGGGTCTTCAAGGTGGGCGGTAAAATACTCTTTACCAAAAGCCCGGAGGCGTGTCGTCGCATGCTCGACGAACAATGGCCGGCCCGGTTTCCCGGTCCCGGTAATGATGCGATGCTGGAGCGGCTGTCCCTTGCCCTTGCCGCCCTTCTGCCGGGGCGGGGTGCGAGACCAGCCGAATCACGGGAGGTGACGTTGAAGGTGCGGAGGGTGGAGGAGATTTTTTCTCACGGCTCGGATGCCGTCAGCCGCTTCGAGCTGCCGCTGACCCCGAAAAATCTGGCTGGACTTAAAAAATACGCACGCCAGCTTGCATCCCGCAAAAATGAACTGATCTGGGAACTGCCGCCGCTGCTGTTTGCCGGGCAATGGGATGACTTCCGCGGTGCGGTGCAGATGCTGCTCTCCCAGGGGTACGCCACCTTCCGTATCCAGAATCTCGGCCAGATTCCGCTTTTTGACGGGATGGAGAAGGTCAACCTGGTTGGCGGCTTCCGCTGTTACGCCATGAACAGCCAGGCGGCCTTGGCCTGGCGGGAACTCGGCCTGGCCGAATTGACCGTGAGTCTGGAGGATGACCGGAACAATCTCCGGGACCTGGCGGCCCGACTTGGTGATTTCCCTCTTGCGGTGATGGTATTCGGTCCGCTGCCGATCCTGCTTTCCCGCATACCGGTCCGCGGGGTGCGGCCGGGCGGCCTGGTGCGTTCCGATCGGGAGGACGGCTACCGTCTCTTCATGCATGACGGCATCACCGAGGTGGTGGCGGAACAGGATTTTTCTCTGCTCGGCCGGCTTGCCGAGCTGGGCGCCATGGGCATCGGCCGGCTCCTTGTCGATCTGCGCCGCTGCGGCGTCGCCTCCGCTCGAGGCAGAGCGGTGCTGGCTGCCCTTGCCGACAACAGCAGGCTGGACGGAACGACTTCGTTTAATTATGAACGGGGGCTGACATAACCGGTGGGGCATTCCGCCGGGCCGGCGACTGCTGCCGGCGGAATGTTACCGTGGCGGGGCGGGATCAGTCAAATGCCATCGACGTCTTCCACTCTTCCCAGACCTTGCCCACCAGGTTGATGCCCGGTTTCAGGGTCTTCTTGCCCGGCCGCCAGCCGGAAGGGGTGGCCTCGCCGCCCTTGGTCTCCCGCACCAGCTGGAAGGCCTGCACCTGCCGGAGGGTTTCGTTGACGTTGCGGCCCACCGGCGGGGTCAGCACCTCGAAGCCCTGGATAACGCCGTCCGGATCGATGATAAACCGTCCCCGTGTCTCCACCCCGGCGTTTTCGTCGAACACGCCGTAAACCCTGCCGACCTTGCCGCCGGCATCGGAGAGCATGGGGAAGGGCACGCCGCCGGCCACCATCTTGCTGAGCTCGTCGTCATTCCACATCTTGTGGACGAACATGCTGTCAATGCTCATGGAGAGAATGTCGACGCCGAGTCTCTGAAATTCCTGATATTTTTCAGCAACTGCTGAAATCTCGGTCGCTCAGACAAAGGTGAAGTCACCCGGGTAAAAGCAAAGCAGCACCCATTTGCCGAGATGATCGGAAAGTTTCATGTTGATGAATGCGCCGTTGTGGTATCCCGGCGCGACAAAATCCGGCGCCTTCTGGCCGACCTGTATCATGCTCCGCTCCTTTTTTGTCGTGGTTTCCTTTTTTTCCGTTGTTTCGTCCGTCGCCTCTCCGACAGGGCCGCCGGTGGGACGGGCACAGCCGACGCTTGCCTCTTCCGCCATAGATACCTCCTTTCCTATCAAGTAAAAAATGGAACAAGCCGACGCAAGGGACCCCCTGCGCCGGCGGATAAACGTATTATTCCCTTTCCAGGGCCTGAAAACGGGCCATGAAGCGGCGATCGATATAGTCCTTGAGGCGAAAGGCGAGAGTGCCGCCGAAGATGACCGCCCATTTGCAGAAAATGCCATTGCCGTCGCCGAGATTGTAAATGAGCAGATAGCGGCCGCCCGGGTCAAAGGGGTGAAGATTGCCGCCCTCCAGGGCGGCCATGAGATTGGCGAAGAGCACGGGGTTTTCCCGCACTGCGTAAACCCCGACCTTGTCCAGAGGGGCGGGATCGAAGTGGATGCAGTCGCCGCCGCCGAAGATGTTGGCCTGGGAGACGCACTGGAGAAAACGGTTGACCCGCAGGCCGCCGTCCGGCCCGGTGGGCAGGGCGGAATCGGCAAACAGGGGCGAGGGTCTGACCCCGATCGCGGTAAAGATGATGTCCGCGTTTCTGGTCTCGCCATTCTGCAGGACAATGCGGTCCGGCTCGATGCGGTCCACATAGACCTTTTCCACGATGTCGATGCCCCGTTCGGTCAGCGACCGTCGCGCGAGCCGTCCGACCTTTTCCGGCGCCCTGGTCAGCAGCCGGGCGCCGGCATAGACGCAGATGCGGGGCGGAGCGACTCCGGCATTGCGGCAGAGCTGCCGGATATTGCCGCTGATCTCAATCGACGAGGGACCGCCGCCGACCACGGCAATGTCGATGACCCGATCGCGGCTCAGCTCCAGAATGCGCTCCCTGGCCCGCAGCAGGCTTTCAATCGGCTTAACGGTGAAAATATCCGGGTGGTTGAGGGTGGCAATGATGTCGGTGGGGACAAAGGAGCCGGCATTGCAGGAGAGAACGTCGTAAGGCAGGGTGCGATCCGAGTCGGCCAGGAGGACGAACTGCTGCCTGGTGTCGATGAAGGCGGCCTTGCCGAGCACGAATCTGCCGCCCTGTTTCTCCACCACCCGGCGGGTGGCGAAGCGGATGTCGTCAGGGCGGTAGGTGCCGCCCAGCATGCCGGGGCCCATGCCGGAATAGTAGTGGTATTCCGAGGGCTGGATGACGGTGACCTCATAGCCCTTGCGGACGAAGGCGTTGAGGTTGGCGAGGGTGACCATGTGGGCATGGCCGCCGCCGATGAGCACCAGTCGTTTAGAGGGCATTTCACTGTTCCCCGGGCCGCAGGGAATCGATCAGCCTGCCGAGCTGGGCAAGATGGGCCCGTTCCTCTTCGGCGATTTTGAGCAGCCCTGTTGCGGTCGCGCTGTTGTCGCTGCGATCTGCGGCCCGCTGGTAGAGGTCAAGGGCCTGGGCCTCAATGGCCATGGCCAGGGAGACGATGTCAACCACCGATTCCGGATCCGGTTTGTACAGGGCGAGATAGTCCCCGGTGGAGAGCCCGCCTTCCATGGCCCCGGCCGTCATCTCCCGCTCGAAATCCTCCCTGGTTTTTGTCTCTCCGGTCAGCTGCCGATGCAGATCCACCAGATCGTTCTGGTGGATGATCTCGATGTCTGCCAGTTTGGTGAACAGGGCGCGTGATTCATCACCGCGGACTTTCTCCTTCATGTCAAGATAAAAGTCACGCAGTCCCTGTTCGAGGCCGTAGGCGACAATCAGGGTCTCTTCAACCGATTCGCGGCCGGAGAAAAGCGAAAGGCCGAGATCCTCGGGGCCGACGGCGATTTCGTTCCGCCAGGCCTTGATGCCGCCGGCGACGTTGTAGACTTCCTTGAAGCCCTTGCCGGAAAGCATCTGCGCAGCCACCCGGCTGCGTCCGCCGATGGCTCAGTAGACAAGGACCGGGTTGTTCGGGTCGAGTTCGGCCAGACGGCGGTCGAGTTCCCCCACCGGAATGAGTTTGGCGCCGGCAATGTGGCCTGCCTCATACTCCTTTGGTTGCCGAACATCGAGCAGGGTATAGGAGCCGGTCGGCTGTTTGTGGAGAAATTCGGCCAGTTGCCGGGCATCCATGGACTGAACCGGGGTGAAAAATTGCCGCCAGAGCATGCTGTTTCCTTATTGTGAAATATGGGGCAATAGGATGGTCTGAGAAGATTTTACCCTCATCACGATTCATGTTGTCAATTTAAAACTCATCTTTGTCGTAAAAATGAGTATGCAATTTTTTATTGACTTTTGCAATAAATAATAATTAATATCAAATAATAAAAATTCCGGTGGATGATGAAAAAAGAAGAAAACATATATTATCAGCAGCTTGCACGGTTCGAGGAAAAGTGCCGCTATGCTGGTTTAAAAGTAACCCAGCAGCGACTGGAAATCTTCCGCGAACTGGCCCTGGCCGACGATCATCCCACCGCCGAGACACTGCATACCCGGCTGCTGGAACGGCTGCCCACCCTTTCCCTTGATACCGTCTACCGGACCCTGGCGACCTTTGAAAAACATGCTCTGGTCACCCGAGTGCAGACCCCGGAAAGTCAGGCCCGCTTCGAGCTGCGCCTGGGGGAGAAGAGGCATCACCATCTGATCTGCCGCAATTGCGGACAAATTACCGATTTTGTCTGGAATTCGTTTGATGCCGCCCCGCCGCCCGAAACGGCAGCCGATTGGGGGTGCATAGAGAGTCAGAGCGCCACCCTTTTCGGGGTCTGCCGGAAATGTCAGGGCCGATGACACATCGGGTGGGGACGCATTTTTTTTGGTTTTCAATTAGGAAATATTACGAAGTAAGAAGTTTTGCCGGTACCATCAGCTGGTGCGGGCTGCGGCCGCCGGGGCAGGGCAAACAGGAAAACGATTGCGCCTCAAATACATTGTTTCAGGCTGGCCACATCACTACAATGGAACACATGAAACTGTTTTTTCAGCATGACGGCAGGGCGGCAAAAGATCGTTCGTCTCCTATGTTCGCATTGCCGACACAGACAATGGCGCAGGTCGCGCCATCTTCACATTACTTTTAGCATAATGAGGTGTAACGATGAAAGCACTGAAGGGAACTCAGACCGAAAAAAACATTCTCACCGCCTTCTGTGGTGAGTCCCAGGCCCGCAACCGCTATACCTACTTTGCCTCTAAGGCGAAGAATGAGGGATATGTCCAGATCGCCGACATCTTCAGTGAGACGGCGGATCAGGAAAAGGAGCACGCCAAACGGCTTTTCAAGCTGCTGGAGGGTGGCGAGGTGCAGATTACCGCTTTTTTCCCGGCCGGAGTGATCGGCACCACCCTCGAGAATCTCCAGGAGGCGGCCGGCGGTGAGAATTACGAGCATACCCAGATGTATCCGGAATTTGCCAGGGTGGCCCGGGAGGAAGGGTTCAAGGATATCGCCGAAATTTTCATGGCCATTGCCGTGGCGGAAAAACAGCATGAAAAGCGGTACCGCGATCTGGCCGCCAATATCGAAAAGGGTCGGGTCTTTGCGCGGGAGGAGGAAACGACCTGGCGCTGCCGCAACTGCGGCTACCTCCACAACGGGAAAAAGGCGCCGGATGAGTGTCCGGCCTGCGCCCACAAGCAGGCCCACTTCGAACTGCTCGGCGAGAACTGGTAAAGCGCAGGAAAAATGTGTCGTGCAGGCGACAGAGAGTTTTTTCTTTGTCGCCTTGGCAACTCACCTTGAGAGTGTGCCGGCAATGATAAAGAAAGGTCGCAAGGAAGTTCATACAAATCATCAGGAGGAAATACTTCATGAGTGACGAAAAGAAGTGCCCGGTAACCGGGAAAATGAGCAAACAGGTGGCCGGCGGTGGCACGTCGAATCGGGACTGGTGGCCGAACCAGTTGAATCTTCATATTCTCCACCAGCATTCCGCCAAGTCCAATCCCATGGGCGATGACTTCAACTATGCGGAAGAATTCAAGAAACTTGACTTCAACGCTTTGAAGCAGGACCTTTACGCGCTGATGACCGATTCCCAAGAGTGGTGGCCGGCTGACTGGGGCCACTACGGCGGCCTCTTTATCCGCATGGCATGGCACAGCGCCGGCACCTATCGGATGGGCGACGGTCGCGGCGGCGCCGGCTCCGGCAATCAGCGACTGGCGCCGCTCAACAGTTGGCCCGACAACGTCAACCTCGACAAGGCGCGCCGGCTGCTCTGGCCGATCAAGCAGAAATACGGCCGGAAAATTTCCTGGGCCGACCTGATGATCCTTGCCGGCAACTGCGCCATGGAGTCCATGGGGTTCAAGACCTTTGGCTTCGGTGGCGGCCGCGAGGATATCTGGGAGCCGGAAGAAGACATTTATTGGGGTTCCGAAGAGGAATGGCTGGCCACCAGTGACAAGCCCAAGAGCCGTTACAGCGGGGAGAGGGACTTGGAAAATCCGTTGGCGGCGGTGCAGATGGGCCTGATCTACGTGAATCCGGAAGGGCCGGACGGCATGCCGGACGCGCTCGCCTCCGGCAAGGACGTCCGCACGACCTTCGCGCGCATGGCTATGAACGACGAAGAGACGGTGGCGCTTGTCGCGGGCGGCCATACTTTCGGCAAATGCCACGGTGCCGGCCCGGCGTCCCATGTGGGGCCGGAACCCGAAGCCGCCGCCATCGAAGAGCAGGGCCTCGGCTGGAAGAGCAGTTTCGGCAGCGGCAAGGGCGGCGACACCATCAGCAGCGGCCTCGAAGGTGCGTGGACGTCGAATCCGACCAAGTGGGATATGGGCTATTTTGATCTGCTCTTCGGCTATGACTGGAATCTGGTGAAAAGCCCTGCCGGCGCCTACCAGTGGGTTCCGGTCAATCCGGCGGAAAAGGATCTCGCGCCCGCCGCCCACGATCCGTCGAAGCGGGTTTCAACCATGATGACCACGGCGGATCTCTCTCTGCGAATGGACCCGATCTACAGGCCGATCTCGAAGCGTTTCCACGAAAATCCCGATGCATTCGCCGATGCCTTTGCCCGGGCCTGGTTCAAGCTGACCCACCGCGACATGGGGCCCAAGTCCCGCTACCTCGGCCCCGAAGTTCCAACCGAGGATTTGATCTGGCAGGACCCGGTCCCGGCCGTTGATCATGAACTGATCGACGCGAGCGACATTGCCGCCCTCAAGGCCAAAATCCTCGCCGCCGGCCTGTCGATCCCTGAACTGGTTTCCACCGCCTGGGCCTCGGCCTCCACCTTCCGCGGATCGGACAAGCGTGGTGGCGCCAACGGGGCGCGCATCCGCCTCGCCCCTCAGAAGGATTGGGAGGTCAACCAGCCCGAGCAGCTGGCGAAAGTACTCGCCGCCCTGGAATCCATCCAGCAGGAGTTCAACGGCGCGCAGAAAGGCGGCAAGAAGGTCTCCCTGGCGGATCTCATTGTGCTGGGCGGCTGCGCCGGTGTTGAGCAGGCGGCAAAAAATGCCGACCAGCCGGTGACCGTTCCCTTTGCGCCGGGCCGCACGGATGCGTCCATCGAGCAGACCGACGTGAAGTCGTTCGGGGTGCTGGAGCCGAAGGCGGATGGGTTCCGCAATTACCAGAAAACCAGATACGCCGTGACGGCGGAGGAGCTGCTGGTGGATCGGTCCCAACTGCTGACCCTGACCGCGCCTGAGATGACGGTGCTCATCGGCGGCATGCGCGTCCTGAATGCCAACTTCGGCGGCTCGCCGCACGGCGTCTTTACCTCGCGGCCGGAAACCCTCACCAACGACTTCTTCGTCAACCTGCTTGATATGTCCACGGTCTGGAAGCCGACGACGTCAGACGCCGACGTGTTCGAGGGGCGCGACCGCAAGACGGGCGAACTCAAATGGACCGGCACCCGGGTGGACCTGATTTTCGGTTCCAACTCCCAGCTTCGGGCCATCGCGGAAGTTTACGGCTGTGCGGACGCCCAGGAGAAGTTCGTGCACGACTTTGTCGCGGCCTGGAACAAGGTGATGAACCTTGACCGTTTCGACCTCTCGTCAGCTCCGGCCAGGTAATTGCCGGAAAAATGCGCGGGGCCGGGGGGGGGAAGAGCCTCCGGTTCCGCGATGCCATATTTTGTTTCAAGACCTGACCATCTTGTGAGCAGTGACGATCACCCGCAGAAAAATCCTGAGACCGATTGCTGCGCTGGGAGAGGGAGAGAATGGGCCCAAGGCTATTGAGCTCAGTGCAAGGGCAAATCGTTCGGATCCGGCGCGGTCCATCAGGTCCATTTCCGTAAAAGCATTAGAGGGAGGCATTCCCTATCAAACTTTTATCTCTAACGTGCTCCACAAGCACGTTACTGGGAAACTGACTGAAAAAAAGCTCTAACGAACAAGGTCGGATTGTGCGAGCGCAGTGCGCCACTATCTGAACCGGGGGTTAGATACGCCCGGTGGCCAAGGAAGCCTACAATGCCGGCATCGAAAAACACGCTATCGATGGGGTGAAAATTCTCGTCTATAGCCCGGAAAAGACAATTGCCGATTGTTTTAAATTCCGCAACAAACTGGGGCTCGATGTCGTCCTGGAAGCCCTCAAACTCTATAAGGAAAAGGGGTGATTCAATACAGAAGAACTGATGCAGTATGGGAATATATCAGCAATTCCCGGCCAGCCGTAAATTCTTGACACACATGGGGTGCTTCGGGGGCTTTTCGTAAACTTTTATATCGCTGCCCCCATGCTTGAGCGGGGGAACTATTTATAGCGATGACGGTAACTATATAAAATTATTACATTAAAAAAGTAGC
>JBMONO010000049.1:0-30146 GCA_049323655.1 Thermodesulfobacteriota bacterium | reverse complement strand
GGAAGAGGCAATGATAGGATTTGGGCGAAAATGGAAAAAGAGGGTCAGAAGGAAGGGTGAGGAAAAACGATCAGGTGGGTCAGTTTATCGTCGGCGGGTGGGTCAATAGTTTGTCGGGGGTGGCAAGATGCCGCCGACAATACCGACGATGAAGCTCAAAGCGAAGATACCCCAAAACCCGACGTCGAATTGTTCGCCGTAAAAAGTATAGCATAAACGTTTCAGATCAAACCGGCATACGGCCACGACCGGCATTTCTTTCTGTTTGCCCCTGCCTGGGCCGCCGGTCTTCCGACGGAAATCACGTACCAGTTCCTGAAATCGCTTTTCGGCGGCTGTCTTGTTCTTGCCACCCGATATTTTTCCCATCAGATCGCGAATCATTTTCAGACCGATATAGAAAAGCACGGCGGCTGCAAAAAGCTTAAAATTTCTGGCATCTGGCAGATAATTGATCCGGACAAAGGCGCCGATGAATACCCCCGGAAGCGTCCCGGCCACCACAATCCAGGTGAGCGGCCAGACCATCCTGCCCTCCCGCCAGTAGCGATACACGCCACTGGGAATGGCAACGATATTGAACAACTGGTTGGTGGCGCTGACCGACGGATTAGTATAACCGAGAAACGACATCTGAAACGGCAGCAGCAGAAAGGCGCCTGAAACTCCGCCCATAGAAGTGAAAAAAGAAATCACAAAGGCGACCAGGGGCGGAATCCAGGGAGATACTTCTACTCCTGCGGTATGAAAAAGCATCGGGAACCTCTTGGCAAGGATTTAACTTGACGAACTGACACGAAAAGAATAATTTGCGTGTCAAAGATATCAAATCTTTCAATAAAGGTCAAGATCCATGGATTCGAAAAAAAATGGCGTCCTCCAACCGGTAGCTGCAGGAATGGAACATGGTCGGATAATTGCCGGCCCGGACAGCGACCAAGGCCTCGACACAATGCAACTGGAACGTTTGGAGCAATCCTTCCGCGAGTGGGTTGCAGCAGCGGACCGGACCGATGTGCGGCAGTCCCGGCGGCGCATACTGCTCATCTTTCTCTTGATTCGGTACACGGGAGCCAAGCTGAACGAGGTCCTGGCCATCGACCCGTTTTCGGATATCGACTTCGACCTGCTGATGGTTTTCTTCGGTCGCGCCGCGGGCGGCAAGGGGACTGCCAGGCAAGTGCATGTTCCCGGGGCTCTCTGTCGCGAAATACGTGAGGCCCTTGGCGATCCCGACTTCCGGGATTCCCTGCAAAAGCTGTTCGATATCGATCCCGCCTTTGTGCGCCGCAAGTTCTACGAGCGCACGGCAGCATGCGGCTTCGCGAAGCGCCTGGGCGGGCCGGAGTCGATTCGCAAGGCCCGGGCCGTGGAGATGATGCGGGGCAACATGCCGCTGTCGGCAGTCCAGGCAATGCTGGGGCATTCCACTCCCAACCTGACCTCATCCTATGTTGCCTTTTCCGACGAGGATATCCGGGAACTGACCAGGCTTTTCGTGGAAAGGGAATCGATGCGCAAGACCAGCGCGCGCAACGCCTTTTTTGGCAAGATCGCGGCAATCCGACGGGGGGATATCCAGAGCCGTGTTGAGCTGACAACAATCAGCGGCCATTCGATCGTGACGACGATCACAAATGACAGCCTGGAAAGGCTCGTCTTGAGGGAGGGACGGCTGATCACCGCCGAAGTGAAGGCGCCGTGGGTCACTTTGCAGAAAGGGGCGGAAAAACCCATCTCCAGCGCGGAAAACATCTTCCATGGCGTGGTTACACATATTAATCAGGGAGAAATGGCAAGCGAATATGTACTACGAATCGCCGATGGCAACGAGCTGTGCGCCATCGTTTCAAGTGAAAGAGCAAAGATGCTCGGCCTTCGGGAGCAGGAGCGGGTTTGGGCGCTGTTCAACAGTTATTCGGTAGTGTTGCATCTTGATTAGCAACATTCAGCTTTTGCGGCTCTTTGCCTTCCATTCCAATCGAAACATTTATAAGACTGGGAGGAATCCATACATGAACCATTTTTTTTTCTGTGAATTATTCCAGGAGACCCAAACCGGAAGCAAGTCACTTGAACAGGGGGATTTGCTGTTCAAGATGGGGGATGCTGCCACCCATGTCTTCGCAGTCCTGGAGGGTTCCGTACGGCTTGTGCGGTACGCCCCGGAAGGCAACGCCGTTTCCATGCATACCGCCCGCCCGGGTGACAGCTTTGCCGAAGCCTCCCTGTTTTCGTCATACTATCATTGCGACGCAGAGGCGCTCCTGCCTTCCACGGTCGCCTGTTATGGCAAGGAAAAAATTCTTGCCTACCTGCATGATCATCCTGAAAAGAGCGAGGCACTTATTGTCCTTCTCTGCCGTCAGGTCAGAAACCTGAGGGCCTTGCTGGAGGTCCGATCCATTCGCTCGGCCCGTGACCGGGTCCTGCATTATCTGTTGCTTCAGGCCAACCCGGAAACCATGAGAGTGAATGTTTCAGGAACCATTAAAGCCATGGCGCAGGATCTGGCCATGGCCCACGAGACCCTTTACCGCACCTTGGCAACGCTGGAAAAGGAAGGAAATATCTACCGGGGAGATGATTTTATCAAAATCCGTTAAGCAGGAACCATTGATATGATCGAAATCATACCAAAACAACAAGAGACTTTTTATATTGTCTTTTATTTATCCAGGACAAGAGGAATTGTTAATGCCGAGCAATAAAAAGGCCATTATCGACGTGAAAGGACTGACCAAGCGCTTCGCCGAGGTGCAGGCCGTCGCCGGGGTGGATTTTACAGTGAAACGGGGCGAGTTGTTCGGTTTTCTCGGTCCCAACGGCGCCGGCAAGACCACGACCATCAACATGCTCACCGGCCTGGCCCGACCGGGTGGGGGAACGATCAGCATCGCCGGTCTTGACTGTTCCCGCGATCCTAAGGCGGCGCAGCATCTGATGGGGGTGGTGCCGGACGAAAGCAACCTGTATCCTGAACTCTCCGGCTTCGACAATCTTTGTTTCTGCGGGGCGCTGTATGGCATGACCAAACGCGACCGACAAGAGCGGGCGCAAAATCTGCTCGCCCAATTTGGTCTGAACGAGGCGGCGACCCGCCGGTTCGGCGGCTACTCCAAGGGCATGAAACGAAAACTGACCCTCGCCGCCGGGATCATGCACGGACCGCAAATTCTCTTCCTGGACGAGCCCACCACCGGTATCGACGTGGCCAGCGCCCGCCAGATCCGGCAACTCATTGCCTCCCTGAACCAGTCCGGCACGACAATTTTTCTTACCACCCACTACATCGAGGAGGCCGAACGGCTCTGTGGCCGCATTGCCTTCATAGTCAAAGGCCGGGTGGTCCGGATTGATACGGTGGAATCGCTCATGCAGGAGACAGCAGGGCGTTACGTGGTGCAATTTTCAGTATCCGGGAAAGATGCGAATCTGTGCGAGGGGATCGGCACCGAGTTTCCCTGGCTGCGGTGCACGCCGGTCTCGGATCAGGCATTCCAGGTGGAGTCTTCCGAACCGGTGCGAATCGGCCCCCTCATTCGGTTCATTGAGGAAGAGCACGGCTTGGAGGTGACCGAGGCCCGCAAGGTCCGCCCGTCTCTTGAGGATGTTTTCGTCCGCATAACTGGCATTGAGACGGCAGCCATGAAATCGGAAAAGGAAAAAACAATCACGGGAGGCAAGGCATGAGGAGATGGATCGCCTTCTGGAACATTCTCGTCAAGGATATGCGAGCCTATTATCTTAAGCCCCCGAACATCAGTTGGGGCTTGATTTTTCCCCTGGCTTGGACTGGCATGTTCTTCATTAAATCCGGTAGTGGCCTGGAAAGCATTCTGACGTTGCTGCCCGGCGTTGTGGCGATTTCTATCCTGTTCGGCACCACCTCGATGCTGGCGGTGACCGTGACCTTTGAGAAAAAGAATCGCTCTTTCGAGAGGTTGCTGCTCGCCCCCATTCCGTTTGAACTGTTGATGCTGGCCAAGACCGGTGGCGCCATTGTCTTTGGCGTGGCCAACGGTTTCGTGCCGGTAGTCATGGCGGCGTTTCTGGTCGATCTTTCCGGGATTGCTTGGGGCCCTTTTCTCCCGGCCGTAATTCTCATTGCCGTGGCCTCGGCCTTTCTGGGCCTGTTCATCGCCGTGGCGGTGAGCGAGGTCTTCGAGGCCCAGACCTTTTCCAATTTTTTCCGCTTTCCCATGATCTTTCTCTGCGGTCTTTTTTTCCCAATCGAAAGACTACCCCTGTTACTGAAACCCCTTGCCTACGTGCTTCCCCTTACCTACGGGGCTGACGTTCTCCATGGCGCCGTGCACGGTGGCCAGACAATGCCTTTTGTTCTCGACTTTGCCGCCCTTGTTGTCTTCTGTGCCATCCTGTTTGCTCTGAGCCTCCGGAATATCAGGAGACGCTGGATTGCCTGATTATGCGGACAATGACGAACATTTGCTGCAAGCCGTCGGCCAAGGTGACCTCAATTCCTTCGGAAAGATTGTCGAACGCCACCAGGAATGGGCCTGGCGGATTGCCTACCGTTTTTTCGGCGACGAAAACGAGGCGGCTGATGTGGTGCAGGATGCCTTTATGCGCCTTCTGGACTCCGCCAGCCGTTACCGGCCCGAGGCGAAATTCAGGACCTTTTTTCATCGGATCATCACCCGTCTCTGCCTGGATCGGGCAAAAAAGAAAAAACCTCTCTATTTAGACACGCTCCCCGATCTCCCAGACCATCGTCTTGATGCGGCTGAGGTGCTGATGCGCCGGGAAACCGCCGTCGCGGTTCGCCAGGCGCTCGACGCCCTGGCACCCAACCAGCGGATGGCCATCGTGCTTCGCTATTACGAGGATCTGAATTACGAAGAAATAGCTGCGGCACTTGACACCTCGCCCAAGGCGGTGGAGCGGCTTCTCGGTCGAGGCCGAGAGAGACTGCGGGATCTTTTGGGAAACCGAGAATTTTTTTTTCGTTTATGAGCGGGGGTTTTCCGCCGTCGCTCGTTTAAGTAAATGAGGTGATTGAAATGCTGGAATGTCTCAGATACAGAAAACGCTTGAACGCCTTTCTGGACAAAGAACTTTCCGAGCGGGAGCAAAGCCTGGTTGAGCGCCATCTGACGCAGTGCGCGTCCTGCCGCGCCGTCTTGGATGATCTGCAAGAACTTGCGCCGCTCCTTGCCTCCCTGCCGACGTCGCCGGTACCGCCTTTTTTGACGGCCCGAATACAGACGGCCGCCCAGGCCAGGCAAAAACAGGTTATCTCCGGTTCGTTCAGCCGTTGGTGGCGAGAGATCTGGACCATGCAGCCGTTGGTGCTCAAGGGCGCGACCGCTGCGGCCCTGGTCATCGGCCTGACCATGGGAAGCTACTTGGGCTGGGCCAGCTTTCGGATTGACCTCCTTGCCCCCTCCGAGGTCACTGTCTGCCGGACCGAAATCGTTGACGGCCCCTTATACGCCTTTCAGTCCCTGGGGACCGCGCCGCAAGGCTCCATGGTGGCTGCAACCCTGGCTCTCATGGACTATGACGGGAGAGTGAAATGATCTGGAACAGATTAAAAAAACCGCTGCTTGTTCTGTCCGTCAGCTTGAATGCGGCCTTTATCGCTTTCTGGCTGACGCAGGCAATGTCTGGCTTATCAATAAAGCACAAGGCAGCGGAAAACCAGAGCGGCAAGAGTATGGGCCTGTCGGCGCTGCATCAAGAAATTGGCGTTACCCCGGAGCAGTGGAAGCGGATTGAACCACACGCCCTTCATTTTCGTAAAGAAACAGAGGCGCAGCTCAGGATACTGGGAGGCCTGCATGGCCAGCTCATGGAGCTGCTGGCCGCACCCGATCTGGACGAATCCGCCATCCGCGAGAAGCAGGCGGAAATCCTTGCCGGACAGCGCCGGATGCAGGATCTGGTGTTTGATCTTCTGCTCCAGGAAAAGGATATTCTGACGCTTGCGCAGCGACGGGAGCTGCTCCAGGCAATTCATCAAAGCTGTGCCGTTGCGAAACAGAGCTGTTCCCACGAGAACGGTCCGGCCCAACGAGAGGAACAATAATGCTTACGATACAGGAAGTACGAAAGACATACAGGGGGCGGCCCGTCCTCGACGGGGTCAGCTTGTCGGTGGGCGAAAAGGAGATGGTCAGCATCATGGGTAAATCCGGGGCCGGCAAAAGCACTCTGCTGGCCGTGATTGCCGGGCTTATAAGGCCGGACGCCGGCAGGGTCATATTCCGCGGCGAGACGATCAGCGATCTGGACGAAGAACGGCTGGCCGCTTTCCGGCTCCAGCACATCGGCTTCATCTTCCAGGATTTCAAGCTGATCCCCTCGCTTTCCGTGCATGACAACATCCTGCTTGCCATCTATCCCCGCCGGGACATTCCCGGTTCCGAAAAGGAAAACAGGATTCGAGAGTTTACCGGGCAGGTCGGCTTGTCCGACAAGCTGCAGGAAAGGGTGGACAACCTGAGCGGCGGCGAAAAACAGCGGGTTGCCATCGCCAGGAGCCTGGTCAACCGTCCGGGCCTGGTACTGGCCGACGAACCGACCGGCAACCTGGACTCGGCCACGGCCACGGAAATCATGACCCTGTTTTCGCGGTTACACCGAAATCTGGATACCACCTTTCTGATCATCACCCATGACCGGGAGATCGCCGCTTACACTACGAAAACTCATATTTTAAAAGATGGAGGTTTGACCCAATGAGCCGAATGATCACGATAACACCCTCCCTCGCCACTCTCTTGGCCCTGTTTCTTTTTTTTCAGGCCGGGCCCGCACGGGCCGGCAACATTGAAATAGAGATTTTCTATCTGCCCCACCGGCCGGCCATGGTCGTGGTCGGCAAGGTGGAACAGGTGGTGGCTGAATTCAAAAACGTCACGGTCAAAAAATACAGCTTTGAAGAGCGCGACACCGAAAAAATGCTGAAAAAATACAAAATTACCGACCACATGCCGGTAGCCGTGTTCATTAACGGTCGGGACAGCTTCACCGTAAACGGCCACCCTTTGCGGCTCAGAAATTTTCCGAAGGGCGACGCCTTTGTGCCCATGTTCGCCGGCGAATGGGATTACACCGACCTGCGAGTCATTCTGGCTGAACTGAGCGGAGGAGGGAAGGAATGAAGCTCTCCGGTATCGTACTGCGCAATCTTCTCTTCCACAGGAAGAAGACCCTGCCGGTCGTGCTGCTATGCGGCCTTTTTTTGCTGCTTCCCGCCGCATCCTGGCTTCTGGTCCGTCAGATCACCACCCTGGCCGACCGGCCGCTCGCGACCCTGAATACCGAGTTGATCCTGCAGCAGGACTCGAAAGGCAAGGATGCGGACGCAGTCAGGACAAGGGGGTTGGTCGAGCCCTTCAACCTGCATCATTTCGACCGGCAGAATACGTCCGGAAAGCTTACGGCAATCAAGGGCATTGACCGGTACTCCACCGCTCTGGTGCTCTGGCAGTTCGATCCGCAGAATACCCTGACCGTGGTGGGCCTCGACCCTGCCGACCCGCCGATGGGCTTGCGAAAAATTGAAAACCTGCTCATGAAAGGCGGCCGCTTTTTCTCAGACAGCGGAGCGGACGAGGTCATCCTCGAACGACATTTTGCCAAACTTTTCGGCCATAAGCCAGGGGGCCGTTTCCAGCTTGCCGGCCGCGAGCTGGCCATCGTCGGCCTGATCGATTTTACGGAACAGAGCAATCTGAGCAACGCCGCCGTCTTTTTGCCCTACGATACCGCGCTCCGGCTTTCCGGCCTGGAAGAGCGGGTGATCAATCAGGTGTTTGTCGCCTTGGCCGGCATGACGGATGTCCGCCTGATCAGCGATGACCTGGCCCGCGCCTTCCCCGGTTTTTCCCTGATCAGTCGGGACAGTCTCTATAAAAACCTCTCGGCCTTCAACCGCTTGATCTATCAGGGAGGGCATCTGTTTGTACTTCTGCTTCTGCCTCTCTCCCTTCTTCTCCTTTTCTGGGTATTAAAGATGCATCGCCTGGAGTTTGCCGGGCAGACCGAAGTACTCAAAATCCTGGGCTGGCCCGGTAAGGATCTGCGCAGGTGGCAGATCCTGGACCTGGGATATCTTCTGGCCGGTGGTGTCTTGCTCGCAGGCGTTCTGAGCGCGCTTCTCCATTTTCTGGCATTGCCTCATCTGAAAATCGCACCATTTCTTGACCAGGGGTTCCAGTTGTGATGACTTCCTATTTCCTCGCCTTTTTCCGCGCCAACAAGGTCAAGACCGTAGCGCTCTGTCTGAGCCTGGCCGTCTATTTCGCCCTGGTGGTCATGGCCGCCGCCCTGCACCGAGCCATCCCGGATATCGCCCGGTTGCCGCTCAAAAGTATCGGTGTACAGACCATTGTTCAGAAAAGCGGCGAAATTCCGGAACATATGAAGGGCGCTATTTTTCCTCACTCCAACGGCCCGGTCTCCAGTGAACAGTTCGTGCGTCTTGCCGAACTGCCTTTTGTGGATGAGGCGGACATGGGGATTTTCTTCTGGTATTTCGATGACGCCTTTTTCAAGGCGGCCCTCGGTGTCGATCCGGAAAGCAAAATTCTTTTCCCCATCCTGGCGAAAAATATCGATCAAGGAACCCTGGAACTCGGCGGCCATCGGATCGTGATTTCCGCCGCCTTCGGGACAAAATACGGGCTTGCGGTCGGCGACAGCCTTGCCCTGGACGACAGGAGCTATTCGATCAGCGGCGTATTACGCCCTCACCTGAGCGGCAACATCATCCCAGCCGACTTCTATATGGACATAACAGACGCCCTGGAAGTTGCCAGAGAGTCCAAGGAAATGCGGAACATCTATCAGTTACCAGAAGGCGCTTTCGGCAATGTGGTACTGCTCCGCGGCGATCCGGCCTGGCAGGGAGACAAGGAACAGCTGATCAGGGATGTGGACGACAAACTCCTGGTCTTCAGCGAAAAGACCTTTACCCGGGAGATAGGCGAGCAGCTCGGCATCGTTTCCGCCGCCGGGCGGCTGCTGGTGCTGATCATTGGTGGCCTGCTGGTGCTGGCCTTCGGCCTGTTGACCGTTTTCAACCTCAAATCCAGGGAGCGGGAAATCGCCATCTTGAGGATGCTGGGCTGGCGCCTGATCGATCTCAAGAAACAATTCATCGGCGAAAATCTTCTCTTGCTCTGCGTCTCCATCCTGGCGGGCAGCGGCCTTGCCGTCATCGGACTCCTGCTCCTTGGCCACCAGACGGTCTCCATGGAACTGCCGTGGGACATTTCGGCCCGGCCCCATTTCCTGCCGGCAGAGAACGCTATTGAACGGGTGGTCAGCAGCACGATCCCCGTCCATTTCGAACCGTTGCTCATCACCGCGTTTGCGGCCGGCTTTTTGCTCATTTTCCTGCTGTTCAGCCTGGCACTGTTCGGGAGGTTGAAAAAGATCAAACCCTACGATCTACAGGGAGGTTAAAATATGGCTTTGGTAGTCGCGGAAAACATTCACAAAGAGTATCAAGCCGGCGAAGTTACGATCAGGGCCTTGAACAATTTGAGTTTCGAAATCGAGCCGTCCTCCTTCGTTTCGTTCGTGGGACCGTCGGGCAGCGGCAAGACGACCCTGCTCAACCTTATCGGCTGTCTCGACAAACCCACGAAGGGTGCACTCACGGTGGCGGGCATGGACGTCCTTCGTCTTGACCGGAAAAAAAGCGCTTCTTTCCGTGGGATGAATCTTGGCTTTATCTTCCAGGATTTCAATCTCATCCCGGTGCTCACCGTTTATGAAAATATAGAATACCCGCTGCTCATGGTGCAGAATGCCCTTGCCGCAGAAAGGAAGAAAATGGTAAGCGCCCTTCTGGAGGCAGTTGGCATGGTTGAGCAGCGGGATAAATATCCCGACCAGATCTCGGGCGGCCAGAAGCAGAGAACCGCGGTGGCTCGGGCGTTGGTCACCAACCCCAAGCTTGTCCTGGCGGACGAGCCAACCGCCAATCTGGACCACAAGACCGCTTTCATGGTGATCGAGTTGATGAAACGGATGCGCGACAGCTTCGGTACGACCTTTATTTTCTCCACCCATGATCCCAAGATCGTCGGCGAGGCGGAGACCGTCTTTACCCTGGAAGACGGCCGGCTGGCAGGAATGCAAAGGATAAAGGAGGCAAGTCATGGGTAAACTAATGAAAATCGCGGTGCGTAATCTGCTGCGCTACAAGCGGCGGACCCTGCTGACCACGTTCCTCATCACCATCGGCGTGGTTTTCGTTTTGGTATTCATCTCCGTTTCGGGCTCCTTCAAGGCCATGATGATCGGCCAGATAACCGACTCCATGATCGGCCACCTGCAGGTCCATCGAAAAGGGTATGTCGCCTCCATTGACAGCCTGCCCTTGAACCTGAACCTGCAAGCCGGGGCAATGACCCGCCTGGAAAAAATCCTCGACGGCCGGCCGGAGATAGAATCGTATTCCCCTCGGATCAAGTTCGGCGGCATGTTCAGCAATTTCATGGAGACCACCAATATCAGACTCAACGGCGTCTATCCGGACCGGGAACTTCAAACCGTGCCGCTTCTGGCGTCACGGGTCGTCAACGGTGCAAAAAATATCGAAAAAGGGCAGATATGGGTGCCGGAACTTCTGGCTCGTGGCATGAAGGTGAAGGTGGGCGACGTGGTGGTCATTGTCGCCACCAATCAGGACGGCTCTGTGAATGGCAGACAGCTCACCGTGTCCGGCATACTGGAGAGCGCCACCGGTCCCGGCGGAAGGGACGGCTATCTCCATATCGCGGACGCCATGGAGATATTGCGGATGGAGGAGAGAGAGATCAGTGAGATAGCGATCAGGCTCAAGGATTTCGGCAAACTCCATAAAGTCGGTATGAGACTGGAGGGTGCCCTGGCTGAGGAACTGAACCAGCAGGGCAAACCTGTTTTCGAGCTGCATACTTGGGAGAAGCTTTCGCCCTTTTTCAACATCGCCCGTATGATCGACGTGATGACCTTTTTTATCAAGCTGATGCTGATCGCCATCGTCCTGGTAAGCATCATGAATGTGATGATCATGGCGGTGTACGAAAGGATAAGGGAGATAGGAACCATCGCCGCCATCGGCACCCTGCCCGGCAGAATCCTATCAATGTTCGTGCTGGAAGGATTCTGCCTTGGGATTTCCGGCGCATTCATGGGCACTATCACTACCGTGGTCATCGTCTCTCTGCTCAACCTGTCCGCCATCACCTTCGACTTCGGCCAACAGAAAGGACTGGTACTAAAGGCAGCCATGGGCCCCTCGGATGTCCTGACCATATCGGTGATCGTCATTATTGTTTCGGCGATAGCCAGCCTGCAGCCGGCGCTCAAGGCTTCACGGATGGAACCCATCAAGGCGCTGCGCCATGTTTAACCTGTTTCGAGAGGGGGCAGAATGAAAGTATTAATCAGCTTGTCCATGGTGTTCGTGATGTTCTTTTCCTTCACCGCCTTTGCTGCCGGCCCGGCGAAAATTGCCGTGGCCGTCGACGGGAGCGGGCCGTCTGCCGTGGTGAGCGGCGTAGCAGCCCGCTCTTCCTATTTTCTCCTGTTTGATGAAGACGGGGAGTTTCTCGAAGCGGTGGCCAACCCGCACAAGGATGTGGCCGGGGGGGCTGGCAGGCAGGCGGTCGAGCTCCTCACCGCGAGGGGAGTGGCCGTCGTTATAGCCGGGACGTTCGGGCCGAAGATGGTCGGCGCCATGGAGGCACGAGGAATGCGTTTTCTTGAATTCCAGGGGAGCGCCGTCGAGGCTGTGAAGCAGGCTGTGGACAGATAGGAGGAGAAACCATGCGCTTCGCCATTGTTTTCATTTTTTCGCTCTTGCTGGTGCTCCCCGCCCATGCCTTGGACGGGGAGGCGTTGCTTCGGCAGGTTGACCGTAATCTCAATCCGGAATCGTATGAATCGTATCGCAAGCTCATCAACGAGGAGCCGGACGGCAGAAAAAAAGAATACGTCCTCTTCACGGTAAAGAAAGGGTTCGACAAGGTCGCCTCGCTCTTTCTCTCGCCAGCTAGCGAAAAAGGTCGGAGCACCCTCAGACTTGGCGACAATATGTGGCTCTATATCCCGGGGGTGGGAAAGCCGATCAGGATAACGAGCCTCCAGTCCGTGGTCGGCGGGGTCTTCAACAATGCCGACATCCTCCAGCTCGATTACGCGGCGGAATATGAGGTGGAAAAGGTCGAAGAAAAGGGCGAAGCCTACCTTCTTCATCTCAAGGCAAAGACCAAGAGCGTGGCCTACGATCGGCTCAGGCTCTGGGCCGATAAAAAAACGATGCTGCCGGTCACGATTGAATGCCTCACCGAGGCGGACATGCTGATCAAGACGCTTCATTTCAAGGAGGTTAAGGATTTCGGCGGCGGCATTAAACGGCCGGCGGTTATCGAGACCAACAGTCCTCTGCACAAGGGATATCGGTCGATCATGATTTTCGCCGGCATCAAGGAGCGGGCTTTGAAGGACGAGGTCTTCACCCTGACCTTCATGCCCGACCTGGCATCGCTCCAGTAACCGCCTGTCATGAATCAACAAATCGGAATCGCTCGATGCAATGGCCGGAAGCCGGTAAACAGGGCGGCATGGTACCTTGTCGTCTCGATTCGATAGCGCGGCTGCTCGCTCTGCTGACGATGCTGTTCTGCGCTGCGGCAAACGTCGCGGAGGCAGAAGAGTATAGCTTCGATCTCTCCGAATTCGAGAAAAAGCCCTATCATCTCAGTGGTTACGTCGAGTTGCGGCCGATGTTGTTCGGCCTCGACCATGATGCCGCTCTCTATCGCCTCCGTATCTTTGATCAGGACGAGGACGACACCACGGCCGAGCACAACGGCCGGCTGCAACTTGAAGGGAGCCTGGAAAAGGGGATGAGCAGGCTCTTTGTCCGTGCCAACGGTGACTACCGCGCCTCCTACCTCGGCGAATCGATTACAGCGACCGTATACGACGCCTTTCTTTCATTCAAGCCCACTGCAAGCCTGGGACTGGAAGCAGGAAAAAAGAGCCTGCGCTGGGGAACGGGATATGCCTGGAATCCGGTCGCCTTTCTCGACCGCCTCAAGGATCCGGATGATCCGGAGCTGGATCTGGAAGGTTTCGTGCTGGCTTCGGCCACCTGCATCAGGAGCTTTGCCGGCCCCTTGCGGACACTTTCCCTCGCCCCTGTGCTGCTGCCGGTGCGGGGAAAAATGAATGACGATTTCGGAAAATCAGAACATCTCAATGCCGGCGGCAAACTCTATTTTCTTCTGTATGATACCGATATCGACCTTCTTTTTTTAACCGGCGGCAGCCGGACCAATCGCTATGGTGTCGATTTTGCCCGCAACCTCGCCGCCAATTTCGAGGTGCACGGTGAATTCGCTTATATCCGTAGGGTCCATAAGCAGATTGTCCAATCCACAGGGGCCATCTTCGAACAGGAAGAGGACGCGCAAAACTGGCTGGTCGGTATCCGCTACCTGACCGAGGCGGAAACGACCTGGATCGTCGAATATTATCACAATGGTGGTGGCTACAGCCGGGAGGAGATGGAGAATTTTTTCCGCTTTATCGACCAGGGATACGACGATTTCCAGGCGAATGGCGACACCGGCCTCCTGCAAAAGGCGAAAAATCTGGCCGAAAGGGGGTATGGCCGCATGAACCCGATGCGTAATTACCTGTATCTGCGGGCCAGTCAGAAGGACCCTTTCGACATCCTTTACTTCACGCCAGCCATAACGGCGATTTCCAATCTTGACGATGGAAGTCTCTCTTTGTCCCCGGAACTGCTCTATATGGGCATTACCGATCTGGAACTGAGAGTGAAGGGAAGTTGGCTTGTAGGAAGCAGGCTGAACGAATATGGTGAGAAACAGAACAACTGGCGGCTGGAATTCCGGGTGCGGTATTCTTTTTGACGAGGGAAAAGGACGGTGGTGTTTCTTTGCAGTTGGCCCGTCTCCGTCGGTTGGTGCTGAGCATGCGGGACTGGCGGCTTTGAGTCGCTGGAACTGCCGCTCATTCTTGCGGAAGTCTGCCTCAACGGCAACCAGCAGGCGGCAGAGCGGCCTCAATCCGGCCTGAAGTTCTGGGAGACGATCTCGTGCCGCCGCATGATCTTCTGAAGAGCGGCCCGGGTGAGTCCGGAAAGCTCTGCTGCCTTGGAGACATTACCGCCGGTGGACTCCAGCAGTCCGACCACATACTCCTTGGTAAAATCGGTGATTACCCTATCCTTTGCTTCACGATAAAGCTCCACCTCCTGACCTCTGTCGGCCGCGTTCTCCCGACCTGGACCGACAGCCTCTCCGGCCCGCTGGTTACGCAGATAACGAATCCCGACGGTCTCTTCCGGGCAAAAAAGCACAGCACTGCGCACCACATTCTGCAGCTCCCGGACGTTGCCCGGCCATTCTTTGTTGACCAGCGCCTCCAGCGCCTCCAGGGAAAATCGTTTTTCCGGCCACCCCAGTTCACTGCAGACCAGGCGGGTAAAGTGATCGACCAGGAGCGGGATATCCTCCCGGATCTCCCTCAAGGGCGGGGTGCGGAGAGTGACCACGTTAAGCCGGTAATAGAGATCCTCTCTGAATGAATGGTCCTTGATCTTTTTTTCCAGATCCGCGTTGGTGGAGGCGATAATCCGCAGATCCACCGACCTGGTGCCGGCGCCACCCACTGGCCTGATCTCCCGTTCCTGCAGGAAACGCAACAGTTTGGTCTGCACCGAAACCGGAATGTCGCCGATTTCATCCAGGCAGATGGTGGAGCCGTCCGCCTGCACGAGTAGACCTTCCCGATCCCGATCCGCGCCGGTGAAGGCGCCCTTCCGGTAGCCGAATAATTCGCTTTCCAGGAGCTGCTCCGGGATGGTCGGACAGTTGACCATAACCATCGGCCTTTCCCGACGGCTGCTGAGGCTGTGAATAGCCCTGGCGGTCAACTCCTTGCCGGTGCCGGATTCGCCACGGATCAGCACGGTATAATCGGTGGCGGCCGTGGTGCGGATGCCGTGGTAGAGGCGCTGCATAGGGCGCGACTGGCCGACGAAATCGGCAAATGGCTGCTGCTCGCTGATACACTGGCGGAGCCGGATGTTCTCCCGCAGCAGCCGATTCAGCTCCAGCCCCTTGCCGATCACCCGGAACAGCGAGGTCCGGTCAAAAGGTTTGGTGATAAAATCATAGGCGCCACTCTTCATGGCCTCCACCGCTATCTCGATGGTGCCGTAGCCTGTCATTATAATGATGGTCAGGGCCGGATCAATGGCCAACATCCTGCGGAGCAGAGACAAACCATTGATTTCCGGCATCTGGATGTCGATCAGGATCAGATCGAACCGCTGCGTTCCGGTCAGTTCCAGTGCCTTGATGCCGTTGGTTTCCATAAAAATTTCCACCCCGGTGAACTCGCGGGCCAACATCCGTTTTAATCCGACCAGCAGGTCGGTCTCGTCATCCACCAGCAGAATCCGTTGTCGTGACATGGTTCTTTTCTCTTCCTCGGCAAAGACTGTTTTCTACCGGTTGTGAACCGGCAGGGAAATGATAAAACGGGTCCGTTCCCCGGGCCTGCTTTCAACCCGAATCTCGCCATTATGGTCCCGGATGATGCCGTAACTCACCGACAGGCCGAGTCCGGTTCCCGACCCTTGCGGCTTGGTGGTGAAAAAGGGATCAAAGATGCGGGCCAGAAGTTCAGGCTGGATGCCTGAGCCGGTGTCCTCCACCACCACTTCCACCCTGTCCTCCTCAGCAAGCAACTCCGAGATGATCCGAATATCACCTTGTTCCACGATGGCATGCGAGGCATTCATCAGCAGATTGAGAAAGACCTGGCGCATCCGGTCCCGGTCAAGCAGAAGTTGCGGCAGGTCTGGGGCCAGTTGTTCGGTGATGGAAATCCCTTTTTTGAGAAACTGCTGCCGGACCACGGCCACCACCTCTTCGATCACCTCGTTGATGCCGCAGGAATTCTTGTCGCTGCGTTGGCTGCGGGCGAAATTGAGCAGATCGGCAACGATCCGCTGGCAGGAACGGGCATGCTTTTCGATCACCTCCACGTCCTGCCAATGCGCTGTCTCCTCTCCCATCTCCTCCTTCAGGATGTCGGCATAGCAGAGGATCACCCCCAGCGGATTATTGATCTCATGGGCAACGCCGGCGGCCAGCTGCCCCAGGGAGAAGAGCTTTTCAGCCTGCTGGATCGTCTGTTCGACCTCCTTCTGTTCGGTGATATCCTTGGCAATGCAGACGATATTGCGCACCCTGCCTCGCTCCGAAAGGATGGGATAGATGCTGACCTCGTAGATCAACCCGTCCTCGGTGCGCACCTGCTCCACCGTCACATTTGTGGAGGTCAAGGCGGGAAAATCGCGACAGAAGGAAAAGGGGCAGCTGTGCTTCAAAGAAAGTGCGGTCAGCGGCCGATTCAGCACCTCCTCCAGGGCGATGTCGTGGCGGAGCAGAAAGGCCCGGTTGACCATCCTGATCCGCTGCTCACGATCCAGCAGAACCAGCACGTCGGTGATGCCGTCAAATACCGATTGCAACAGCTCTTTGCTCTCCAGCAACCGGGCGGTGTTCTGCAGGCTCTCGATGGTAACCCCGATCTGGTGACCGATGGAAAACAGCAGTTCATGTTGCTGGGCATCCAACTCGTCGGAGTCAATGCCCAGAAATGTCATCACCCCCAACACCTCGTTGCGGCAGCAGAGCGGCACGTTTAAACTGTTCAGCAGGGCCGGTTCTGATCCGGCCAGATCAATGTAAGCACAGGCGGCCTGGCGGATGAACCCGTCAAAATCACGCCCCTGCTCTTCCAGCAGAGGCAGGCAGCGGGTTGGTTCAAAGGAAATCTCCTCATCCAGCTCGGCCGCGTTCTGCCGGCATTGCAAGCGCAGCACTGCCATTTCCCGGTCAAGAAGATAGATACCCGCGCCGCTGGCCGGAAAGGCTTTGAGAGTCTGCTCCAGCACCCGGGGCAGGATGTCGGCCAGCCGCACCGATTGGGTGATCAACTCTGCGATGATGTTTAAGGTGCGCAGTTCCTGGCTCCGCTCCTTCACCTTCTGTCGCAGTCGCTGCTGGGAGTTTTCCAGGGCGCTGGTGCGTTCCGCCACCATCTGCTCCAGGTTCTCGGCGTAATCTTCCAGTTTCCGATGGGTCTCACGCAGGTGCTGGGCCATGCTTTGCACAGCCAGGGACATCTCGAAGATCTCATCCTTGGAGCGGGCCTGTTCATAGAGCTGCATCCCCTTTTCATCCCGTAGGTTTTCCCGAAAACTGTCCAACAGCTGACGCAGACTCTGCACGACCACTTTATTGAAAAAAAACCAGATAATGCCGTAGAGCGAAAAGACAACCAGAAAGGCCACCGAAAAAACGGTCCAGGCCACCTCCATGACCTTGGCCAGGTCGAAATCCACCGGAATGGCGACGCTCTGCACACCGCCCACCGCATCACGTTGCTTGTGGAATCCCCGCACCGAGCCATAGTTCTCGACGATATACCGCGGGGCATCCTCCGGTTCGCCATGGCAGTGAAAACAACTGCCGGAAAACCGAACCGGCCGGAAACTTATGTAATAGCGGCCCGTGGGGGTGTTGACAATCCCCCGCCAGTGGTCCAGGTCCTTGTTTTCCGCAAAATAGTCGATCATCCGTCGTTCCAGCTCATTGGCCTCGTAATCAGGATTTCTGGCCTGTATGGCCACCCGCCGGTAGGAAAAAGATGGCATGTTGCGGTTGAAACGGTCCATCACCGCCCGGCTGATGTAGGATGTGGACATGGCCTCGATCACAAAGGTCTGATCGTCCAGCAGCTCATACATCCGGGGACGCAGTTCTCCGCGCACATATTCCCGCAGCGAATCAACCGCCGCCATTACCAGCTCGGTCTGATTGAAGGCCTCCTCCTCCAACATCTTTTTTTCATGGAAATAGATCAAGGCTGCAATACAGACGCAGAAAAAGAAAAAGATAAAGGCAAGGCCGAGCATGAAACGCATCTGCATGCCCGAAGGGGTCAGGTGCCGCCTCATCCCGGTTTGTTTCACAGCCGCCATGTTATCTCCTCTGTGTTTCATGGATAAAGATCGTATCGGGACCAGGCCGACTGCTTCCATTAGGAAGCAGTGCATCCAAGGGCAAGCAGCCCCCGCTTCCCGGCATGCAGAGGGGCATTCCATTCTTGCTGCTTCCTCAAGGAGGCACCATATTTTCAAGCCTACTGGGATCACAGCAGAAAAATCAACCCACAATCATCTCTGTGCAAATAACTAACCAGAATAAAAAGAAAAAAATATAGAAACACCATGAAACCCCTGATGGTTTGGTTATTGCAAAAAAAGAAAATCGGACAGCGGCAACAGTACTGCGGGGAGCTCCCGGGGCTACCGTCAATCTCAGCTCATCAGGAGGTGAAGAGTGGAAGGACATCAAAACCGTAATTGTGAAGAACAAGAAAGAGCAGGGGTGATGGTTCACAAACAGAGTTATTCCATGATCACTCGACAAAACAATTCAAACCGCGGCAAGGAAAATCGACCTTATCGTTAACAAGGAGAACGAATCAATGGCAGATGACACCAACATTGTAATAGATCGCGGCAAGAGCAGTTGGTCGGATCTCTGGACCAAGGAAGATTACCTGGCCATCTGGCTTGGTTTCGCGGTGATCACAGTCAGCCTGTTCGCCTATTTCAATTTCGGCCCCAGGGAGGACTTCACCCAAAAGATTAACGCGGCAAATCAGATCCAGCAGGTCGAAGAGGCAAAAGCCCCCTTCAAGACCATCGCCTGGCACAAGGCGGCGGATGACAAGAAAAAGCTCAAGGCCTCCACGTCCGCCTTCGGCAAGTTTGTCACCCACTGGACCAAACAACCAGGCTCCTGGAAAAGCAACCCGATTGACTCCTTGGTCCTCAGCGAGGAAAAGGCCAAGGCAATGAATGAAAAGGCCATGCCCAAATACGAGGAGGCCAAGGCCAAGGAGGCAGCCGCTTTCGCTGCCGCCAAAACCGCCGAGGAAGCGGCTGCGGCTGTTGCCTATCAGGATGCGGCGCTGAACGGACAGGCCAAGGACCTGATTGCGGACTGGCGGGCAGAGCACAAGAAGACGGGGGATCTCAAGAAAAAAATCGAGCACAAGGCCTACAACTACATCCCCACCCTGATCGGCCTCTGTTTGTTCCTGATCGTCATCTTCGGCGCCGGCATCGCTCTGATGGGTAAAAGCGCGGTGGCCTTTGCCATCGGCTTTCCCATGGTCTTTCTTGTCTCGGTGGCGGCCTACATGCTGGGTGGCCAGGCCATCTCCAAGCAATACGGCTTTGGCGCCGAGGCCTGGGGCGTGCTGTTCGGCATGCTGATCGCCAACACGATCGGCACCCCCAAGAAGGTGTTGCCCGCCTGCCAGGTAGAGTTTTTCATCAAAACCGGCCTGGTGCTGCTGGGGGCCGAGGTGTTGTTCAGCAAGATCCTGGCCATCGGCATCCCGGGTATCTTTGTGGCCTGGGTAGTGACTCCCATCGTGCTGACCTGCACTTTCATCTTCGGGCAGAAAGTGCTGAAGATGCCCTCCAAGACCTTGAATATGGTCATCAGCGCCGACATGTCGGTGTGCGGCACCTCGGCGGCCATCGCCACCGCCGCCGCCTGTCGGGCCAAGAAGGAGGAGCTGACCCTGTCTATCGGCCTGTCGCTGGTGTTCACCGCCATCATGATGATCGCCATGCCGGCAGTGATCAAGGCCCTTGGCCTGCCGATGATTCTGGGCGGCGCCTGGATGGGCGGCACCATCGACTCCACCGGCGCAGTGGCCGCGGCCGGGGCCTTTCTGGGTGAGAAGGCCATGTACGTGGCCGCCACCATCAAGATGATCCAGAACGTGATGATCGGTGTCACCGCCTTTTGCGTGGCAGTCTACTGGTGCGCCAAGGTGGAATGCGAAGGCGGCCGTTCCGTCACCGTTGCCGAGATCTGGCACCGTTTCCCCAAATTCGTACTGGGCTTCATGGCCGCCTCCATCCTCTTCTCCGTGCTTGACGGTAAACTGGGAGCCGACCTGAGCAACGCCCTCCTGGATCATGGGGTGGTTCGCGGTAGCACCCGCCTGCTGCGCGACTGGTTTTTTGCTCTTTCCTTTGCCGCTATCGGCTTGTCCACCAACTTCCGGGAGCTGGCAAAATACTTCAAGGGCGGCAAACCCCTCATTCTGTATGTCTGCGGACAGAGCTTTAACCTGCTCCTGACCCTGACTATGGCCTACATCATGTTCTACCTGGTGTTCCCCGAGATCACCGCCAAGATCTGATTTTGCTGGAGACTGAATCGGCAAAGGGCCGGGAGTCCTCCTTCCGGCCCACCCTCAAGGAGTGTGTCTCATGCATAACAAAAGTCAGCTCCAACGCCTGATCGCCTTCGGTACCATCTTCGGCATGATCGTCTGCTTCATTTACGGACTGCTTCCCCTGTTGACCCGTTCCTGTGACATCCTGGAGCGCATGTCCCTCAACCTGGAGGAGAACGACATCGACCCCACCCGCTACTATTACACCGACGTTGAACAGGTAAAGGAATCAGAGCTCTATCTCCGCACCGCCCTGGCGAAGCATGGCGAAATCCGTCAACAGCCCCATTAAAAAACTAAACAATGTCAAAATTGATGGTCTCGCAAAAACTGAAAATTTACCACAGAGACCGCAGATCACACCAAAATAACTAATTGTAATTAAAGATGTTTTCTCTGCGCTCTCTGTACGCTCTGTGGTCTCTGTGGTTGTTTTTCTGATTTTACGAGACCATCAAGATTCGTTCGTTAAGACCTTAGATCTCTGTCGGAACTTTTCGGCATGCCGTGCAAGTTCTTTCGGTTCAATGACAGACAAATCGTCTTCTGTGACTTCTGGAAAGACATCTATTGGCGTCCGATGCTGGAGCGCTGGTTGTCGGTCAGGAAATGACACAGTGCGGTCCGCATCCGTTGCTTGGCCTTCCGTTTCCTTCCGGACTTTAGGTGTCTTCGCGCCGTCATTGATGACGTCATTTTGGGGTCATTTTTTTCAACCCACCCCACTACGGCGCCATCCGCCCCGATGGGATGATGGGGGAGCGGCGCCCAGTGGCGAAGGGGTGTTTTCTCCCCGGGTGCCGGTTTTTTTGTCAATCAGGGGGAAAGTGTTCGAGAAATTGTTTTTCCCCATCCACGGTGCCGATCAGCAGCATCTCCGCCTTTTCTTCCAGGGGAGCAGTCGGGTCGGGATTGAGTATGAGCGTGCCCGCCAGGTTGGTGATGGCGACCACGCTGCAGCCGGTCAGCGCCCTGATTCGGCTTTCAATGAGGTTTTTTCCGGCAAGAGCAGGGCCCGGGGTGGCGCGGAAGATGCTGAGCCCTTCGGCAGCCATCAGGGTCTGTTCGGGTTTGAGGAGATTCATGATGCTGTTGGCCGCCATGGAGGCAGAGGACATGACCAGATCGGCGCCGGCCCGGTGCAGTTTCGCCACCGTCCTTTCGTCGTTTGCCCTGCTGATGATCTGGATGTCGGGTCGCAGTCGACGACAATAAATCGTCAGGTAGATGTTGATGTCGTCATTATGGGTGGTGATGAGCACCGAGCGGGCGTTCATGATCCCCGCCCTCGAGAGGATGGAGATGTCCGCGGCGCTCCCCAGAATGAAGTGTTCCTCGTCTTTGATCAGCGACCGATTTTTTTCCACGATCTTATAGGGAATTCGCTGTTCGTCAAGGGCCTCAGCGGCGGCATTGCCGACCCGGCCGCCGCCGAGAATGAGGGTGGGGGCATCCGGGGGAAAATCCTCGCAACAGATGGAAAAATGGGCATCAAATTTTTTCAGCTGTTCAGCTGACCCGGCGAGCAGCAGCACCGTGGTCGAGGTGATCATGGTCTGCGGGTTTGCCCCCTTGAAATGTCCCCGTTCCCAGAGTCCGACCACCGTTGCTCCGGTTTTTTCCCGCAATCGCGTTTCAGCCAGGGTTTTGCCCTCGAGGGCGGTGCGCATTGCCGGCGCCTCGGCGATGAGCAGCTTGCCATGCCGCCAGATGACATTGGCGCCCATGGTAACGCCGAGGGTCCGTCGTCCCAGCGATTTGCCGAGCATTTTCATGAACTGCAGGACATGGGTGCTGCCGGCGATCTGCAGGATGTCGATGGAGTGGTCGTCGTCGGCATTGGCGACGATGGGGACATGTTTGCAGACCTCCCGGATGGTAAAGGAGATGCTGGTGTTGATCGGGTCGTCATTGGTGGCGACAACCAACGCGGCGGCGTCGATGCGAAGCCGGGTGTAAGTTGTCGGATCGCCGTAGTCGCCGATCACAACCCGATAGCCCAGATCGTGGAGTCTGAGCGCCTGCTGAAGATCGTCAACCAGAATGACATAGTCATAGTTGTTTCTGGTCAGTTTCGTGATCAGATGCTCGGTGATGGCGTCAAGATTGGTCAGGATGACATGATTTTTGATGTCTTCCGGCAATTGCCTCGGGGTGCGCGCCCTGGACTGGGCCTCAAGCCAAGGGGCATAAAAAAAACGGATAAAGGTGAAGGGCAGCATGATGAGCAGGTAAATGATGCCGGTCAGCAGGACGATGATGGAAAAGATGAGGCCCGCATCGTTTTTGAAGGTGATGTCGCCGAAACCAAGGGTGGACATGACGGTCAGTGTCCAGTAGAGGCCGGTAATCCAGCTGTACTGCCGGCCTTCAAAAAGCATGAGGACATGAAAAAGGATACTGTAAGTGACGACAATGGCGGCGAGGAGAAGGAAGAAACGAAGCAGCAGCCGGAAATTTCTGCTCGTCCTTTTGTTGCGCAGGAAGTATGAGAGTTGCGAGGCGATATATTTCATAGCGAGAGCATGTTACACGTTTTGTTGTCCGGGCCGGGCAGTGAAATTTCTGCGTGGCCTAGGCCATCGGCGACTGCTTATGATTTTTCATAATAAAAAAAAAGGTGCCATGTCAATGCCGCGATCAGGATGATCGAGGGGAAAACAGGCGTCACCCTGGTGTCGGGAATCCATGATTATCGGTGAGTTAAGGTGATTTTCATTACGCCCCAGTCACTGCTTGCTTTTTTTTCTTGATCTCCTTAGGATAAATGGGACAACGTCATGTCAGTCACTTTAACAGGGAGGAAGGAGATGGACGACGGCAAGGTCTATAAATTTGTTGAATTCGTCGGCACCAGCAAGGTTTCCTGGGAGGATGCGGCGATTAACGCGGTCAATGTGGCAAGCAAGAAATACAGCGATCTGCGGGTCGGGGAAATCATCAAGCAGGATCTGACCATCGAGGCCGGCAAGGTGTCGCTGTTCCGGGTCCGGATCAACATATCCTACCGCTTTCATCTGTGATCCCAGTGCGCCATGAGGGAGGCGTGCTGTCTCGTGGCAGGGGGAAATGCAGACGTTCACCAGCCGAGGCAGCTTTTTTTTACCTGGCAAAAGAAACTATTGCTTCGCGATTATTCTTTTGTTAAAGAAAAAATATGATGGTACAGTTCTTTGTAGTCCGAGTTGTCAACCGTGTTCCGTAATGAAACAATGGTCAAACTGGCTGGCTATGAGAAATCTGTAAACATTAATTCCCTATTAATGATTCCTCATAGGAATGAAGGAGCAGTAAATGGTGAAAGGCAAAGTGAAGTGGTTCAATGAATCAAAGGGTTTCGGTTTCATTGAGCGCGAAGATGGCGATGACGTGTTTGTTCATTTTTCAGCAATCAAAGAGGAGGGCTTCAAAACGTTGAGCGAAGGCCAGCAGGTTGAGTTCGATATTGTCGATGGCCAGAAAGGCCCGGCCGCAGCCAACGTCAGAAAAATCTAAAGCCACTTTTCATGCGGTTATAGTCAAAGCCCACCCCCTAAGGTGGGCTTTTTTTGTGCCTATTTCTCCGGTGTTGTCAGATTGCGTTTGTCGATGACCCGCTTGGCCTTGCCCTCGAAACGTTCCAGGGTTTTTTCCTCCACCAGCTTCACCTCGACGCCGATGCCCAGTTCGGTCGCCAGCCGTTTCGTGATGTGGTCGACGAGCTGCCGCTGCTTTTTCATCTGGTCAAAGAAGATCGACTCCACCACCTCGACCAGCACGGTGACCTTGTCCAGCCGGCCCTCCCGCTCAACGATGATCTGGTAATGGGGCTCGGTGCCCTCGATATCAAAAAGGATCGCCTCGATCTGCATGGGGTAGACATTGACCCCCTTGATGATCAGCATGTCATCGGTGCGGCCGATGACTCGCGACATGCGCCGGAAGGTGCGGCCGCAGGGACAGGGCTCGGGCAGCAGCCGGGCCAGATCCCTGGTGCGGTAGCGGATGACCGGAAAGGCCTCCTTAGTGATGGTGGTGAAGACGAGTTCGCCGGTTTCCCCCGGCGCAACCGGCTCCAAGGTGTTCGGGTCGATGACCTCGACGATGAAATGGTCCTCATTGATGTGCAGGCCGTTGCGGTGCTGGCACTCACCGGCCACCCCCGGTCCCATGACTTCGCTGAGGCCGTAATTATCGGTGGCGATGATATGCAGTTTGTTCTGAATCTCCTGTCGCATTGCCTCGGACCATGGTTCGCCGCCGAACAGCCCGTATTTCAGGGAGAGGGCGTTGATGGGGATGCCTATTTCCTGCATGGTATCGGCCAGCAGCAGGGCATAGCTGGGGGTGCAGACCAAGGTGGTGGTCTTGAAATCCTGGAGGATCTGGATCTGTCGGCGGGTATTGCCACTCGAAATCGGGATGACCGAGGCGCCGATCCGTTCCGCCCCGTAATGCAGACCGAAACCGCCGGTAAAGAGCCCGTAGCCGAAGGCGATCTGGACGACATCATCGGCGCCGACGCCGGTGGCGGTAAGGATACGGGCCACCATCTGTGACCAGTTTTTGATGTCGTTTTTCGTATAACCGACCACGGTCGCCATGCCGGTGGTGCCGGACGAGGCGTGGACCCGTACCACATCCCGCAGCGGCACGGCAAAGAGTCCGTAAGGATAGTTGTTGCGAAGATCATCCTTGGTAGTGAACGGCAGATTGCGCAACTCGTCGAGCGAACGGAAACCATCAGGATCAACCTGCAGTTCCTTGAATTTTTTCCGGTAAAACGGCACATGGGTGGAGACCCGGTACAGCGTTGATTGCAGCCTCTCCAACTGCAGCTGTTCCAGGTCCGCCCTCGGCATGCATTCCTTTGCTTCATCCCAGTACATGGTGGCGCCTCCGTATCGTCGTCAAGCGGTTAATCAACATCACAGGTCACAGGTTGAACCCTCGCTGCCCACCTCACGGCCGAGGTAGGCACGCTGCACGTCGCGATTGTTCAGGAGATCCTCGGCCGGCCCCTGCAGGATGATCTTGCCGGTTTCAAGCACATAGCCACGGTCGGCGATAGTCAGTGCAGCCTTGGCGTTCTGCTCGATAAGCAGAACCGTATTGCCAGCCTCCCGCAGTTTCAGAATGATCTGAAAGATATTCTTGACGATGAGCGGAGCTAGGCCGGTGGAGGGTTCATCGAGCATGATCAGGCGCGGGCCGGCCATCAGGGCGCGGCCCATGGCCAGCATCTGTTGCTCGCCGCCGGACAGGGTTCCGGCCAGCTGCTGCGCCCGTTCTCGCAGAACCGGAAACAGGTCGTAGATGTTGTCGAGCTCGTCTGTGACCCGGATCTTTTTGTTCCGGTAGCGAACATAGCCGCCGAGGACCAAATTTTCGCGCACCGTCATGGCGGCAAAGACCTGTCGTCCCTCCGGGACCAGCGAGCAGCCGGCGGCGACGATCCGTTCCGGCGCGGTCTGCCGGATGTCGTGGCCGAGCAGGCTGATCTCGCCGGCCGTAGCCCTGATCATGCCGGCAATGGTGTAGAGGAGGGTTGTCTTGCCGGCACCGTTGGCGCCGATCAGGGTGACGATTTCACCGGGATCGACATGGAGCGAGATGCGTTTCAAAACCCGCAGCTTGCCGTAGCCCGACTCCAGGTTCTTGATTTTAAGCATCGTTGCCGTCTCCCAGGTAGATCTGAATGACTTCCTTGTTCTGCTGAATGGCGGTGGGAATATCTTCGGCGATTTTTTCCCCGAAACTCAAGACGACGATTTCGTCGGAGATGTCCATGACCAGCGACATGTCATGTTCCACCAGCAGCACGGTGATGCCGCGGTCGCGGATGCGGCTGATCAGCCGGGCCACCTCCGCGGTTTCATAGATGTTGAGGCCGGCGGCCGGCTCGTCGAGGAGCAGCAACGCGGGTTCCGCCGCCAGGGCGCGGGCGAATTCCACCGCGCGCTGTTGACCGAAAGCAAGACTGGTCGCCTCGACATCGGCGTAGGGGGCGATGTCGAGCAGCTCCAGTAGTTCCATGGCTTTGTCTTTGATTTCCCGTTCTTCCCGCCAGGTAAAGGGCAGGGAAAAAAGACCGGCAAAGAAACCGGCCCGGCTTTTCGTGTGGCGGCCGATCATGACATTTTCCAGGGCGGTCAGGCCGGGAAAAAGCTTGATGTTCTGAAAGGTGCGGGAGATGCCGCGGGCCGCGATCTGGTAGGGGGAAAGTCCGTGGATCGGTTTTCCCTGAAAGAAGACCGCGCCGGATGACAATGGCAGGCTGGCGGAAATGAGGTTGAACAGTGTCGTCTTGCCGGCGCCGTTGGGGCCGATGACCGCCTTGATCATCCCCTCCTGCACCGAAAAGCTGACGTCGCGAACCGCATGCAGGCCGCCGAACCGTTTATGGACGTTTTGTATGTCGAGCAGTGCCATGATATTTACTGTTTGCTTGTCGCATTCCGGCCCCTGGCGGTGAACCGTTGCCACAGGTGGAGGCGCAGTAGTCCGTCCGGAGCAAAGAGCATGATGAGGATGAGGATGGCACCGAACACCGCGTCATCGTAGGAGCCGAACAGACCCCGTAATGAGAGAAAATTGAGGAGGGCCGCCATGATCAGCGCTCCCCACAGACTGGCCATGCCGCCGATGGCAACGATGGCAACATACCGCACCGATTTCATGATGCCGGCCTCGGAGGGACCGATGCCGCCGTTGTAATGGGTGAGAAAGACGCCGGCCAGGGCGGCAAAGACTGCGCTCAGGACAAAGGTGTAGAGCTTGTAGCGGCTGGTGTTGACGCCCATGGCGTTGGCCGCCTCCTCGGAACCGTGAATGGCGCGCAATGCACGGCCGACCCGGGAATCGATCAGATTCTGCAGCAGGATGAAACCGAGCAGCAGCAAGGCGCAGGCAATGTAGTAGTTGGTCACTCGATTGCCGAAGTCGCCGTTGATTGTCAGGCCCGGCAACAGGGGCAGGCCGGGCACCGCGGAGAGGCCGTCGGCCTCGCCGCAAATTTCGGTGGCCAGGACGATGCGATAGATGATGATTCCGAAGCCTAAGGTGGCCATGGCCAGGTAGTGGCCCTTAAGCTTTAAGACCGGGATGCCGATGCAAAAAGCGATGACAATGGTGAGGAACAGAGCGGTAAGGCAGGCGGGCCAGGGGTGGACCTGGAGCAGCGTCTCGCCGTAAAGGCTTTTACTTTCAACCAGTATTCCCCTGGCGGCGAGAAAGCCGAGCAAGCGGTTGCCTTTCTCCAGCAGCGGTGCCAGATTGTAGGTGGTCAGCACAGCCGAGGTGTAGCCGCCGATGGCGAAAAAACCGGCATGGCCGATGGAGATCTGGCCGGCATAGCCCATGACCAGGCAGAGGCCGATGATGACCAGGGCGTAATAGGCGGTCATCGTCATCTGGGTCAGATAAAAGGCGGTATCGGTGACTGCAGTCAGCAGCTGCAGGCCGATCAGCGCGGCAATCAGGGTGAGGACGGGAATGTATTTGCGACTCATCAGAAATCCTTTAATCCGGCGGCCTCTTTGCTGCCGAAGATGCCGTGCGGCCGGAGAAAGAGGATGACCAGGAGAATGGCGATGGCGATGGCGTCCTGAAAGGCAAGAGGAACAACGTTGATACTGAAAGCCTCTATAATGCCGAGCAGCAAGCCGGCGCCGACCGCCGCCATGCTGTTGCCCAGGCCTCCCAGTACGGCCACGGTGAATCCCTTGATGGCCAGGCCGGTACCGCTGTCATACTGGGTATAAGTGATGGGAGAGACGACGCAGCCGGCCAGGGCGCCGATGCCGGCACTGAGCATAAAGGAGAGGGTCACCATGTTTTTTGTGTTGATGCCGCAGAGGGTGGCAGCCAGTCGATTGGCGGCGCAGGCGCGCATCTCCTGGCCCAGCGAGGTGCGGTGGAAAAAGAGATTGAGCAGGACGACGATCACCCCGCAGATGCCGACCACCCAAAGAACCTGGGGGGAAATGGAGATGCCGAAGAGGCCGATGGTGCTGATCTCGTCGCCGTAAAAGTAGGGCAGGGAGCGGACTCCTTCGCCCCAGACATGGAGAGCGACCTCGCGGATAAGGATGGACAACCCGATGGTGATGATGATCATCCGCAGCACAGAGGGGCTGTGCAGCCAGCGGATAAAGATGATCTCGATCAGGGCGCCGATGACCATGGTGCAGAGCACCGCCAGGGTGATGGCCGCCGGCAGCGGCAGAAAGGCAGTGAGCGAGATGGCCAGCATGCCGCCGAGCATGACAAACTCGCCCTGGGCGAAGTTGATGATACCGGTGGTGTTATAGATAATGTTAAAACCGATGGCGACAATGGCATAAATGCTGCCATAGGTGATGCCGGCCAGCAGGTATTGCAAGAAGAGTTCCGAGGTCATTGGGGGTGTGCTGAATAATAAAAAAACGGCGACGGACAGGAGCCGGGGGGCGGGGGCTCTGCCGGGCAAAGCCCCCGCGGTGCTTGCCGGAATAACCGGTTATTTCTCGTAAAGGACGAATTTACCGTCTTTTACCGTCATCATGGTGACGGAATCGATATCAAGGCCGTTGTGGTCCTCGGCGCTGAAGTTGAAGATACCGCCGGTGCCGACGAAGCCCTTGGTGTTCTCGATGGCGTCGCGCACCTTTTCGCTGTCCGTGCTGCCGGCCGCCTTGATGGCGTTGACCAGGATCATCAGGGCGTCATAGCCGTGCCCGCCGAAGGTGCTGACGGTTTCCTTGAACTTGGCCTCATACTCGTCACGGTACTGGACAAGTACCGCCTTCTGGGGATGGTCGGCGGGCAGGGTATCGGCAACCAACAGGCGGCCAGCCGGGAAGATGATGCCCTCGGCGGCGGCGCCGGCCGCCTCAACATACTTGATGTTGCCGAAACCGTGGCTCTGAAAGAGGGGAACGTCCCAGCCGGTCTGGCGGATGTTTTTGGCGACAATGGACTGGGCCGGCACGACCGACCAGTTAATTACCGCCTGAACGTCCTTGTTGGCCTTGATCTTGGCGACAATGGCCGACAGGTCGGTGGCCTTGCTGTCGTAGACCTCCTCAGCGACAATGGTGATCTTGAATTCCGGGGCAATGGCCTTGATCTGTTCCTTGCCCGCTTTGCCGAAGCCGGTGTTATCGGTCAGCACCGCTACATTGCTGATCCCCATCTTGTTCATTTCCATGAAGATCTTCTTGGCGACAAAGCTGTCCTTCTGTGGGGTTTTGAATACGTACTTCGCCACCGGATTGACAATGACCTCGGCGGCGGCGCAGGAGAGCATGATGGTCTTGCCCTCCTCGCAGATCTGCTTAATGCTCATGGTCTCACCACTGGTGGACGGGCCGATGATTGCCAGCACCTTTTCCTCCTCGATGAGCTGCTTGGCAAAGGAGATGGCCTTTTCCGGATTGCCGCCGGAGTCTTTGATAATCAGTTCGATGGCGTCGCCGTTGATGCCGCCCTCGGCGTTGATCTTGTCGACCAGCATCCGGATGGTGCGTGCTTCCGGGCCACCGAGAAAAGAGGCGCCGCCGGTTTCGGCCAGGATGGCGCCGATCTTGACGGCCTTGGCCTGGGCCGGGGCCGGCAGGGCGACGAAAACGGCCACTGCCCACGCCGCGAGGAGGGTGACGGTTGCGTGAAGAATGCGCTTCATAATGGTCTCCTTGTTCATTTAAGTAATATGCCAGTTATATGGCGTAAACCTCTTCACCGGACAGCAATCGGACACCGGAGGCGGCCAGAGCGGTGATCGCTTCGTCAATCTTCTCGAAGCGAAAGATAATCAGACCGGTTTCTCCGCTTTTCTGGGTAAA
>JBMONO010000048.1:0-31776 GCA_049323655.1 Thermodesulfobacteriota bacterium | reverse complement strand
TACACCCGTTCCCATTCCGAACACGGAAGTTAAGCTTCTCAGCGCCGATGGTACTGCCAGGGAGACTTGGTGGGAGAGTAGGTCGCTGCCGAATTCTTTTTCCAAGGCCCGCATGATCTCCGATCATTCGGGCCTTTTTTGTTTGTGAATTTGTTTGCTTTGTGGTTAATCAACACCACATCTTCTTCTTCGGTCGTTGCCGCGTTGGGGCCTGTCGGCACGCGGACGGAAGCTCCTGTTTCTTTGTCTACCTTGTTGAAATGATGGAGAAATCGTACATGAACGCATTGATTCTCGCCGCTGGAAAGGGAACGCGCATGAAATCGTCCCTGGCCAAGGTGCTGCATGAAGTGCATTTCCGTCCGATGATTCATCATGTCCTTGACGCTGTCGCTCCTGTCGGTTTCTCTCGTGTTTTTGTCGTTGTCGGTCATCAGGCGACAGCGGTGCAGACTGCCTGTGCCGCCTATCCGACGACCTTTGTTCTCCAGCAGGAACAGCTTGGGACAGGGCATGCCGTCCTTGCCGCGGAACGGGAGCTTGCCGAGGCGGGTGGCAGTGTCATGATTCTCTGCGGTGATACTCCGCTGATTCGCTCCGAAACCCTGCGCCAGATGCGGGAGCAGCATGACACAAGTGGGGCAATCCTTACCGTGATGACTACAATTGTGGACGATCCCACCAATTATGGCAGGATTGTCGAGGATGACCATGGCCGGATAACGGCAATTGTTGAAGAGCGGGATGCGACTGCCGAACAGCGCCGCATCAGGAGGATTAATGCCGGAGTTTACTGTGTCGATGTCGCCTTTTTGGTGGCGACCCTTAAGGGAGTTGGAAACGACAACGACCAGGGAGAAATCTATCTCACCGATGTCGTGTCCAAGGCGCATGGCAGCGGGTTTCAGGTCAACAGTTTTTTCTGTCCAAACCCTGAAGAGGTGTTGGGGGTTAATTCACGGCTGGAACAGGCCCGAGCTCATCACTGTTTACAGCAACGATTGCATGAAAAACTGATGACCGCAGGTGTATCCATGCTGCAGCCGGCAACCATTTCCATTGCCCCTGACGTTGTTATCGGCAGGGACACGGTCCTGGAGTCGTGTGTATCGCTGGTCGGTGATACGGTAATAGGGGAACACTGCCGTATTGGCCACGGCAGCTGCCTGGTGGATTGCCGGATTGGTGCTCACGTTATCCTTGGTCCTGGGTCCTGTGTTACTGGCGCAACGATTGATTCAAATTCGATCATTCCACCCGGCAGTATCATTCGCCGGGATTGTTGACCTGTTTCTGGCAGCAGGCTGTCGGTGCTGGTTGACTAAAAAAAATGTCTGACGGAGATGGCGTCGCAAAAGTCACCAACTGTTTCGCTGCTGCACATTATTTCGTTATTGTGGCGTGCTCAACTACCCATTATTTCTCGAAATGTGTGTGTCTCGCATGTGACGATTTTTGTTTAGCCATCCCCGAAATTGATTTTTTGCGAGATCATCAACGGAAGAGAAAGGAGCAAGAGATATGCATCAGAACGATGATTTGCAGCGTCTAGCCGTGGTAGTAGAAGATTTGTTGGGCAATTTCAACCGGTTGAAATTGGAAAATGCTGAGTTGTCCCGCACCTTGGAGGAGAGAGAGGCGAAAATCCGTGAGATGGAGGGTGAAATTGCTCTGTTGCAGAGCGAGCGGGAAGATGTGTCGCAAAAGGTTGCGGGAATTTTGAGCACGATCCATGACTTCGAAAAGAGTGTTGTCAGTGATGCAAAAGTGGAAACGGTTGAAACCGAGTCGCCGCGCAGGGCTGAAACAGTTGCCCATCTGTTTTCCATGGAGTCGTGATCATAAACCTGTTGCCTCTCGTTGTTTATTCTGGTAACTATCAAATAAGCAGTACATAGCTGTATGAAGATTGCTCCTTGACATTCGTGGGTTTTTTACAGGTGCCGATTTGCAGCGATTGGTGAAATTTGAGGTCCTTGGGCAGGAATATTCGCTTTATACCGATGCCACCGAGGATGATGTCCGGGAAATACTCGATCTTGTTAAAAATCAACTAGAGGCGTATGCCAAGACAGCATCGACGCTGCCGGCCAATAAACTGGCTATTTTGACCAGTCTGAATATGGCCGGTAAGTATGTTAAACTCAAAAAAGAGTTCGACGAGTATAAAAAACAGGTCGGGCAAACCGCGGACTTGATGAAAACCAGGATTGATAGTACCTTGACTGAAAGGTAAGTTGAATTTACGGTTCCCCTGCCTTGCGCGTGATGTTCAGTATATTTGAGCCAACACGAGCATCAAGGGACTCTCCGCTGATCCATAAAAGACGTTCCGCTTCGGTGGAAGAACTTGCGTGGATTATGAGCCTTGTCCCACCTAACTTTGTTAGGTTCGATGTCGCTGAGCACACGGTTATGGCGGGGGGTTTTTTATAAGCAATCTGTCTTCGGACAGTTGATATAGGTGCCAGCAAAAGAAATTGACGATGAGCTCAGTCGCCATGTTGGCTTCGTACCTGATTTGGTTGGTGCGAATGAGCTTCTTGCTTTGACTGGCGTATTTGCTCGGGAAAACAACAATAACAGCCGGTTTTCCTCTGTGTCCGGCAGGCTTTGGCAATGATTACTGCAGGCAGTTTCCGGGAGATGCTCCCATTGTTTATGACAAAGAGTGTTGACGCTTAAGCCACGTTTCTCCTGTGTTGACAGGTTTATATAGACAGATGATGCCAACATGGTGCCCGCGGCCTGACGGATGTTTGCCCGGGGCGGGGAATTCTTTTTTTCGTTGCGGCCGATAGCTACCTGTTCATGAACGACCCGGGTAACGGTTGAAAAAATTTCCGACCGTTTTCTCCCTTTCTTTTTCCTGACATTTCATTGTTGCAATCCTCGCCGGACAACCGACCTGTTTTCACGCTTTTTTAAACGTATCAGGAGGTTGACACCGTGACTCTCCCGCAAATTATCATTGTTTTTCTTTCTCTGGTCGGCGGTGTTGTGGTCGGATTCATTTTCCACAAGAAGCTGCTTGACGCCAAAAAGCTAAATGTTGACGAGCAGGGAAAAAAACTTATTGAAAATGCCCTGCTTGAGGCGGAAAAAATCAAGAAGGAGGCCCAGCTCCAGGCCAAAGATGAGGAGTATCAGCTCAAACTTGCTGTTGAGCAGGAAATCAAGGAGCTCAAAGCTGGCATCCTGGCCGAGGAAAAGCGTCTCACTCAGAAATCGGAGCAGGTGGAACGAAAAATCGATCTGCTCGACAAGCGAGAAATTGATCTGCTTAATCGGGAAAAGTCGCTGTCGTCGGAAGAAGGGAAAATCGATACATTACGACGGGAGATTGAGGCCCTCGCCGAAGAGCAGCGTGGCCAGCTCGAGAAGATTTCCGGTATCTCCCGGGATGAGGCTAAAAAGCTTTTGACCGACAGTATCGAAAGCGAGGCCCGCATGGAGGCGGCCAAGGCCATCGTCCGCATCGAAAACGAGATGAAGATTCAGGCGGATCGTAAGGCGAAAAATATCCTCGCCCTTGCAATTGCCCGTTATGCCGGTGAATATGTGGCTGAAAAGACTGTTTCTGTTGTCCCGTTGCCCAATGATGAGATGAAAGGTCGTATTATTGGCCGCGAGGGACGCAATATCCGTGCGATCGAGGCGGCGACCGGTATTGATGTTATTATCGACGACACCCCGGAGGCGGTGATTCTCTCGGGCTTCAACCCGGTCCGCCGCGAGGTGGCGCGCCAATCGCTCGAACGGCTGATCACCGACGGTCGCATTCACCCGGCCCGCATTGAAGAAATTGTCGAAAAGGTCGGCAAGGAACTTGAGGTGACGATCCGCGAGGCAGGCGAGCAGGCTACCTTCGATGTTGGTGCCCATGGCGTCCACCTTGAACTGATTATGCTGCTCGGTCGTTTGAAATACCGGACGAGCTACGGCCAGAACGTTCTTCAGCATTCCCTGGAAGTCGCCTTTCTTTGCGGAGTCATGGCTGCGGAACTCGGCATCAACGTCAAACAGGCCAAACGTGCCGGTCTGTTGCATGATATCGGTAAGGCAGTCGATCATGAAATCGAGGGGTCCCATGCCAGCATTGGTGCTGAACTTGCGAAGAAATACGGAGAATCGGCCGAGGTTGTCCATGCTATTGCGGCCCATCATGAGGATGTGCCTCCCGAGAGCATCCTCGATGTGCTTGTTCAATCCGCCGACGCCCTGTCCGGCGCCCGACCCGGAGCGCGCAAGGAGATGCTGGAAACCTATGTTAAACGTTTGGAAGATCTGGAGAATATTGCCCATTCCTTCCCCGGGGTGGAAAAATCCTTCGCCATCCAGGCTGGTCGGGAGATCCGCATCGTGGTCAACAGCGACAATGTCACGGACAGCGATGCGGTGATGATGAGCCGCGATATTGCCCGAAAAATAGAGAAGGAGCTGACCTATCCCGGCCAGATCCGGGTCACGGTGATCCGGGAGATGCGGTCGGTGGAATATGCGAAATGATATGGGACGGCGGGCAAAGCCAAAATGGATGGTCTCGTAAAAGACCGTAACCTATGGCGGGCGGGAACGAAAAAAAACGAGCTACATACACCGCCCGTAGGAATCGTGGCTTTTTACGATCCCGACAAAATTTAGGAGTCGGAAGGCAGCATGAAAGTGAGCATTGAAGATCAGGTGGCACTTATCGAACGCGGGGCGGTTGATGTCATCTCCCGCGAGGATCTTGTTCGAAAACTGAAGAAATCGCATGAAAGCGGGGTGCCGCTTCGGGTGAAGGCTGGTTTTGATCCGACCGCGCCGGATCTCCATCTCGGTCATACCGTGCTTATTCAGAAATTGAAGCATTTTCAGGATCTTGGCCATGATGTTCTATTTCTCATCGGCGATTTCACCGGTATGATTGGTGACCCCACCGGAAAATCCGAAACCCGTAAGCCCTTGACCCAGGAGGATGTCGCCCGCAACGCCGAAACCTATAAAGAGCAGATTTTCAAGATTCTCGACCCGGCGCGCACTACGGTGATGTTCAACAGCGACTGGCTGGGCAGGCTTTCCTCCTATGAGTTTGTCAAGCTCGCCTCCCATCTGACCGTGGCCCGCATGCTGGAACGGGAGGATTTTCGCGAGCGTTTCGACAGCCAGCGGCCGATCAGCATCCACGAATTTCTCTATCCCCTGATCCAGGGCTATGATTCCGTCGCCATGCGGGCCGATGTTGAGCTGGGCGGCACCGATCAGCTCTTCAATGTCTTGATGGGTCGCGATCTGCAGCGCTCCTGGGGGCAGGAGCCCCAGGTCGTTATCACCCTCCCTCTTCTTGAAGGTCTTGATGGGGTGAACAAGATGAGCAAGTCACTGGGGAACTACATCGGCATCACGGAAAAAGCCGACGATATTTACGGCAAAGTGCTTTCCATCTCCGATGAGCTGATGTTCCGCTATTATGATCTGCTCAGCGATCTGACCAGGGAGCAGATCGCAGTCCTCAAAGCTGATATGGGGCGCGGTGTTATCCATCCCAAGGATGTCAAAAAAAGGTTGGCCCGCGAATTGACTGCTCGTTTTCATGATGCAGAGACCGCCTTGCGGGCTGAAGAGAATTTCGAGCGGGTCTTTAAAAAGCACGACCTGCCCGACGAGATTCCCCAGGTCGATATTACCGCCGACGAACCCGCCATCTGGTTGCCCCGCCTGCTGACTTTGGCTGGTCTGGTGACCGGCACCGGCGAAGGCCGTCGCATGATCGCCCAGAACGCGGTGACGGTTGACGGTGAAAAGGTGGGCGATGTCGATGCCCATGTGCCTGTCGGTGGTGAGGTGCTGATTAAGGTGGGTAAACGGCGCTTCTGTCGCATCCGTTTTGTCTGAATTTCCCGGTATGCAAGCACTGGGCTCCTCTTGCCCCTGACTTCTTTTCCTTTGTAGTTATTTGCCCTTGTGGGGCATATGGCCCTATAAAGAAGGGGCCCCGTTCTTTTTTTGTGCTCAAATGCCCCACCCGCGTGCTGACAATCTCTCCGCGCCTCTTTCGTTTTTCTGCTCTTTTCATTCTCCCCTGAAAACGCATGGTCTACCCTTGCCCGGTCGGTATCGGAACAATCAGGAGGGTGCCCTCTATAACTTCCGGTGTTGACTGACCATTCTCCCAGCAAGACTGAGAGAGAACAAGCAGGCGAGGTATGTCTTTTGCAATGTGCACCTCCGTTAGCCATCTTGCCACAACATCTCCCGGCTCTGCTATTCTGTTTTTTCGGAAAGACAAGGACGATGGAGCCGGGAAAGTGGCCTGAAGTCTTTGTTTGCTTTATCCGTCAAAACAGGTAAACTTCCTGATACAGGACATGCTGCATCAGGAAGGATGCATCACCTCAAGAGGGAAACCAGTGGAAAGAGTCATTGCTGATCTGCGGTCGCTTTATCGAAGCGCCAGAAGAATGGGCCGGTCCGATGAAGTGACGGTGCTCATGGATTATCTTGTCGAGGATATCGTCAGCTGCACCGATCTGGAGCGCGTTCTTGTCCTGCGTCTTGACGACCGAGGAAAAAGCCTGCAGACCCAGGTCTTTTATGGTTTCAAGGAGGTCGGGCGCCGACCGTTCAGCGTCGATTTTCAGCAGGTCAATGGCCTGTTGCGGCGCGTCTACACCGACCGGGAGCCCCTCAATGTCGTCGGTTTTGCCGAGCTGCACGAGGAGGCGCCGCGGCAGCCCCGCACCTGTGGGATTCTGCGTGATGATTATCGCGACAAAAACCATCCCAATCGACGACAGCGGGTCAATCTCTGTGTGCCGGATGGGGTCATGACCGGCATTGATATCAACCAGTTTTCCCGATTCCGCCATTTCTCAGTCATGAACCTCGACACTCATGACAAGACGGTCAACTACCTGATGGGTGAGGTCAATTCCTTTCTCATTCTGCCGATCTGCGATGACAATGACTTTTACGGCTATGTCCTGGCAGACAAGAATGTCAGCCAGCAGCCGGTCACCTATGAGGAGATTCGCTTGTCCGCCGCCATTACCAGCCACGCCGCCCTTGCCGTCGGCCGGGCCTTGCGGCAAAAGGAGATGTTGCGCAAGATCGCCCGGCAACTTGCGGAAATTGAGTATTTGAAGAGTTTTTACGAGAGCATTATCCAGAATCTGCGCAGCGGTCTGATCACGGTGGATCAGTTTATGAAAATCACCGATGTCAACCGGGCCGCCGAGATCATCCTCGGCTATCGCCGGGAGGAGATGCTCTCCCGCCAGCTCGATGATTTTCTCTCGCCGATGGATGGAAAAAAATGCCCCTTCCTCGACGCTGCCGACGAGATGGACAGCACCATGGGCCATCTCTCCGAGGTGCCGATGAAGAAAAAGAACGGCGATATCTTTCCTGCCGAGGTCTGTTTTTCAGTCATCACGGACAGTGCTGACACGGTAACCGGTCTGAGCTGCATCTTCCGGGACATCACTGCCAAAAAAGTGCTGGAACAGGATCTTGCCCGGGTCGACAAGTTGGCATCGCTGGGAGAAATGGCAGCCGGCGTTGCCCATGAGATTAAAAATCCTCTGGCCGGTATTTCCGGTGCCATGCAGATTCTTGCCCGCTCCTTTCAGGATGGGGACACCAATCAGCTTATTTTTCATGAAGTGCAGAGTCAGGTTAAACGGCTCGATAACTTTATTAACAATCTGTTGCAGTTCGCTCGGCCCGGCCAGTCCCAGTTTGCCGAGGTCAATCTCGAAAAGATCATCGACAAAGTGCTCTTTCTTGTCGCCTCGCAGATCGAGGAGAAAAAGATCAGGGTCGTCCGCGCCCTGGATCCGGACCTTCCTCTACCCCAGGGCGATGAGGGTCAACTGCAGCAGGTCTTTCTCAACATCGTCCTCAACGCCATTGACGCCATGGATAAAGGTGGAACCCTTACCTTTCATTCCTGCGGCACTGATGGCGACGGTACGGTGAAGTCGTGTGCAAGCCCGGTGTGTCATTACCTTAATGGCAAACATGTGCGCGTTGCCGTGCAGGATAGCGGGAAGGGAATCGACCCGGCATCGATGGAGTCGATCTTCAACCCCTTTCATACGACAAAGAGCACCGGCACCGGGCTTGGGCTGTCCATTTCACAGCGCATTCTTGAGCAGCATGGGGGTACGATCTTTGTGGAAAGCGAGCCGGGCGTAGGGTCGACATTCATCGTCTGCCTTCCCGTCGCGCGGAGCTAGGAAGCGGGAAACCGCGAAGGTCTTCATAGCATGATGAGAGAACATCGCATACTTGTCGTTGATGATGAAAAGCTGGTCTGCTGGTCACTGAGCCAGATGCTGAGCGGTGCCGGGTTTTTGGTGGAATCCGCCATGAGCGGGGAGGAGGCGCGCAAAAAATTTCACGACTTCCTGCCTGAGATGGTGCTGCTCGACGTCCGGTTGCCCGATGCCAACGGCGTTGAATTGCTCGGTGAGTTCAAGTCTCTGGAAGAGGATGTCATTGTCATCATGATCACCGCTTATGCTGATGCCGATTCCGCGGTCAATGCTCTCAAGCTTGGGGCGGACGACTATATCGGCAAGCCCTTTGATGTGGATAATATCCGCCATGTCGTGGAACAGGCCTTCGAAAAACGGCGGCTGCGCACCGAGGTGGATTACTTCCGCCGGGAAATTCGGAAAAAATACGATTACGACAATCTCATCGGCAACTCATCGAAAATGATCGAGGTTTTCAAGATGATCAAGGTGTGCGCCGAAACCGATGCCAAGATCGTTTTGATTCTCGGTGAATCAGGCACCGGCAAGCAGCTTGTCGCCCGGGCCATCCACTATCACAGCGCCCGTTCTCAAGCCCCGTTCATTGAGATCAACTGCGCCGCCATTCCCGACAATCTGCTGGAAAACGAGCTGTTCGGCCATGAGCGGGGGGCGTACACCGACGCCCAGGCAAGCCACAAGGGAATCTTCGAGGCTGCCGCCGGCGGTACAGTCTTCCTCGATGAGATCGGCGACATGCCGCTCCCTATGCAGGCAAAGATCCTCAAGGTCATTGATTCGAAGAAGTTCAGGCGACTGGGCGGTTCCAAGGATCGTGATGTCGATGTGCGAATCATTGCCGCCACCAATCAGGATCTGCCCGCCATGGTCAAGGACGGCCAGTTCCGCGGCGATCTTTTTTTCCGGCTTAACGTCATGAATATTCCCCTGGCTCCTCTGCGTCATCGCAAGGAGGATATCCCCTCCCTGGCCAATTATTTTATTGGTCGGCTCAACGAGGAGTACGGTCGCGCGGTCGAGGGGATTACCCCGGAGGCACTGATTTGTCTGCAGCGCTATGACTGGCCCGGCAATGTCAGGGAGATGCGCAATGCCATGGAACGCGCCATGATGCTGGAACCCGGTACCATGATCACCCATGAGTTTTTTAATCAACAGATTAGGGAATGCGCCGGAGCAAGGAGCGGTCCGGACGTTGAGCAAGCGGCGTCGATCCGGCTTGAGGTAACGCCGACAGTGGGGGAAGACGGCTATATCACCCTGCCGCCGGGTGGCATTTCCATCGAAGAGGTGGAAAAGACCCTGATTGAACAGGCCCTCGCCCGCTACAACGGCAATCAGACGAAAGCGGCGCACTGTCTGCGCATGTCGCGGGACACCCTGCGTTATCGTATCAAAAAGTTCGGCCTGCAGTCCATCGGCCGGGATGAGTAGCTTTTTTTCACGCGGCCCGCTGCCCTGCCTTTTGCCGGCCCTGCTGATCTGGGCCGCGCTTCTTTGTTTTTGCCCGTCGCCGGCAATCCCGTCGGAAATCATTCCTGTCTCAGGTTATGAGGTGGTTGCAATCCATCCCCATGACCCGACCTTTTTCACCCAGGGGCTGGCCTTCCATGGCGGCTTTCTCTATGAAGGCACCGGCCAGTATGGCCAATCGTTCCTCTGCCGCCGCAGTGTGGGCGGCAGGATCGAACTGCTCCGCCGGCTGCCCCCCACTCTGTTCGGTGAAGGGGTCACCGTCTTCGGGGACAGGGTGATCCAGCTCACCTGGAAATCCGGAGTGGGAATGGTCTGGGACCGCGAATCCCTGCGCATGCTTCGTTTCTTTTCTTATGCAACGGAGGGCTGGGGGCTGACCGATGATGGTCTCTATCTCATTATGAGTGACGGCAGTGCCCAACTGACCTTCCTCCATCCCGATACCTTTGCCCCGGTAAAGCGTGTCCGGGTCACGGCAGGCGACGCCGCGGTGGAGAAACTCAACGAGCTTGAATACATCAAGGGGGAGGTCTGGGCCAATGTCTGGAAGGAAAAGCGGATTGCCCGTATCGATCCGGTCAGCGGCCGGGTAACGGGGTGGATCGATCTTACCGGACTGGTCGATGCCGCCGCTCCGCCCGGAGAGGACAGCGTTTTAAACGGCATCGCCTATGATCCGGAGGGAGAGCGGATCTTCGTTACCGGCAAATACTGGGATAGGATGTTTGAAATCAGGCTGATCGGTCGATAATCGACCGGATCGTCAATGATGGGGAGAAGACAGGGGATGTCCCGATCGGGGATATCCCCTGTTGTCTTTCAGGGCACCGTCACCCGCAGAGAAGGTTCCTCCTGCTCGGTGAAGGTGAATTTGGTGTAATTGATGTCGTAGGCCACCACTTTGATGGAATAGGTGCCGGCGCGGGCATACTGGTGTGAAGTCGGGACAATCGGGGCTGAAGCCGCTGTTGAGGTGCGGTCGCCCCAGTAGAAATAGACCCGGGCCAGCGGCACGTTTGCTGTGGTCAGCGGGGGCACGGTTACGGTGACGGTACGGGTTGCCGCGTCAAAGGTCGCTCCGACGGTTACCCCGCCCGGATCATCAACCTCTTGAACGGTGACGGCGTTGACTTTGGCGAACTCCATCGAATGGTTTTTCGCATCCCAGACGTTCCAGGTTACCTGATAGGTACCTGGTGCCGGGTAGATGTGATTGGCGGTGCAGCTGATCCGTTCGTCCACCGTTCCGTCACCCCAGTCAAAGGTGCAGGTAAAGGGCAGGTTGCAGGAGGTTGAAGGGCCGCAGTCGGTGACGGTGACCTTGAAGTCGATCTCGTTGGACTGGTCGCCCTGGGTGATGGAGGGTGAGGCGTACAGGTAGAAGTTGCCCCAGCGAATCGGGGTGTTGAAGCCGTAGTAGCCGTGGCAGGAGTTGAGCGAACAGGTGCCGCCGCCGGCGTCGTATTCGTAGACCAGATCGAGGACGCGATTCTGACCGTTGGCAAAAAAGGTCGGGGAGCCGATGACATCATAGCGGCCGTTGCCGTGATTACCGGTGGCGGCAATGGTCATACCATCGGTGGTGGTGCCGTAATGGCAATGGAAACAGCTGAAGCCTGCCATAATGTGGCGCTGGTGGCTGTTGGCCTTGGGCTGATCGATGGGATAGCTCGGCGGGTAGCTGTGACAGGAAGCGCAGTCTGTACTGCCGTCCGCCCAGGAGGGCGATGGCTGATTGGCAAGAATGCCGGTGGACACTGAGGTGCCGTCGCTGTGGCAGTAGACGACACAGCTCATGGAGCCGTTGGTGGTCACCGTGGTGTTGTTGGTGCCCTCATATCGGTATGCCGGCAGCAGCGGTTGGCCGTCGTAGAGGTTGCCTGATGTCGTCTGACCCGGCACGGCAAAACCGATCTGCAACCGGTAATCATCGACAATGGGTGTGGCCGGCATGCCGTCGGCGTGGCATGTTTCACAGGCAATGCCGTTGGCTGTGACATGGGTGGCATGGGCACCGGCGCTGGTCGCCCCGGTGGGGGAAGGATTCCAGACCAGGCCACCCTGCACGGTGTCGTCGATCACCGGCGGGAAGCCGTGGCAGGCGTTACAGCTCGGCCGGAATCCGAGTTCATGTTCGTGGCAGCTTGTGCAGACCGCGCCGTTGAAGTGATTTGCTCCGCTGCCGTTGTTGCGCCAGTATGAGGTTTGGGTATGGCAGACCTGGCAGATGCCGTTTGGCGAGGGGTCGATGCCGCTGTTCGATTCGTCCCGCGCGAATGCGGTTGGTCCGGAAAAACTGACGGAGCGCGCGTTTACCGCTGTTTTGACATACTGGCCGTAGAGGATTTTGAAGGTGCGCGTAGTGCCGATCTGGTTAATTTCCCCTTGGACTGTTATGCTGTTTGCGGTGGTGGAGAGGATTTCGGAGGAAAAATCGACATGCTCGCCCTGGTCGTTGTCCCACAGCAGGCCCTCCACCAGCAGAATCAAGCCCCGTTCCGGTCCGCTTTTGGCAGGCCAGGTAGCCGGATCCTGCCAGGCCTGATCGTGGACCGTACTGTTGCTGACGGTGAAGGTGGTGGTGCCGTTGCCGGACGTATAGCTGCTGAAGGTGCCGGAAACAAGCGGGGTATCGCACTGGGCCGAAACATGGGGGTCGTGGCAGGCGACGCAGTCACGTTGCCAGTCTCCGTACTTCGTGCTCTGCATGATGGTGCTGGAATGGGTGGCCATTGCCGGAGCCGCGGTTTTCGTGTAATTGCCGCCACTCGTATTGTTGTGGCAGAACTGGCATTCCGTTCGACTGCCCATGTGGAATTGGTGACAATCGTCGCAACTGATCTCGTGGGAAGTCCAGTGTGGCGCGGAGTTGGCAAGCACCATCCCCGGCAGGGCGACCGTTCCCAGGGCCAGCAGGCTGTGCAGCATGATTTTTTTCATTCTCTCTCTCCTCCTGCGGATCATTTCGGAACGGTTACCGGGATGTTTGCGTGCCAGACCGGGTAGGTGATGACATTGTCATAGACGCCATAGCGGATGGTGTAGGTTCCAGGACTGCTGTAGGTGTAGCTGAACTGCTGACCGGATGGAGTGGCGGCCAGCGGCGGGCTGAACGGGTAGGTAACGTAGCCGCCCGGCCCCCAGTCGATGATGGCCTGGCCGGAACCGGAATGACCACAGGCCGCGTAATCCGGATCAAAGGATTGATCGGTCAGGGTGACGGTGTAGCCGGAAACCGAGGCGGAGACCGATACGGTCGGGGCGATGTTGGCGCTGGTTGTGAAGCTAACCGTGGTTGTCAGGGTATTTGATCTGCGACCGCTGGCGTCCCGCACGTAGAAGCTGATAGTCTTGTTCGTTGCCGTGTCGCTGTAGCTGTGGGTATTGACATTGTTTGGTCCGCTGTAGTCCCAGATGCCGTCGCTTTCCCAGTCAATGTAGTAGGTGTAAGGCGCGGTTCCGGAGGATGCGGTCATGGTCAGGGTGATCTCCCCGCAGACGAGACCGGCGCTGTAGGAGGCATTGGCGCTGATCGGCGTGGTGGAGCCCCAGGTGACGGTCTCCGCCATGATGCCTTGGTGGCAGGTGATGGTGGCGCAGGTACCGCCGCTGGCGTCAAAGGTATAGGTGAAGTTGACCGGGATGGGAGTCTGGGCGTTCTGCCAGTAGATGGTCCCGGTATTCGGCACGACGTTGTACTGGCGGTTGGCATGATTGGCCTTGTTTGTGATCGTGATTCCGTCGTGGGTGGTGGCGAAGTGGCAGACATGACACGGGTTGGCATCGGCGTTGATGCTGCTGGTAAAAAGCTGGAGATGGCGGGCGTGTCGGTTGGCCTTGGGTGAGCCATGCTGATAGGATGGTCCGTAATCATGGCAGGACGAGCAGGTGGTCGCGCCGTACCAGGACGGTGAGCTCTGGTTCGGGCCGGGATAAGTGGCTGGATCGGCAAAACTTGTCGCCACCGCGGTGCCGTTGCTGTGGCAGTAGAAGTTCTGGCAGGTGGTGGCCGGGCCGGCACCTATCACGGTACCGTTGGTGCCCTGATAGGTGTACGGGCTGTTTAATGTCTGGCCGTTGTAGACCGAACCGGTACCGGAAAATCCGTAGACGTCAAAGCCCATCTGCAGTCGGTAGTCGTCGCTGATCGGGCTGTCCGGCATGCCGCCACTGTGACAGGTGTAACAGGAGTACCCGTAACCGTCCGGTCCGGTATGGACGGCGTGGGCCCCGGCGCTGTCCGATCCGGTAAGGGCCGGCATGACGACAAGTCCGTCCACTCCTTGCGGACTGTCGACTATCGGTGGATAGCCGTGACAGGCAATGCAGTTCGGTCGGAAGCCGTCCCGATGTTCGTGGCAGAGCATGCAATTTGTGGTTTCGTTGTGGCGATCGCCGAAGGAGTCGGTGTAATGATTCGTTGCACTGTGGCAGACCTGGCAAACACCGTCAAAGGGCGGCGCGGATCTGGCATAGTCGGTGCCGGTGGCATTGGCGGTAAAGGAAACCGGTGCTGTCGTAACCGGGATGCCGAAGTTGCCGTCCGACTTTTTGCTTACCTGGTCGTGGATCATGGCGATATTGCTGTCACCATGGGGGTCATGGCAGTCCCAGCAGAATGTGCCGCCATCCGATGGGGTGTCGTGGCGGCCGCCGGCGTGATTGGCGTCGATTTTCAGAGCGGAAGTAATGGTGACGAACCCGGCTTCCTGACCGTCGGGATCATAACCAACCGCTGTCTCGGCGTGACAGACCAGACAAACGCTGTTCTGGCCATCGGCGCCGGCTGTTGTCGTGTTGGCCAGGCGGAAGGGATTGGTCGCATCGCCGTGGCGGACGCCCTCATCATGGCAGTATTCGCAGTCGTCGCTGATGGATGTCTGACCGTGACCATTTCCCTGCCATTGGGTCACGCCAATGATCGCTGTGATGAAGTTCATCTTGAAGTCATCGACATCGACCGCGCCGAAATGGCAACTGGCACAGGTGCCCTGTGGTTTGGTCGGGGTTTGACAGGCGGTGGTCTGGTGGCAGTCCAGGCAGCCACCGATGACGGCGGCGGGAGTCACTGCCAAGGCAATACCGGCCATGAAAGAGGCTGTGGTTATCTTTTTTTTCGTCATTTTTTTCTCCCCGGGCAGCCATTCACGCACAATGTGGTACTTCTTAGTTGTTAGGTTCAGTGGTCTAGTTTAAAAAAAGCAAAAAAAAACCATGCCGAGACGTAAATGCTGATATTTTATTTAACTGTTTGAATTTAATAAAAAAAATTGTTTAAATGCAGTCTGGTATGGGGAAAAAAAAGGGGGGGCGTTGGGTGAATTCCTCAACACCGGGGTGAAACGACCCAGAGAAGGGTGTTTCACCCCATTGCTGTCAGGAGGAGGTGATGGTCATGGATAGGTGAAGGCCGGGCCACCGTCGTGGCTGACATTGTGGCAGACCAAGGCACAGCGGCCGGAACGGGTACCGAGGTCGAAAAAGAGGGGGGCCGTATTGCCGGGCAGGGGCGAGACGATCGCGGCATCAAAGTTGATCAGATGCGTATGATCGCCGTTGCCGTCGTTTTGTACCCCGTGTGGATCATGGCAGGCAGAGCAAGGGGCGTGCTGGTCGACGACATGTCGACGATGGCCGCTGGTATTGTACAATCCTTGGTCGTCAAGCAACTTGGTCCGGTCATGACACCGATAACAGAGGGCGTAGGCGGTCTCGCTTTCCGGTTGACCGTCGAAGGTGTCGTAGCGCTGGCGGAGAATCGGCCGGTGGATGGAACCGTGCGGCCCGTTGGGGCCGTTACCGCCAATGGCAGTGGAGTTGTTGCTGTCATGGCAGTCCGTACAGCGAATCATGCTTGCCGCGGTCAGCTCCGGCTCAAAGGAGCTGGGCAGACTCGGCATGTCCGGGTTGCGGCCGATGGCGACAACAGGATGATATGAGGGGTTGGCCGGCGAAAATTCCTCGATGGTGTTGTTCTGGTTAATCCAGCGGGTGATAAGAGGAACGGAGTTGCTGGAATCGCCGTGACATTTGAAGCAGAGTTCATATTCGTAGACCAGTGGATCGACAACTACGGTATTCCTGTCCTTGCCGGCAACCAGGTTGAGGCGGCCGGAGGCATTTGGCGGCACTGCCTGATCGCTGGTGACGGCGTGCGGGTTATGGCAGTCAACGCATTCGACGTGGCCCTGGAGGAAGGTGATGTCTTCGGCCGGATCATGGGCATTGCCGGTGACGTCGATGGTGGTTGCAGTAATCGGATGGCGGGAAAATTTTGCAAACTCTGATTTGATGTCCTGAGTCGCCACGGTGCCGTCATGGCAGGGATAACAGTTTTTTTCCTCCTCCAGTTGATGGAGCAGTCGTTTGGCCCCTCCGGCCCCATGCGGGGTGTGGCAACTGGCGCAGCCGTGTTCCGCCACGGTCCGCGGGTTCATCTCGCCCCCTTTGACCCAAGGCTTGTTCGAGGTGGCGTGGCTTGAGCCGTTCCAGCCGGAAATATTTTCATGGCAGGTGGTGCAGAGGGCGGAAAACTGATTGCCCATGACGAGAAACTTGCCGAAGGTATCGTCGTGCGGATCATGGCAGGTGGTGCAATGGATATTGCCGTCGCCGTAGGACCGCAGCCCAGGAGGGATGACCGGCGACAGCTGTGGATTTGGCAGGGCCTCATAATAGTTGAAGGAGACGGGGTGATCGTTGGAAATGTCGGTGCCGAGATTGCTGCGCCGGGCGGTGAGCTCCATGTTCATCTGAATGCCGTCCGCCGGCTCCAGAACATTGCCGAGGGCGATGGTGCCGTCGTGACAGCTGAGACAGAGCCGGGTCGGGCCGGAGGGCTGGCCGGGCGAGGAGCTTAAGGTGCTGCTCTGGTAGAGGGTGTAGTTTGTCGGCTGAAGATTTCGGTTCCATAGCGGAGTATAGGGGGTGGCGTTGTGGGGGGTGTGGCAGAAAATGCAGATGCGGTCCTCGGTCAGCGCCCGTATTTCCCCCGGCCCGCTGATGGAGAGATTGTGCTTGGAGTTGACGATGCTCATTGCCCCGTTTGCCGTACCCGCCAGACAGAAAAGGCACAGCAGCGCCAATGGACTGAAGCGTTGTATCATAGCATACCTCATTGGGCGGTTCCGGTCAGCAGTTCGAAGATTTGAATGCGTTGGTTGTATGTGTCACAGACATAAAGCCGGCCGATCGGAATATCGATGAAAAGTCCGGAAGGCATCCAGAACTGGCCAGGGCCGTTTCCCTGGGAGCCGATGGCGAGAAGATACACGCCTTGACGGTCAAAGATCTGCACGTTGTCGAACAGGGTTTCGGCGACATAGATGTAACCGGCGCCATCACCGGCGATGCCCTTCGGACTGGCAAAATCCCCGGAACCATTCCCGTGGCGTCCGAAGGCGCTCCAGATGTTGTTGTCCGGGTTGTAAAGCTGGGCGCGGAAATTCATCGAATCAGTGACAAAGAGCATACCCTGCTGGTCGGCGGCAAGCTGGACAGGGAAATTGAGCTGGCCGGTTGCTTCGCCCCGGCTGCCGATGGCGGTGATGAATTCACCCATCCGACTGAAGACGAGGATGCGGTGCGACAGAGTCTCGGCAACATAGAGACGCTTGTCGCGCGGGTTGAAGGTGATGCCGGTGGGTCTCTGCAGAGGGACGTTGTCAACGGCGGCGATGGTGCGGAGATGGTTGCCCGCCGCATCGTAAAGGATGATTGCGTTGAGTTGCGAATCGGTGACATAGAGATTGGCGGCATCGTCAAAGGCGACTGCCACCGGCGAGGCAAGGCGCTCCTGTTTGCCGGCCAGCACGATCATTGTGTATAATTTTCGGGCCGGGATATACAGATGAACTCCTTGGCGGCCCTGGTCGGCAATGGCCATGACGCCGTCAGGGCCGATGGCCACGGCAACGGGTCGCTGAATTTTACCGTCCAGACTCTTGCCGGTTATGAAAGTGGCAATGGATTGTCCCTCCTGGGTAAATTCACTGATGGCGCCGGCATAGCGGACTTTGCAGTCAGCGCCGGGGGGCCAGCAGATCTCTTCCCCCTTCAGGGTCACCGGTCGCCATTTGGCAGGGGCGCAGCCGCCAAGCAGCGTCGTGGCCAGATAGACGGTGAAAAGCAGGAGAAGGGGGCGTGTCGGTGTTTTCATGGTTTCGGCTCACCGTTTTTTTTCTCATCCTGCAACATTTCATGGACAATGGTGATCTTGGCCTCCTTCAGCAGATTTTCCCGCCACTCGGCCATCTTTTCACGGCGTTTGCTCTTGGTCAGCTGGTCGATGATGGCCGATTTCGCCTGGGTCTCCGGCATTTCCATGGCCGGCTGGTAGTGATCGAAGGTGATGAGGTGCAGGGTGCCGTCCACCACCAGTGGATCGGAAAGAGTGCCTGGTTGCATTTTCTTTGCCGCCTCATACAGCCCCGGCCTGTTTGTCGGTGAAACACTGACGCCTTTTTCGACGATAAAACCGTCGGGGGTGAGCAAGGTGGGATTGTTGTTGTATTCTTCTCTGATTTTTTTGGCGAGTTCTTTGACCCGCACCGTGGCGGCCGGGTCCTTCGGATCAAGGAAAAAGATGATATCGGTGACCACCACCTGTTCCGGAGCTGAAAATTGGTCCTTGTTCTCCCGGTAGATTGTGTCCACTTCGTCGTCGCTGATTGTTATCGCATCGTAGACGTCTTTTCTGATCGCCCCTTTGATCACCAGATAGCGGCTGATCTCTTTTGTAACATCGGCAATGGTTTTCCCCTGTTCCGCCAGAGATTTTTCCAGGGTCTCCCGGCCTCCGGCGGCATTGATACGGGCCTCAAGCTGCTTGTCGACGATCGTCGGATCGGCGCTGATGCCGAGTGCTGTGCCGCGCTGAAAGGCAAGTTCCTCCAAAGCCAGCTCCTGCAGGGCATCATAGCGCAGTTTGCGACTTAATTCGGCCGACATCTCCCTGCCGCCATATCCTCCCTGGTTCATCAGGGCCATGATGGACTGCATCAGTTCACCCATCGTGATCGTGCGGTCGTTGATTGTGGCGACGATGAGGTCGGTATTGCCCTGATGGCCCATCATGGCCGAATTGAGCGTCTCCGTTCCGTCGGTCGCGGGGGCTGAGCCCATACCTTTGAAAGCCGGGGCCGGAGCGGCAATCAACAGGCCGGCGCCAAACAGGGTGGTGGCAAGCAGTGTTTTGGAAATGCGCAGTTTCATGGACTGTCCTTTTTGGCTATCGATTGATTTATGTCGAGTGTTTGTGTGTTTTTTTAGAGGATTTTCCGTTTGATGGTGAACCGCACCAGGGTGTAGGAGCGGGTACTGTTGCTGTCGGCAAGGGCGGAATCGGATGTGGTGTAGGATGCCGAGATGTCGAAATCGAGCTTGCCGACATGCCAGACCAGGGTGGAGAAAAAGGAGAGGATGGTCGATTCGCCCACCCCCTGATACAGGGTATAGTTGCCGCTGAGTGAGGCATTGAGGTTTTTTTCCGGCAGCACGGTCTGGACTTGGGCCTGTGCGGTATAAAACTGCTCGGAGAGGGTGATGTCGGCTTCGTTGCCGACAAGATCAAACTGGGTTGTTTGTACATCTTCGAAGGAAAGGGAAAGAAAGCCGGTGGTTGTCGTGGTGATGTCGCGGCTGTAGCCGACAGAGGCGGTCAAGCGATCCTCGTCGGTGGTGGTCGAACGGAGCCAGCTCTGGGTGATGTCGCCCCGGAAGGGTGAGCGGGTGAAACCAAGGCCGATGCTGTGCGATTTTGAATGGGCCGGCTCACCGGGGTAGATGCCGTCCAGCACGGTCTGATCATGCTGGGTATAAGTGTAATGTGGGCTGATCAGATTGTTGAAGAGCGGCAGTTGCAGGGATGATCCCCAGCTTTTGTTCTCCAGCTCATAGTCGGCGGCCACAAAGGAATAGTCGGCCCGGTAGCGATAGTCCCAGATGTCGCCGGTCGGATCTTCAAGTTCGTCGAGAGCGGTGGGCAGGATGGTCACCCGGTAATAGAGGCCGATCCAGTCAAGACGGTAACCGATGCCTTCGGTCAGGGGAATCTGCCTGTCGTTGTCATTGTGGTCGATGATAAAAACTTCGATCGTCTCGCGGTTAATGGTCTGCGGCTGATAGGTGATGCTGAAGAACTGGCGGCTGGCGTCAATGGTATGAATCTCGAACAGGGTGGTCGGGGCGCCCTGGTTGTCCGTGTAGGAAAGTCCGTGCCAGACCCCGGTCAACAGCGTTCCCCAGGGAATGTTTTTGGCATAGTCAACGGTAAGCCGATAATCCTGTTGGTCGGTTTCGCCGCCGGTGGCGTCGGTGTTCTGATAACCGGCGGAAAAGGCGGATGACAGACTTTTGAAGAGCCGGTGGTGGAGGCGCCAGGCGTAGCGATCCGACTCGGTGGCGGTGACGGTGTCGAGGCGGGCGCGACGGGAACGGGAGCTGCGGTCACTGCGGTCGTGGGAAAGGGTTGAGTCAAAATTGTGGGGCAGGTCGATCTGCAGCTCGGAGTAAAGCTGCTCCTGTTCGGTCAGAAAGGTTCGTTTCGTCGTGTCGGCGAAGCGTTCGTTGTCATTCTCGTCATCCCTGGTCCAACGGCTGGTAAAGCGCATTGAGTCGAAATATTTGATCAGGCCGAGGTTATACTGGTCATGGACGGTGTCACTCAGGCCGCCGTAGCGGGAGCTGGTGGTATGACCGTAAGTGCCGTTGACGCTCAGGTCGCGCAGATAATAGCTGAGAGTGGAGAGCATGGTTTCATGTTCCGACTCGGAGCCGGTGGTCGCCTCCCGGTTGGTATAGGTCAAGGCGGCGGACCAGGGTCGTTTGTCGTAGAGGGCGCGGGCGCCGTGTTCGTAATAGGTGGTGGCGCCGCTGCCGCCGGCATTGCCCGAGGTCATCGGTGTGGTGCGTTGAAAATAGAGTTCGAGGTTGTAGGGATGGGTCGGCAGGATCTTGAAACGTTGCTTGAACTGGGTGGCATTGCCGTCGTAATAACTGGAGGTTTCGCCGTTGTTGTCGATCCGTTCCTGCTGGAGACCAAGTCCGATGGCTGTCTCCATGGTGACGAACAGCGGGCTGTAGATATAACCGTATCCCTTGGTGGAAAACCCTTCCTGCATGAGAAAATCCCGGGCGCTTCTGCTGATGTCGCCGCTGATCCGGTCCTCTTCGTAAATTCCCTGGACCCCGAAATCCGCAAGAAAATCGACGTATTTCGGGATGAACTGTCGGGCCGCGGCTAAAGCGCGGCCGGCGGGCAGCAGGAAAAAGACCAGCAACGCCGCTGAATACAACGGCGCTCGTGTCTGGCCGGCTGTGCGGAAGGCTCGTCGCTGCATGAAAAGAACTCGCCCTACTTGCCTTGTTCCTGCCAGGTTTTCAGTTTTTCCTGGGCCTTTTCGATCAGCTCCTCTTCGCTCGGGTAGGTTCGTCCCTTTTCCGTGCCAAAGGCGTAGACATTGACCAGCCGTTCGCCGAACTGGCTGGTGACGAAGATCAGTGATTCGATATCGAAGTTCGGGTCCGCGTAGGAGCGGAAGTAATCGATGTTGTCATAATCAATGTAGATATCAGCAGGCAGGAAGAGGTTGCCCGGCCTGGTTCCTGAGCCGCCGAAGAAGAGAAGGAGCTGGCCGTCGGCCCGGAAGATCTGGACGTTTTCAAAGGCGGCGTCCACGGCAAAGACGCGGCCCTTGCGGTCCACAGCCACTCCGCGTGGTCGGGCGAAATGACCGAGGTTTGCCCCCGGTCGGCCGATGGCGCCGCGTTGGTGGCCGTCGCGGTCGTAGATGACGATCTGAAAACGGCCGGAGTCGCTGATGTAGAGCAGCTCGTCCGGGCCGATGGCGATGCCGGTGGGCAGGCCGAGGTTTTCCTCCGGCTTGTTGGTGCGGCCGAAAGCAGTGATCTTCTCGCCGGAGGCGATATCAAACACCTTAATTTCCCTGTCCCGGGAATCAACAACATAGAGCATGCCCTGGTAGGCGACCGCATCCACCGGCTTCCATTGACCGGACAGGCCGAAGCTTTTCACATAGAAGTCGTTCTTGTCATACATCAACACTTCACCGCGTACCGAGTCGGCAACAAAGCGGTTACCCTCCTCGTCGAGGGAAATGTTGATCGGCTGCACCACCTTGCCGAGACCTTTTGCTCCTTCCATTTGCTGGAATTTTTTGTTTTTCACATCAAAAACCACCAGGGTGGCCTGGGAGTCGCAGACATAGATCTTGCCGTCGCTGACTGCGACCCCATAAGGCTTAACCAGTTGATAGCCCTGGTTTTTCTCGCCGGTGAGAAAAGTGTCGAAAGCGCTGCCCTCAGGCACCACGTCGGTGGAAGAGGTGAAGCTGGTCAGAAACTGCAGGCGCGGCGGCGCCGGCGGGTCTGGGAAAAAGACGGCATCCGTCTGCTCCGCTGGCTTGGGGGTCGTGGTGACGCAGCCGGACAAGAGCAGGATGCCGGCGGCACAGGCAAAAAACAGTGTGGTGCAGAGGCGATAGCGTATCGTATTCATCAACCCACCTATGAATGATTGCTGAGGGTAGCAGCCCCCCTTGTGGAGGCCGCAGGCTGGACAACAGGAGACTCCGAATCCCGACGTCCCCGTCCAGGAGCCGGGCGGAAGTTCGTGGCTTCGGCAGATTTGCAAGAATAATTCCGCCAATTGCTGATCCTCTTCATTAATACGGGATAACTCGTGAACAGGGCAAGAACTTTTTCCAGGCAGGAGAAAACGGTCGTCCAACGGTTTCGGTGGTGAACAGGGTGGCCATGAGCCGGATTGGGGGAAAAGCTCCGCTGGTGGGGGAAATGCCCCGGTGGCTGGGTGACGGGAAGGTGACGGAAAAAATAAGAAATGGAGAGCATGTTTCGTGTAACGCTTTGAATCAAAAAAGAAAAATAAAAAAGAAATGGATCGTTCTCCTGTTGGCACGACCTGTGCTCACGAGGAAAAAGCAGAAGATGATCATTCATGTGATCATACTTGTAACGCGCTCATGGAATTTGGGGAAATTCATGGGAAAGTTGTTCGAAGCAGGAAACAGTGAAAAAAAGTGACCAATGCAACGTCAAAGGTCGCAACCAGGAGGAAAAAAAGATGATGAAAAAAAGTATTCTTATGGCGGCTGCCCTCGGACTGGTGGCGGTTGCCGCGGCCCAGGCCCAAAACTCCATCACCGGTTCATTCAACGCGGATGCCGGTACCGGTATTGTCGGTTCCAAGCATGACTTAAGTATCGCCACCGGCGTCGGCGCGCTGTATGGACAGACCGATACCCTGGACCGTATCTGTATCTACTGTCATGCGCCTCACCATGCCATGCAGACCGCCGATTCCGCCGGCATCAACTATCTGCCGCTCTGGAACCACGGCGTCACCACCCAGTTTTACAACCTCTATCAGAGTGATTTCGGCGACGGGCCTGCCGCGTCCGGCCTGGCCGGCGTCGGCGTTGACGGCGATGCCCAGCAGTTTGCCGATCGTCACCTCTTCAACGGCGAGGCGACCATCGGTGAGCCCGGCTCGGTCTCCCGTCTCTGCCTCTCCTGCCATGACGGCACGGTGGCAGTCAACGAGTATGGCCGTGATCCGCAGCGCTCCAACTCCCAGAAACACGGCAACAATATCATCGCCGACCAGTTCAAGATCGGCGGCGGCGGCAACCTGACCAACCATCATCCGATTGGCTTCAGCTATCTCGATGTCGTCACCGTCGATGACGAGATCGCCGATCCCGATACCGTTATCGGCGCCAACGGCACCACCATCCGCTCTCTGCTCTATGCCGGCGAGATGATGGAGTGCGTCACCTGCCATGACGTCCACAATACCCAGAACACCGGTGAGACCTTCCTCTGGAAGTCTGACCGGGAGAGCAAGTTCTGTCTGACCTGTCATGTGAAATAAACGTTTTCTCCCTTTGGCAGTCGCAAGGAGCCCGTTCGCGGGCTCCTTTTTTTTTGGTGCATTTGCCCTGCAAAAGGGGAAAATGCCCCATCTTCGTTTTCTCCTTTCTTTTTATTTTCTTTTCCATCATTCGTCCCATCAGAAAATTTCTTTCTGAAAATCAACATATTACCCAAAAAACATTGGTGGTTTCTTCCCATGTTGTTTGGGTAACACTATGTGGCATAATACTTGATGCGATAATGTGAAGCAGAGAGGAAGAATCCCCGCGAGCGGCGCGGCGGCGACAATGAGCGTAGAGGGAGAAGAAAATGAAGAAAGAAATGGTATTCGGTGTGGCGGCCTTTCACTGGCTTTTCCTTCCCTTGCCTGGCCAGGCGGCGTTTGGTGATATTCCTTGCGCCAACTGCCATGTCTGGGATGACTGTACGAGTCCGAAGGGAGAATGCGGTTCCTGCCACGCCCTGCCGCCGGACACCGGGGTCCATCGCGCCCATTTTTCCGGCAGCGATCCGACCCTGACTTACAACGACCTGAGGATCACCGCCGATTTTGCCGGCGGACTGCCGGCCGCCACCACCATGATCGGCTGCGGCAACTGCCATCCCTTAAACAGTGATGCCCATGGTAACGGGGTGTGGGGCGATATAGAACTGGCCAATCCGGCCGCTCCGGCCGATTCTCTCAAGGCCTTAACCAGCAGCGGCACCTATGACCCTTCCACCGGCACCTGCTCCACTGTCTACTGCCACAGCGCCAATAGCTGGATCACCGCCGGACCGGTTCCCATGCCCTGGCCGGAGGCAACCGGCTGGGACAAGTACGTCGATCCTCTGCCGCGACCGCTGCCTGACAATATTATTACTGCTCGGGTGTATCGTGATGTGAGGTGGGAGAGCGGGCAGAGACTGACCTGTAACGGCTGCCACGACAACCCGCCCACCACCGCCGCCCCGGACAACGACGGCGGGGCGGGCGACAGTCACTACTGGATCGATCCCTATGGTTACGAAAACCTGCATGTCTGGAACATGAGTTTTGCCGCCCTGAGCTGCCGCACCTGCCATTACGATACCGTACGTGATCCGAGCACCGCTCCGGTGGATCCGCTGACCGGTCGCCGGGATTACAGCGATGTCGCTCTTTTTGACCGGGCCTTCCATGTCAACGGCCGGGTGGACGTGGCCTTTGACACGGTCAATGGGGCCGGTTATCCCGCCTCCTCGGGAACCACATTCTATGATCTGAGCGCAGCAACCTATGATCCGGCGACCCGGACCTGCAGCAATGTCGGCTGTCATCTCACCGAGACCGCAGTCATCTGGGGATTGCCCTATCGTTGGTATGATTGGGGTCAGGAATGCGACCGTTGTCATGGCTATTATTGATGGCGTCGAGGAAAGTGAAAAGCGAGGAGAGCAAAATGAAAAAGAGACAGTATGCAGGGGCCTTTCTGCTGCCGATCGCTATCGGCGGCTTCTTTGGTGCGGCGGGTGCCGCTCAGTCACCGCACGGGCCGGATAATGGAATCGATTGCCTGGATTGCCACAGCGACCACCACGGCACGGTCATCGCCTGCACCGTTTGTCATGACAATGCGAGCGGCAGCTCGTATTCCAGGATCGATGCGCCGGCGGTGGAGTCACACGCCGGTTTTTCCTGCCAGACCTGCCATGACCCCCATACCTCTTCACAGTGTTCGTTGCCGCTGGTTACCGGCAGTTTCTCCGGTTATCAGGTCAACGGTCAGACCACGACCTTTTTCGTCGGCAATCGGATGATCCTTGATTCGGCCTGGAGCGATCCGGCCCGTTGGCCGATGAAAAGCGGCAGCGAAAGGGGGCTGATCTTTACCGTTGCCGGGGGGCTGCTCGACAGCACGCGGACGCCGCCGGCCTACGTTGACTATTCCGCCGAGGTGGTGGCGGCCGACGCCTCCTCCATTACGGTCAACGGCACCCATGCCGGCGCAGCGCTCGACGGTTCGACGGATTTTGCCCTGATTTACGGTCAGTTGATCCGGTCGCTGGTCACCGGCAGGGCCGTGCACTTCAGCGGGCCGACAACCTTTGCCGCCAATGACGGGCTGGCGGCAAACGGCGGGGATGCAACGCCGGACGGCATCTGTCAGGTGTGCCATACCCGGACGAAATACTGGCGCAACGACGGCTCGCTAGCCGGTCACAACAGTGGTCAGAACTGCACTGCATGCCATGACCATGCCAAGGGCTTCAACGCCGGTTGTGCCTCCTGCCACGGCAATCCGCCGCTGGTGGATATCCCCGGCGGCGATGACGGTCTTGTTCTGGTGCCGTCTCCCACCGGTTCCGCCACTGCGGGCGCCCATGACCTGCATGCCGGTGCCGGCGGCTTTCAGTTCAGCTGCGACCTGTGCCATGCCGGCGGCATGCCGGCATCACCCATTTCCGGCAACAATCGGATTCAGATCGGTTTTGCCGTCAATCCGGCCGGTGTGCCGTCTGTTTATGACGGTCAGGCCGGACTCCTTGCGCCGTATGGTTACGAGGGTACAGGTGACACTGTGGTGACGTCCAACGGTTCACTGACCTGTGCCAATGTCTACTGTCACAGTAATGGCGCCTGGGTATCGACCGGCAGAATGAATACCCACGTCACCCCGCCGTGGAATGCCGGCGGTCCGCTGGCCTGTGACAGCTGCCATCCATACCCGATGCGGACCGGTCCGGATGATCCACGCAAGGACACCCATACCGCCCATGCGGTCAGGGGTTACGGTGATTGTGTTCTCTGCCATCAGCCGACCATTGCCGACCATCGCTTTCACTCCAACAAGATTTATGATGTGGCGCCGGCCTCCTTTTTCCCGGGCCGCCCATCGGATGGCAACGTACCGCTCTCATTCACCTATGTCTTTGCCCCGGGCGGCGGCACCTGTTCCGCCAATAGCTGCCATGCTTACTGGGGCTATTCCGATCCGGTGCGCTGGGGCATGAACAGCGCCCTGGTCGTCACCCCTTTCCTCAGTGCTCTGCATGCCTCGGACGCGGACCGGACTCTCACCTTGGACGCCAGCCGTTCCTCCTGTTATGCGACAGTGGACGGCATGGTGGAAGAGCGGATCTGCGATTATGAGTGGTCTTTCGGCGGCAGCGGCAGCGTCAGCGGCGGCAACGGCGCGGATGTCATGGTCTACCGCTATGACGCAGAGGGGGAATACACCGTGACCCTGACCATGCGTGAGTCGGTAACCGGCAAAACGGCAAGCGACAGCGTCGTGGTCCGGGCGGTAAATGTCGCTCCACCGCCGGCCACCGCGGATTTCGCCACCGCGCTCTCCGGGCGGACGGTGACCCTGATCGGCACCCTGCCGGACGGTATTAGTCGGGTCTATATTTACTGGGGAGATCGGAAGACCACCCAGTCGTCTCAGCCCGCCACCGACCTGGCCAACGGTTTGCTCCATACCTACGCCCGGGCCGGCAGTTTTTCCATCCGGGTACAGACCGTCGATGCATCCTATAACAAGACAGACTACACCCCGAGCGAGGATGGGGATCTGCTGGTCATTGTTCCGTGAACGGAACCCAGGGCAGATAGTAAACAGGAGGGAGCGGGGCATTTGGCCCGCCCCCTTTTTTGTTTGCTTCCTTTGTCTTTCCTGGCAGCCGGAACGTTCCTCTGCGGCGGGAAAAGGAGAGGGGGCGAAAATGGCAACACCAGGCTGGTTCGTCACAGGACAAAGTTGAATCGGTTGTAGGTGAAAACACCCTGTCTGGGGCAAATCGCGCAGGGATGTTTTTCTTCCTTGCGATTTCATGGTGTTTTGGTTGGAGTGAAGTACCCAGCGAAGAAAGAGGGGGAAATATACCCAATTTTCATAAAACTAAAAAAATATTATTTTTAATATCAAAATGTTATGTGGAAAAATGGTCTTCTGAAAAGAAAAGGCATGACGATTGCTAAAAAGGAAAAACAGATTCTCAAATGTCCAGACGCGCGCTTACAAGCATGAGATTCTCGCTCTTTCACCGATGAAGCACGGTTCCCCCAAACCGTTTCGGTGCCGGACGAGAGGGACAAAAAAAGAAGGTAACTCAAGGAGTGAAAAATGAAAAAAAGGTATAAAAGTGGTTTGATGGTGTCCGCACTGGCGACCGCTGCCCTGATGGCCGGCGTCAATGCCTTTGGCCATCCGTCTGTTCCTTTGCGCGATGCCACCGGTGCTATAATCGGCAACAGCACCACGGCCTACAGCCCCAAAGCCACCTGTGGCGCCTGTCATAGCAAGGTTGTTACCTACAATGCGGATGGTACCGTCGGTACTGCTGATGATGAAGGAACCACATCTCTTTCCGGAGCCCGCGGTAGTTATGATGGCGGCGGCGCCACCAGAACCGTCATCAAAACCCAGGGCCTGCAGAACGAGGTAACCGGCGAGGCCGAGTGGGTCACCTACACCGTCGAGGCTTACAAACACGGCTTCGTCACCGGTCGCCATTCCCAGCAGGGGCGCAATGAGGATTACGGCAACCATCTCCGTCATGCCCTGGGCGGCAAGTTCTGGGAATCAAGCCCCGGCATGTTCGGTAAGTACTGACCGCCTTCCAACCGCCAGTTGGCGGCTAAGAATGCGGATCCTCTCTCAAACCCCATGGGTTTTGAAATGGGTGCCCAGGAATGGGGCAATACCTGCGGCGTTTGCCATGTCGGCGGTGGCCAGCTCGAATACAACCGTGATCTCGAGGCTTATGGCTCGGCCGGCGAGGGTGGCGGCGACTCCTTTGTTATGAAATACGCCCGCCCCGACGACCCGAACACTGCTCTTGACGAAACGAGCTGGGACAACGTTACCATCGGCAGCATGGATGCATCCAACAAGGCGGAGATGGACTGCCTCATGTGCCATCTTGACGGCTCAAATCCCGGTTCCGCCTGGCTGAAAACCCTGGGCTGCGATGAGACCAATCCGATCGGTCCGATGAACGATCCAACCTGTTCCGGCACCTCCATGTTCCCCGGGCTGCGTACCGTTGATACCGGTGACGGCGTCCAGAATTACGACATGTTCAACCGCAACTTCGGCCTCAAACAGCGTCGGATGGATCTCATCGCCTCCATGGGTGCCGGCGCCAAGGGCGTTTTCACCGACGCCGACAGCGACGGTAATGCTGATGATCTGACGGGCGTTGACTGGGGTGCCGCTGCGGTGCAGTCCGGTGGTCCCGCCTTGACCGCGGGGCAGTGTATTGATGCGACCACCGCCTATAACGACGGCGGCGGCTGTATCGATTATTCATACGCAGCTTTCGCCGGTGGCGCATGTGCTGGTCAATACGCCACACCGTATGTTGTCAACTCGGCAACCATTACTCCCTGCATCAAGGTACCCTCCACCAAGATCGCCGCTACTCCGAAAAGTGAAAACTGCTCTGTCTGCCATGCCCGTGACGATAATACCATGGGCCTGCCCGGCATGATGGCCATGCGGACCGGTTACGGTAACTATGGCCTCATCCATGATCCGTCGAACCCAATGCCGTCCGGCAACATGGGCGCCAGCCGCGACCTTGATACCGACAATGGCGCGGGTGCAGTCAACGATGATTACTGGTTCGATTTCGGCTGCAAGACCGGTATGGGCAAACGCGCCCACAAGATCACCGCCACCGGTGATCAGTATGGCACCAACGGCCGCTGGGGCATGTCGATGTTCATGCCCTCCACCCTGGACATGAATCCCGCCACCGTGCCCAACGCCGGCGACCCGATCCTCGATGCCAATGGCAATCCCGCCAAAATGCCGGATATCGATGTCCACGACCGCAACGGCATGGAATGCGCCACTTGCCATTACGCCGTTGGTTCCACCACCGGCACCGGCTACGAGGACATTCCTTCCAAGGAAGCGCACGGCTTTGTCTATCCGGCCGAGCGTATCTTTGCCATGGACCATCAGTTTGCGCAGGCCGATTCTTTTCCTGATACCAAGGGCAAGAACAACCTTGACTCGAAGATCCGCTGCGAGAGCTGCCATACCGTTCGCGACAACCCGAAGCTGACCGATAACGGCGGCGATCTGGTTGCGCCCATGCCGCTTCACAACGGTCTGCCTCAGCTTCATCTCGACAAGATCGGCTGTGTTACCTGCCACGTACCCGAGACCTATTCCGCCCCCGGCCGCCTGAAATACCGCGACTGGACCGCCGGTTTCGCCCGCGGCACCTTCAGGAACGTGCTGGACTGGAACTTTGATCTCGTCACCGGCAGCCACAATCCGGTTCCCTCGGTGCGCAAATGGGTGACCAAAAACGGCGAGCGCAAGATCTACCCGGTTCTGCCTTCTCTGCTCCCCACCTGGTTTGAGGTGGTGCCGAACTCCGGCGTGCTGGCCAAGGATGATGCCGGTATGGTCGCGGCCGGCGAGCCGATGGATAATATCCTGGAAGAGGCCGCCACCGGCTCGATGTTCGTATCGCCGGTGAAGAACCGTGACCTGCAGAAGGTTGCTGAGTTTGTCCGTGACAACAACCCGCAGTTTGATATGCGGCTCAACGGCGGCAACACCGTACCCCTGTTCGACGGCTTCCAGATCGTCGATTCCTGGGAGATTGACACCGAGACGGAGATCAATGCCATGCTCGGCGCCTTCCAGAGCCAGGCAAACGGTTCCGACGCTCGTTTCGTCAAGTTCCTCAATGTTGTCCAGGCCGATTTCGACGTCACCCATGGTGTGGTGCCGAAAGAGTGGGCACTGGGCGGCGACAAGCGCGGCGGTTGTGTGAGCTGCCATTCTTCCATGAATGCGGCAAGCCCCAACTACTCACCGTACTCCGTCGGTTTCTTCGAGGGCTACGTCCAGCCTGTCGCCAATGCCGGCATGCCCGGTTTCGGTGTCGGCGGCTACGAAATCGTCAAGAACTGGATGGCCATGTTCGCTGATTTCGATGCGGCAGCCATGTGCGGTGCCGGCGATCCGTCCAAGATGGCGGATAATCTGATGACCCCGGCCAATGACCCGGATCATCACACCTTCTACTTCAACCCCATGACCGGTCAGCCAGCCATGACAGCCGAATGTGCGTCATGGTCCTGGTTCTCCAACAACCCGATGTTCGGCACGGTTGGCGGCAACGCCCAGCTGCAGCACGTTATCGGCATGATGACCACAACCTTTGATCAGGCCATGGGCTTCCCGAGTGGCACCGCCATGCAGATGGGTATGTATGACGGCGTTGCCGGTATTCAGGGCTTTGCGCTGAAAGAGCTGCAAACCTCCGGCACCCTGGGCTGCAACCCCTTTGCCGGTCCGATCAGCTTCAGCCCGGTGGCCGGACAGTCTGTTAATAACTGCATGCCGAACTACGCCGATCCGGCAGTTGCCGCGGCAGTACCCGGGGCGGCGATGTATGCCGGCATGATCAACGGCACCTGTGTTGGTGCTGATCCGGGAGCCGGCACTCCCGGCGTCTGTTCCGGCGGCTTCCGTGACAGCGGCGCGTGTATGACCGACGCCGACTGCCAGGGCGCCATGACCGATCTGGCCGAGATCGGCCATAATCCGATGGGTCTGCTGCTGAGCAGGCAAGAGGCTGTTTCCCACTTTAAGATCGACCTCCAGCAGAGCTACAATGCCGATGGTTCGCCGAAGGTGAAATGGGCGGTCAGCGGCGAGCAGAACCCGAGCAACCCAAGCCATGTCGCTGCCTGGGATCAGGCTGGCTACTGCTATGACTACATGGGCGGTCCCAATCCGATGACCCCGGCGGTAGTGCCGTGTAATTCCGCGGCTGCCACTGCCATGGACGGCAAGCGTCACATCGCCACCGCGGTGAACGCCAACCAGTTCCTCGGTTATCCGGCCCAGACCCTGGCCATGCTGATGAGCCCGAGTGTGGCGGTCGCTGCGCCGACCTACAAGGTTGATGCGATGCTGAGCGCTCTGCCCTCCAATGAGACCAATCTGACGGTCGAGTACAACGCCACCCGTTCCACCTGTGCATCGGTGGTCGATGGCACGCTGACTCCCTGGGCGGCTGGCTGCAACTACAGCTGGAATACTCCGGGAACCTCTTCGGTCACCGATGTTTCAAGCGGTATTCGTGCAGTGGTCTATCCGGCCGAGGGCGAGTACACCGGCACCGT
>JBMONO010000047.1:0-33336 GCA_049323655.1 Thermodesulfobacteriota bacterium | reverse complement strand
GCCGACAATACGCTCGAATCCAAGATAGTGATGTTGACGCATGAGTTCGCGCCATCTCGGCAACTCTTCGCGTCGGGCAAGACGTAGTCTGAGATGGTGGTCTGGGGCAGCAGATTGGTTAGGGGCTATGCTGTTCATGAGAACAGCATAGCATTGTGAAAAGTAAAAAGCCAGCACTATGTGCTTATTGCCGGCTCACAAGACCTTCGCTGACTTTGACGGAGCCCTGACTGATGGCGCTTTCCTTTTGCGTTCTCCCGCTCCCTTGGGTATAAGATGGGGTGGATTTACCGCCACCCGTCATCCCGGCCGGCGCCTGACCTCCACCGCTCTGCACCGATGGTCGCGGCCCGGCCTCTTCCCCATGCGGAGAGCCAATGAACGACTATTCGGAAAGCCTGCTTGTCCACTTCCGGCGCACGGAAACCCTGAAAAAGGAGGCGGTCAGCCTGCCGTCCCTTGATCTCAACCGGCGCCAGCTCTGCGACCTCGAACTGCTGCTCAATCGCGCCTTCTATCCCCTTGACGGTTATCTCGGCCGCCAGGACTACGAGGCGGTGCTTCACCGCATGCGGCTCGCCGACGGCACGGTCTGGCCGATGCCGATCTGCCTTGATGTCCAGGAAAAAACGGCAGAACGCCTTGCCCCTGGGGAGAAACTCGCGATCAACGACGAGGAGGGCTTTCTGCTTGCCATCCTCACCGTCAGCGACATCTGGCGGCCGGATAAGCAACGGGAGGCCCGCGCCGTCTTCGGCGCCGACGACCCGGCGCTTCACCCCGGGGTGAAGAATCTCTATGAAAACTGCGGCGACTGGTATATCGGCGGCAGCCTGGAAGGACTCAGCCTGCCGATCCACTATGACTTCAAGGAACTGCGGCTGACGCCCTCGGAAAGCCACCGCCTCTTCTCATTAAACGGCTGGCGTCACGTTATCGGCTTTCACACCGACGCCTATCTGCACTGCGCCCACAAGGAAATGATCCTGCGCGCGGCGCGCGAGGCCGGGGCCAGCATCTTTCTCCAGCCGGTCACCGGCCTTGACCATCCCGGCCACCTCGACCACTACACCCACGTTCGCTGTTACCAGGAGTTCATCAGGAAATTTCCGAAAAACATGATCAGCCTCGGCCTGCTCCCCCTGGCCAGCCGCCGGGCCGGGCCGCGCGAGGCCCTCTGGCAGGCGATCATCAAAAAGAATTACGGCTGCTCCCATTTCCTTGTTGCCGCCGACCATGGCGACCCCTTTGCCAGTCTGCTCGACCGGGAGAATTTCTATCCCCCCCACGCGGCCCAGCAACTGGTCAGGGAACACGAGGAGGAGGTGGGCATCAAAATGGTGGCCGAGGAGAAGATGGTCTACGCCGAGGATCGGGCCCAGTATGTCCCGCTGCGCCAGGCGACGGAGGAAATGGCGGTGAAGACGATCTCGTCGAGCGAGCTGCAGCGGCGGCTCGAAAACGGCCTCGACATCCCGGAATGGTTCTCGTACCCGGAGATTGTCGCCGAATTGCGACGCGCCTTCCCGCCCCGCTCCAAGCAGGGCTTCACCATCTTCATCACCGGCCTGTCCGGCTCCGGCAAATCGACTTTGGCCAAGGTATTGATGGTGAAATTTCTTGAAATGCGCGACCGGCCGGTCACCCTGCTCGACGGCGACATCGTGCGCAAGAACCTGTCAAGCGAACTCAACTTTTCCAAGGAACACCGCAATCTCAACATCACCCGCATCGGTTTCGTGGCAAGCGAGATCACCAAGAACGGCGGCATCGCCCTCTGCGCGCCGATCGCCCCCTACGAGGAATCGCGGCGGGCCAACCGGGAGCTGATCAGCACGTGCGGCGGCTACATCGAGGTTTACATGGCCACCCCGCTTGAGGTGTGCGAAAAACGCGACAGAAAGGGGCTCTACGCCAAGGCGCGGGCCGGCAAGATTCCGTCCTTCACCGGCGTTTCCGACCCCTACACCCCGCCGGCCAACCCGGAAATCACCATCGACACCAGCGAGATGACCCCGGCGGAGGCGGCCCAGGAGGTCCTGCTTTATCTGGAGGAAAAAGGCTATATCCGCTGAACGGCCGGCGACGTTGTCGCCATTTGCCGACACCACCAAAAAAATACCGGAGCCCCGCGCCATGGCCGGACCATGTTACTTTCTCCACGGCCTCGACAGCAGCAGCCAGGGCGCCAAGGCCCGCTTCTTCCGCGCCCATTTTCCGACCGTCGTCACCCCGGATTTTTCCGGCGACCTGGCCGAGCGGATGGTGAGGCTGACCGAACTGCTCGCCGGCCAGCAGAACATCGTCCTGATCGGTTCAAGCTTCGGCGGCCTGCTGGCGGCCATCTTCGCCATTGAGCAGCCAAAGCGGATCAGCCGCTTGATCCTGCTCGCCCCGGCCCTCAACTTCCCGCCTTTCCGGCAGTGGCAGAACCGGCGGAGCGCGGCGCCGACCACCTTGTTCATCGGCCGCCGGGACAGCGTCACCCCGCCGGCCACCGTCATCCCGACCGCGCAACGGATCTTCACTCGGCTTGACCTTCACCTCGTCGACGACGACCATCTGCTCAGCCGTCATTTTCCGGAAATCAACTGGCCCGAGCTGCTGGGAGCAGGATAAAAGTTTGCTCTGCTTCAGCCCGATCCGCCCCGCCGCCGCTCCCGCAACACCACAAGGACCGAGGGCACATCGGCCCGCCATTTCGGCAGAAGGAGGGTGATGAGCACCTCCTCAAGCTCGGCGAGGAGAAAGATCGCGGTGGCGAGACGGAAGGGCCAGGACGGCCCGTTCCAGATGAGGACGAGGATGCTGGTGCTGAGCAGCACGGCGGAGAGTTTGGCCCCCCAGGTGTGATAGCTGGTGAGCCGGCCGAATTTGCCGAAGCCGAAGAGGACCGGCACGGCAAAGCCGGTCAGGCAGGCGACGATAAAGGCCGCCTCGCGGTGGATGATCTCCGGCCACAGCCACCAGACCGACAGGGGCACCGCCATGTAGATGGCAAGATCCCCCCAGCTGTCGAGCCGGGCGCCGAGCTCCGAGGTCAGGTTGAGCCGTCGGGCCAGATAGCCGTCAAGACAATCGGTGACGAGCGCAATGATGCCGAAGGCGAGAAAGAGGCCGCGCCAGCCGGACCAGGCAAAAAAAAGCAGCAGCGGCGCGATGACAAGACGCGAGGCGCTGAGGATGTTTGCAATATTCATCGTAACCGTATAATACTAAAAAAAACGACGTCAGAAAGCGGGCGGATTCGCTCCGGTCAGCAGAACGCCGGCAGCTCGCAGGATACTTTACCAGTTTCACCGCGCCTTTTCCCTGTTTTTCTGCTACCCGGCCCGATGGCGCCCGTTTCCACGAAGCAAGCCACAGCACCTTCTCCGCTTACAGGAAACCGTCATGTCAACGCAACAAAAAAAACCGCCCTTTTCCCGGCGGCTGCTCTCCCTTGCCGCCATTGCCGCCACCAGCGCCCTGACCGGCTGCACGCCGGGAGCAAACATGCCGGCATCCACCGCCGGGCCAGCTGCCGACCGCGTCGCCATCAGCCAGACGACCACCGCCCTGCCGCTCTCCCGACCACAGCCCGGCAACCCGACATTCCGCTACGGTGAGCCGCTGACCGGCTTCACCAGCGCCAACTTTGTCGGCGCCAGCCGCTGCGCCCTCTGCCACGGCAATCTCCGCGACCGGGACGGTAATGACATGTCGATCAACAACCACTGGCGCTCCACCATGATGGCCAATGCCGCCAAAGACCCCTTCTGGCAGGCCAAGGTAGCCTCGGAAACAACACGCCATCCGGCCATCAAAAAGGTAATCGAGGAGAAATGCGTCTCCTGCCACATGCCGATGGCCTGGACCCAGTTCAATGCCGAGAAAAAAAACGACGATCCGGCCACCAGCGCCGCCCCCTACGAGGCCTTTGTCGATCACGACCACGGCCTGCACCAGGCAGCCATGGACGGGGTTTCGTGCAGCCTCTGCCATCAGATCCGGGACCATGAACTGGGCACCCCGAACAGCTTCAGCGGCAAGTACACGGTGGACACCGCCGCCATCCCGCCCGACCGGCCGGCCTTTGGTCCCTATGGGGAGACGGTGGCCGAGCCGATGCAAACGAGTATCGGCTTCACCCCGCTTTTCGGCAGCCATACCAACGATTCCGCCCTCTGCGCCACCTGCCACACCCTCTACACCCCCTATCTCGACGGCAAGGGCAACATCGCCGGTGAGTTTCCGGAACAGACCCCCTACCTGGAATGGCTGCACAGTGATTTCGGCCTGCCGACGGACAGACGCCGCACCATTGACGAAACCGGCGGCCCGGAACGGCTCTGCCAGGACTGCCACATGCCGCACTCCCAGTCCGGCGGGGTAATGATCGCCCTGCCCGCCCCGAAGGAGGCGACGGAAAAGGACCATTTTTCCCAGCACCATTTTGTCGGCGGCAACATCCTGCTCCTTAACATCATGCAGGACAACCTCGAAGCGCTCGGCATCAGCGCCTCGACCAGAAGGCTGGAGGAAACCAAAGAGCGCACCGCCCGGCTGCTGCAGGAGCAGACCGCCGCCCTTACCTTCCGGGACGGGGCAATCACAACCGACACCCTGACCGTCACCGTTGCGGTGGAGAGCAAAGTCGGTCATAAGTTCCCCACCGGCTTTCCCTCCCGCCGCGCCTGGCTGCACTTTACCGTGCAGGACGCAAGCGGCGCCCTGGTCTTCGAGTCCGGCCGGCCGGACCCGGACGGCAGGGTGACCGGCGATGACGGTGATGAAAAGATGGATTACGAGCCCCATCATGATCTGATCACCAGCCCGGATCAGGTGCAGATCTACGAATCCGTCATGCACGACACCGACAACAAGGTCACCTTCACCCTGCTTCGCGCCGCCGGCTACATCAAAGACAACCGGCTGCTGCCGCGCGGTTTCGACAAGGCCACCGCCGATCGGGATATCGCCGTCCAGGGGGAGGCGGCGGCCGACCCGAACTTCAGCGGCGGCGGCGATCAGGTGACCTATGCCGTGCCCCTCGGCCGGACAAAAGGCCCCTACACGGTGACCGCCGAGCTCCTCTACACCCCGATCTCCCGCGCCTTCATGGCCGATCTGACCAGGGACAGGGGAGTGAACGAGGTGGATCGCTTCCTTGATTATTACGACAAGGCGGACAAAAGGCCAACCGCCGTTGCCGCGGTGCGGGGCGTTATACGATAGGGGATCACCAGGGCAGCAAAATCAGCAGCCAGACCAGGGCGGCCAGCAGCAGCACGACAAAGACGGCGGCCGAGCCGAGTTCCTTGGCGCGGCCGGAAAGGAGATGATATTCGGGGCCGATGCGGTCGATGGCCGCCTCGACCGCGGAATTAAGCAGCTCGACGATGAGAACGAGCAACAGGCTGCCGGCAAGCAGAGCGCGCTCCACCCCGCTTTTGCCGAGCAGGAGGGCGGCCGGCAGCAGGACAAGACAGAGCAGCACCTCCTGGCGGAAGGCCTCTTCATGGCGATAGGCCGCCTTCAACCCGAGTCCGGTGGAATGCAGGGCGTTGATCAGACGGCGAATGCCGCGACCATTCATCTTTGCCATTGCCTCGTGCTGCTCACTCATTGTGTGCCTGTCCTTATTTCGTTGCTGTTCACTGCCGCTTTACCCAGTCCAGCAGCTCTGCCATGGTCGCGGAAAAACCGCCGGTCAGGGTGACGGTTGCCTGCCGGCCCAGCACCGGTGAGAGATTGATCTCGATCACCTGCCCGCCCCGGCCCAGCACCTGATCGGGGATCAGCGACGCCGGCGCCACCTCGCAGGAGGTGCCGGCCACCAGCAGCAGATCAACCCCGGCAAGCAACCGCTCGGTCTCCAGTAATACACGAGGCGGGATCGCCTCGTCAAAAAAAATCACATCCGGTTTGACAATCTCGGCGCAGGCCAGGCAGTGGGGCGGCAACGTCATCCGCCGCACCCTGGCAAGGGGCTGGCGATCGCCGCAGCGGGGGCAGGTGAAGGAAAAGAGCGAGCCGTGAAACTCGACGACCTGCTGGCTGCCCGCCTTCTGATGGAGGCCGTCGATATTCTGGGTGATCACCCCGGCAAGCAGCCCGATCTCCTCCAGCCGGGCCAGGGCCTGGTGGCCGGGGTTGGCCTGGCAGTCGGCAAAGACGATCAGTTCGGCCAGCATCCGCCAGACTTTTTCCGGATCACGGCGGAAGGCGCCGAGGGTGCCGTATTCGAGCGGATCGAAGCGGGACCAGAGGCCATTTTTGCCGCGGAAATCCGGGATACCGCTTTCCGTGCTGACCCCGGCGCCGGTCAGCGCCACCGTCTTGCTGCTTGCCCGCAGCAGCCGGGCCGCCTGTGCAAGCTCTTTCTCCATGGCTGCATCCTCCCGCGACCTCAGACAATTTCGCCGTTGCCTGCCGACATTTTCCCTTTTCATCGCCTGCCATCAGTGTAATATAGTAGGCAACGGCAACCTAGAAAAATCACACCCAGAGGCACGCGTATGGATCCCTTCAAGAAGCACCGGATGAGCACCTTTGACGAAATCGAGAAAGAGTTCGGCCGCATGCTGCGCAACATGTCCGCCCACCGTATGTTTCCCTACCGTTCGGATACCCTTGTCCCGGCCTGCGACGTCTATGAAACGTCGGCTGAATTTATCATTTACATGGAGGTGCCGGGGATGGAACCGGACAAACTCTCGGTCATTGTCGATCATGCCCGGGTCACCGTAAGCGGAGAACGCCAGCAGCCGCTCTTCGACCACACCACCTGCATCCACCAGCTGGAAGTGGAATACGGCAGGTTCAACCGCACCATCGAGCTGGAAAGCGCCGTCGATGTCGAGGCCGCCACCTCCACCTGCAAAAACGGCTTTCTGCTCATCCGCCTGCCCAAAAAAAAGATTTCGACCCAGATCAAGGTCGCCATCAGCGGCGAATAACGGGAGAATTGCATTCATGACAGATGAAAAAAAAGAGACCAAGGACCATCACGACAGCAGCACGGTCGATCCGATGCAGCTTGATATTCCCGACGTGCTGCCGATCCTGCCCCTGCACGGATTTGTCTTTTTCCCGGGCATGGGATTTCCGTTGCAGATCAAAAGCCCCTCCTCCAAGCAACTCATCGATGACATCCTCCTGAAAGACCGCTTGCTCGGTCTCGTCACCCATCGGCCGATGGAGTCGCCCGCCGAAGAAAACATCGCCGAACACCTTTACACCGTCGGCGTCGTCGGCTACATCCATAAATTGGTCAAGGGCAGCGAGGGCGCCTATCATGTGCTGACCAGCGGCTTCAAAAAAATCCGCATCGGCGAGTACGTCCAGCAGGAGCCCTATCTGACCGCAAAGGTCGAAGTGGTGGCCATGGACGAGACCATGGACCAGGAGATCGAGGCCCTTGATCTCAACCTCAAGACCCAGTTCAAAAAACTGGCGGAACTGGTGGTGCTGCCGCCGGAGCTGGTCATGACGGTGGAATCCCTGACCAGTCCCTTTCATGCCGCCTACCTGGTTTCCTCGCAGCTCCATATCCCCCAGGAGGAGGAACAGGCCATTCTCGAAATCGACAGCCTCAGAGACCTGCTCAAAAGGGTGACCGCCGATCTCAACCGGCGGCTGGAAACGGCACAGATGAGCCAGGAGATCCAGAAATCGGTGAAGGAGGACATCGACAAGAAACAGCGGGAATTTTTTCTGCGCCAGCAGTTGCAGGCGATCCGCAAGGAGCTGGGCGAGGACAACGAGAACCTCGATCTCGACGAGCTGAAGGCCCGTTTTGAAAAGGCGGAACTGACCGAGGAGGCGCGCAAGGTGGCCCAGAAGGAGCTGGACCGGCTGGGCCGGATCTCGCCCTCGTCGCCGGAGTATACCGTCTCCCGCACCTATATCGACTGGATTCTCGATCTGCCCTGGCAGACCTCGACGGCTGACACCCTTGACCTGATCAAGGCCAAGGAGGATCTCGATCGCGACCATTACGGCCTGGAGCGGATCAAAAAACGCATCCTCGAATTTCTCGCGGTGCGCAAGCTCAAGCAGGACATGCACGGCCCCATCCTCTGCTTTGCCGGCCCGCCCGGGGTGGGCAAGACTTCGCTCGGCCAGTCCATCGCCCGCACCATGGGCCGCAAATTCGTCCGCCTTTCGTTGGGCGGGGTCCGCGACGAGGCGGAGATCCGCGGCCACCGGCGCACCTATATCGGCGCCCTGCCGGGCCGCATCATCCAGAGCCTGCGCAAGGCCGGCTCCAACAACCCCCTCTTCATGCTTGATGAAATCGATAAACTGGGCATGGATTTCCGCGGCGATCCCGCCTCGGCCCTGCTCGAAGTGCTCGACCCGGAGCAGAACTTTACCTTCAGCGATCATTACCTGGAAATCACCTTCGATCTCTCCAAGGTGATGTTCATCACCACCGCCAACATGCTGGACACCATCCCCGGGCCGCTGCGCGACCGGATGGAGGTCATCACCCTGTCCGGCTACACCGAGGATGAAAAGCTCCATATCGCCAAAAACCATCTCATCGGCCGCCAGCTCGACGCCCATGCCTTGAGCGGCGATGACCTCGTCTTCACCGATGACGCCATCCGCGCCGTGATCCGTTCCTACACCAGGGAGGCGGGGGTGCGCAACCTGGAGCGGGAACTGGCCTCGGTCTGCCGGGGGGTGGCAAAAGACATCGTCTCCGGCGAGACGAAACAGGCGGTCATCGACGCCGCCGATCTTGAACGCTTTCTCGGGCCCTTCAAGTTCTTTCCGGAAACACTGGCCCATTCCTGGGGCCCGGGACTTGCCACCGGGCTTGCCTGGACGCCGGTGGGCGGTGAGCTGCTCTTTATCGAATCAGCCAAGATGAAGGGCAGCGGCGGGCTGAAGATGACCGGCAAGCTCGGCGAGGTGATGAAGGAGTCGGCCAGCGCCGCGCTTACCTATCTCCGCGCCCATGCCGCTGATTTCAGCATCAATGAGGATCTCTTTGCCGAAAAGGACATCCACATCCATGTGCCGGAAGGGGCGACGCCCAAGGACGGCCCCTCGGCCGGGGTGGCGATGGTTGTCTCGCTCACCTCGCTCTTCACCGAGAAGCCGGTGCGCAAGGACGTGGCCATGACCGGCGAGATCACCCTGCGCGGCGACGTGCTGCCGGTGGGCGGCATCAAGGAAAAGGTGCTGGCCGCCCATCGCTCCGGCATCCACGAGGTCATCCTGCCGGAGTTGAACAAAAAGGATGTCGCCGAGATCCGTGACTCGGTGCGCAGTATGATGACCTTCCACTATGTCCGCGACATCAAGGACGCCCTCAAGGTGGCGATTGTCGGGTGAGACGACAGGGGCCGGGTGGACCACCCGGTCTCTTTTCCGCGGTCCCTTCCTCAGCCGGTGCGCTTGGTGCCGGCATAGGTGAAGGCCCTGCCGATCATCTTGTAAAACGCGCCCTTGTCGATACCCACATCCTTGCCGCAGGCGCAGAAAATCCGGCTGCCCTCGGCGTGGGCGTCGAACATTTTCGTGATGCGGGCCTTATGGCAGCGCAGCACCTCGCCCGGCCCGATCTTGTCGTAGCGCCACAACTTGCGTTTGCAGGCCGCACATCTCAGCAGCAGCATTCGCGTTCACCTGGGCTGCCCTGCCCTCTTCCGGTCCGCATCACAGATGTCCCCGCACCCAACGCAGCAAGGAGGCGAGATCCTGCGCCCCCGGTTGTCGGGCAAGCTCCCGGCCCCCTTTGAACAGCACCAGGGTGGGAATGGAACGGATGCCGAAACGGGCAGCCAGCCCCTGTTCCGCCTCGGTGTTGACCTTGGCCAACCGCGCTTCCGGTTCGAGCTCGGCCGCCGCCTGGGCAAAGACCGGCGCCATCATCCGACAAGGCCCGCACCAGGGGGCCCAGAAATCGACCACCACCGGGATGTCGTTGCGTTCAACGTGTTTGGCGAAATGCGCCTCGGTCAGCTCCAGCGGCTGGCCGGTGAAGAGTTTACTGCGGCACTTGCCGCACACCGGTCCGCTGGCCAACTTGTTTCGCTCAAGTCGGTTGACACTGTTGCAGCCCGGACAGACAATATGGATCGTTGCCATGGCATACTCCTGATTGCTTTTATCGATGCGAATTCATCCTGCCCGGGAAAACAAAACGCCGCCGGGTCAGCCCCTCCCTTTGCCCGAAACCTTCGGTCCCCCGGCGGAGCTTTCCGAATCGCTCTTTTCCCAGAGCAATACAGTAAGCCGCCTGGACAGAAAATCAAGCGGCAGGCCCTCGCTTTGCTTGCACCGGCCCGCCATTTCCGGTAGGGTGTGACGGCACCGGCAGCCAGCGGGCCATCCCCACTCTTTTTTCCCCAGTTCGGCAGGGCAAGCCAATGTATGACAAATTATTCCACCTCTACGACTTTGTCGACCGCACCATGGCCGATCTGTTCGCCCGCTTCCCGGCGGAAGTGGTCTGCCGGCAGGGCTGCGCCGATTGCTGCCATGCCGTTTTTGATCTCTCCTTTATCGAGGCATCCTGCCTGCTTCACCATTTCCGCGAACTGAACCAGGAGTTGCGAAAAAAGATTCTCGACCGCTGCGCCACCGCCGCCGCGCAGTGGCAAGAGCTTTTCCGGGCCGGCACCGATCCATCCACCGCCCGCATCCGCTGTCCGCTGCTCAGTGATGCCGGCCTCTGCTGCTGTTACGCAACCCGACCGGTCAACTGCCGAACCTACGGCGTCCCGACCATCATCAACGGCGCGGCCCACGTCTGCGGGCTCAGCAACTTCGCCCGCGGCATCTCTTATCCCGCCATCGATCTTGCCCCTTTGCAGAAAAGCCTCTACGACTATTCCGTTTCCCTCGCCGGCGCACGTGCCGGGGCCAGACGCTGGTCCATTGCCCATGTCCTCCTCCAGCCGGAGCTGCTGACCCCGCCCGGAGATCAGGGCAGCACAGCCTGCCGATAAAAATTTTTATTTCAAGTATTTACTCGCGCCCGTCCGGTGCACTATAGTAAAAGTATTATGCGCCGGCAGCCGAGCGCCGCTATCGTTTGCCGGACTGTTCTCCGTCGCCGGTTCACCGTGGCGCTGAACACGACGTTTTCCGCTGCGGCGTTCATGAGCCTTCTGACATATTTTCATTTCCGCAGCGGGCCGTTGCCCGGGGAGACGCGATGAAATATATCAAGACAGTGCTTTTCCCCTTTCTCGCCACCGCCGCCCTGATGACCCTCTACCAAGTCGGCAAATTCTACCTGTTCGAAGGGCATTACACCATCTGGCAGTCCCACATCATGACCATCTTCTTCACCTCCCTTATCGCCACCACCGTTTCCGTCTCCATGGTCAACTGGGTCGAACGAATCGAGCGCAGCAAACGCGAAGTGGCCCTGCGGGAGGCCCGCCTGAAAACCCTGCAGATCACCATGCACACGGTCCACCATATCGTCAACAACTTCCTCAACCGCCTGCTGCTCTTCAAGATGGAAACAGAGGAACGAGGCACCATCTCCACCGCCTCCCTGGAAAAACTCGAAGCGGACATCTCCGCCATCAGCAAACAACTGGCAGAACTGAGCGAACTGGAAAACCCTGAGAACGTCGACGAGTTCGACAAATTTTTCCCGATGAAACCCACCATAAAAGAGCGGGGATAGCCGGATGCGCCCACCCCGGCCTGCTGCCCGTCGGAGGGAGACCTGCATGCGACTTTTTGCCGCATTTACTTCACTTCGCAACCGGGATAAGGTAATTCTACCTAATATTTATGAAAAATATATCGCCGCAACCGAAATGAATGGTGAATCATTCATATCAGCACCCGCATCAGTCGCGGCCCGCCAGATCAGGGACAGCCGCCCGATTTGGCCTGCCGGCTTCAGTCTTTGCATGAATCCGCGCAGGCTGCTCATCCATTTCGCCCTTTCCGCAGCAAGGCGGCCACCCTCGGCCAAGGGGGGCTGACCATGGCGCTTTTTTCCCTTCCCCGACCAGTGCCCCTCCTCGTACTCCTTCTGCTGGTACTCGCCCTCGGACCGGCCGGCGCTGATCTTCTCAGCGCCGATGAAAAACCGACCACGGCCAAGGCAACTTACGTCGGCTCCTTCAAATGCCAGCCATGCCATGCCAAGGAATACGACAACTTTATCAAGCACGCCAAAAAGAGCAACTCCTACCGCAGTATCGAACGCCTGAAAAAGGGGCTGAGCGAGGACGATCTCAAAAAGTGTTATTCCTGCCACACCACCGGCTACGGCAAGCCGGGCGGCTTTGTCAGCGTCGAAAAGACTCCGGAACTGAAAAACGCCGGCTGCGAGGTGTGCCATGGCCCCGGCTCGCTCCATGTCGAACGTCAGGATCCGACCTCCATCATTCGCCTGCCGACCCTGGAGGACTGTTACGGCTGCCACACCTCGGAACGACTGCGCGCCTTCAGGTTCACCCCGCTTATCCATGGAGGGGGGCATTGACATGAACAGACCGCCGGCCTTCATCCGCAAGCATCTTGACCTGAAAACCCTGATCACCGTCGGGGTCACCTGCATCATGGGGGTGGTCATCTTTCTCAGCATCGTCAACCAGCGGGAACACAGCCGGGAGCGGATGATGTCCTACGGTCAGGACATGAAGTCGCTGACCTATGCCGGCATCAAGCATCCCATGGCGATGGGAGACAGTGCCTCCATCGAAAAACAGCTCTTCGACATCGAGGACGAACTGGAAAACACCGAAGTGGTGATCTGCGACTTCAACCAACGCATCGTCTTTGCCACCCACGCCAGTTACATCGGCAAGAATGTCTCCTTTGTCACCGACAACACAGAAACCCTGGCCGCCCTCACCGCGATGCTCGAACATTCGATCCAGCCGAAGACCGGCTATTTCGAGGAACGCGCCGATGGTCAGAATTTTCTCACCACCCTCCACATTATCAACAATGAACAGGACTGTCATCACTGCCACGGTGAGAGCCGCAAGGTGCTGGGCGCCCTTTTGGTCCGCCAGTCCACCAATGCCACCTACGCCACCATCGCGACAATGCAGAATCGGACCATCATCATCTGCATCGTCGGCATCGCCGCCCTGATCGCGCTCATCTCCTTTTTGCTGGCCAGGATGGTGACCCGGCCGGTGACGGAGCTCGCGGCCAAAGCGAAACAGCTGGCCCAGGGGGATCTGTCCGTCTCCGTCCCCGTCACCACCGACGACTCCATCGGCGTGCTCAGCAACTCCTTCAACCACATGGTCCTCAGCATCAAGGATCAGATCGAATACGCCAACAGCCTCAAGGAGGCCATCGCCGATCCCCTTATCACCGTTGACACCACCATGACCGTCACCTTTATCAACGAGGCCTGCTCCACTCTCACCGGCTACAGCAAGCAGGAGACGGTGGGCAGACTGACCTGCCGCGACATCTTTCGCAGCGAGATCTGCCGCAACGATATCTGTGACGCCACCTGCCCCCTGAAACGATGTTTACTGACCGGTGAACGGGTAACCGGCATCCGCACCACGATCATCACCAAGCAGGGCCGGGAGATTCCCATCATCACCAGCGCCAGCGCCCAGAAGGATGCCCACGGCAATATCACCGGCGCAGTGGAGATTTTTCGCGACATCTCGCTGGTTCTGGAGGCGGAACGGCTGGTCTACATAAAAAAAATCGCCGACAAGGAAGAAGAGGAACGCAGGCACCTGGAAGGACTGGCCGAGGAGCTGCTCGCCGTTCTTTCTCAGGTTTCAAGTGGCAACCTGAAGGTCAGGGCATCACGCACCGGCGGCCACGGAGTCATGGACAAGATCGCCCAGCACATCAACTCCACTTTGGACAATCTCGAAAAACTCTACGACAAGATCGCCTCTTTCAGCAAGGAGATGGAGCTTGAGGTGGCGCGGCGCACCATGATGCTGCGCTCAAAAACCCTGCTGCTCGAACGGGCCAACAAGGAGCTGCAGGAACTCGACCGGCTCAAATCCTCCTTTCTCGCCAACATGTCCCACGAGCTGCGCACGCCGATGAACTCGATTCTCGGTTATACCGATCTGCTGCTCGATCGGGTGGACGGCGAAATCAACGACGAGCAGGAAAAGAGCCTGCTCAAGGTGGAGAATAACGCCAAGCATCTGCTGGAACTGATCAACGACATTCTCGACATGTCGAAAATCGAATCCGGCAAGATGGAACTTGACATCACCAAAACCGATCTCAAGGATTTCATGGAATACCTGGCGGTCTTTTTCCAACCAGCCATCCAGGCGAAAAATCTCTACCTGAAATTCGATTTCGCCGACACCCTTCCGCCGGTTTTCATCGACAAGGACAAGGTCCGGCAGATCTTCAACAACCTGCTTTCCAACGCCATCAAGTTCACCACCCAAGGCGGCATCACGGTCCGGGTAAAACCCTCCACCCTGGCGCCGACCGCCGACAAATCGCCGCTTTTTGTCGAAATCTGCATCGAGGATACCGGTATCGGCATCCAGCCCCAGGACATGGAAAAGCTCTTCGACAAATTCACCCAGATCAATGTCTCCGCCTCCCGCCAGTATGAAGGAACCGGCCTGGGACTCAGCATCGCCCGCGGACTGGTCGTCCTTCACCGGGGGGTGATCTGGGCCGAGAGCGAGTTCGGCCGTGGCAGCCGCTTCTATTTCACCCTGCCGGCCCAGGAAAAAATCCTGGAAAAGAGCGATGAACCGATCATCGAACAGGAGATGGCAGAGGTCCTCGCCGACTACTTCAACAAACCGGTGGATATCTTTTTGCGGAATTCGGTCTACGGCGGCCAGACGGTGAGATGCTGGGAATACCAGCACTGCGGCCAGTCAAGCTGCCCGGCTTACGGCAACAAGGAACTACGCTGCTGGTTGATTGCCGGTGTGCACTGCAAGGGGGTCAAAGTCGCCAAATTCCCTGAAAAGGCCGATTTCTGCAAGGGTTGCGACATCATCGAAAACCTGGTCATCGAAGAATGCAACCTGCACGAACCGCCTGCCCTGCTCGAACAGGAAGGGGAGAGCCCTGCCCGGACAGTCCTGGCAATTGACGATAACCCGGAGGTCATCGAGCTGATCCGCAAAAATATCGGCAACGACTACACCGTCGTCGGTCTGTTGAGCGGACAGGGAGCGGTGGAAACCGCCAAACGAATCAAACCGATCGCCATCACCCTGGACATCATGATGCCGGAGCGCAACGGCTGGGTGGTTCTGCAGGATCTCAAGCGCGATCCTGAAACCCAGGACATCCCGGTCATCATCCTCTCCATTGTCGATGAGAAGCAGACCGGCTTCAGCCTCGGAGCCGCGGAATACCTGGTCAAACCGATCAACAAGAAGGCCCTGCTCCACAAATTGAAAAACATTGAAAAAATTGCTCACATCAAAACCATTTTGCTTGTCGACAGCGACCGTGACACCTGTGATGTCCTGCACCGGGTGCTGATGAACGAAAACTATCAGATGCAGTGTGCGGCAACCAGCGACGAGGCGATAGAGCAAATCGAAGCCTCGCCCCCGGACCTGATTGTCCTCAATCTCATCATGCCGGAAGATCACGGTTTCGACGTCATCGAGTTCGTTAAGAGCCGCAAGGAAATCAAGGATGTGCCCCTTATTCTCATCACAGACAAAGAGCTGAGTGAAGAAGACGTCGCCGCCCTGAACGGCCGGATTCAGGCCACCCTGAACAAAGGGATCCTCACGGAACAGAATTTGCTCGAAGAGTTAAAAAAAACAATCCGGAAAATATGAGAAACGCAACGTCCCCGCCAATGGATTAATAAAACAAGGCGCAGCGAATGGCCCCGATCAAAACGATACTCATCGCCGATGACAATCAGGACAGCCGTGAGCTGGTGCGGAAAATACTGCGGAAGGACGATTACCGGCTTTTGGAAGCGGTTGACGGAGAGGACGCCCTCCAGAAAATCATGACGGAAAAACCGGATCTGGTGCTGATGGATATCTCCATGCCAAAGATCAACGGCTATGACCTTACCCGCATGATCAAAAATTCCGACGAGATGAAAGAGACCCTGGTTATCGCCCTCACCGCCCACGCCATGAAGGGGGACAGGGCCAACGCCATGGATGCGGGTTGTAACGGTTACATCACCAAACCGATCAATGTCCGCGAATTCGCCGGCCAGATCAGAAAATTTCTCGAACCCTCCGGGAGATAAATTCCGATCTCGCCGTTTGCCGGGCAAACACAATGCGGGCCGACATATTTTTTCCGGGGCAGGCAGGATCCGGCGGGTGGCGCACTACCGGATTTTCTCCCACTGATGACGACATGACAGCCAAGGCCAGGATTCTCATCATCGATGACAATGCCGACACCGTTGAACTGCTGCGCAAGCGCTTTGCCGCTGCCGGATATGAAACGGATGAGGCCTGTGACGGCCCGGCCGGCCTGGAAAAAATTCCTGTCTTTGACCCGGACATCATCATTCTCGACGTGATGATGCCCGGCATGGACGGCTATGAAGTATGTCGCCGCCTGCGCCTCGCCGGGACGGCCCGCCACGTCCCGATCCTGATGCTCACCGCTAAAAACGAGATTCCCGACAAGATCAAGGGCCTTGAGCTCGGGGCCGATGATTACATCACCAAACCCTTTGATTTCAAGGAGCTGGCAGCCCGCATCCGCTCTCTGCTCGCCCAGCAGAACCAGCACAAAAAACTGATGGAAGAAGAAAAGCTCCACGCCCTGGACCGGGTGGTGGATGAAATCTCCCACGAGGTCCGCAATCCCCTGGTGGCCATCGGCGGCTTTGCCCGCCGGGTCCGCAAGAGTCTGCCCGAGGGCAGCGCCAACACCCAATATATGGACATCATTCTCCGCAACGTCGAGGTTCTGGAAAAGATGCTGCACCAGATGATCTCCCTGAAACAGGCCACCATGGGTTTTCTGGAACCGACGGACATCAACGAGCTGACCCGCGCCGCCATCAGCAGGCACCATGCAAGCATCGAACAAAAGCAGATCACCCTTGACATCCGGCTGGGCAATGACATGCCGATGATCCCGGTGGACCAGGACAATATGACCCTGGCCATCGCCCATATCATTGAAAACGCCATCGAGGCCATGGAAGGCGAAGAACGACGCCTGACCGTCCGCACCGGGCTGGTCGACGGCTGGATTGAAATTGCCATCAGCGATACGGGCAAGGGCATCCGTAAAGAGAAGATAAAAAACATCTATGATCCCTTTTTCAGCTCCAAGACATACGGGCCGGGCCTCGGTCTGACCTTTGTCCTAAAAACCGTGCAGAATCACAAAGGGCAGATCACTGTCGAAAGCCGCGACCATCAGGGCGCCGCTTTTCTTCTGCGACTGCCCGTCCTGCCGAATTCTCCTGAAGCAGCCGGCGCAGCACTGTAAGGCGGCCGTCTTCCCTCTGCTTTTCCCGGCAAACCGCCCGGCATTGTTTGTCGAAATCGTAAAAAGCCACGATTTCGACGGGCCGTGTTTTGTAACTCGTTTTTTTCACTTTCCCGCCTGCCATGGTTTGCGAGTTTTTACGGGAGCATCATTGTTGAAGATTTCGTAAAAAGTGAAAATTAACCACAGAGAGCGCAGAGCACACTGAGATAACTGATTGTAATTAAATATATTTTCTCTGTGCCCTCCGTGCGCTCTGTGGTGAAAAAAGACTTTTTACGAGTTTGTCATTGTTTGATAAATGTTGCGCCTCCATCATGTTTGCAGAAACAAAACCCTGCATTCCCCGCCTTATTGCAGTTCTGCAATAAGCAAAAACGCCCCCGGCCCTGTCGATGCGGGGGTCGTCGCGGCGCCTCTCTTTCCCCCCGCAGCCAGTGGCACACGAAATGCTTTCACGCCAAGAGGAAACCTGCCGCGCGTTTGCGGTGCATCTTCCTCTGCATCACCGCAAGCCCGGCAGGGCGGTCCGGCAGGAGCTGGGGCCTGCCGGACCGCATCCAGGCCGGCACGAGGCCATATCCCGATACCAGGGGAGCAACCCGTTTTTTTGCAACGGGGCAACATTGTGACCGTTACCAGATCAAAAACACCACAGACCACACGCTCCGGCCACGCCGGCACGGCGCCTGATTACCGGGTCTCTCCTGAATCCATTCTGGACAGTATTTCTGATGGGATCCTGACCGTGGATACGGAGCTCATCATCACCTCTTTCAACCGCGCCGCCGAGGCCATTACCGGCATAAGCCGCGACAATGCCATCGGTCGTTCCTGTGCCGCCGTATTCCGTTCCAGCCTGTGCGGTGCTGAATGTCCCATGCGGAAAACCCTGGCAACCACTGCGCCGCTCTTCAACATCGCCGCATCCCTCACCGGCCCCGAGGGCGGGCAAATCCCGGTCCTTCTCTCCACCACCATCCTACGGGGGGGCAACAATCATATCATCGGCGGCACCCATACCTTCCGCACCCTCACTCAGGCGGCAATGACTCCGCAACCGCCGCTCCGCCACGTTTTCCTCGAAAGAACAACGCGAAACCCGGATATGGGTCGCCTGATCCGCATGCTGCCCGGCATAGCCGCCACCAGTACCACCATTCTCATCGAGGGCGAGCCGGGGACCGGCAAACAGACCCTGGCCCGCGCCATTCATGAACTCAGCCCCGGTCGGACGAATCCCTTCATTCTGGTGCGTTGCCCACAGGGTCGTTCCCGCCGCGCCCCGGCCCCATCGCCCGACGATCCCCTGTCCGATCCGGCCGCGCTAACGGCCGGCAGCACCCTTTTTCTCGAAGAAATCAGCGCGCTGGACCACGCCCGACAACGAAGTCTGCTTCACATCCTCAGCGGAGCTGCTCCTGCGAACGCGGCAGATGCTCCGCATGGCGGCCCGGCCATACGGACCATTGCCTCCACCAGCCGCCATCTTGCCCGTTTGGTAGAAGACGGCGCTTTTCTTTTTTCCCTGCTCCAGCACCTCAACGGCCTTGTCCTCCATTTGCCGCCATTACGCGAACGAAAGGAGGATATCGCCCTGCTCATTGATCATTTCATTCACTCCTTTACCTTGACGCGACCCCACGAAAGTCCTGGGATCAGCCCGGAAACTCTGGCTCTGTTGACGGCATATCCTTACCCCGGCAATATCGATGAACTGGAAAAAATTATTCGCCGCGCCCTCGATTGCTGCCCCCAGGGTTACCTGCTGCCGGCACATCTGCCGGATGAGGTCAAAAACTTTGCGAGGGAATCGGCCGGCACATTTGATATGGGCAGGGCTGTACAGGCAACGGAGGTTCGGACCATCATCGCCGCTCTGCAACGCAACCATTACAATCGCAAGGCCGCTGCCCGGGAACTGGGGATCCACAAGAGCACCTTTTTCCGCAAGATCAAACAACTCGGTATCGTTCTGCCGGAAATGGACGGCCGTTTCCGCCTGTCGGAAAAGGAATGCCGCCAGGGATGACCGTTGCGCGTCCCCGTGAACCATGGCTGAACTGTATTCGCCTCCCACGAATTGCAGAACTGCAATCCAAGACCATTGCATCATTGCACTCCCGCAAGCACCCACCAGCACCCCTTTTCTCTCTTCAAAGCCAACTACTTAATAATATGCATAAAAAAACAACAACTCCCCCTGGCATACCAGATGCAACACTTTATTCTCAAAAGGAACGGCAACCGGAACGCGGGGGATTTGCCTCCGCGACACGACCGGAAATGATAAAAAGTCACCTTTCTCACATGACAAAAGGAGGTACGCCATGAGTCAATATCTAATCCTTCTCGCCATCATCCCTCTCGCCTGCTTTCAGCTGACAAAAATCTACAAAATGCGGCACCGCTGGCTGCTGTGCGGCATTGCCACCGGCGCGGTCATCGCCCCTGTCAGCTTCGGGCTGCTGCAATTCACCTATATTCCGGTGGTCGGCAAACTGCTCGGCTTTATCGGCCTGATCGCCAATCTGACCCATGGGTCGGTTGGTTATTTCTGCCTGGTCGGCAGCGGCATCATCGAACCGGGCGCAATAATCACCGCAACCCAGCTCGTTATGATCAATATGGTGAATGCGGTTCTCTTTTCCTACTGCTACGGCATGATCGGTTATGCCATTGACCGCAAGGTCGAGGAAGAAACAGCGGCTACGGAGCATGTCCGGGTGCATATGTGAAGGAGGCAGCCGCCGCCGATGCATCCCGTCGGGCATGGCGGCGCATCCAGCCTTTCCGGTTTCACAACATGGCCGCCGCCATGGCCCAGAGCCAGGCCGGAGGGCCGAATTTTCTGCAAATACATCTTGCCAGGGAGAAGATATGGACATGACACAAACGAAATCCTCCACCAGCGACAACGCCGCCCTCCTCGACCAGGAAGCGCCCGACATGCTGCTTGAGAGCATGCAACGGGATAGATTGGCACTTACCATCATGATGGTTGCAGCGGCCCTCATCGGCATCTGGTCCCTCGCCTGTCTGCTGGCCGGCTTGGTGAACACCGGCGACGTTCTGGAACTCGGGACAAACTGGCTGTCTGCCGTGATCGGCCGATAAAACCATGCAACTCTCCGGCGGCACCGCATCTACGGTCCTGCCGGAGAGTTGACCGTACCAGTACGATTCCCCCCCTTTTCCGCCCAAACCCGACAGAATTACGAAACGACACCCATGACAAACCCGCAAAAAGCCTTTTTTCACCACAGAGCGCACTGAGGACACAGAGAAAACATCTTTTATTACAATCAGTTGTCTCTGGGTACTCTGCTGTCTCTGTGGTTAATTTTCAGTTTTTACGAGCCCTCAAACATGATGGTCTCGTAAAAGCCCGCAAACCATGGCAGGCTGGAAAGTGAAAACAACGAGTTACAAAGAACCACCCGTCGAATCGTCGCTTTTTACGATTCCGACAAACAAGCGCGCGGATGCGACCATCCGGGCAATTACAGAATAAAGACAACGGGTATCCTCATGCTGACATTCTCGCAACTGATTGTTTCCATGTGGTTTGTTCCTCTTTTTCTGTTGATCCTGCTGCCCCTGGCGCTGTTGGCCGGACGCCTGCTGTCCGGGGCACTGTTGGGAGTTGCAGGCAGAACGGTGACAGCGCCGGGCGATGGCAATACCCTGCCTTTCTCCACGCCTGATCCCATCAATAAACGTCACCACCCCCGTTTCCGCATCACCGGTATCTCCGCCGATGTCTCGGACGGCAACCAACTCTGCACCGGGCTGACCTGCAATATATCCCGTTCCGGCATCGGCATTCTTGATGTGCCGGAAAAATTCTTTCAGCGTTCCGTGCCCCTCTCCGTGGTTATTTCCGGCCGGGAAAAAATCTTTCGCATGTCGGTCAGGCCGAAATGGCATGACAATAACGGCCCCCGCAACCGAATTGGCGGCGAGCTTCTCCATCCTCCCCATGGCTGGCACGAATTCATCTCTCATTATGAGCGCATTTTTGCCGACCTCGGCAACCACGTTCCAGAGACGGCAGCAGCAGTCATGGCCGACAGATAATTTCTCCCCTTTGTAATGTCTTTTCTCTCGATCTCCTTGCCGCGCACGACAGGCGAACGTTTACCCGATCGCCACCACCTGGGCGACCGGCAATCGCCTCAAACAACAGGATCCGTGTCGCTGTTGCAATGTTGCACCCTTTTCTCTGCAACAGGGTTGCAGCATTGCAACCCTGCAATCACGGAGAAAATCGCGACCTATTGGCCAACATGGCGAAATCAGAGAAAAAACAAAAATAACCCAAAAATGGCACACATGATGCAAACCATGCAAACAACAATTTGCAGACCTGAACCGGCCATAAAATGAAGAGGCGCCCATTGCCGGGTATGGCGAGTCAGCGGGTCGCAATGCCCATTGCCAACCCGCCATAGGAAAGCTAGTGTCCACCGGAGATAAAACGATGAGAAAAAACATGATGAAACTCCTGCGTTACGGCCTCTGCATTGCCGCCTTGCTGGGCGGCTCCACCTCCACCGCGCTGGCCATTGACAACGCCGAGTGCCTGCAATGCCACAGCGACACCACTCTCAGCAAGGAAAGCACGGCGAATATCCTGAAAAGCGAAATGACCGTCTCTCTCTATGTTGATGAGGAAACATTCAACAAATCCGTCCATCACCAGAACGGCATCGCCTGCGCAGACTGCCATGCCGATATCACCGAACTTAACTACGACGAGGAGTTGCCGCACAAGGCCTACCTGGAGCCGGTCTGCTGCGCCACCTGCCATGAAGAGGAAGGCAACGCCTTCAAAAACAGCGTGCACATGGAAATCCGCAGCAAGGGGATCACCATGACCTGCTATGCCTGCCACGGCTACCACGATGTCATGCCCATGGATGCTGCGCTGCTGGCGGAACGGGAAAACAGCTACTGTCTGAAATGCCACAACCCTTACCAGTACCATGAATGGCTGCCGGCCAGGGAATCCCATTTTGCCTTTGTCGAATGCATCGTCTGTCACGCCCCGGATGTTCCCCAGGAGATTCGTCTCCTCTTTGTCGATCTGGTCACCGGCAAACTGTCAAAGGGTGAAGAGCTTCTGAAAATCCTCGGCGTCAGCCAGGACGAGTTTCAACCGCTCATCGACACCAACAAGGACAACATCATCAATGAGGAGGAGTTCGACAATCTGATTGTCATGCTGCGCCAGAAAAACATCCATGCCCGCTTCCACGCCGAACTGGTGGCGGTGCTCGAACCAGCAGCCCATGAGGTCAAACGCGGCATGGCCGAAAAGACCTGCGAAAAATGCCACATCGCCGATTCCCCCTATTTCAGCGCGGTCTCAATTCTGCTGTCAGGACCGGACGGCACGGTCAGTCGCCACGAGGTGGAACGCCAGGTGCTTTCCAGCTACAATATGAGCCACTTCTACCTGATGACCGGCTCCCGGATCAAGGTGCTTGACAGAATCGGCTTTCTGCTGATCGCCGGCGGCGCCGGGGTCGTGGTTCTCCACCTGGTCATCCGCATCGCAACCATTGGTAATCGCCGCAAGGAGGGGCACTGATCATGCAAGCGACATCTGAACACAACGCCAGTACAACAATAAAACGAACTGAAGCAACGTCACTATTCACCGGCACCGGCAGGAGGTCCGGCATGGAGAGCACTCATCATCTGGTTTATGTCCATCCGGCGCCGGTGCGCATCTGGCACTGGATCAACGCCGCCGGCTTTATTGCTTTGATCATTACCGGGTTCCAGATCCGTTATGCCGATATCCTGAACTGGATGGCGCTCGGTGATGCCATCACCATCCACAACTATGTCGGCTTTGCCGTGATCGGCAATTATTTCATCTGGTTGCTCTACTACCTCAGCTCCGGCAAAATCAAAATCTATATTCCCAACCTGCGCACCTTCATCGGCAAGGCCATTACCCAGATGAAGTTTTACGGGTACGGCTACTTCAAGGGCGAGGCAAATCCCCATTCCATGACCCCGGATAACAAGTTCAACGCCCCGCAGCAGAACGCCTATCTCGTCATCATGCTTCTGCTGCTGCCGGCCCAGATGATCTCCGGCGTCTTTCTCTGGAAGGTGAAAGGATATGCCCATTACATCGACATGCTGGGCGGCATCAAGATCATCGACACCATCCATGTCGTTCTCTTTTTCATATTCACCGCCTTTCTCATCGTGCACTGCTACCTCGCCACCTTGGGCCATACCCCCTTTGCCCATTTCAAGGCGATGTTCACCGGCTACGAGGAGCATCATTGACATTCATTTCCGCACTGGGAGGATCGGCGATGAACGGCGAAAACGGCTGGCTCAACAGAAGAAAATTCCCCCGCTTCAAGGCGGGGGATGATCTTTTCATTCTGCACGGCGGTTTCGGCAAGATCGTTGACATCGGCATGGGCGGCGTCGCCTTCATTTACGTTGAAAAGGAGAAACCGCGCAACGGCGTCACCTGCCAGGGCGCCCTCTTTTCCAGGGATGACGATTACCTCGTCGAACTACCGTTCCGCACCATTTCCGATACAGTGGTCCGCCGTTCCCCTTCCGGCCGGATGAATATCAGAAAACGGGTTGTCGTCTACGAGGAACTCAGTGACGAACAACTGGAAGAGCTGGAGCGCTTTCTCCTCGACAACCTTCCCCTGCCAACCCGGCCAGACCGCTCGCTGCCGTAATCTGCTTCGGCATGTTACGGCAGCGAACGATGAAACGAGCCCCCCCCTCCCTGCCCGAAGAGCGATCGACCGGCCCGCCCCAGGGCCGGCTCCGGCAAATATCTCCCCGCAAATATTGCACAAATGGCGCACATACGGTACTATTCTTTTTATGGCAGGATGTTCGTGCCGGTGCGACCCCTTCTCAGGATCAGCCGTGACCCCGACTGATCCATTCCGTCACGCCCGACAGTTGACTACGCACCAGGGATTTCTCATGGCCCACTTTGCCTCTGCCCCTGAAAACGCGAAACCCGAACACCGGGATTCCCCAACCACGTCGTCTGCCGGGGGCCCGCCCAAAAACCTGCGGAATGCCGCCCCGAAAAACATGGTCCACAAAGGGGTGTCGTTCAGCGAGGCCATCCTCGAATCCATCCTCCACGGCGCCTTTACCGTTGATCTCGATTTCACCATCACCTCGTTCAACCGTTCCGCCGAGAACATCACCGGCTACAAAAGGAGCGAGGCGATCGGCATGAAGTGCTACCACATCTTCCGCGCCGATATCTGCAAATCAAACTGTCCCCTGAAAAAATCCATGGAGACCGGCCGGGATGTCTGCCATCAGCGGGTCACCATCAAAGACATCGACGGCGACGACGTCCAGATCATCGTCTGCACCTCGGTGCTGCGCAATACCAGACAGGAAATCATCGGCGGGGTCGAGACCTTTCGCGACATCTCCTCCGTTTCCCGATTCGGCGAAGCAATTGTCAAAAAATACAGCCAGCACAGCATCATCAGCAAAAACGAAAAGATCCGTCAGATCCTCGCCACCCTGCCCAGTATCGCCGCCAGCGACAGCACCGTCCTCATCGAGGGGCCGAGCGGTTCCGGCAAAGAACTTTTCGCCAAAGCCATCCACAACCTGGCCGGCCGCAAAGGCAAATTCGTCGCCCTCAACTGTGCGGCACTGCCGGACACCCTGCTCGAATCGGAGCTGTTCGGTTACAAAAAAGGGGCGTTCACCGGGGCGACGTCGGATAAACCGGGCCGTTTCGCCCTGGCGGAAAAGGGGACGATCTTCCTCGATGAAATCGGCGACATTTCGCCTGCCCTCCAGTTGAAACTGCTGCGCATCCTCCAGGAAAGGGAGTATGAACCGCTGGGCGGCACTGAAACCTTCAAGGCTGATGTCCGGGTCATTGCCGCCACCAACAAAAATCTGCGCGAACAGATCGACAAGGGCGCTTTCCGCGAGGATCTCTTTTACCGGCTCAATGTCATCAAGATCACCCTGCCGTCTCTGGCTGAACGGAGGGAAGACATTCCGCTGCTCGTTCATCATTTCATCGAGAAATTCAATAGTCAGCAGGGGAAAAAGATAGAAGCCGTATCTCCCCGGGTCCTCAACATCCTGATGAGCTACGATTATCCGGGCAATATCCGGGAGCTGGAGAACATCATCGAATACTGTTTCGTTCTCTGCCAAGGCAACATCATCGATCCGCACTGTCTGCCCGAAGGGCTCAGGGAACCGGCAGCACAGGAAGGCGGCACCTGCAGCCCGGTCCTCCGAACCGCTGCGCCGACCCTCTCCACTGCCGAGGCGGAAACGATCATCGCCGCCCTGCGCCTGTTCAACGGCAATCGCAGCCAAACCGCGGCCCATCTGGGGATCGACAAAACAACCCTGTGGCGGAAGATGAAAAAGTATCGGATCCGTTTCCCGGCAGCAAAAGGCAAAGCAGCCGGCACCAGCGGAGCCGAATCCGACCTTACCGGTGAAAAACCAGGGGCAGCGGCAAAAAAGATCCTTATTGTCGACGACAATACCGACAGCCGCGAACTGGTCAGAAAAATACTGGGGCGGGAAAATTATCAATTACATGAAGCTATTGACGGCGAGGATGCCCTCCGGAAAATCGGCGCGGTAAAACCTGATCTTGTCCTGATGGACATTTCCATGCCCAAACTCGATGGGTTGGAAGTCACCCACCGGATCAAAAAAGAGCACGACCTGCGCGACATCAAAATTGTCGCCCTTACCGCCCACGCCCTGCCGGCGGACCGGGAAAGGGCGCTCGCCATCGGTTGCATCGACTATATCGTCAAACCGATCAATGTCCGGGAATTCGGCGGCCGGATCAAACTCCTGCTCGAGGATATCCCGCTGGGGGATCAGCCATGAGTGCCAAGGAAAAAATCCTCATCATTGATGACAACCTGGATACGGTGGAACTGCTGCGCAAGCGCTTCCGCGCTCTGGGCTATGATACGGCAGAAGCGTATGATGGTGAACAGGGGCTGGAAAGAATCGCCGGGTTTAATCCGGATATCATTATCCTCGATGTCATGATGCCGAAGATGGATGGCTACAAGGTATGCGAGGCATTAAGCGGCAATGAGACGGCCAAGCACATCCCGGTCATCATGCTGACCGCCAAGAGCAATGTGCCGGACAAGATCAAAGGACTTGACATCGGCGCGGATGATTATATCACCAAACCCTTTGACTTCAAGGAGCTGGAGGCCCGGGTCCGCTCCCTGCTCGTCAAAAAGCAGGAAAGCAGCGAACTGGCGGAACAGGAAAAACAGACCGCCCTCGATCATTTTCTCGATGAGGTCTCCCATGAGGTGCGCAATCCGCTGGTCGCCATCGGCGGCTTCGCCCGGCGGGTGCGCAAGAACCTGCCGGAAGAAGACAGTAAAAACCGGCAGTACATGGATATCATTCTCCAGAACGTCGAGGTGCTCGAAAAGATGGTGCACAAGCTCATCTCGCTGAAAAGCGCCACCCTCTGTTACCGGGAGTCCTCCAACATCAACGAGATCGTCACCAATGCCTTGAGCGCTTACCGCCATGAGATGGAATCAAAAGAGATCGCCCTCATCACCCGCTTCATGGAGAATCCACCTCTGATCTGCGCGGACCAGGAAAACATCACCATGACCATCGCCCACATCATCGAAAACGCCATTGAGGCGATGGAGGGTGCGGCAAAACGGGAACTTACCATCGGCACCGGGATCAACGAAGGCTATTTCGAGATCCAGATCAGCGATACCGGCCGGGGCATCAGCAAAGACCGAATCAAGAACATCTACGACCCCTTCTTCACTTCCAAGACCTACGGACCCGGCTTCGGGCTGACCTTCGCCCTGAAGACGGTGCGCAGCCACAAGGGCATCATCTCCGTGGAAAGCCGGGAAGGTGAAGGCACCTCCTTCACGATCAGACTGCCCATCCGCTCGCTGATTTCCTAGCCCCGGCCGCCAATCTCCGCACCGCATGAACGACAACGGCCCGCCGGAGACACCCCGACAGGCCGCAATCCGACAAAAGACACCCTTGGCAATTACATGGGTCGCATCAGCCAGACGCCGCAGGGGCAGGTGTTGGCGCAGAAGCCGCAGGCGATGCATTTGTCGTCATCCGATATATAGCGAAAATCCTTTTTGTCATCAGTGAGCTGCTGCCGGGAGATGGCACCGGTGGGGCAAATCGTTTCACACATGTGGCAGTCGCGGCAGGACCCGCAGCTCATGCAGCGATCCGCCTCATGGATGTCGGAATACTGCCCCGGACAGGTCTCCGGCTCGTAATGGGCCGGATTGAGGTTGTTGAGATTGACGACCTGCTTGGTAAAGGGTTTCCATTCCTCCCCCTTGATCTCAGCAACAATGGCATGGGCGGCATTCTTGCCGTGGCCAAGGGCGTTGGTGGCAAGTCCCGGTCGCTCGACATCGCCCACCGCGTAAATTTTCGGATCCGAGGTGCGGCACGCCTCGTCGGTTTTGATCCAGGCAGCACCGCCCACCGTCAGCACCTCGACGCTTTCGGACAGAAAATTCAAGGCCGGCACATCACCGATGGAGATGATAACGGTCTGGGCCGGGATCAGCTCATCCGCGGCATCAATGAGCCCGTCGGCCGTCACCTCTTTGGTGGTGACCGGCCATTTGAACTTGGCGCCGAGCGCCTCGGCCGCCTTTTTCTCCTTGCCGAAGGCCAGCGGTTTCTGGATATCGACCAGGGTAACCTCCTGGGCGCCGAGCCGGTAACATTCGCAGGCAACGTCACAGCCGACATTGCCGGCGCCGATGATGACCACCTGCCTGCCGACTTTAGGCGGATTATCGCTTTTCGCGCTTTTCAGAAAATCGAGGGCCGTCAAAACCCGCTCATGGCCGGGGAAAGGAATGCGACGCGGCTCATGGGTGCCCACTGCGATGATGACATAGTCGAACTCCTTCTTCAGTTCGACGAATTTCTCCTTTGTCATGGTGACCCCGAAATGAACAGTGATATTCGGGGTGTCCATAAAGCGGTTCACTTCGGACTCCCAGATCGCCTTGGGCAAGCGTTCCCAGGGAATCACCTGGGCCAGCTTGCCGCCGAGCTTGTCGTCGCGCTCGAAGATATGGGCCTCAACCCCCCGCAGGGCAAGCTGCCAGGCGGCATTCATACCAGCCGGCCCGCCACCGATGATCGCCACCTTTCTGCCGAGGGAAGGCGCCACCGGCGGGGCCGGAAAATCACGGCAGGCACGGCCGAGCATGGCGACATCGATGCTCTTGTCCACCATCTGCCTCGAGCAGCTCTGCATGCAGAGATTAGGGCAGATGGAACCGCAGACCGAGGCGGGGAACGGAGTGTACTCAAGCACCAGCTGATAGGCCTCCTGCTCTTTTCCTTCCCGCATCAGCCGCAGCCGATCGATGGTGGGGATATGCACCGGGCAATAATAGGCACAGGGAGCAGCTGATTCCTGATTGGCCCAGTAAGGTTTGCGGCGGCGCAGATCTCCGGTCTCGATCAGGCCGATGGGAGTGCGATCCAGGCCAGGAGCCAGGTCGCGGATCGGATCGCCGCCAAAGGCCTTGTCCCAGATATTTTTGCGGAACTCATGCATGGGCATGGGACCGGAGAACATCAAAGCCCGATCCTGGGGGGGAATGGCCACCAGCATCTTCCACTCCGAGCGCACGGAAAGGGAAGAGAGAAGCTCGCTGCGACCGATGGCGGCAAGATAGCCGGGCATGCGCTCCATCAGCCACCGCCACTGATCGTCATCGGGCAGCAATGCCTGCACATTGGAACGTGCGTAAGACTGATCGGTCTGGCCGCGATAGTAGATCCAGCCGCCGACCATGCCGACGCAGGGCCGGTAACCGAGCACGTTTTCCGGGGTCTTGGCCTCAACACCACAGACCACGGCAATACCGCCACAGTTGAACTCGGCAAAGGTATCGCCCACCGAGCCGAGCACCCACAGTTCCGGCCGTTGATAATCAGGATTCCATTTGGTCATGGTCAGGCCGCGGGCGCCGATGGAACCGCCGATCATCACCCGACCCTCGGCCATGGCGTTACAGACGCCATTGGTGGCGTCGCCATGGACGATGATGTCCGCCCCGATATTAAGGTAGCCGACATCATCGGAGGCGGAACCGTGGCAGGTGATGGTGACGCCGGGCATGCCCATACAGCCGAGGCGCTGCCCGGCCGGGCCCTTCACCTGAATATCGAGGGTGTTGCCGGCCGGGTTGAGCCGTCCGCCGACATTGTGCTGGCCGAAGGTTTCCAGAATGAGCCTGTTCGATTTCTGAAAAGCCGCCTGCACCATTTCCTCGAACTCTTTCGAGCTGATGCGCCGGCCCTGCTCATCCATTCCTTTGATGGTAATTGCTTCTGTCACTGCCATTTCCTCCGGGAGGAACGGGAAAGATTCTTCTGTTCCCGCGTTCTTTATCTCTTCAGGCTGGCAAGGAACCAGTTTCCTCAAAAAAGATCCTGATTCCTTTCCCCTGACTCCTGTCTTAACAAATATATTTGATGCTCAATCGCTTCGCCGCCGCCTCATCGCTGATGCCGAGGGCATCCGACATGCCGATGGGCAGACTCTGGGAACGGCCGAGCGGGGCCATGATCTTTTTCATCTCGGTACGGATGGCCATGAAGGTATCGACCACCCGCTGGGCCACCTGATCGGGATCGAGACGGCGGTACAGTTTCGGGTTCTGACTGGTGATCCCTTTGGGACAGAGGCCGATGTTGCAGACGTTGCAGCGATTCTGCTCGCTGCCGAGGCAGCCGGCCGCGGCCTGCATGATATATTTGCCCATGTGCACACCGCTCGCCCCGAGCATGATGAGACCCATGCCGTTCTGGGTGACGTTGCCGGTTTTGCCGATACCGCCGGCGGCGAAAATCGGGATTTCGTTCTGCTTGCCCTGGGCGCACAGATCAAGATAACAGTCACGCACGTTGGAGGCAATGGGATGGCCCATGTGGTCCATACTGACATTGTATGCTGCGCCGGTGCCGCCGTCGATCCCGTCGATCAAAAGGCCGGCGGCATAGGGATTGCGCACCAGATTGTTCAGCACCGATTTGGCGGAGTTGGAGCCGGAGATCTTCGGATAAACCGGCACCCGGAAATTCCAGGCCATGGACATGGTCTGGATCATCTTCATCACCGACTCCTCGATGGAGTAGAGAGTCTGATGCACCGGCGGCGACGGCAGGTCCACCCCTTCCGGCACACCACGCAGACGGGCGATCAGCTTGCTGACCTTGAACCACATGAGCAGCCCGCCGTCACCCGGTTTCGCGCCCTGACCGTACTTGATCTCAATGGCGGCCGGATCGCACTGCATCTCTGGAATGGCGCGAATGATCTCATCCCAGCCGAAGTAGCCGGAGGCGATCTGGAGAATGATATACTTAAGGAACGGGCTTTTAAGCACCCACGGTGGGCAACCGCCTTCGCCGGTCGCCATGACAACGGGCATACCGAGCACCTCGTTGCAGTAGGCAACTCCCTGTAAAAGGCCAAGCCACATGTTGGGAGAGAGGGCGCCAAAACTCATGGAGCCGATGACAAAGGGGAAAATCTCCCGCACCGGCGGAATCCATTCTCCGGCCAGTTTCCGGCGCACATACTCCTCGGGCGGCAGCACCCGACCGAGCAGGGTGTTCAGATAAAACTCATGACGACCGGCATCCAGGGCCGGATCGGTGAGCATGGAAATGCGGGTGAAAATGAGCTGATCAAGCAGACCCGGATTGGGGTCATTGCGACGTCCACCGCGTTTTACCGGCTCCCCGCCCTGGGTGTTCTGGAAGCGGTAGCGGTCGGTCATGGCATTCGGCAGCGGCTTAATAGCCGAGTTGGGACAGACCATGGCGCAGGTGCCGCAGCCGATGCAGCGGTTGGCGAGCTCTGTGCGTTGGCGGATGCCGACAAAGGTGCGGTAGGAACTGCCCCGCTCGCTTGAGGTCAGCACCAGCTTCGGCATGCGCTGCCGCATGTAAGTCAGCTTGATGGCATTAACCGGACAGACCGCCGTGCAGCGACCGCAAAGGGTGCAGCGATCCTCCCGGTGCTCGACGACCCAGGGGAAATCCCCGGCGGTCAGGCTGCCTGGGGTAGAGGGAATTGATTGAATTGAGACCATATCTTATACTCCTGTCGGTCTGGAGGAACAATAATCGTATGCTGTCGCATGGGCTGAAAATCAAGGGACGGATCACGATCGGGAATCATGGCGTCAACCCCGCACATCTCCGAGGCAATCGCCCATTCACCGGGTTTGCCGCCAATGGTGGCAGGCCGCATCTTTTTGGCATCCATCACCAGCAGACAGGTTTCATCGGGTAGGCTGCCGATCACTGCGTTGGGGCCGTCGATGATCAGCCGCCGGCAGGCGTCGCGCAGACCGCGCAGGAAATCTCCCTGGGGATGAACCAGCAGTTCTTCGGTTTTCAGCGGAGTGATGACATGCTTGTAGGTTTCAAGTGGCAACTTCAGTTTTTTGACAACATAATGGAGAATATGAGCAAAAACCTCACTGTCCGACTGATAGCCCATATAGCCGGGAAAACCCTTGCCGGTCAGCCAGTCCTTGATCGGAATAAAAGCGGTGTTTTCACCGTTGGTCATGGTGGCGATCCCCTGCAGGAAGAAGGGATGACAGGCATAGAGATTGATACCCCAGTTGGTATTCTGTCTTCCCTGGGCCATACAGATACGCGAGGTGATACGATGACTGTCCAGCCCCAGCGCCTCGCCGACGCCGAGCGGCCAGCCCACCTCCTTGATCATCACCACATCCGGCCAGAAGGAGAAAACAGTGAGATCGCCGCCGTTGTCCTCGCCGTCCTTGCGGAGCGCCAGACGGATCAGCATCATCTCATTTTCGATCTGTTCCTCGCTCAGTCCATCCCAGGCCGGCGGTTTCTTGTAGACCCGCAACAGATATTTGAATCGATCCCTGGCCTCGATTCTGCTGAAATCAACTTCAAACTCGTGATCATACCTGAGCTCGAAACCGCGTTCCTGCATAAACCGGTTCAGGCGGTGAAGGGCGGTCTCGCTGTGGGCGATTCCGGACAGCACCGGCTCACCCGCCTTGTAGCTGTAATCAGTAAATTGCAGGCCCCGCAGCAGAAGCCCCAAACCGCTGCCGTCGTAGCCTTCCTGCATGGCCTCCATTGCCTGGAGCACGGTAAATGGCGAAAACGGCTCACTGGCGGTTTTTAACGCTAACCGGCACATCGTTTTGATACTCCTCACATTTTCTGTTTTGTCTTGCCATACCGGGCTGGTCGATGACGACGCTGCCCGCTTGTTTTCCCACTGAGTTTTCGAACAAATTTTTTTTGATACCACTGACAGGCCATCCTCGTCAAGTCAGATGGAGACTTGGCAAAAAAAAAAAGACGAATTTTTCATTTTTTCTCTTCTTCACCGATTTTCGCGACCGCTTTTGCAGATGAGGCAGTCGGAGGCGGTCCCGGCCCCTTCCAGTGTAACTTATTGAATTAAAAATAAATGTTTTACTGGTTTCTTTCTGGCTTGTTATTTTTTGTGTCGTTTATCTTTCGCCAAATTGCGAGTCAAAAAGATAGAGCCAGCATCTTGTCAAATATCGGGCACAGAGAAAATCCTTTATATATCAACATGTTTTCCTGGCAGTGATGTTTTCGGTAGCCCGGCATGATTTTTTAATAATATTTTTAAGTTTTTATGTTGGCAAACAAAACAGTCATTTGTTATAATGGCAGACATGAAGGATGCCACCTTTTTCACCCGGCCAGTCGCCGACTGGCAACGGAGGTACGAAGCCTTGCGCGCCTCTTTTGTTGAAAGGCTGCCGGATCAGCTTGTCGCTGAACGGTTTGGTTTCAGCGTCGGCTATCTCCGGGTCATGCGCCATCAATTCCGGCATGGCAAGGTGG
>JBMONO010000046.1:0-33659 GCA_049323655.1 Thermodesulfobacteriota bacterium | reverse complement strand
GGCCAGACTGACATCGCTCGTCTCTTCATTGTCAAAAGAGCGGACACTGGCGGCCTCGACCTCGACCAGCACCCCGATCTCGATCCGTTCGCGCAGGCCGTCGGCCCAGGAGGAATCCGCCGCCATTCCCGGTGTCTCCGTTGCCGGGGCGGCGGTCTGCTGCTCTTCGCCTGCGCCCTGGCCGCCAACAGTCTCTTTCTCGTGATTTTCCGCTGTTTTTTCTTCCGCCTCGCGGTCGGCAAGTCTCTTTTCCAGCTCCGTCACCCGCTCCAGCAACAGCCGGTTCTGGCGGACCAGTTCCGCGACCTGTTTTTCCAGCCCCCCCGGCTCCGCGGCCCAGCCGGTGGAGACAAAGCCGGCGAGCAGAAGCAGGATGGTAATATAGACACCTTTATCTTTCATTTTTTTTCTCACGTTTATCTGTTTTTACATTTCCCGCAGCCGGTGCAGCCGCGGGCCAAAGGGATCTCCGCCCGGCAACGCGAGCAGGTGAAGGCGTGGGGCCGATCGAGCACATAACCGCACTGGGGGCAGGCGGTGACGGCAATGTCTTTCCCGCCACCACCCGCAGCCGAGAATGCCGCCGGGATAAACGACATCAAACGCTCCATTTTCATTTTTTTCTCTCCCTGCTCAAATAACGCCCAGCATCTGGGAAAAAACGCCGCCGACAAAAAAGGCAACCACCCACGAGCCGCCCCAGACCAGCAGCGCCTCCCGTGAACCCCGCTCCTTGAAAAGAATCATCAAAGAGGCAATACAGGGCACAAACAGGGTGATGACGATCAGCGACGTGACCACCTGGACCGGATTCATGGCGAGCTCTGTCAGACCGGCTGTGCCGAAATCCCGCCGCACCATACCCATGACAAAGGAGGTTGACGCCTCTTTCGGGATCTGCAACCACCCTTCGGTGATGGGCATCAACAAACTCTGCCACAGGTCAAGCCCACCGGAAACCTGGAGCAGCGAAACGATGGAAGAGCCTAGAAAAAACCAGGGATATGCCTCTTTCATAAAAAAATAGGAACGGGTGAAGGTCTTGCGCAGCACATTGTAGGGCCGCGGTAACCGCATGGGCGGCAGGTCGATGAGCAGCGCCGACGATTTGCCCGGCAGGACGCGGTTGAGAATGGTCCCTGTCGCAGCCAGCACGGCAAAAATTACCATTGCGTAGAGAAACACCATCCTGCCGCCCACCGCTGCCAGCATGCCGGTGATGACGCCGATCTGGGCCGTGCAGGGAACGGCAAAGTTGAGCAGCACCGTGGCAATTGACTTTTCCCTTTTCGTGCCGAGCAGACGGGTGGTGATGGTGCCGAGCTGCACACAGCCAAGTCCGAGTATGAGCGGGATAACGGCCCGGCCATTCAATCCCGCCATGTTCATCATCCGGTCCACCATAGTTGCCAGTCTGGGCAGATAACCGGAGTCCTCCATGATCGACAGGGCGATGTAGAAACCGATGACCAGCGGTAGCAGAAGGCCGAGCAGATAAGTAACCGTCATGGTCAAGAGGCCGAATTCGCCGATCAGCATCATGCCAATGGTTGATTCCGGCTCAACAAAGCGGGCAGCCATGCTTCTGATCCATGGTTCGTAGTGGCCCTGCATGATGGTTTCCTCGGTGATGCCGACGATGTCGCCGGCCACCCAAACGCCGATGGCTTTGTATACCGCGTAGAGAACGAGAAAAAGTATGGGGATGCCGGTGAGTGGATTGACCGCCGCCCTGCCGAGGATCTCCCGCAGCTGCATTTTTTCTTCCGGCTGGCTGACGACATGGCCGATGATGTCGTTGACCCGGTTGCGCCGCAGGATGTATGTTTCCTCCCGCTCAGCGCCGGCCTCCACTCCATGCCGCGCAGCAACAAAGGGATCCCCCTCCAGAATCATTAATGCCTCCGCCTGGGAACCAGCGGTGGACAACATCTGTCGCAATCTTTCCTGGAGCAGATGATCCTGTCTTCCGGTTCTGGCCCGGACAATGGCGGCGCGGAGCTGCTCCAGCCCCTGGCTGCTGACAGCGACAGTCGGGATCACCGCAACGCCGAGCAGATCTTCCAGCAGATCGACATCGATCCGCAGGCCGATTTTTTCCACCTCATCATAAAAATTCAGGGCCACCACCATCTTTTTGCCCATGTCGATCAGCTGCTGGGTGAGAAAAAGATCACGTTCCAGGTGAGTGGCGTCGACAATGTTGACAATGACATCGCCGGTAAGAATGATATCCCGTGCCACCTTCTCCTCATCGTTGAAGGAGGAAACCCCATAGATCCCCGGAGTGTCGAGCACTTCCCAGCCGTCGACCCTGCCACTGGCGATTTCCACGGTGGTGCCGGGATAATTGGAAACATCGACATACATACCGGTAAGATAGTTGAAAACAACCGATTTGCCCACATTCGGATTGCCGACCAAGACCAGTTTGCCCCCTGTAATCATCTGTTCATTGCAGGTGCGACTGCGGGCACAGCTGCATGAGGTGTTACATTTCATGACAAAACCTCCTCTTTAACGAAAATTGTTTTCGCAACTTCATGGCCAACGGCGATTTCCTGGCGATTGTGGCGGAGCATGAAGGGGCCGAACGGAATTTTTTCCAGGCAGGTCAACCGACTGCCCTCCCCGATACCGAAGCGGATGAACTGGGTTCGGGTGTCGGCATCGGTGATTTTGACAATCTGGACAACCTGCCCACGTTTTGCATTGGTAAGACACATAGACTTCCCTCCTGGTGAAAAAGAAATTGAAATTCATTATCAATGGAGCGTGAAAAAAAAGGACGATCTATTTTTGAGCACATTCCCGACAAATTCCATAAATATCAAGTGAATGATCGATGATGCGAAAGCCATGTTCCCTGGCCACTGTTTCCTGCATTTTTTCAATATGGGGATTGACGAATTCAATAATCTTGCCGCATTTCGTGCAGATGAGATGATCGTGGTGGCCATTGTTTCGGGAGCAGCATTCAAAACGGACAAAGCCGTCTCCGAAGTTTTTTCCGGTCGCCAATCCGGCCCCGGCCAGCAGCTTCAAGGTCCGATAAACGGTGGCAAAGCCGATGCTGGGAATTTCTTTTTGGATATGACGGTACAGTTCCTCGGCGCTGACGTGGCCCTTTTTTTGAAAAAATGCGTCGGCGATCAACCGGCGCTGCTCCGTCAGCTTCAGCCGCTGGGCGCGGAGATAGTCTTCGAAATGCTGAAGATAGTTTTGTCGCATCATGTTTCTCCCAGGGGGCGCTGAAAAGTTGCCCCACTATACTGAAATTGAAATTCGTTGTCAATTGTATATTCAGCATTTTCAGTGCCAGGTATCAGATTTTTTTTGTTTTCTTTTTATTTCAATGTGATACGCGAAGGGAGCTGTGCAAAGGTCATCCGCGACAGGAAACAGGGTGGGGTATTTGCCGAACAATAAGTGATATGCCCCATCTTGAGCGGCGAGGCCAGGGTGGGCTGACGAAAAAGTCTTTTCGTGATTTTTTTACCTGTCGGTTGGCTAATTGCGTCCCAACCCACCACGACCATTGCCTGTCTCGTGCCTTGCCGTGGCCATTCGTCCGTGTTTTTCCGTGGTGAGGGAAGTCTGTTTTTCTCGAGGCGGCTAAAAAGAAATCGCCTTTTTCCTGCTTTACCATCAGAAGCAATTCATATACATTTATTTTATGCCAACGTCCGTATCCTCTGTGAAAGCAGTAATTCCCCGTCTGTTCAGGATCGTTATTCTGTTCGGTCTGGGCATGGGGCTGCTCATGTTTACCTTTACCTGGTGGTCCTTGCATCTGGTAAAGGAAGAGGGGTTCCTGCGCAGCAATCTGCAGGAAGAGATGTTTGCTCTCGCCAAAATGATCGATGGGGAGATCCTCCGGGAGCGGCAGTTACTTTCCTCCCTGTTTCATGGGGAAAGCGCCATTCCTCCCATCCCTGCCGCTCCTGACCTGAGCGGTCTGAGCAGGCGATTCCGTTCTCTTGCCGTGCAAGTCGGCCAGCCGGCTCTTTTTGATACATTTGATGCCGCCCTGGGTGTCCTCGAAGAAAACAGACAAAAAAGTATCGAGTGGCGGAAGCGCCATCTCCCTCTTCCCGCTGCGTCTTCATCTCGCCTTGAGCTGATTGAGCAGGAAAGGGCGAGGCTGCGGCAGCTTTTTGATGCATCCTTTTTCGCCGTCCGGCAGGCTCAGCAGGATCTGGTGGCCGCTGCTGATGAGTACGGCAGAAAACGCAACCAGCATCTCGATTCCAACCTTTCCCGGAACTGGATCATTGTCGTTGCCGTTTTTGTCGTCATGAGTGTCGGCTTTCTTGTTGCCCTCCGTCGGTTGAGCGCCGTCTCCACGGCTATTGCCAGGGATCGGGAAAACGTCTTTGCCGCAATGAGCTACTCCCAACATCAGCTCGAGCAGATCTTCAACACCGCCGGCAACGGTATGCGGGTTATCACGCAGGATTGCACGGTGGTGCGGGTCAATGATATCTTCTGCCGTCTTGTCGGCGAGGAGCGGGAAAATATTGAAGGCAGAAAGTGTCATGAGGTCTTTCCCGGTGATGCCTGTCGTACGGATCAATGCGCACTTCGTCTGTTGATGGATGGAACGGAAACGGTGGAGCGTCTGGTCGAAAAACAGCGAGCGGACGGCGGGAAAATCGTCTGCCGGCTGCGCGCTACCCCCTGGCGGGACGAAGCAGGGAATTTTCTCGGCATCATCGAGGATTTTCAGGATATCAGCCGGACGGTGGAAACCGAGAAGACGTTGCGATTGGCCAAGGAGGAGGCGGAGGCGGCCAATGCCGCAAAAAGCGAGTTTCTCGCCAATATGAGCCATGAGATCCGCACGCCGCTTAACGGCATCATGGGCATGACCGAGCTGGTGCTGGGTTCCGATCTCACCACTGACCAGCGTCGTTTTCTTGAAATGGTGAGAACATCGGCGCATCGGCTTCTGGATGTGGTTAACGAAATTCTCGATTTTTCCAAAATGGAAGCCGGCACCTTTGAAATCGAGCACATCCCCTTCAGCCTCAGTGATGTTATCGGTAATTCCCTGCGCATTCTTGCCTTCAAGGCTCATGACAAGGGGTTACGACTGACCTATCACATTGATTCGGAACTGGTGGACGGCTTCATCGGCGATCCTGCCCGACTTCGGCAGGTATTGTTGCACCTGGTGGGCAACAGCGTCAAATTCACCCGGGAAGGGGAGGTTGCCGTGTCGGTCCGCAAGGTTGCGCTGCAGGAGCAGGACAGATTGACCCGCAAAGCGGGTGCCCGCGATATCGCCCTGCATTTTCAGGTCAGCGACACCGGCATCGGCATCCCCAAAGACAAACAGCAAAGCATCTTCGCCGCCTTCAAACAGGCGGACGGCTCATCATCACGTCGTTACGGCGGGGCAGGTCTCGGTCTGACCATCTGTGCTCAGCTGGTGGGGATGATGGATGGTGAGATCTGGCTTGAAAGTGAGGAGGGCAAGGGAACCACCATGCATTTTACCCTGCTGCTCCAGGCTCAGGCCCATCAGGGCCAGGTTGTCGAACCGGTGCGGATCGGCGACCTGGGCGCCATGTCCTTTCTGCTGGTGGCGAGCAATGCTGCCGGTCGTTTTGTTTTGAAGGAAATGATCAGCGAGTGGAACAGAGGTGTGCATGTGGCGGAAAACAGCGAGAACGCCCTCGCCCTTGCCAGGCTGCATCATTTTGATATCATTTTTCTGGATTCCCTGCCGAGCGGCGAACAGGTCTTTGAACTGGCCGAACATCTGCGCGACGTTGCCCGGGGCGCGAGGATGATCATGTTGACCGCCACCGGTCAGCGCGGCGATGCGATGCGCTGCAAGGAGGTGGGAATTGCCTCCTATCTTCTGAAGCCGGTGAGTAAGGCCGAATTGCTGGAGGCCTTGCGCACCCTGCTCTCCTGCGCTCCGGAAGATGTGGCCAGCATGCCGCTGGTCACCCGCCATTCCATCCGGGAAAGTCAGCAGACCCTCCATGTCCTGCTGGCCGAGGACGAGGAGATCAATCGTGCCCTGGTCGTTGAACTGGTCCGTTCTCAGGGATGGCGGATCACCACCGTGGAAAACGGCCAACAGGCCCTTGATGCCTTGCGGGAGGATTATTACCATCTTGTCCTGATGGACATCCAGATGCCGGAGATGGACGGCTTTGAAGCAGTCGCCCGGTTGCGGAAACGAGAGAAACAGACCGGCGGGCACCTGCCGGTCATCGCCCTCACCGCCCATGCCCTCACCGCGGACCGTCAGAAATGTCTTGACGCCGGCATGGACGGCTATGTCTCCAAACCGGTGCATATGGATGCCTTGCGCAGTGAGATGGAGCGGGTGCTCGGCAAGGATCTCAGTATGAAAACCGTTACCCTGACACCGAAACGTAAGGGATCGGAATTTCTCGACTATGACGCCTTTCTGTATGACAGCTGCAATGGCAAGGTGGAACTGGCGAAAAAGCTTCTCCGTCACCTCATCCACGTCAGTGGACCGCAATGGTTGGAGGAGGCCGAGGCGGCCATTGCCGCTGGCGATGAGACGCGGTTGCGCAAGGTCTGTCATTCCCTCAAGGGCACGGCGGCCACCGTCTGTGCCCATGCCTTTGCCCATGCCGGCGCGGAACTCGGTCGTCTCGCCCGGGAGGGCAAGATGGAAGAGACGCCCAATGGACTGGAGCAGTTGAAAAAGGAGTTTCTCCGTATCCGGCAGTGGGCACAGAACAGCAACCTCGATCTCATGTGATCCGTGAGTTCCTCCCTGCGTCTTCTTCATACCTCGGACTGGCACCTGGGCCATTCCCTCATGTCCCGGGATCGGCGGCGGGAGCACGGCCGGTTTCTTGACTGGCTGCTCGACTGTCTCCGGCAGCATGAAATCGATGTGCTGCTCGTCTGCGGCGATGTTTTCGACAGCGCCGCTCCCCCCAATTACGCCCTGCGCCTCTTCTACGATTTTCTCTATCGCATTCCTTCCACCCCATGCCGCAAGGTCGTCGTCATCGGCGGCAATCATGATTCCATCGCCACCCTCCATGCGCCGCGTAATTTATTGCAGCTTTTGCAGGTCCATGTTGTTGGCGGGCCCGGCACCGGACCGGAGGAGGAGTTGGTGCCGATCCTTGCCAAAAACGGCGAGACTGCCGCCATCATCGCCGCGGTGCCCTTTCTGCGTGACCGCGATCTCCGTCTTTCGGTGGCCGGCGAGAATCATGAGGAAAAAAGCCGCGCCCTGCTCACCGGCATGGCAGCCCATTATCAGGGGGTGATGGCGGCAGCGGAGCGCCTGCGCGCCTCTTCCGCCCCGGCCGGTCGGATGCTGCCGATTATCGCCACCGGTCATCTCTTTGTTGCCGGCGGCGTCGCCTCCGAGGGGGTGCGGGAACTCTTTGTCGGCACCCTGGGAGACATGCCGGCCTCTGTTTTCCCGGCGGGCTTCGACTACATCGCCCTCGGGCATCTGCACCGGGCCCAGAGCATCGATGCGCGCATCCATTACAGCGGTTCGCCCATCCCTCTCTCCTTTGGCGAGGTCGGCTGGCAAAAGGTGGTCAAAGTCGTTACTTTTTCTCCGGGTGAGCTGAGGCCATGGGTGGAGGATCTCCCGGTCCCCTGTTTTCAGCGACTGGCGGTGGCCCGCGGTAATCTGGCGGAGATCCGGCAGTCCCTGACGACACTTGCCGCCACCGGTCCGGTTGACGGGCGGATCTGGGTCGAGGTGCAGGTGAGCGGCGCCAGTGCGGCCATTGATCCGCAGGAGGAGGTGGCGGCGGCGGCAGCGGAACTGCCTCTGGATATCTTGGCGGTCAGACGGATCAGGGAGGCGGCGTTGCAATCTTTCGGGTCGGCTGCGATCGGGGAACGGCTCGATGATCTGACCCCGGAAGATGTCCTTGGCCGTCGGCTGGCGATGGAGGTGGAGCTGAGCGCCGAGGAGCGGGAAGAGCTGCTGCGCGCCTTCCGCGAGGCGCTCCTGCTGCTGGCCGAGGAGGAACCATGAAAATCAATGTTCTGCGCATCCACAATCTCAATTCCCTGCGCGGCACCTTTGCCCTGGATTTTGACGCCCCACCCCTCGGCTCCAGCGCTCTCTTTGCCATCACCGGTGCGACCGGGGCAGGAAAATCGACCCTGCTCGACGCCATCTGTGTCGCCCTCTATGGCCAAACGCCACGGCTTGCCAGCGGCGAAAGCGAAGAGTTGATGAGCCGGCACACGGGGGAGTGCTGGGCCGAGGTGGAATTTACCGTGAAGCGGGGCCGTTTTCGGGCAAAATGGTCCCAGCGCCGGGCCCGGGGGCGTGCCGACGGCCGCTTACAGCCCGCCGCCATGGAGCTTGCCGTTCTGCGGGACGGCAGGGCGGAGCTGCTGGAGGAGAAAAAGAGCAGGGTCGTGCAGGAGGTGGCCGAACTCACCGGCCTTGATTTCAATCGCTTCACCCGTTCGGTGCTGCTGGCCCAGGGTAGTTTCGCCGCCTTTCTTCAGGCGCGGGACAACGAGCGGGCCGATCTGCTCGAACGCATCACCGGCACCGAAGAATATTCCCTTATTTCACGGCTGATCTACCGGAAAACCATGGAGGAAGAGCAAAAACTCCAGGAGCTGGCGTCAGGTCTGCAGGCGGTGGAGCTGCTCCCCGAGGATGAGCTTGCCGCATTGCGGACGCAAGAGGCCGTGGCCCTGGAGGAGATTGCCGGTCTTGGCCGGGAAGTCGAGCGGATCGACAATGAACTGAAGTGGCTTGCCGCCCGGCATCAGGCGCAGGAGGAGAGCCTGGCGGCCCGGCAGGAACTGGCAGAAGTGGAAGAGGAGCGGCGGCAGGCGGCGGACGAGTTGCAGCGATTGGCCCTGGCCCGGCGGGCTCTGGTCGTCAAGGGCGAGTATGATGTGTTACAGGAACGACGACGGCGCCGGGAGGAAATCTCCGGCGTGATCGCCGGGCTGGAGAAGCGTCTGACCGGTCTGGCGGATGAGGAAAAAGAATGCCTCGCCCTTTTGGCGGCTCGGGAGGCGAAACATGCCCTTTTCCTGGAGCAGAGCGAGGAACTGGAGGAGATTCTGCGCCGGGTGGAGCGCCTGGACGAGCTGATTGCCGGGCAGCAACGCCATCTTGCCGAGCGCGCGGAGATTGTCGCCCGGATCAGTGACGATCTGGAGAGAAACTCCGGTCGCCAGGCGCAGATCGCCGATCGGATTGAAGACCTTGCGGCGCAACAAAACCGCTGCCTCCGCTATCTGGAGGGACACCGTGAGGATGGTCAGCTGCGCCGGGATTTTTCCTTGTTGTGCTCCCGTCTTGACGAGCTTGCCGGCTTGCGGGATGAGCGCTGCGAAACGCAACGGCGGCTCAAGAAGCTGGCCGCCATGGAAGAGGAGAAAAAAAAGGACCTGACCGGACTGGAAGCTAACCGTGCGGCCAGGCTGCGGGAAGACGAGCAGCTCCGGCTGGCCTCCCGGCAGATCGGGGAGGAGATCGCCCGATTCCGCAGTGAAGGGGACCCCTTTCCTCAGGACCGGGTTCAGTTGCTGGAGATTCGTCTGCTTCGCCTCAATACCCTGATGGAAAATGGCCGGCAATGGGAAGAGGCAAGGAGAAGGGGCAATGAGGCGGCCGCGGAGCGGGAACGTCTGGAGGCCGCGATTGTTGCCGACAGCGAACAACGGGAAAAATTAGTGAGGGAAAAGGGGCGGGCAGAAGAAGGGCTTGGCGAACTGGAGCGGGCGGCGCGGCTGGCGGAGCGGGCGGCCGGCTATGCGGAGGAGCGAGGGGGGCTCAGAGCGGGCGAACCGTGCCCCCTCTGTGGTTCCCTGCATCATCCCTGGCAGGGCGTAAAAAAAGAGTCAGCCGGGGAGGAACATGCCCGCCTCGCCGAGATGGGGGACAAGATCCGGCGTTTGGATGAGGAGGCCCGGGCCTGCGGGGAGCGGTTGGCGGCTCTGGCCGCCGGCTGCCGGCACAGTCGGGATGCGCATGGCGAATGGATGGCGCGGGCGGAGGAACTGCGGGCCGGGTGGGATGTTGAGGCGGGCAAGGAAGGTGTGTCATTCCCGCCCGAACAGTGGCAGAAGATCGGGGCGCTGCTGGCAGCCGGAGAAAAGGAGAGGGAGCGCTGCCGCCGTCAGGCCGCGGACATTGCCGCCCTGGAAAGACGGGCGGCGGAGATCGTCGCAGCCCGTGATGCCCTGATTGCCCGCGAGCAGGAGGAGACGGCGACAAGGCAGAAACTGGAAAAGGAGCTTGCCGGCCTTCAGGGGGAACAGCGACATCTTGCCGATCGGCTGGCGGCGATGAAGGTGAAATTCGTCGAACTGACGGAAAAATCGGTGGCCGCCTGTGGCGCTGCCTTTCAAGGTTTCTTTACGCGGCAAGACTACACCGGGCTGCAAAAGGAGCTGGCCCGTCGTGTTGCCGCCCATGAGCGGCATGAAAAAGAAGGTGAACGATTGGGACTGCAGCTTGTCCCGCTGGAAAAGGAACGTGATTCCCTGGTCGTCACCAGGCAGGGGCTTGACGCACGCAAGGCCGAGGAGGCGGCACGGCTGGCAGAGCAGGAAAAGGAGCTGGCGCAGGTTCGCCGGGAGCGGGCAGAGTTGTTTGGGAAGCGCGAGACTGCAGCGGAACGGGCACGGATCAAGGAGCAGGTGCGGTTGTCTGCCGAGACGCTGAACGCCCTGCGTGAAAAGCGGAATCGTTGTCGCAGCGAGTCTGAGGCCGGACGGGAGATGATTGACCAGCGACGACGGGAGCTGGCTGAGCTGTTCGAGCAGACCGGCCAGGTGGAGCAGGCGTTCATGGCCGGCCTGCTTGAGGCTGGTATTGTAAGTGAGGAGGAGTTTGTTGCCGCCCTGCTGCCTCGCCATCACTGGCAGCGCCTGGAAAAACTGGAGCAGGATCTGGATCGGCGGCGGACCGGAGCGATCACCCGGCGTGACGACAGTGACAAACGGCTGGCAGCCCTTGATGCCGTCCCCCTCACTACCCGGTCCGCTGATGATGTTCAGGAGGAGCGGCGACAAGTGCTTGACCAGCTTGAAAAAAAGCGGGAGGAGGTCGCCTTTTGCCGTCAGCGCCTGCTGCGGCAGGACGAGCTGCAGCGACTCTACCGGGAAAAGGCGGAGCGGTTGGCGACCGGGGAGCGGGAGGTCCGGCCCTGGCGCATGCTCAACCGGCTGGTCGGCTCAGCCGACGGACAAAAATTTCGCCGTTTTGCCCAGGGGCTGACCTTGGAGCATCTGATCGCCCTTGCCAATACCTATCTGGCGGCCCTCAATGACCGGTATGTCATCAAGCGGAAACAAGGTGAAGAACTCGGTCTTGAGGTAATGGACAGTTGGCAGGCGGATGCTGTCCGTCCCACCTCCACCCTGTCCGGCGGTGAGAGCTTTCTCGTCAGCCTCGCCTTGGCCCTTGGGCTGTCGCGTCTGGCCAGTCGTAACGTCAGCATCGATTCCCTCTTTCTTGATGAGGGTTTCGGTACTTTGGACAGCGACACCCTGGAGACGGCGCTGGCGGCTCTGGGCAGTCTTCAGGCATCCGGTAAGACCATTGGTCTCATCTCTCATGTGGAAGCTCTGAAAGAGCGCATTCCGGTGCAGATAGTAGTGCGCGGGACCGGGGGTGGGGTCAGTGTGGTGGAAGTTGCAGGGTAGGTGAGAGGGGAGTTGATGTCGTGGACGGCGAATTTCGACAATGGGCGGTCACCGCTCGACAAAAATGTCGGCCGTGGGGAGCGGTCACCGCCTGTCGGTCGATTCCTGATTCCTCCTTTTTTTATTTTTATCTAATGGTGTTGGTGGGTTGCGATTTTTTTTCATTGTTGGCATGACTGTTGAAATAATGTGTTGTCAAAACGAGGCACAACAAACACTTCCCTGATACCCCATTTTTCATCACCATCCAAGGAGGCACAGCATGAAAAAAACAATCGCAGCACTGGCACTGGCAGCAACCATCGGTCTTTTCGGTCTTCAGCAGGCGGAGGCCCAGCGCGGTCCCATGGGCTGGGGCGGTGGTCCGGCGGCAGCCGACTGCTTCCGGGGCGGCAACATCGAGGCCATGGACGCGGAAACCAAAAAGACTTACAACTCCTTCATGGAGGCGACCTATGATCTGCGCAAGGAGATGTTCAGTCTGCGCGAGCAGATGCGGGCCCTGCGTTTTGCCGATAGCCCGGATCAGCAGGCCATCGACGAAGTGGCGGACAAGATGTTTGATGTCCGCAGCCAGATCCAGGCCAAGGCCGATGAGCTCGGCTGGCAGGGCGGCCCCGGTGTCGGCTGTGACGGCAGCGGCCCCGGCAACGGCATGGGCTGCGGCAAGGGTATGGGTCGGGGTTGCGGTCGGACAGCAACCCCGCCTGCCACCCAACAGAATTAAGCAGCGCAAAGCAGTCCCCTCTCTTCTTCTTTCTTCTCCTTCAGGCCCGGTCGCGCAAGCGGCCGGGCCATTTTTTGTGCGGCAACCGCGCTGTCCCGTGGTAGAGTATGGTTTTCTCCCATCTTCATCGTCGTTCGTCGACAGGAGGCAGTCATGCCGGATCTCAAACAGTCCCTGGGCCACCGTTATCTCTGCGAAACGAAATTCAGCCGCACCACCATCAGAGGGCAGGAGCGGCCGCGCATCGGATCGGTGCCGGCCTTCAAGGAATATCCCGGCGCCCGCCGGATCGCCCTGCCGAAAAATCCGGCGCGGCCGGCGGCCGATCTCTGGCGGTTGTTGCAGGAGCGGCGGTCGGAACGGCGCTTTTCCGGGCAGTCCATGACCTTTGATGAACTCGCCCTGCTGTTGTGGGCGAGTCAGGGGGTGACCGCCGCCGCCGGCTCCTTTTTTCTCCGCACTGCACCGTCTGCCGGCGCCCTCTATCCGATTGAGACCTATCTCGCGGTTGAGCGGGTTGACGGTCTCGGCCCCGGCCTTTTTCATTTTCATGTCAAAGAGTTCGCTCTGGAGCAACTCAGCGATCAGGCCATCGGAAAACTGGTGGCCCGGGCCGCCCTTGATCAGAGTTTTGTCGCCGAGGCTGCGGTGATTTTTCTCTGGTCGGCAATACCGCGCCGCAACATGGCCAAGTATGGTCATCGCGGATTCCGTTATATCTGTCTCGATGCCGGCCATATCTGTCAGAATCTGCTGCTCGCCGCTGCGGCCCTTGGTCGGAAGGGTTGTCCAGTGGCCGCCCTTTATGATGATGAACTGAACGGTCTGCTTGGCCTTGACGGGATGGAGGAGAGCGTACTCTATCTCGCTCCGATCGGCTGAATTGCCGGCAGGACTTGCAAAAAAACTACAACTGGGATAGAGAACGGAGCGGAGAGCGTTGCCGCGGCGCTTGCGGGCGACCACAGCCGCTTTTGCTTCGGTAACCGAAAACCGTCGGATGGAAATCGTCCCGGTCTGACCGCCTTATGAAAGAAATTTTTTTCGTCACCCTGCTCAAACGCCTCTGCCTCGGCATCGACTTCTGCAATCTATGGATCGGCAGGGCGGTGTCGTGGCTTGTCGTCCTCCTTGTTGCGCTGGTTTTTGCCAATGTGCTGATGCGTTATTGCCTGCAAACGAGTTTTGTCTTCCTGCAGGAGCTGGAGTGGCATCTTTTTGCCGTCATCTTTCTTCTCGGGGGCGGTTACGCTCTGCTGAAGGAGGGGCATGTACGGGTGGATATCATTTATCAGCGTCTGGGCGGCCGAGGACGGGCCTGGATCAATCTCCTCGGCGTACTTTTCCTCCTGCTGCCCGGCTGCTGGCTGGTGATCGCCACCGGCCTGCCCTTTGCCGTCACTGCCTGGACCATGGGCGAGGGGTCACCCGACCCCGGTGGCCTGCCTTATCGTTTCGTCCTGAAGGCGACTCTTGCTGTCGCCTTTTTTCTGATGGCCCTGCAGGGACTCTCGCTGGGGGTGAAAAGTGGTCTGCAGCTCGCTGGCGTCACGATTGCGCAAGGACGAGGGATACCGGCAAAGGGAGACTCTGATGGTCGGTGAACTACTGCCGCTCTGGATGTTCCTGGTGCTCACCGTCCTGCTCATAGCCGGATTCCCAGTGGCCTTTACCCTGCTCGGCACCTCGTTTGTTTTTGGTCTGATCGGTTTCGGCTGGAATTTTTTTCATCTGTTGCCCCTGCGGATCTGGGGGATCATGACCAACGCCACCCTGATGGCGGTGCCGCTCTTTGTCTTCATGGGCGTCATGCTGGAACGTTCCGGGCTGGCCGAGAGGCTGCTCGACGCCATGGGCATGCTGTTTGGCCGCATGCGGGGCGGGCTGGCCGTCTCCGTGGTGGTGGTCGGCGCTCTGCTCGGCGCCTCCACCGGCATCGTCGGCGCCACCGTGGTGACCATGGGGCTGCTGGCCGTTCCCGTCATGCTGAAGCATGGCTATGAGAAGGGGCTGGCCTGCGGCACGGTGGCGGCCGCCGGCACCCTGGGTCAGATTATTCCGCCCAGTATCGTCCTTATTCTCATCGGCGACATCGTCGGCGTGCCGGTGGGCGATCTCTTTCTCGGGGCGGTGCTGCCCGGACTGGTGCTGGTTGGCCTCTATATCATCTACATTGTTGTCTGGGCAGCCTGTTACCCGCAGAAAGCGCCCGCTGTTGTTGGCGATGGAGGGCGAGTCGTCAGCTGGGGTGCGGTGGGCCGGGCTCTGGCGCCGCCCCTTGTCCTCATGGTGGCGGTGCTCGGCTCGCTCTTTGCCGGTATCGCCTCGCCCACCGAGGCGGCTGCAGTCGGTGCGGTGGGGGCAGCTGTGCTTGCCGCCGGCGCCGGCCGTTTGACGCTCCGCATGGTGGATGAGGTGGGCCGCGCCACCATGCAACTCACCTCCATGGTCTTTATCATTCTGGTCGGCGCCGCTGCCTTTGGCCTGGTTTTTCGCGGTACCGGCGGCGACGAGCTGGTGCGCGGCGCTCTTCATTCCCTCTCCCGGGGACTCGGTCCCTGGTCGGTGCTGGCCATGGTGATGGCCTTTATCTTTGTCATCGGCTTTTTCCTTGATTTTATCGAGATCACCTTTATTCACGTGCCGGTGCTGGCGCCGATCATGATTGATCTCGGCATTGATCCGGTCTGGCTCTGCATCCTGATTGCGGTGAATCTCCAGACCTCCTTTCTCACCCCGCCGTTTGGTTTTTCCCTCTTTTATCTGCGGGCGGTGGCGCCGCCCGGGGTGACCACCGCCCATGTCTATCGTGGTGTTGTTCCCTTTGTCCTGCTGCAGCTTGTCGGCCTGTTGGTTATCGCCCTGTTCCCCGGTCTGGTCAGTTGCTTTCTGGATTGACGCCAGGGCAGGGCGATGGGGGGCTTTTCCGGAGGCGCCGCGCAGAGAGGTCTTGCGCAAAGTGCGGCAATGGTGTAACGATATTGTCACAGAGTGGCAGGTCGGTGATGTCGGAAAAGATGGGAAAACGGCTCCGTCGGCAAGTACGGTGGACGCAGGAGCGATCAGGGAGCACGAACGATGAATGATGATCGGCATGAAAGACGACATGATTTTTTCCCGGATGGCAGACTTGCTGAAAGAATTGCTGCCGACCGGCTTCACGGGGTTTCCTCCATGACCCTGACGGTTCGTGACCTGGCCATGATGGAGATGGAGGCGACCCTGCTTAATATCAGTGAAACCGGCATCGGTGTTGTCATGAAAGGTGAGTTGGCAGTAGGCCAGATCGTCGCCGTCTCCTCCATTCCGGATGACGCCATGGCAACCAAGGCGGTGGTCATGTGGTGTCAGCGGGATGGAAAACGCTGTCGGGTGGGGCTGAAATTCATCCACGCAGGGTAAAAGCGCTGTCGCCGCGGATGGCGAAACCCGGATTTCCGTCGGTAACCGTGCGGAAATCCGGGTTTTTTTGTCTGTTCTTCTGTTGACTTGCACTGCCGGGTCAATTAGTCTGTGGCAGCAGGTTCTTTTTGAGAAAAGGGCCGCGGGCCGCGCTGCGGGGATTAGCCGTTCCATTGTCCCGACTCGGGATGAGCCGAGCGGTTGCGATTGAAAAAAAACGGCGGATGGGGCACGGGCCGTCGGCGTATGATGATATGATGAAAAGAGGAGCAGGGCAGGAAATGAAACGACGTGAATTTTTGCAAAAAACAACGGGTACGGCCCTGGCTGTCGCCGCCGCCTTTGCTGCAGCTCCGCTGGCCCGGGCCGGGGAGAAAACCTTTCGCTGGACCATGGTCAGTACCTGGCCGCCCAATATGGCGGTCCTGCAGACCGGCGCCGCCCGTTTTGCCGAGCGGGTGAAGATGATGAGCGGCGGCCGGCTGCAGATCGAGCTCTTTGCCGGCGGCGAACTGGTGCCGCCGCTCGGCGTCTTTGACGCGGTGTCCGCCGGCACTGTACAGCTCGGCTGCGGCGCTTCCTATTACTGGGCCGGCAAGGTGCCGGCGGCCCAGTGGTTCACCTCGGTGCCCTTCGGACTCAATGCCCAGGGTATGAACAGCTGGCTTGCCGCCGGCGGCCTCGCCCTCTGGGAGGAGGTGTACGCCCCTTTCAACCTCGTACCCCGGCCCTTCGGCAACACCGGAATGCAGATGGGAGGATGGTTCCGCAAGGAAATCGCCACCATTGATGATTTTAAGGGCCTGAAAATGCGTATCCCCGGCCTGGGCGGCAAGGTGGCGGCAAAGGCCGGCGCTACCGTAGTCCTGCTGCCGGCGGCCGAGATCTTCACCAGCCTCGAACGAGGGGTGATCGACGCCACCGAATGGGTCGGCCCCCTCCATGACCTGCGTATGGGGTTTTACAAGGCCGCGCCCTATTATTATTATCCCGGTTGGCATGAGCCGGGCAGCTGTCTCGAACTGCTGATCAATCGCCAGGCCTATCTTTCCCTGCCTGCCGATCTCCGCATGGTGATCGATGCCGCAGCCATGGAGAACAGTATCCTTACCTTGAGCGAATTCGAGGCCGGCAACGGCGCGGCCCTCGTCGAACTGGTGGAGAAGCATCAGGTCAGACTGCGGCGTTTTGCCGACGAGGTGCTGGCCCGGCTGAAGAGCCTGGCCACGGAGACGCTGGAGGAGGAGGCGATGAAAAGCCCGGAATCGCGTAAGGTCCATGATGCCTTCATGAAATTCCGAAAAGAGATCGCCGGTTGGGGCGAAATATCGGAAAAACCCTATTACCAGCTTATGGCATGATGGCAGGAACGGATATGGCCCAGCCCACCCGAACAAGCATCTTCGCCCAGTTCGATTCCCTGCGCGACAGTCTGAAGAAAATCGTCTTTGATCAGGACGAGGCGGTCAATGACGTGGTCGACGCCTTTATTCATCTGAGCTGCAAACCGCTCGACCATCCGCCCCGGGCAATCTTCACCTTTCTCGGCCCGCCTTCGGTGGGCAAGATCTTTTTTGCCCGCACCCTTGCTGCTTTTCTGGAAGACTATACCGCCTTCAAGCAGTTTGATATGGAGCAGTACAGCGACCCGGAAAGCGTCATCATGCTCTTTGGTCAGAAAATGACCGGCGACGGCATGGTGGAGGGTGAGTTTACCGCCTTTGTCCGGGAGCATCCGCGCTCGGTCATTCTCTTCGATTCCATTGACCTGGCCGACAATCAGGTCCAGCTCGCCCTGCTGAAGATGCTGACCGGCACTCCCCAGGAAAGCGGGCTCGACTGCGGCGAGCTCATCGTCATCTTTACCTCCACCCTGGCCTGCAGCGTTCTGCAAAGCCGGACATTCCGGGCCGAGCTGCAGGCGAATAAGCAGCGGGCCCATGCCGGCCTGATGGACACCATCGCCCGGGAGAAAAAGGCGGTGTTCGACAGCATGCAGGCCGCCATTGCCCCCAAGCTGCTTTCCGCCCTGGCGCGCAGCAATATCATTCTTTTTCAGCCGCTCAGCCTTGACACCATGGTGCGTATCGCCGGCGAGGCCCTGGCCGGCCATTCCGAACAGTTTGCCGAGGTGAGCGGTATCCGGCTCGCCTATGACGATTTCGATCGTACTGTCCGCCTGCTTACCCTGGCCTTTGCCCCCCAGGTCAACGTCAAGAAAATCAAACAGAAGTTGCCGGATCTGCTTTTTGCCAGAATTACCGATTTTATCCGTGACCAGCGCAAGTATCCCCAGCATGTCCTCTGTAAAATCTCCCGCCAGGCCGTAACCTTCATCGACAAGCTCTTTGCCGAGCGGGACACCCTGCCGCGCCGGCTCTTCAAGAAACGGGAGACCCTTGATATCGGCTGGAAGGAGTCGTGGCGGGGCAGGACACTGACCGTTACCATCAGCCGGGCCGAGCTGAAAAGAATGCCGGAGTCCCCTGATCTCCTGCGGGATTCGTTGCCGGTCATCGAGTTCTCCGAGCTTTCCTTCAGCGATATTGCCGGCAATAAAACGGTGAAACGCAATCTCCGGCAGGTGGTAAAGCTGCTTAAGACCCCGGAACTGGTCGACCGCTTCGGCATCGACATGCCGAAGGGCATGCTGCTGCACGGGCCGCCCGGCGTCGGCAAGACCATGCTGGCCAAGGCCTTTGCCCGGGAGGCGGAGCGGCCCTTTGTCTATGTGGCGCGCAGCGATCTTTTTGATCCCTATTGCATCAAGCACGCCTATGCCAAGGCGCGCGAATACGCGCCGAGCATCGTCTTTCTCGACGGCATTGACATCAAGGGCATGCTGGATGGCGGCGGCTACGCCTCCATGCCGGACGAACAGCTCATTCTCGAACTGGACTCCCTGCCCGCGAACCCGGAGGAGTCGGTGTTCACCATCGCCACCGCCCAGAAGCGGGAGGATGTCAGCCCCACCCTCATCGCCCCGGACCGCATCGACACCTTTGTCGAGGTGCCGGAACTCGACCGTGACGCCCGGCGCTTCTTTATCGAAAAGATCCTGGCCAAGCCCAATGACGGCAAGATCAACGTCGAGCGGGTCATCCGCTATATCTCCGGCATGAGCGGCTACGATCTGCAGCGCATCGGCAAGGAGGCTGCCCTTTATGCCATCCGTAACGGGCTCGACGTTATCACCGAGGAGATCCTCATCGAGCAGATCAACATCATCAAGTACGGCTTCAAGCTCGAAAAGAAGCATATCCGCAACCTGGAGCAGGATTTGAAGATTACCGCTTACCACGAGGCGGGCCACGCGGTGCTTTCCCATCTGCTGCTGCCGGATATTAAGATCGAACAGGTGACCATCGCCCCCCGTCTGCGGAGCATGGGTTTCATCTCCTACAGTATCGAGGACTTTCCCGGCAACATCTGTCGGGACGAGGTGTTCAACAACATCTGCGTGCTGCTCGGCGGCCGGCTGGCCAGTATTCGCAAATTCGGGGCCAAGGGCAACGACACCGGCGCTTCCAACGACCTCGAGGTGGCGACCCACCAGGCCTATGCCGCGGTGGCCAGTCTCGGCATGGACGAGGAGATCGGCTATGTCCACACCGATACCCTCTCCCAGAACGTCAGCCGGCAGATCTTTTTGGGCCGGGTCGAGGCGCGGGTCATGCACTGGATGCGGCAGGCGACCGACCGGGCCGAGGAGCTGATCGGCCGGCACTGGCAAAAGGTGGAGGAGCTTGCCGATATTCTTATCCGCCAGGAAATCGTCGATGGCGCCGAGCTTGAGCACATCATGAAAGGCGTCACCGAAGGGTGATTGGCTCTTTATCCCGGCGTGAAGGGCGGTGTTTCGGGGAACCGGACTCGCCCGCCACCTGACCATCATGGTTTTGGCCATCGCCATCTCCGTCGGTTTCACCCTGGTGGGCGAGGGGTGGGGCCTCTATATCCCGAAAGGATACATCTATTTTGCCATGGCCTTCTCGGTCGGGGTGGAGATGCTCAATATCAGGCTACGGGGCAGGGCAGCCCAGCCGGTCCGGCTGCCCCGCAAGTCCTGAGAGGAAACCGCCGGACCGGTGGAAAAGAACAGCAGCCTCTTCGTTGTCGCCGCTTGTTTTCCGGTCTGCACCGATGCTATACTCTGATCACGGGTTTTTCGGGCCAATGATCAATTCTTGCAGGGAGCGGGGATGAAGGAGTTCATCGGTATCGAGCACTATTTTGCCATTGCCACCTCGATGATCATGGTCATCGACGAGTCGGATGCCGTTACCCTGATCAACGGCAAGGGTTGCGAGATCCTCGGCTGTCCGGAAGAGGAGATCATCGGCCAGAACTGGTTTGTCTCGTTCATTCCGGAGCGGATCCGGGCGGAGGTGCGGCAGGTGGCCGAAAATTTCCGGGCCGGGGCAACGGAGCAGTTCGCCTTTTATGAGAATCCGGTGCTGCGTCGCGACGGCAGCGAGCGGATAGTTGCCTGGCACAATATCCCCTTGTATGACGACAGGGGTGCGATGGTCGGCATTCTCTCCTCCGGCAACGACATCACGGAAAAAATGGAGCAGGAACGAGCTCTGCGGCAGAGCGAGGAGCGGCTGAAGCTGGCCCTTGAGGGTGCCGACATCGGTCTGTGGGACTGGAACATGCAGACCGATGCGATCTATTTCAGCCCTCGCTGCTTCGCCGATCTCGGCTATACAGCCAACGAACTGCCGCAATCCTTCTCCACCTGGAGCGATCTTCTCCACCCCGATGATAAAAAACAGGTCCGGCCTGTCATTGATGCCGCCCTGAGCAAGCGGCCGGCCCAGTGGACCGTGGAATTCCGTCTGCGGGCAAAGGATGGCGACTATGTCTGGTTTCAGGGCCGCGGCATGGTGGTGTCCTTCACCCCGGACGGCGCGCCCCTGCGGGCCACCGGCACCAATATTGACATAACTGCCCGCAAGAATGCCGAGCAGGCCCTGGCCGAGAGTGAAAAGCGCTTTCGTGAGCTGTTCGATAACATGTCCACCGCGGTCGCCGTCTATCGTCCGGTGGAGGACGGCCGGGATTTTGTCGTCACCGATCTCAATCCGGCCGCCCTGCGCAGCAGCCGGGTGAAAAAAGAGGAAGTCGTCAACCTGCCGGTGCGGCAGGCCTTCCCCGGCATCGAAGAGATGGGGCTTTTCGAGGTGTTCCTGAGAGTGGCCCGGACCGGGGCGCCGGAGCATCACCCTGTTTCCCTTTATCAGGATGCCCGCCGCACCCTGTGGGCGGAAAACTATGTCTTCCGGCTGCCCTCCGGCGAGATTGTCGCGGTCTACGATGATTTCACCCAACGCCGGCAGGAAGAAAAGGAGCAGGAGTTGTTGCGCAAGCGGCTCACCGCCCTGTGGAACATCTCCTCCCTGCTCCATGCCGACATGAAGACCATTCACGAGTCCCTGGCCGAGGAGATGATCGGCATGACGGAGAGCCGTTACGGCTTTTACGGGGTGCTCGATGCGGGCAACGACAAGATGGTGCTGCACTCCTGGTCCGACGCCGCCATGGCGGAATGCCGGATGCAGGAAAAACCCCTCGTTTTCCCCCTGGCCAAGGCCGGTATCTGGGCCAATGCGGCACGCGAAAAGAAAACCGTGATCTACAACGATTACGGCCGCGATCTGCCCAATAAGAGGGGGCTTCCCGCCGGGCATGTGCCGCTGACCCGGGTGCTTGCCGTGCCGGTGGTGCTGGGCGAACGGGTGGTGGCGATCGGCGTCGTCGCCGACAAGGAAAACGATTACACCGAGGAAGATGCCCGGCAGGTGGAGGTCTTCCTGCAGAACGCCCGTTTTATCCTGGAGCGCAAGGAGGTGGAACTCGCCCTGCAACGGGCCAAAGAGGAGTGGCAGCAATCCTTTGATGCAATCAGCGATGTGGTCACCATTCAGGACCGGCAGATGCGGGTGGTGCGGGCCAACCGGGCGGCGCATCTGCTCCTCGGCCGGGAGTATGGTGAGCTGATCGGCCGGCAGTGCCATGAGCTGTTTCGTGATTCGGCCCTGCCCTGCCCCGGCTGTCCGGTCTCCACCGTATTGGAGAAGAAATGCGGCTGTTCCGGGGTTGTCGAGCACGCCCGACTGGGGCGGACCTTTCTCGTTACCTGCGCGCCGATTCTCGACGCCAATAACGAGATTGTCCGTCTTGTTCACACCGCCAAGGACATCACCGAGCAGAAACGGCTGGAGGAGAAACTGCGCCAGGCCCAGAAGATGGAGGCCATCGGCACCCTGGCCGGCGGCATCGCCCATGATTTCAACAATATCCTGTCCGCCATCATCGGCTTTGCCGAGATCGCCAAGCTCGACCTGCCCACCGCCAGCCACGCGGTCCATGACATCGACCAGGTCATCCGGGCCGGCAAACGGGCGGCCGATCTGGTCAAGCAGATCCTGCTGTTCAGCCGCAAGAGCGACCAGCAGCTCCAGCCCCTCGAACCGCATCTGATCATCAAGGAGGCGATCAAGATGCTGCGTTCCACCCTGCCCACCACCCTGACCATCAAGGAAGATATCGATCCTGCCTGCGGCAAGGTGCTGGCTGATCCGACCCAGATCCAGCAGGTTATCATCAATCTCTGCACCAATGCCCTGCATGCCATGGAAGGGGAAAAGGGGGTGCTTGGCATCTGTCTGCGGCGCCTGGAGGCGGGAGAGACCGTGCAGGGGAAAGACGGCGCCATCGCCGAAACGCTGCCGGTCCCCTTTCTCGTTCTTTCGGTCAGCGATACCGGCCATGGCATGGATGCGGCAACCGTGGAGCGGATTTTCGAACCCTATTTCACCACCAAGGAAACGGGCAAGGGCACCGGACTCGGCCTGGCGGTGGTGCATGGTATAGTCGAGTCCTGTCAGGGTTTTGTCAGGGTGGAGAGCCGGCCCGGGCAGGGCTCGGTATTTTATGTTTTTCTGCCGGTCTGGACCGGCGAGACTTTCGTGTCGGCGTCGGGCAGGGAGGAAGAGCCGCCGCCCCGCGGCCATGAACGGATTCTCGTTGTCGATGACGAGCAGGTTATCGCCGATATTCATGCCGCCATGCTGGAGCGTCTTGGCTACCGGGTGACAACAACGGCAAACAGTGCCGATGCCCTGGAGCGCATCCGGTCGGCGCCCGATTATTTCGATCTGCTCATCACCGATCAGACCATGCCCGGTCTGACCGGCGCCGAACTGGCCGATGAAGTTATGAGGATCAATCCCGATTTCCCCGTCATTCTCTGCACCGGCTACAGTTCCGTCATTTCCGAGGAGGAGGCGGCGGCGCGGGGCATCCGCCGCTATGTCCGTAAACCACTGGTCCGCAGGGAAATCGCGGCACTGGTCAGGGCGGTGCTGGATGAGCAGCGGCGGGGTGCGGCAGGGTGACGGTAAAACGCGCGCCCTGCCCCGGCGTGCTCTGCACCGCTATCCGGCCGCCGTGCTGCCGGACGATGGCCCTGGCTGCGGCAAGTCCCAGGCCATGTCCGGTGCTGCTTTCTCCTTTGTGGAAAGGGTCGAAGAGATAGGGCAGATCCTTGCCGGCGATGCCGGGGCCGTTGTCCCGGACCTCGATGCGGGTGTCGTTGTCCCCCTGTTCCGTGGTGATGGTGATCTCACCCCCTTCCTGGACATAGCAAATGGCGTTGTCGAGCAGATTCTCAAAAACCCTTTGCAGTTGCGCGCCGTCCGCCATGAGGGGGGCGGTGGCCCGGTAGATGGCGCGGAGGGTGATCTTTTTCGCCGCGGCCCGCGTCTCATGGCGTTTGATGAGCTGGTCGATGAGATCGCTGACGTCAACAGCGACCAGATGCAGCGGGATGGTGCCGGTCGCCTGGCGGGAATATTCGAGAAATTCCCGGATGCGTTTTTCGAGCTGGTCACCGGCGGCGATGATGGTCCGCAGATAGGCATCCATTTTTTCCTGGTTCATCTCGGCATGATGGGCCCGCAATCGTTCCATCAGTCCCTGCATGGCGACCAGTGGTGATTTCATGTCATGGGCGACCATGGAGAGGAAGTTGTTTCGTTCCCGCAGCAGCGTCTTTTCCCGCGAGATATCCTCGATCACCTCCAGATAGCCGATGAAATCACCCTGCTGATTTTCAATGGCAGCGGTGCCGATCCGCACCGGAATCCGCTCCCCGTGGAGGTTGGTCAGCTCGGCCTCGATGCCGGTTGCCGATTCGCCCATCTCCTGGACGGTCTGCAACGGGCAATCCGAGCCGCAGAGACTGCTGTTGAGGATCTCGTGGCAGGGACGGCCGAGCGCCTCGGCCACGGAATAGCCGGTCAGTTTTTCGGCCCGGCGGTTGAAGCAGGTGATCTTAAGGTCGGCATCCATGGTGACCATGGCCACCGGCACATTGTCAAGGACAAAGCGGCGGAACTGGTGCGTCTCCTTATCCGGGATCATGGTCCCCATCTCCCTTTCTCCTTTTTTATGGCAGCAGTCGGCTGTTCAGTTTGGCGTTGACCCGGATCGTCTGCAGCAGGACGAGGAGCAGCGGCATCAGCAGCAGAAAATAGGGCAGGGAAAAGAGCTCCAGCAGGCCGGTGTGGATCAGGGCCTTGTCGAGAAAGAACATGCCGAACACCCAGAAGGCCACCCCCGGACAGATCAGGGCGTAGGCGGCGGGTGAAGCGACCGCCGTGCCGGCCTCAGCCGGCTCATCGCCGCCATGAATGAATTGGGTGAAATAGTTGTTCCGGCGCATGACCTGATAGCCGAGCAGGGTCAGGATCGGGATGAGAATCCAGAGACTGGCGCTGCCCTCGCGATTGATGCCCTGATCCAGCATGGCATGAAAACCGAGAACCAGATTTTTCACGGCCAGCAGGGCGGCGATGAGCAGAAAGAACAGGGGGCAGAAGGTTGCCAGGGCGACAAGAAGACGATTGCCGCTCATGGCCGCCGGCGCGGCGAAACCAACGGCATTCATGGCAAAGGCAAAGGAGGAAATCATCTGCCCAGGGAGTTGTTCAGGGTGTGGTTGAAGTGTCCCTGAAGCAACAGTTTACTGTAATAGCGGAAGATGAAAAAGGCGACGGTCAGGCCGCCATTGCCAAGGGCGGCGAGAAAATAGAGGGGAGAGTATGGCGTGTTGATCGGTTTTTTCATGAACATGCGAGTCCTTGCTGATAAGTGCGATGCATCCCTTCACTCATCCGGGCCATCAAACGGGCCGCGAAAGAAGTTGACCATGAACTGGATGAGAAAGACAAAACAGTAAACCACGGCAATAACCGCGAGCCAGTCAAGCAGACCGCCGCCGTGGCGCAGCAGCCAGTCGGTCATGATCGTTCTCCCGGCGGGCGGCGTGGTGGCGGGATGGCGCAGATCATATGTTGTGTTGTCGGCATCTTATTTTTTACAGCTCTCCGCCGCCTCCGCCTGCATGGTGAAAATACGGGTAATCGCCTCCTCGATGGAAACCGCGCGGTCAAACCAGCGGCGGAAGCATTTGGCCTCAAGTTGCCATTCGGCGTGGGTCAGTTCCAGTTCGGCCCGGATCTGGCCGAGAAATTCCGCCAGTTCCTCCTCGTTGTTTGCCTCGGAGTAAATCATATAGTCACAGTGCTTGCGAAAGAGCATGATGGAGCCGTCATACTTTTTGCGGGGCGCGCAAAAGCAGGCCACCGTCTCCTTGAGGCGCTGGCCGATTTCGTCATGGACCTGGTTGGCGACGATAAAGCCGTGTTCCTGCTGAAAGGCGCCGAACTCCCTGAAGGTGATCAGTTGCAGCTCATAACCCCTGGCGCCGGTCTCGCCGAGCAGGCGCAGGTCGTCAAGAACGAGGAGATAGCGGTAGTTGTAGAGTTCGGAGAGGGTGTCGCGGAAAAAGGTGTCGCGCCGGAAGTTCTCGATCTCTTCCATGAAACCGGCGGTGGGGTAGAGAATCGGCGGTTCCATGAGCAGGGCGTCGCCCAGCCGGGTGAGGGCGGCCACCGCCCGGCGGTCGAGGCGGCCGCTCTTTGCCTCCTGGCCGACAATGTCGAGGGCGGTCGCCACGCTGAGGGGTTTTTTGTAGGGTCGCTTGGCGGTCATGGCCTCAAAGACATCGACGGCCGAGGTGATGCGGGTCAAGAGGTCGATCTCGTCACCCTTGAGCCCGCAGGGGTAACCGCTGCCGTCCAGCCGTTCATGGTGACACAGGATGATGTTGGTGATGCTGTCGTCGGTCAGCCTTTTGGCAAAGAGTTTGGCGCCGATGAGAGGATGGTACTGCATGATGCGGCGATCCTGGATGTTGAAAAGATCCGGTTTGAGCAGGATGTCGTCGGGGATGGCGGTTTTGCCGATATCGTGGACAAGGCCGGCCAGTTCGAGGATGTCGAGATCCTTTTCCGGCAGGCCCATGGCCGCGCCGGTCAGCCGGGCGAGACGGGCGACCCGGATGGTGTGGGCATAGGTCGGATAATCCCGGCTGGCCAGCACCTCGCTCATGATGGCAAAGAGGTCGCGGACAAGCAGGTCCCGGGTTTCGTCAGCCGTCGCGCTCGTCATCCCGCCGCCTGCCGCGTCGCCTTGTTCATTTTTTTCATGGCATACATCTCTTTGTCCGCCTTGCCAAGCAGGGTGTCGATGTCGCGGCCGTCCAGCGGATAGATGCTCATGCCGATGCTGAGCCGGATGGTCAAGGCAAAGCGGGTGCAGATGATTTCCGGCTTGATTCGTGCGAGGATTCTCTCTTTCAGGGCGGCGGTGTCGCCGGCGGAGGTGATCTGAAAAATGCCGACAAATTCGTCGCCGCCGATGCGGGCGACGATGTCGGTGTCGCGGACCGCGGTGCGCAGGTCGGCGGCCACCCGTTGCAGCACATGGTCGCCGGCCTCGTGGCCGTAACGGTCGTTGATCGCCTTGAAATCGTCGAGATCGATGAAGGCAACGGCAAACATCAGGCCGTTGCGATCCGCCTCCTTGATGCCCTGACTCAGGTGCTCCAGCATGAGCAGGCGGTTTGGCAGACCGGTGAGGGGGTCATGGCCGGCCACATGGAGCAGTTTGTCCCGCAGGGTTTTGAGGTCGGTGATGTCGCGATTGCTGCCGCGGATGCCGATGTTTTCACCCTCGCTGTTGGAAACCACGCGGCAGATGTGATGAATCCATTTCGTTTCTCCCGTTTTGGTGCGGATTTCAAATTCAACCGGTTCCACCATGCCGTTGCCCGCCATGGTATGGCTGTGCTTCTGCCATTTGCTCCAGTCGCGGGGCACGATGATTTTTTGCAGGAGATCGGGGTCGGCATAGAAATGCTCCGGCTTATAGCCGGTGACGTTTTCGCAGGAAGGGGAGACATACTTGTAGACCCCGGAGGGATCCTGCCAGTACTCCCAGTCGTTGGCGAATTCCGAGATAACGGTCAGCGCCTCTTCCTGCTGGAGATACGACTCTTCCAGTCGCCGCAGCCTGTCGATCAGCTCTTGCAGCCCGGCAATGGTGCTCTGGATCTCTTTTTTGCGATCCCTGAAGATGGTCATCTTGCCTCCGCCGCCTGTGAGCAGAAAAAGGGGGACTCTTTATTTTGTGTTAATGTGTGTATATGCTCATAATAGAGATCTGGTGGATTTCTGTCAAGTTAAGTATTTTCTAAATTGCTTGAATGTATGATGACCGGCTTTCCATGGAGTCGATCTGGCGGTCTATCAGTTCGTTCATCCGCGTCAGGTAGACGGCAACCGGTTGCGCCGTCAGGGAGGCAAGGCCGACCCGCAGGTCGAGGATCTGGATGTCGTGGCTGAGATGGGGGGCCATCACCAGCCGCTCCGCCTCCTCGTAACGCTGCATCTTGATCAGCGCCTTGGCGTGATTGATGATCGCCTCGGCGCCGGGGGCGGCGAGGCGGGAGAGCAGCTCCACCGCTGCTTCCGGCCGGTTGTTGGCAAGGAGGATGCGACCGGCGTGCTCGTGGCTGGCGGCGTCCGGCGGCAGCAGATCAAGCAGGGCATCGGCCTTGTCGCGGAAGCCGAGGCGCAGATAATAGTTGAGCAGACTGAGGAAATCGGTCATCTCCTGGGTCAGCTTCCAGGGCACGGAGTCGCGCAGGGCGAGATAGTGGAGGTTGTCGTTCTGGCGGCGCAGCCCGTCGAGATCGTTGAAGCGATAGATGTTGCGCGGCGCCTGGGCGGCGAGATCGCGCCAGTCGGCAATCTCCACCGGCTCCATCACCTGGTGCAGGTAGACCTGAAAGATGGCGGTGCGACCGGCCAGGGCGGGCTCGCCGTAGTCGTCCGGAAAACGCACCGGAAACTGGCTGACCCGGCCGGCCTTCATGCCGTGCAGACCGGCGTCGAAATCGGCCAGCAGGGCGCTGCCACCGACCACCGCCTCCTGGAAATAGACCTCGGTGGCCGGCGCCACCTGTCCGTTGATGATGCCCTTGCAGTCGTAGATGACCCGGCAACCGGTCGCCGCCACCCCGCGCCGTTTGAAACGGTAACAGATAAAGGGGCCGGCGAGGAACCGATTCGCCTCGGGCCGGTCGGCAAAATCATCGTGCAGCCGGCGCAGGCAGCCCGCGGCCGCCTCATATTCCTCCAGGGCGAGAAAGATGCGGGCGAGCATGATGAAGGTCTCAGGCCGGCGGCAGACGGCGTCGAAATGGCCGGTGATGAAGCCGGCGACCTCGAAGAGGCCGCTGCCCGAGTCGATCTTTTCGGCGAAATCGACCCGGTTCAGCCGCCAGATGGCGGCCATCCGCTCGATCTCCCCGGCGCTCATGGCGGTGGTGGCGAAGTCTCGGCAGATCGACTGGTAGGCGGGTTTGGTGATCGGCAAGGGGATGATGCCGTGCTTCTCCGGCGCGTCCAGCATGGGGATGCCGAAAAAGAGGTGAAGCTGCTGGCAGATGGAGTTGCCGTCAATCGCCACCCGGCGTGCCTTGACATAGTCAAGGGTTTGCTGGGCGTCGGCCGGCGATTCGCCGGGCAGGCCGAAGAGGGAGAAAAGCTCGACATCAATGCCCGCCGCCTGGACCCGTTCAATCACCCCGGCCAGCTTCTCCGGATCGAGCCCCTTGTTGATCTTTTGCAGAACCGCGGGAACCGCCGATTCCAGCCCAAAGGCAATGGTGTGGGCGCCGGCCTCTTGCAGCAGGGCGAGCAGGTCGTCGTCGATGAGGTTGTATCTGGTCTGGCACCAGAAGGTGATGCCGGGACAATGGTCGATGATGGCGCGGGCCAGTTCGGTGAGGCGGCGGCGGGAATAGGCGAAGTTCGGGTCGGCGAACCAGAAGTCGCTGATCCCTTTGTGGCGCAGATGAGTGATTTCGGCGATGACCCGGTCGATGGAGTGAAAACGCACCTTCTTGCCGCTGGCCCGGGTGGTGTAGCAGAAGGTGCAGGGCGAGGTGCAGCCGCGCGAGGTGAGGAGGATGACCCGGCTTTTGCCGGTCGGGTCGATGATGTCGTCGAGATAGGGTGAGGGCAGCTCGTCGAGATCCTCCACCGGCGGGGCGGGCGCGGTATCGACAAGCCGATCGTTGTCGCGGAAGGTGATGCCGGGCACCGCGGTGAGCGGCTGCTGATCGGCGATCGCCCGGCCCAGGGCGGGCAGCACTGTTTCCCCCTCGCCACGGCAGAGGATGTCCGCCTCGGGGAAATGGTCGAGGGCCAGGGCCGGCATGAAGGTGATCTGCGGCCCGCCGAGCACGACGAGGAGGTCCGGGGCGATTTTTTTGGCAAAGCGGGCCCAGACCCGGACCCGGTTGATGTTCTCCTCGTAAACGGAAAAGCCGAGCACCGCCGGCCTTTGGCCCAACAGGGTCTGCCGGAACAGGGCGGGGGAGAGGGGGCTGCCCTTGTAGTCGCCGACAATTGCGCCGGGATATCCCTGCCGGCGCAAGGCGGCCAGGGCGTACCCCTGGGAGACGGGGATGGCGTCCGGTGAGTCGATGGTGGCCCACTCGTTGACATGGACAAAGAGAAAGCCCGGAGGCGGCGGGGTGTGCTTGTTCGACGCGCTCATCGCACTGCTCCTGCATGCTTCACTTTACCGTGAAAGCAGGCCGCGGAACGCACGGTAAAGGATAATCTTTCCGTGGTGTTGACGGTATCCGCGGCACAAGGAAAGCCTATCGCGGCACTACCTTAGCGGGCCAGGCCGCAATTGTCAATCGTCACAAGCGCGTTTTTTTTGCCGAGCATGGTTCCGTTTGACAAACGATTCGTCCCGTTATACACCGATAACAGAAGCGTGTCGTCTGCCCGCCACCCTTTTTCCGTATGGAATTGACATCATGACCCTTTTCCGTCCGCTGATCATCGTCACGCATCCCCACTATCTTCTGCATGACACCGGCGGCGGTGAACATCCGGAGGTGGCGGATCGGCTGGTCGCCATCCGCCGGCAACTGGAACAAAGTCCGCTGTTGCCTTCGATCAGCGAGAGGCCGGCCGGCCGGGCCAGGCGGGAGGATATCCTTGCCTATCACGCCGAGGCCTACCTCTTCCGGCTCGAGGAAACGGTGCTGCGCGGCCAGACCTTTATCGATCATCCGGACAACCAGATCTGCTTCGACTCCTTCGAGGCGATCATGCTCTCCGCCGGCGGCTGCCTGACCGGCATCGATCTGCTTGAAGCGGGGGAGACGGAACTGGTTTTCTGCCTGGTCCGGCCGCCCGGCCACCACGCGGAGCGGGCCATGGCGCTCGGTTTTTGTTTCGTCAACAATGCGGTCATTGCCGCCCGCTACTGGCAGCGCCGCTACGGCCGCGGAAAAATCGCCGTCATCGACTGGGACGCCCATCACGGCAACGGTATCCAGGACGCCTTTGAGGAAGATCCCACGGTTTTTTACATCAGCATTCACGAGCACCCCACCTTCAGCTTTCCCGGCACCGGTTACGCCGAGGAAAAGGGATTGGGGCCGGGCAAGGGCGCGACATTGAACGTGCCGCTGCCGCCCGGCGCCGATGACGCCATGTTTCTTCAGGCCCTGCAGAAACAGGTGGAGCCGGCCCTTGCATCCTTCCAGCCGGAGTGCATCATCGTTTCCGCCGGTTTTGACGGTCACCGGCTCGACGATATGTCGGGGCTCGCCTACAGCACCGATTTGTATGGCCGGATCGGCGCGCGGATGGCGGAGTTGGGCCGGCGTTACTGCCGGGGCCGGGTGCTGTCCGTTCTCGAGGGCGGCTATCATCTTGACGCCCTGGCCGCGAGTGTGGAACAGTATCTGCTCGGCCTGGCGGTGGAAAGTGGTTCATAAGGCTTTCAGACAAAAAGGAGCATTCAATGTACATCGTCCGACACATGATCACCCAGCCCCTCACAGTTACCCCGGAGACGCTGCTGCCCGATGTGCGCGCCCTCATGAACAATAACAGGTTCCGTCATCTGCCGGTGGTGGATGGGGGGCAACGGTTGGTGGGCATGATTACCGATCGTGATCTTCGTTCCGCCTATCCCTCCTCCCTGCTGCCCGAGGACAAGCGCAACGCCATTCTCGCCGAGCTGGCCACCACCCGGGTCGAGTCGGTCATGAGCACTGAGGTGGTCTTTCTCACCCCCCTGTCAACCCTGGACGATGCCCTCCACTATTTTTCCCGGGACAAGATCGGCCTGCTGCCGGTGGTCGACGACGAGCAACGGGTGGTCGGCGTCTTTTCCGTCCAGGATCTGCTGAATGCCTATAAAAAACTCTACGGCATCGGCGACCGCGGCTCGGCGCTCATCGCCGTCGCCGATGACGGCCGGCCGAAACCGCTGACCCGCATCGTCCGGGTGCTCGAAGAACAGAATGTCCGTTTTTCCCGGCTCTCCCGGGTGCATGGGGAAAACGGCGGCAACGACATCATCTACCTGCGGGTCCATACCTTCAACCTGAGCGCCGTCCACCGGGCCTTGAGCGAGATCGGCATGCACATCGTCCCACCCGGCGGCGCGGACAAGGCAGGGGCAGCGTGACCGGGCGGCGCCGCTGTCCGTGTTTTTCTGGTTTGCCACTGGCCGGTCGAGACACGGGACTTTCCCGGCATTGGCCGAACATCCTTCTGTCTGTGTCGCGGGAATTGTTTTTTTGTGAGGCGCGAGGAATATGCACGAGCGATGGTATCAGATGAACGTGAGACTGCGGGACATCGAACCGGTGATCTGGCGGCGGTTTGTGGTGCCGGCCGGTATTTCGCTTGACCGGTTCCATGATGTCCTGCAGATCGTCATGGGCTGGGCTGACAGTCATCTGCACGAGTTCACCATCGGCAAGAAGCGGTATACGGAATATCCCGAGAGCAGGGAGGATGGGCGCGAGTGCGGCAGATACCGCCTTGGCGACCTGATAAAACAGAAAGGCAGGACCATGCAGTACCTCTATGATTTCGGCGACGGCTGGCAGCACGAGCTGACTCTTGAGGAGAATAGCTATTTCGACCCCGGGGGACAATATCATATTGCCTGCCTTGACGGTGCGCGCGCTTGCCCGCCTGAGGATGTCGGCGGGGTTGCCGGTTACGAGGAGTTTTGCCGTGTCATGAAGGACCCGCACGATGAGGAGTATGAACGTTTCAGGGAATGGATCGGCGGTGACTATGATGCCGAGCGATTTGACATCGACGCGGTGAACGGGGAGCTGGCAAAATACCTGCGCTGGTCGCGGGACAGGTTGCTGCGCTGGGCGGGGTGAGAATGGGCGGCAAGGCGCTTGTGCCCGGCGACGTCAATCAGGTCCATTGCCGTGATCTGTTGCCGCGCCAGTGACGTGAGGAAAGGGTGGTAGAGATATTGTTTTTCAAGACATGCCCCTATTGTTTTTCGACACCGCTGAGAAAGTCAGCTCTGGAAACCGCCTAGTGCGGACCCGCTTGCTGAGTTGGTGTGGGGGCTGGGGGAGAGAATCCCTCGACTGCAAGATTGTGTGATCTTTTATCATTTCAATAGGTTAATCTAAATTAGCAACTCCACCTCAATGCCTCACTCAGTTGCGATTGCCTTCAAAGTGTCCACCGTAGGATTACGTTTATTGTTCTCTGTTTGAGATAGATAGGCGGCACTAATACCAACCTTTTGAGCCAACTCGTTCTATATAGGTAGCCGGGCTTGTCCAACAAACGGTTCAGATTTTGGTGCGCTACGCGCTCAAAATCTAACCTTATTCGTTAAAGTATGTTGTTCTTTTTTTATGCGTGCATTGCGATGGGCTCAATCTCTTCAAGATTTATGGTTTTCTTCGCATGCCATAAATTGTAGTTGTCCTGCATTGCCAGCCAACTTTCAGGAGAACGGCCTAGCCCCTTGGAAAGACGTAAAGCCATTTCTGGCGTAACATTGCTCTGTCCCTTGATAAGGCGCAAAAAGGTTGAAGGAGAAACCTTGAGTTTCATCGCAACACTTCGGTAACTAAAATTGAAAGGCTCAAGGTAAACTTCCCGAATGAATTCTCCTGGATGTGGTGGATTGTACATAGCCATCAGTGATAATCCTCGTAGTTGACGACGTAGGCGTTGCCGTCTTCGAATTTAAAAACGATTCGCCAGTTTTTGTTTACATCTATTGCCCATAATTTCTTGTCTCCTTTAAGTTGATGGAGACGAAAGCCAGGAATATCCATGTCCTCAATGCATGTAGCAGTATCAAGAGCTGCAAGGCGTATTCTGATTTTTTGTTTATGTCCAGGCCTAATACCGGTGACACTCCCTGACTCAAAAAACTTTTCAAGGCCTTTGTGTTTAAATGACTTGATCATGAAGATATTGTAACACATGTTGCGCAACACGCAACACTATTTTTTGAGCTACCGGGTAGGTCAGGGGCCTCTCGGCCCCATTCCCCCCTAAGAACGGAGCGTGACAGTTTCCCGTCACTCCGCTCAAGCATCTTGAAGGCAGCCCTTATTGGGCGGCCCGGCTGTTTCTAACCTCGT
>JBMONO010000045.1:0-4031 GCA_049323655.1 Thermodesulfobacteriota bacterium | reverse complement strand
CGCTGTACCGGCCGGTATGGATTTCGACAAAGGTGGCGCCCGCCTGGCGGGCGGCTTCAATCTGGGCCTGTTCCGGGTCAATGAACAGGCTGACCGGAATGCCGGCGTCGTTCATCCGGCCAATGACCCGGGTAAGGTGTTCCCGTCCGCTTACCACGTCAAGGCCGCCTTCGGTGGTCAGTTCGGCCCGTTTTTCCGGCACCAGCGTCACCATGTCCGGTTTGATCTGCAGGGCGATGGCGATGATCTCTTCAGTGGCGCCCATTTCCAGATTGAGTTTGGTTGTCACCGTTTCCCGCAGGATACGGACATCCCGATCCTGGATATGGCGGCGGTCCTCGCGGAGATGGACGACAATGCCAGATGCACCGGCAAGTTCGCAGATGCCGGCAGCCAGCACCGGATCGGGTTCCGCGATGCCGCGAGCCTGGCGGAGGGTGGCGACGTGGTCAACGTTGATTGCAAGTTTTACCATGTGCGTTTCCTTGTTATCGGAAGATTCCGTTTTCGAAAGGATTGTCGGAAAAGAAGATTGATGGTCCCGCAAATACTGAAAATTAACCACAGAGACCACAGAGCGTCCAGAGATAACTGATTGTAAGAAAAGATTTTTTCTCTGCGATCTCAGTGCGCTCTGTGGTGAAAAAAGACTTTTACGAAATCATCAAGATTGTCGGAACCGTAAAAAGCGACGATTCCGATTTCTTCAAACCCTTCCCAGCGGTTTGACGCCCGCCGAGACGGCAATCGTCCCCAGTATCTTCTGCTCCAAGGCGAGCATCCGCTGCGCCTCATCTTTCCCGGTCTCGTGGTCGTAGCCCAGCAGATGGACAAAACCATGCACGAGCAGGATGGTCAGGTAGTCATCGAGTCCCGAGCCGGATGCCGCGGCCTCCCGGCGAGCGGTGTCCAGGGAGATGACGATGTCGCCCAGCAGACGGGGGAGATCGCCGTCCTCTTCCTCCTCTTCGTCCGTCATGGGGAAGGAAAGAACATTGGTGGGGAGGTTTTTGCCCCGGTAGATGCGGTTAAGGTCGGTCATTCGCCGGTCGTCGACGATGAGGATGCTGAGTTCATCGGCCGGGTCGGCGGCAAGGGCAAGCAGGAGGTCGCCCTGTTTTTCGAGGGTCGCCTGGCAGCCGGTGGGCAGCTCTGTTTCAGTTGTCACCAGAACGGGCATGCCGTGGTTCCTTTTTGGAATGACTTTTGCCGCTCTTCTCGTAGGCGCGGATGATTTCCTGAACCAGCGGATGGCGGACCACGTCGACATCGGTGAAGTAGCTGAAAGATATTCCTTTGATGTTCTTGAGAATCCGGGAAGCGTGGATGAGGCCGGAGCCGCGGTCGTGGGGCAGGTCGATCTGGGTGATGTCGCCGGTGATGACCGCCTTGGAACTGAAGCCAAGCCGGGTGAGAAACATCTTCATCTGTTCCGGGGTGGTGTTCTGTGCCTCGTCGAGGATAACAAAGGCATTGTTGAGAGTGCGGCCGCGCATAAAGGCAAGCGGAGCGATTTCGATGACTTCCCTCTCCACCAGCTCCAAGGCCTTTTCCCGGCCCAGCATATCGTGGAGGGCGTCATGGAGGGGGCGAAGGTAGGGGTTGATCTTGGCCACCATGTCGCCGGGCAGAAAGCCGAGGTTCTCGCCGGCCTCCACCGCCGGTCGGGTGAGGATGATCCCCTTGACCTGGCCGGCGCTGTAAGCGGCAATGGCCATGGCCACTGCCAGGTAGGTCTTGCCGGTACCGGCCGGACCGATGCCGAAGGCAATGTCGTGGTTGCGGATCGCGTCGATATAGAGCTTCTGGTTAATGCTTTTGGGCGAGATGATCCGTTGTTTGGCGGTGATGTATACCTGATCGAGGAAGATCTCCTTAAGATTGGCCCGGGGCGAGCGTTCCATGATGCGCAGGGCATAGGCGACATCGGCCGGATAAACGGGATAGCCGGTGATGATCAGCTCGTAGAGCTGATTCAGGGTGGTGGCGGTGGTGGCGACAGCATGATCGAGGCCGGAGATGTTGAGGGTTGTCCCCCGCGCCTTGACCGATACCCCCACCGCCTTTTCCACGGCAAGCAGATTGCGATTGAGATCACCATAGAGCTGCCTCGCCGCTTCGTTGTCGGCAAAGGAAAGCTCCATCTGGGCGGTCGTCTCCACCATTCCCGGCTATTTTCCTGTTTTGAGCCGGTTGAGCTCGGCGTCGATCATTTTCTGGAGAGCGGCAATCCCGCGATCTTTGACCTTGCGACCGTTGATGAAGAGCGATGGCGTCCCCTTCACTCCGGCCTGGGCGCCGTCCTGCTGATCTTTGGCAATAACCGCCATGGCCTGGGGATCGATCAGATCCTTGCGGAACTGTTCCATATCGAGTTGCAGGGTGACGGCGATTTCCTGGAATTTGTCCGGATTGAGCTGCTGCATATTCTGGAAGAGGGCGTCATGATACTGCCAGAACTTGCCTTGGCGGTGGGCGGCAATGGCGGCAATGGCCGCCGGAGTCGCCTCGTTATGGCCCCGCAGGGGAAAATGTTTGTAGACGACTTTCACTGTCGCCGGATTGTCGGTGATGATCTGTTCGAGATCCGGGCCGATCCGGGCGCAATAGGGGCACTGGAAATCGCTGAAGACGACGATGGAAATCGGGGCGTCGGCGGGGCCGAGGAAGGGGGCGTTCGTGGTGTCGATGGAGACGATGAAGGAATAGCTGATTTCCTCCACCTTGCCGGAGTCGTTGCTCAGGAAGATTTTGTCGTCGAGGTTGGCAAGGTCGAGGCCGGAGACGGCGATACGGGTATACGATGGATCAACCGGGATGGTGCCCTGAATCTGTCCGTCGTTGCCGTAGATGGTCACCAGGCCGCGGCTGAGAACAAAGACGTTTTTGCCGTTCAGGGAGCTGGCCAGATCGAGCGGAGCGGAACCGGCGGTAAAAGACGAGGTGTTTTCCCAGTTCACTTCGGCCCGGGACGATGTTCCCGCGGCCAGCAGGGCACACAGGGTGAATGCAAAAAATGGTTTGAATCGCATAACGCCTCCTGAAATGAATGATGGTCGCGCAAAAACCCGCAAGCCATGGCGGGCGGGAAACGGAAAACAACGAGTTGCAATCCGCTGCCCTTCGGAATCGTAACTTTTTTACGATTCTGACGAATGAATGGAACAGAAAAGGAAATCACCTGCCTGGAAAGGAAAACGGTGACCTTGTCCTGGTTCTTTTTCCTGTGACACATGACAGCGCCAATTGTTCTTGATTGTCGCTTTATTTTCAACTGTTATTTTGTGGTCGTCGTAAAAAGCGGGTCGGAATGGTCCGCTCCCTTTTCCCGTTGCATCATGAGGCGGGATAAAAGGACGGCCAGGTGGAGAACCTCAGCGGCAGAGTCGGCCCGGCCGATGCCGGCGCGCCATTGGATGAGGCAACCGCTGCAGGTGGTGACGATATGTCCGGCGTCGTGGCGAACGAAATCCGCCAGGGCCGTAGAAAAAATTGTTCGGGACAGCAGGGGGTGAGCCAGGTGAAAGAGGCCGCCCTGGCCACAGCAGCGACTGCCGGAAATCGGGTCCGTGCCGCTGATTGTTGCAATGAGTTGCCGGGGGGGAAGGGTGACCCTGTCCGGACCAAAACGAAGATGGCAGGGATCGTGGTAGAAAATTTTTGGCCCGACGACAGCTTCGGTCGGCGGCAGGGCGGCGGTGTGGGGAAGAAAAAAGGAGGAGAATTCCGTGACCCGGGCGGCGAACGCCCTGGCCCGTTCCGCCCAGGTCGGGTCATCGGCCAGCAGGGCCGGATAAGAGCGGAGATGGCTGTAACAGGAGGCGCAGGAGGTAAGGATCGGCAGGGAATGATCGGCAAAGGCAACGATATTTTTTCTGGCGAGCTCCTGGGCCTCGGCAATGCTCCCGGCGGCATGGGCGGCCAAGCCGCAGCAGACCTGATGTGTGGGTGCGACCTGACGGCCGCCGGTGAGGCGGCGGATCAGAAAATCGGTGGCGCGCTGGATTTCCGGATTGAGATGACGGGCCAGG
>JBMONO010000044.1:0-35918 GCA_049323655.1 Thermodesulfobacteriota bacterium | reverse complement strand
CGGCAGGTTTGGATTCGGTGGCTCTTTGAGGCGAAAAAAAGGTACGATCTTGAGGTTCTGAATTTTACGCTCTGGCGGCACCTTGTAAAGTGTATCACTCGGTGCTATAGTAATTATATGAAAAATTTAATGACAAACATTTCGCGAAATGGGCGGCAAAACAAAATATTCTGGAAAATGAATTACATAAAGCATTGGAGGAGATTCGTTCCGGTAAATTTGAAGCGAACTTGGGAGGTCACTTATACAAAAAGCGAATTCGGTTTGCGGGTACAGGGAAAAGTGGAAGCGGAAGAACAATCGTCTGCTACCAAAAAGGAGACAAGGCGATTTACGTCCATGGTTTCGCTAAAAACGAAAAATCAAATCTATCAAACAAAGAGCTTGTCGCTTTCAAAGAATTCACCAAAGTCCTGCTTGGGCTATCTGACGAGCAAGTCGAAATAGCCTTGCAGGCCGGAGATTTCATAGAGGTAAAACCATGAGAAAATCAATCGCAGAATCAATCACAAGCACTATCAAAGATTTAAACAAGAGTGGTGTTGTTGACGAAATAACAATGAGAAATATTGAAAACCTGTGTATCCCAGAAGTTCACGAATATACCCCCGAGCAGATCATTTCAATTAGAAAAAAGTTTCGCCTAAGTCAGGCTGCTTTGGCTTCAATATTTAACATAAGCCTCTCAACAGTCCAGAAATGGGAACAAGGCAACAAAAAACCCACAGGGGCTTCCCAGAAGTTATTAGACATCATTGAACGAAAAGGGCTACAAGCACTTGTTTGAATAATAAGAATGGCATATCTGTCACTTCAGCGCAGACGGCAGACGGGGCGCGGCAGACGGGGTCGGACCGAATTAACGTGCCGATTTTATACAAATAAAACTGAAATTTGTCCTGTTTTTGAGCCTTAGAAGCCGCTTTTTGGGCTTAAAAACGGAGTTTTAACAGGCGATCACCGTGCCGAGAGTGAATAGATACTCCCATGATATGTGTGGCACATTCCCCCTCCCCCGATACCACCAGAAAGAATTTCTGCTTCGTTTTGGGTGGAATCGGCAGGTTTGGATTCGGTGGCTTTTGGAGGCGAAAAAGGGTACGAGCTTGAGGTTCTGAATTTTACGATCACCTCAAACCACATTCATTTCCTGGTCTATGGAGGTAAAAACCGTGAAACCATACCCAGAGCGATGCAGATGGCTATCTGGCGCGGTGTCTTGTCTATATTGACGTGAATATGGTTCGTGCAGGAGTTGTGCAGCATCCGCACGAATGGTCGAACGGAATGGTTAATCAGGTCCGACCCCGGATCGGGACTGAACGGACCGAAACCCGAACTCAAACCGCGGTCCATCAGGGGGATAGCTTCCCGTGAAATGCTTGATGATCTGTGCGACCAGCATTATTTGCACCCTCCCCAGCCCATGTCCAGGGAGTTGATTAGGGCGTTGACGGCCAGCCGGCCATTGCCGACTGTCTTCTAGGTGAGGTGGATGTGTCTGGCGGTAGTCAGGCAGGGTTGGGCGCCAATGCCTATTTCGCCACGCCCTATTCGGTGAAGGATGTTGTTGCGGTCACCATGGAGTGGCTTGGTGCCGGTGAGAAGTAACGGCCTTGCCTTCTAAGGGAGAAATCGCGTGTCGGCCTTTCATCCTGTTTTTCTGTCGCAGGCTTCACTGTGTACATATGTGCTCCCGGGTTGGTTGAGCGCACCCTGTGGGGTTTTTCCGCCCAAGGCCTGGAGAATGTTTTTTGCCGCTTCCATGGCGATTTGTCGCCGCACCGTATTGACTGCGGAACCGAGATGGGGGGTCAGGAAGGTCTGTGTCCGGTTTTCAAGCAGGTTGCGGGGAATTGCCGTCGGCCTTTCATGCCAGGCCCAATCCTCCATGGCGAACACATCCGCGGCGTAGCCGGCCAGTCTGCCGCTTGCGAGCGCCTCTGCCACCGCTTCTTCATCCACCACCGAGCCCCGGCCGGTGTTGATGAGAAAACTCCCTTCCTTCATCCGGGAAAGCGCTTCTCGATCGATCATCCAGTGCGTTGCCTCCGTCAATGGCAGGATGACCACGGTGAAATCACTCTCCGCGAGCAGTGTTTCCAGGGGGATAAAGGTCAAGTTCAGTCGCTGCTCCTTGATCAGCGGGAGCTGCTGCTGATCGAAATAGACAAGACGGGTGGCAAATCCTTGCAGGCAACGGGCCGTTGCCTGTCCGACGGCGCCCATGCCGACGATACCGACGGTGCTGCCGGCCAGGCCGGTTCCGTAAAGATGCGGCCGCCAGCCCTGAAAGCGATTGCGGCGAATAAAACGATCTCCTTCCAGCATATGGCGCGACAACCCGATCATCAGCCCGACGGTCAGCTCGGCAGTGGGAATGGTCAGCAGGTCCGGGACATTGGTAAACCAGATGCCCCGGTCGGTGCAGGCCTGCACATCGAAATTGTCGTAGCCCTTCAGGGCGGCGCCCACTACTTCCAGTTCCGGGCAGTTGTCAAGAAAATCGCCGTCGATGCTGTCAGGCATGAAGACCATGATTCCTTTTGCATCCCTGCATATGGCGCGGAGCTGTTCCGGCGGCCACGGCTCCGGGGTCATATTGGCCACAACCTCGCAGGAAGAAGAAAGCAGATCAAGAACTTCCTGATGGACATGCTGGGTAATGACAACTTTTGGTTTCATCAACTTTTCCTATTTGAAACGTTTGCGCAGATGGATGCCGATGCCGTCGACCATGGTGACTGCAGCAAGGATAACCAGCAGAATGGCGGTTACCTCCTGGTATTGCATGAGACGAAGGGATCCCATCAACTCGAAGCCGATGCCGCCGGCGCCCACCATACCCATGACCGTGGAGGCCCGGAAATTGTATTCCCAGCGATAGATCGTGACGTCTGCTATTTGGGGCAGCACCTGGGGCAGCACCCCATGGGTAACGACCTGGAGCGCGGTGGCCCCGGCGGAACGCGTCGCTTCCAGGGGTTCTTCCGCCACATGCTCGATCGCCTCGGAGATGAATTTGCCGACCATGCCGATGGAATGGAGGCCCAAGGCCAGGACGCCCGGCAAGGCGCCAAAACCCACGGCGGCCACGAAGAGTATTCCCAAAATCAGTTCCGGCACTGACCGAAGCCCGTTGAGGATGGCGCGGGCCATCTGATAGATGACCGGATGAGGAGTGGTGTTGCGTGCGGCAAGCAACCCGAGCGGCACCGAGAAAAAAACCGCGATGGCTGTTCCAGCGATGCTCATTGCCAGAGTGTCGAGCAGGGGTTTGATCCAGGTCCTGGCCGCGCTGAAATCGGGCGGCACCCCTTCTGCTATCAGGCTGACAATGGAGGGGATACCCTCGTAGAGGCGCTGGGGGTTGAAAAGCCCTGTGTAGATGGAGAACCCGCAGATCACCGCAAGAATGCCCGCGATCAGCGCTAAAGTCTTCCGCCACTGGCGTTGCTGCTCAACCAGAATGTCTGAGTATGCTTGCCGCATGCCTTTTCCCCTCTTTACATTTTAGCCAGGTCGAGATTGAGTATCTTGGCCAGATCCCGCACCACATTGTAGTCCGCGTCGGTCATGGCCGTGAAACCCTCAGCCTTGAAAGGCTTGAGCACTTCGGCATCCTTGGCCTGATAAAAAGTAGACTTAATTTTTTCCTTCAATTCGGGTTTCAGGTCCGAACGCATGGTCCACGGGTATTCGGGAAAGGGTTTTGAGTAGGCCAGAGGCTTTACCTTGGTCAGATCGATAACTCCCTTGGCGATCAGCGATTCAAAAATCGGCCGGCTGAGTCCTCCTGCCTGCGCCTTGCCATTCTGCACCGAAAGAGCGACAGCGTCATGTGCCCCTAAAAAGTGCTCCATGTAATCTGTGCCGGAGGTAAGGCCCTGTTCCAGCAGCATAGATTTGGGAATCAGGTGGCTGGAGGTGGAGGCCTGGTCGCCATACGCCATATTCTTCCCCTTTATATCGGCAAGACTGTGTATGCCCAAGCCGATATTGCCGATCACCACCGCCTGATAGGTGGCGCTGCCCTTTTTGCTCATGGCGGCAAAGGCTTCGATGTTGCTCTTGGATTTTGCCAGCACATAGGAAAGCGGCCCGAAATAGGCCACATCGATTCTGCCATGGCGCATGGCCTCGATCATTGACGAGTAGTCGGTGGTGACCACCAGCTCGATTTTCTTATCCAGGCTTTTTTCCAGATAGTTTTTTAAGGGTTCGTTGTTTTTAATGACGGTGGCGGCACTTTCGTCGGGCAACAGCGCGACCTTGAGCACGTCTGGGTCAGGGTTGGCGGCGTAGCTGAAGCTGGTTGTCAACAAGGAGAGCAAAAGGGCAACAAGGACGAAAAAATTTTTTTTCATGATGGTTTTCCTCAATCTGGTGAAAGATTTGTGTTGGACGAATAACAATCAGGCTTCGGCAAGGGGTTGCACGGCCTGCCAGGACGGATGGGGGGAAAGGGGCTGGACCGCTTGTGGGTGAGGCTTGTGATAAATAGTTTCAAGGATCTCCGGGTTCAAGGCTTGGCTGTCGCCGTCAAACACCACTTCGCCATTGGCAAGACCGATGACTCGATCCGCATAGGTTTTGGCCAATTCCACTTGATGCAGGCTTACAATCGCGGTTAAGCCGTCTTCCTTGCAAATCGAATGGAGAAGGGAGAGCACCTGTGCCGAGGTGGCAGGGTCAAGGCTGGCCACAGGTTCATCCGCCAGGATGATGGAGGGCTGCTGAGCCAGGCCTCTGGCAATGCCTACCCGTTGCTGCTGGCCGCCGCTCAGATTATCGACCCGTTCCGTGGCTTTGTGCAGAAGGCCGACTCTGTCAAGGGATTCCAGTGCGATCAGATGATCCTGCTGGGGCAGCGGGAAAAGTGTACGCAGGGCGCTGTAGTTACCGATTCTGCCGATCAGGACGTTATCGAGAGCACTGTAGCGATCAATGAGTTGATGCTGCTGAAAAATCATGGCGGTCCGGCGGCGATGGCTTCGCAGCAGCACCCGGTTACCGTTCAAGGGTCCGATACCTTCCACGCTGACTCTGCCGCTGGAGGGGGTGTTGAGAAAATTGATACAGCGCAACAAGGTGGACTTGCCTGCTCCCGAGGGGCCGAGCAGGACGGTAAAGCTTCCTTTTTCAAAACAGAGGCTGGTCGGCTTTAAGGCCACGAACCCATTCGGATATCCCTTGCTTACTTGTTCCAATGTGATCATTTTGTTCTCCTTATGATGGGACCTTTGCACAATTCGTCACATCGGTGAAAACCGGTGTCGATTCCTTTTAAAAATGCCCGAAATTATTAGATAAAGAATGGGTGAATAATTTCGTATGCTTTCCTTGGGATTCTTTTGATTCTCTTCCCTTCGTCCCGGGAATTCGCGAATTCCCGCAAATGAAATGGAATCTGATGAAAATTTCAGCGCATCCGGTAGCGATCCCTTCTGGCCTCGTCGTTGTTGAAGTCTGTCTGTTCAGGCTGGTGCGGATCAGGTATTATCTTTATTTTTTCGGCGTTCGTCATAATGTTACCGGTTGCAACCTCATGTCCGGCTTCACAGTGGATTTGTCTTTCTTGCATACATTATCTCCATTAGCTGGTGGAATCATTTTTGAGGAACCATTCCAGATTTTTAGCGGATGATATCCCTTGAAAATTTTTGTTTGGTTAGTAATTGATAAAAAATGCATTTTTTTACAGGTGAAGCAGAGATGAGGTTCTTGCCTTCAGGGAAAGTGATACCATCCTTGGATGGGGTGTGGCCACGATAGGGGGACGGGGTCGGACTGGGACGGGGGCGGACCGAATTGACTTAGAGCTTATTCCACAAAATCTTTAATGCTCGCATCCGGCTTTTGCCCGCCTTTGCCAGTCACTCAATCGCAAAATCCTCGCCAGCGCTGCTACGTCTGCGGTTTTGCTTAATCGTTTCGGTCAAATCCGTCTCAAAATCCGGCGCGATCCCTGAAAAGCTTATTTGCTGATAAGCTCTTAATCTCGTCATTTTCCACTCGGGTCCGGGTCTACCCATGCTATCATAAAGAAACATCAACCGATTTATCGAGAGAGTATCGCAGGCAAGGACACAATCACAATGTCTTCCCAGACGGATTCTTCCCATCATTCGCTGCCGCGGATCAAGATCGGTTGGTTGCCGGTCCTGATCACCATCCTGCTGTGCATGCTGGTGGGGATGCTGTGGTGGACCCTCGATCAGCGCGAGCTGATCACCTTGCGAAACAAGACAAATGCCGAGGCCAGATATTTTGCCGGGCACATCGATGCCGATCTTCTCAGCCGGATCGCCGCTCTGCAGCGCATGGCCGATCGTTGGCAGGTCAGGGGAGGAATGCCGAAGAAAGAGTTTGTCAGTGATGCCGCCGGTTATGTGGCCGATCTGCCCGGATTCCAGGCCCTGGCTTGGGTAGATCGAAATTTCATTGTCCAGTGGGTGGTTCCTCTGGCAGGCAATGAACATGTGCAGGGCCTCGACCTCGCCTTTGAATCCCGCCGCCGAGAAACCCTGGAAAGGGCCATAAGGACCGGATCTCCGACCATTACCGTTCCGGTCGATCTGGTAAAGGGAGTCGGCAAGGGCTGTCTGGCCGCTGTGCCTATCCATGTCGAGAATGAATTTGCCGGCTTTATCCTCGCAGTGTGGCGTCTTCAGACTTGGATGGAGCATGTGATCCGCATCAGCGAATTGACCCACTCCCTGGCCGATTTCCGTATCGCCGTTTTTATGGATGACATTCGCGCCTTCGAACAGACGGGATGGAGTGATCTCCGGGACACAGGGTTGGAAGGAGTGGTCAATTTTACCGTCATGGGGCATCGGTTTGTTGTTTATCTTCATCCTGACCATGACTATATCGGACAGGAAAAAACGGTCCTGCCGCTGGTGGTTGCCTTCTGTGGAGGGGTGCTGGCGCTCCTGGTCGGCTTTATTATTCATCTTCTTCAGAAGATAGTCGTTGAATCCCGGGAAACCAGGGCTGCCAGGGCAGCCCTGGAGCTTGAGGTTCGCGAGCACCAAAAGACCGAAGTAGAGCTCCATCAAGTAGTGTCGCGGTTGGAGATGGCGACCCAGGCAGGCGGCATCGGGGTATGGGCCTGGGAGGTGGAGACCAATGTCCTGACCTGGAACCAGCGAATGTGCGATCTGCATGGCATTCCAGCCGATGCCAAGCTTTTCATGGAGTCTTGGCTCAAGGCGGTGCATCCGGCGGATCTCCCGGCCACCAAAACCTTGCTGGAAAACGCCTGGGCCGGGCGGGCGGTGTTTGAAACCGAGTTTCGCATTATTCACTCTTCCGGCGTTGTTCGTTATCTGGCTGTCGCTGCGCGGGTGGAGCGGGATGTGGAGGGCGCGGCCAGGCGGATGAACGGAATCTGCTGGGATCTCACCAAACGGATAGAGGCGGAAAAGGCACTGAAAGAGCGGGAGGAACAGGTGCGGCTGCTGCTTAATTCAACCGGCGAGGCAATCTACGGCATCGATCTTCATGGCAACTGCACCTTTGCCAATCCCGCCTGCCTGCGCCTGCTCGGCTACGCAGAGCTTGATCAGCTGTTGGGCAGGAACATGCATAACCTGATCCATCACTCCTATGCGGATGGTCGTCACATGGGCATACACGAGTGTTCCATGTATCGAGCCTTGCGCGAAGGCCGGGGTATCCATCGGGACGATGAGGTGCTCTGGCGGGCCGATGGCAGCAGTTTCCCGGTGGAATACTGGTCGTATCCCCAGGTTGCCAATGGCGAGGTGACCGGTGCGGTGGTGACCTTTATCGACATCAGCGAACGCAAGCGGACCGATGCCTTGCTTGCCACCGAACGACAGCGGCTTGCCTATATCCTGGAAGGAACCAACATCGGCACCTGGGAGTGGAATGTCCAAACCGGTGCAACCGTGTTCAACGAGCGGTGGGCGGAGATCATCGGTTACACCCTTGCCGAGCTTGCCCCCCTTTCCATCGAAACCTGGATGCGATTTGCCCATCCCGATGATCTTGCCTTGTCGCGTGGGCTGCTTAATCGACATTTCAACAAAGAATTGGCCTACTATGAATGTGAGGCGCGCATGCGTCACAAAAACGGTCAATGGATCTGGGTGCTCGATCGCGGCAAGGTGGCGACCTGGACGGCGGAGGGCAAACCGTTGCTGATGTGCGGCACCCACCAGGACATCACGACCCGCAAAGAGGCGGAGGAAAAGATTCGCCATATGGCGACCCATGACGCCCTGACCGGTCTGCCGGGTCTGCGGCTGGCCAAGGATCGCCTTGCCATGGCCATGGGTCAGGCGCGACGCAACCAGAATTTGGCTGCGGTGATGTTCATTGACCTCGATGGCTTCAAGGCGGTCAATGATACCCTGGGTCATGAGGCAGGAGATTATGTCCTCCGGCAGGTGGCCCAACGTCTGCTGGCCTGTGTGCGGGAAATCGATACGGTGGCGCGGGTCGGGGGTGACGAGTTTCTGGTGGTGGCGGCCGGGTTGCTGGCTCCGGAAAATGCAGGGGAAATCGCGGAAAAGATACTTCGGAACGTGACCAGGCCGCTGGAATGCCGTGGACAGCAGACCCGGGTCGGCGCCAGTATCGGGATCGCCCTTTATCCTCTTCATGCCGCGGAAATGGAACAGCTTGTCAAGCTGGCCGATGAGGCGATGTACAGGATCAAGAACAGCGGCAAGAACAATTTTTGCTATGCCACTGCCGCGGGAGGGGATCCGGAGATCACGGCAGGCGAGTGAAAGCGCACCGTGGTCTCCGGGAGAATATCCAGCGAAAGGGCTTTTAGCTCCGGGAGCGGTCGGCGAAGAACCGATCGAGCAGGCGGCGGAAGTTGCTCAGCGAGTTCAGGTGGCTGTAGATCCAGGCAAATTCGCCTTTTTTGAAAAAGTCCATGACCTTTTCCTGGTCGAGCTCCAGCAGTTTCTGCTCGTCGATCATGTGCAGCCCGCTGAGGCGGAAGTTCTTACCGGTTTCCTTGTTGCCGAATTCCGCCTTCATTTCCTGGAGCAGATCGCAGGCAGCCAGGCGTCTGGTAAAATCGTTGGTGTGCTGCATCCGCATGTGGTAATCCTGGATGAAATTGACCATGTTCTGCAGGAGCGGCGCCGGCGTCTTGTCCTCGTTAAAAAGGGGATCCCCTTTGTCCGTGCCGAAACCGGCATACGTTTCGTCGATGCAGATATTGATCTTGCCCGGATCCTTACTGGTTGCCGGCACGAAGGGATAACGCCGGACATAGGCGGGGATGTACTGGGCGGTCCACTGGCCGTTGGGATCGACAAAAAGGTTCTGGTCATTCTGCAGGCCGAGGATGACGGTGGGGATGTACTCACCCTGATTGCTTTTGATAAAGGTGATGGGATATTCCTTCGACGCCTCGATGAATTCTACCCCGGCGATCGGAATGGAGTTGGTGCCGGCGGCAAAAGCGTAATTTGTCACCGGGGTCAGTCGGGTGTCTTTGTGTTTGGTGCTGTCGAGCCTGACTATTGTTTCATAAAACATCATCTGTGTCATGTTTCCTCCTCGGAACTGCGAAATTCCGGGCTGAAGGTGAAGGGAAAGGGTGACGGGCGGCATGGGCATGCGGCCCGTTCCGCGCATTCTCCCGCAGGATGCCTTGACAGGGAAAATTTACGATTATACTCGCATGTCGGGCGAAGATGCCACTCTTTTCATGAAGAAGTTTCGGCAAGGAAGGCCGCCGCATCAATTGACTTGAGTTGAGGACGGAAATACCGTATTTTACATCAAGTCCGTCTGTTTTTTTCCGTCCCGCTGTTTGACGATGCCTTTCAGGGCCGAGGAGATTGCTACCCACCATGCGATGCGCAAGCTGTCACAATATCGTTGAAACGGAAAGGAAAATTTATTTTCGTGATGAATGCCCTCATTGCGGCGCCGATCTGCACATCTGCAAGAACTGTTTCTTCTATGACGTTACGGTAGAGAATGACTGCCGGGAGCCGAGCGCCGAACTGGTCATTGACAAGGAGAGGGCAAATTTCTGCGAATGTTTCCGGCCGGCGGAGGATGATCAGGCAGCGACCGGGCCTGGTGACGAGGTGAAAAAACAGCTCGAGGCCCTCTTCCGGGGCAACCGGTAAGCACCTCTTCTCATCCTGTTTCCCGGAGCGCCTCACGCAGTGCCTCCTCGATCCGTTCCACCAGGATGAAGGTCATTTCCCGGCGGACATGCTCCGGCAGGTCGGCAAGATCCTTTTTGTTTTCCCGGGGCAGGATGATGCGAAAGATCTTGGCCCGGCGGGCGGCCAGCACCTTTTCCTTGATGCCGCCCACCGGCAGGACCAGTCCGCAGAGGGTGATCTCGCCGGTCATCGCCGTATCCGCCCGGGTCGGTACGCCGCTGTAAAGGGAGGCCAGGGCAACCGCCATGGCAACACCGGCGGACGGTCCGTCCTTTGGAATGGCGCCGGCCGGCACATGGAGGTGAACTGAACCGCGTATGGTCTCCCCGCCGAGCGCTTCGCTGCGGGCCAGCACACAGCTATTGGCCGCCACCGCTGATTCCTTCATCACCTCGCCGAGATGGCCCGTCAGGGTGAATTTTTCGCCTTCCGGCAGTTTGATCGCCTCGATGTAGAGCACCTCGCCGCCGGCGTCCGTCCAGGCCAGACCGGCGGCAACCCCGGCCGGCAGGTGCTTGCGCATTTTTTCCAGAAAAAATCGTTCCGGCCCGAGCATGGCCGGCAGATCATCGGGTGTCACCCGGAACGGCCCCTCGTGGTCTTCGGCAAAGTGGATCGCCGCTTTACGGGCCAGCCGGCCCAGCATCCTTTCCAGCTCGCGGACCCCGGCCTCGCGGGTGTAGCGCTGGATCACCGCCAGCAGGGTGTCGTCCGGCACCAGGAACTGTTCCTCCTTAAGACCCGCTTCCGTGCGCTGGCGGGGAAAAAGAAAACGGCGGGCGATCTCCATCTTTTCCTCGTCACTATAGCCGGAGAGGTGCAGGGTTTCCATGCGGTCGAGGAGCGGTTTGGGGACCGTGTCCAGGGAATTGGCGGTGGTGATGAAAAAAATCCGGGAAAGATCAAAGGGGAGATCAAGATAGTTGTCACGGAAAGTGCTGTTCTGGGCCGGATCAAGGATCTCCATCAGGGCGGCGGCCGGGTCGCCCCGGAAATCACGGCCAAGCTTGTCGATTTCGTCGAGCATGATCAGCGGGTTGGCGGTGGCGGCCCGGCGCAGCGCCTCGATGATGCGGCCTGGCATGGCGCCGATATAGGTGCGGCGATGGCCGCGCAGTTCCGCTTCGTCGTGCATGCCGCCGAGGCTGAACCGTTCGAATTTGCGGCCCAGGGCGCGGGCGATGGATTGTCCGAGCGAGGTCTTGCCCACCCCGGGCGGCCCGACAAAGCAGAGAATGGGCGCTTTGGCCGCCGGGTTGAGTTTCATCACCGCTAGTTGCTCGATGATTCGTTCCTTGACCTCGGCCAGGCCGAAATGGTCTTCATCCAACACCTGGCGGGCGTTGGCCAGGCTGAGATTATCGATGGTGGTCTTCCCCCAGGGCAGCTCCAGCGCCAGTTCGAGATGGGCGCGGGCCACCTGATGCTCCGGTGAGGCGGCAGGGATCTGCTCCAGCCGCGACAGTTCCCGTTCCACCTCCCGCCGTACCCCCTCCGGTAGTGGTGTTTCCTCGAATTTCTTTCGCAGTTCGGCCAGTTCCGTCTCGATCTGACTCTTTTCCCCCAGTTCCTGCTGGATAGCCTGCATCTGTTGGCGCAGGATGTATTTTTTCTGCTCTTTGTTCATCTCCGCCTGCGCCTCGTCGGCGATTTTTTTACGGATCTGCAGGATCTGGATTTCGTGGTGCAGACGGGAACGCAGGATGGTCATGGCAGCGGTTGAACTCGGCGCTTCGAGCAGCGATTGCGCCGTGGCGACGTCAAGGGCCAGCAGCTGCCCGAGGGGATAGACGAGCTTCATGAAATCCTCCCCCGGCACGACAAACTGCGGGATGTTGAGGTGGACTTCCGGGTGGCCCAGGGAAAAATAGCGGGCCGCGAGTTCGAGGATCTCGCGCTGCAACGCCTCTTCCTCTACCCCGTGGCCGACGGTCAGGGGGATGATGCGGAAGCGGGCCTTGAGAAATGATCGCGCCGGTTCCTCGTCGGCGATCTCAATGCGTTCCGTGCCCTGGATGACAATCTGGGTCATGGATTCAAAGCGACCGATGAGCTGGATGACGGCCGACGATCCCACCTGATGGAGATCTCGGATGCGCGGATCGTCAGTCTCAGGATCTCGTTGAGCGAGCACCGCCACCATCTTGTTGCCGCTACCCAGCGCCTCTTCCACGGCAGCCAGCGATGACGGTCGGTTGATGGAAATCGGCAGGGAGACGTGGGGGAAAACAACGGCGTTTTTCAGGGGCAGGATGGGCAGGGTGCAGGTGCGGGTCGTATTGCTCATGGCAGATGGCTGAGAAAGTGATGAGATTGGCGTCAGGCGCCGCCGAGCCTTCTGAGCTGATTTTCCATTTCCCTGATTTTTTGACCACAGGACTGCATTCGTTTGGCGAGGGTGCGGAGAATGAGTTGCAACCAGGGCGGGATCTCGTCCATCTCGACCTTGACTCGGTCATAGCTGAGGATATACATCTCCACCCTGGTTTTGGCGGTGATGGTGGCGGTTCGGGGGGAGCCGGTGAGAAAAGAGATCTCGCCGAGAATTTCCGGTGGAGTGATTTCTGTGATGATAAACCGGTTGTCCTCGTCGGTAAAGGAGATCTCGATCACCCCCTCGGAGAGGACATAGAGGTCGCGGTTTACGTCGCCCTCGCGGATGATGACCTCGCCGGGCTGGTACACCCTGCTTTCCCGGAAAAAATCACAGATGTTTGTCATGGTCTCCTCTCCGGCTTGAAAAAAGACGTTTGTCGCCGCGCGTATCTCTTTTCCTTTATGATGCTTCATGACAGGAAGGATTGTCAAGAAAAGGTGGGGAGGGAGAAAAGGGTCTTGGAACATCGGATTTACCCCTCATCGTCCTCCAGTCCGTATTTTTTCAACTTACGCCATAACGAGACCCGGTCGATGCCGAGCATTTTCGCGGCCACGGTCTTGTTGCCCGCCGTTTCCTGCAGCACCCAGCGAATATAAGCCTGTTCCTGTTCCTCCAGTGTGGGAATATCGCCGCCCTCCTTGCGACGGAAGGTTTTCAACGCCATGCCGCGCAGATCCTCGGGCAGGTGGGTGGCCTGGATGACAGGTTCGTTGGTCAGGGCAACACCTCGTTCGATGATGTTTTCCAGTTCCCGGATGTTGCCGGGGAAATCATATTTCATCAGAATGTCCAAGGCCTCGCGGGAGACGCTTTCCACGTGCTTGCCGGTCAGCGTGGCGTATTTTCTTAGAAAATGGCTGATGAGGAGCGGGATGTCGTCCTTTCTGTCCACCAGAGGCGGCAGGGTGAGGGCGACAACATTGATGCGAAAATAGAGATCGTGGCGAAAATGGCCGGCCTGCACTTCATCCTGCAGGTTGCGGTTGGTGGCGGAGATGAAGCGGACATTGACCTTGACCGGTGTGGTCGAACCGACCCGCAGCACCTCCTTTTCCTGGAGAACGCGCAGCAGCTTGACCTGCATGGTAAGCGACATCTCCGTTACCTCGTCAAGAAAGAGGGTGCCGCTGTCCGCCATTTCGATCAGTCCTTTTTTCATGGCAGCCGCTCCGGTGAAGGCCCCTTTTTCGTGGCCGAAAAGCTCGTTGGTCAGCAACTCCTCACTGAAGGCGCCGCAGTTGATGGACAAAAGAGGACCGTTTCGTCTGGGGCTGGTGTCATGAATGAAGCGGGCAATGAGTTCCTTGCCGGTGCCCGACTCACCGCAGATGACGACATTGCTGTCCGTTTCGGCCACCTGTTCGGCGATGCGCAGCAGTTTGAGCATCTGCGGATTGTTGGTCACCAGGCGGTTTTCGCCGTGGAAGATTTTGAGCTGATCCCGCAGTTTACGGTTCTCCCGTTTCAGCCCGGTTTTTTCCAGGGCTTCGCGCACAACCTTACGCACCTCGTCGAGTTTGTAGGGCTTGGCGATGTAGTGGAAGGCGCCGGCCTTCATTGCCTCGATGGCAGAATCCACCGTGGCGTAACCGGTGATCATGATAACCTCGATGTCCGGAGAAGCCTCCCTGGCCCGGTTCAGCACCTCCATGCCGTCCACCTTTTCCATACGCAGGTCGGTAATGACCAGGTCGTAATGGTTTTTCGCCAGTAACCGTAAGGCGTCGGCGCCCTTGGTGCAGCCGGTGACGTCATATCCCTCTTTTTTGAGGACATAGACCAGGTTGGTCAGAGCGACCTCCTCGTCGTCGACCACCAGCAATCGTTGCGTTTCCTCACTCATTGGTTGTCTCCGCTGTTGTCCTTGAGCCAGATGATAAAGGTCGTCCCTGATCCCGGATTACTTTCCAGCCGCAGTTCACCGCCGTGGGACTCGATGATGTCATGGACGACATAGAGCCCGAGACCCGATCCCTTACCGACGTCCTTGGTGGTGAAAAATGGCTCGAAAATCTTGTCCCGCATCTCCGGAGGGATGCCCGGGCCGTCATCCTCCACCATGATTTCCACCTCATTGCCGTTTTCCGTCGGCAGTTTCTGGGCGGTGATCCAGATGTGGCCTGATTTTTCAAGGGCATCGCCGGCATTTTTGATCAGATTCAAAAAGACCTGCTGCATCCGCTGTTTATCGACGTTGACCATGATGTCGTCGGGGATGTCGATGGCGATCTCAACCCCTTTGCCGACCTGGGATTTGATCAGGCGCATGGTTTCATCCATCAGCTGGCGCAGATGGATGTTTTCCTTGTGGAATTCCTTGACCCTGGAGAATTCGAGCAGGGTGCGGACGATGTCCCGGGCCTTGTCGGTTTGACTTTCGATCTGATGTAGTAGATTTTTCTTGAAATCCGGATCACCGTGGTCGATCTCCTCGGCGAGAATCTGGGCCGAGGTGGAGATGTTGGAGAGGGGGTTGTTCAGCTCATGCGCCACTCCGGCCAGCAGGGTGCCCAGGGCGGCGAGCTTTTCCGACTGCACAAGTTGGCGCTGGCGGACCTGCAGTTCTCGGTTCATGCGCTGGAAGGCGCGGAGCAGGACGTTGATTTCCTCTTCCGCGTCCGAGTGGGGCGGGTCAATCATTTCCCCTTGGGAAATTTTTCTGGTGTAGCCTTCGAGCAGCCGCAGGGAGCTGACCAGTTTACGGCCGAGGATGGCGGCCATGATGGTGGCCAGCGCCATCGAGGCGATGGCGGAAAAAACCTGAATGGAGCGGGTTGTCTGCAGCAGGCTGCGAATGGAGGCCCGCTCGCCGAGCACGGTCTGTTCGGCGAAGTCCGTCAGTTTTTTGCCGTGCATCCGGACCTCTTCCTGCAGCCTGATGTACAATTTGCTGTCCTGTTCGTTGTTCCCCAGGTTTTCAAGATGGAGCAGATCTTCCTTATATCCTGCCATGGACCTGAAAATGGCATGGACCTCGGAGGACGGCGCTAGGCGATTGAGTTCGTTGGCGTGGGCGTGTAGTTGTTCCTGGAGGGTTTCCCAGTAATAGAGGGCGTCTTCCAGATCCTTTTTTTGCCGATAAAGAAAATAGTTTTTTTCGTAGCGTCGCAGTTCCAGGGTGGTGCGCAGGATGTCGTCGATGATTTCCACCACCGTGACCTTGTGTTCCACCTGCAGAACGATTTCATACATCATGAAGGCGGTAAAGCTGACCAGAAAGAGAATGAGTCCTGATCCGTAGATAACCTTTCGCCTGATGCTGGGTACTGCGAGCTCCATTTTTCCCCTCAATGTAACTATCCAGCAGCACCCCATCCGCTTTGTTGCAAGCCTGTTCTCATACCAAGTAGAGCTCGCGGACTTGTGTCGCGCATCTGGGCGCTGCTGAAAAGTTCCGGTCCCCAGCTTGTGCTCGTTCCGCGGCACGAAGCTGGATAGTTACCCCTCATTTGCTTTGATGGTTTATACGCAGACATCATACCCCTTTTGTTGCGATACGCAACAATATGTTCGTTTTCGCAACAATTTTTATTTTATTCTGTAATATCAATAAATTGTCAAAAGATCGGTCCGAACATGTTGCAAAAGGCAACATGTTCGGCTTTCGGCGTTTTCTGCTTAAATAGCTGAAATTGTTGTTTTTTGTTGTTTGGCACGGCAGTTGCTGTATTGGCGGGCAAACGCGCGTCGACAAAGAGGCAAGGAAAAACAGTTCATCTATAAAACCTTTGGCGGAATGAGACAATGGCAAACATCTTCAAGGCACTGCAAGACACGATGGCTGCCGCGGCCTTTGCCGAAGCCAATGAGCATGAAAGCGCCCGGGAGTTTCTCCGGGCTGGAAAAAATCGGCATAAAAAGATCCTGCTCGGCACTGATGAAACGGAGTTGCAGGTAAAAGCAGTCACCTACGCAATAAATATGTGTGCCAGGCTAGGGACTGGGCTTGAGATTATTCAGGTCTTTCCGGCAACTACCCTGCGGGATCTGGCGGGACAACGGAGTGGCGACTCCTTAAGTCTGCAGGATATTAAACAAGAGTTTGCTAGGCGAGGCATCGGCTATGAGTTTTTTTTCGGTAAATCAAGTCTTGATGAGGAGATCATCAGGCACACGGCAAAACGCCGCGACATCATGCTTTTTATGCTCAAGATGTCCGGCAGAGAAGAAAATCGACACAAAACGGAAAAGGATCTTGTCCGGCGCTTCCAATGTCCGGTGGTGATTCTGGAGGATCCGCTGCCTGCCTGAGGGGCGGAATAAAGGTAACGTAACGCAAACCCTGATGGTCTCGTAAAACCCGCAAGCCATGGCAGGCTGGATAGTGAAAACAATGAGTTACAAAACATGGCACGTCGGAATTGTGATTTTTTTACGATTCCGATCAAACTTTACATGAGATTGAGGAGATTACAGAAAAATGCAAGACAAAAAAACAAAAAAACCGGTAGTGCCGACCATTATTTTCGGCGCGATATCATTGACCGCCTATATCCTGCTTTTCCGCAATGAAAAGCTGGTGATGGATACTTTTACCATGGGCGGTTGGTACACCGCTTTTCCGATTCTGACCGCTTTTTTCTTTTCCTTTATTCACGGCGCCTTTGCCAGCAATCTGCTGAGCACCTTGGGGCTTGAGGCAAAGAAACACTGAGCGTACCGCACTGACTTGCGAAAATCATTATTCCACTATTCGAGAGGAGAGTACAATATACCATGAAGAGATTACTGATTATCCTGATTACGGCGCTGTTTCTGTTGCCCATTGCCTCTACGGCCATGGCCGCCGGCGGCGCCGGTCCCTCCAAAGACCTGATGAAGGGGGTTTTTCTCCAGATTGACGAGGCCAATCATACCGCGGTGTTTAAACAGGACGGCTCCGAGCAGACCCGCACCCTGATCTTCAAAGAGGAGATGGCGGCTTCGCAGTTGCCGCTCAACAAGAAGGTCATGGTGAATCTCGACAAAGAGGCCGGCGAAGGAGTTATCAAGGATGTGTCCCGCATGTTCCTCGATATGACCCTGAAAAACATCCTGGCCCTGATCGCGGTCGGTCTCATTGGTGGTCTGCTCAGTGGTTTTATCGGTTCCGGCGGCGCCTTTGTTCTGACTCCGGCGATGATGAGCCTCGGCGTGCCCGGCGCGGTGGCGGTGGCAAGCAACATGTGTCACAAATTCCCTAAGGCGATGGTCGGCACCTACAAGCGCTGGAAGTACGGCCAGGTTGACCTGAAACTTGCCCTGACCATGGCGGCCACCGCCATTATCGGCGTGCAGATCGGCATCAAGATTCAGAAGGCCATTCTTCATGCCTGGGGCAACGCCGGTTCCAACCTTTATGTCAGCACCGTGTTTGTCATCGTGCTGGTGCTGGTCGGCGGCTATGTTGCCTATGATGCCAAAAAGCTGGCCAAGGGCGGTGAAGACGAAGGTGGTGATCAGACCTCGAAACTCGCCCTGCGCCTTCAGAAGATCAATCTGCCGCCGATGATGCACTTCAAGGTGGCCAAGGTTCGCATTTCAGCCTGGATCACCATCCCGGTCGGTCTTTTCACCGGCATGCTGGCCGCGACCATCGCGGTGGGCGGTTTCATCGGCGTGCCCGGCATGATCTATGTCATCGGCGCCTCCGCCATGGTGGCCAGCGCCACCGAGCTCGGCATCGCCTTTATCATGGGCGCCTGGGGCTCCATCCAGTGGGGGCTGTCCGGTCTGATCGACATCCGTCTTTCGCTGCTGCTGCTCTCTGCTTCACTCATCGGCGTCCAGCTCGGTGCCCTTGGCACCACCTATGTCAAGGACTATATCATTAAGATTGTCATGGCCTCGGTCATGCTGATCGTTGCCGTCAGCCGCGGTTTTCTGATCCCCGGCTATCTTGCCGATGTCGGTCTGCGGGCCCCGCTGGATCCGGCGATGGCCTCGCTGTTTACAAACATCAGCTTCTGGTCGCTGGTTACCGCCTTGGTTGCCTCGGGTCTTATCATCACTGCCTCGATGATAACAGGCATCAGCAAGGCACGGCGTGAAGAACTTCAACTTGCCAAGGAAACTGTACATCATGGCTAAATACAGGAAGATTCTCGTTGCCTACGACGGTTCGGACTCAGCCCGTAACGCCCTGCGCCAGGCATGCCGCCTGGCGCGGGCGGATCAGAGCTGGATCAAGGTGCTGGCGGTTGTTCCCGCCTACACCGGTGATCTTGAGCTGATCGGGGTGAGTAACATCAAAGAAACCATGCTTGGTCCCGGTCAGAAGTTGCTGGCCGAGGCAAAGATGATCGCTGATGACGAGGATGTCCGCATCCTCTCCAACCTGGAGCAGGGCGAGCCCTATGAGCGGATCGTCAATGTCGCCGAGGATGAGGGCTGCGACCTCATCATCATGGGCCGCAAGGGGCGAAGCCGGATTGAGCGTGACCTGATCGGCGGCGTCACCGCCCGGGTTATCGGCCATACCGTCAAGGATGTGCTGGTGATTCCCGACCAGTCGAGCATCAGCTGGGGTAAGATTCTCCTCGCGTCGGACGGATCTCCTTACAGCAAGGCAGCGGAGGATCTGTCCCTGGAGCTTGCGAAAGAGCGCAACGCCGTGCTCTGCGCTGTGTCGGTTGCCTACACCAACGACGAATTCTCAGCCCTGGCGCCGGAGGCGGTCCGGGAACTGGCCGAAAAAGCGGAAGAGCGGGTGGCGGACATCAAGAAACGCGGCGAGGCGATGGGGGTGACGGTGACCACCTGGGTCAAGGAAGGTGAGCCTTATGAGGCGATCACAGCATTGGCCGCGGAAACGGACGCCACCGTCATCGTCATGGGTTCGCACGGCCGTAAAGGATTAACCAGGCTGCTGATGGGCAGTGTCACCGAACATGTTGTCGGTCTGGCCTCCTGTCCGGTGCTGGTCAGTCATCTCAAATAAGATGGTCTCGTAAAGCTGAAAATTTACCACGGAGATCGCAGGGCGCGCAGAGGTAACTAATCGTAATTAAAGATTTTTTACATGTGTCATCAGCGCGATCTGTGGTGGAAAAAAACTTTTTACGGGTTTGTCAAATAAGATATTGTCTCACTGCTTATCGCGATTTCCCGGGACTCCCACCCCGGGAAAATTCCTCTATCCCTAAGAGGCTCGGGGCTGCCGACATTCGGCAGCCCTTTTTTTTGTCTCAACGATATGTCGTTGTATCATTTTGTTTTTGCGAAGTTTTTCTATTGGGCGAGCGATGGTTTTTGGGGCGGCGACAGACTGATGATCGAAAAAAGTTGCCGATGAACCTGCCGAATCAGTAAAATGCACGACGGGACGTTGATTTTAGCACGGAAGATACCAAAGGGGTTTCATTCCGTTGATCGCGGAAAATTCTCGATGTACTCGAAGGGGGGGAAACGGTGTTTTTATCAACTCGCACTATTGCCATGATGACCGCTTTTGCCGCAGCACTACCAGGCGTCGCCCTGGCGGCCGGGAGCGCTGCCGGAGAAACGATCAATCTGACCGCGCATTGGGCAGGGTATGCCTCACTCATTATTTTCATCGTGGCATACGGTTTTGTCATGGCGGAGGAATTTACCCATCTGCGCAAATCAAAACCGGTGCTTCTTGCCGCCGGTCTTATCTGGGGCATGATCGCCTGGATATATGCCAGTCACGGTCTGACCCATGCGGCGGAAGTGGCGGTACGCCACAACATCCTTGAATATGCCGAGCTGCTGCTCTTCCTGCTGGTGGCGATGACCTACATCAATGCCATGGAAGAGCGCCTGGTCTTCGAGACCCTGCGGGCTAAGCTGGTCTGCGCCGGTTTTTCCTTTCGCAAACTCTTCTGGATTACCGGTCTGCTTGCCTTTTTTATCTCGCCGGTGGCCGACAACCTGACCACCGCTCTTTTGATGTGCGCCGTGGTCATGGCCATCGGCCGCGACAACGCCAAATTTGTCAGTCTCGCCTGCATCAACATCGTCATCGCCGCCAATGCCGGCGGCGCCTTCAGCCCTTTCGGCGACATCACCACCCTTATGGTCTGGCAGAAGGGTATTGTTGATTTCTGGACTTTTTTTACCCTGTTCATCCCTTCTGTCGTCAACTGGCTGGTGCCGGCCCTATTCATGGTTTTCGCGGTACCGCAAGTCAACCCGACATCATGCCAGGTTGACATTAAGATGAAGCGGGGCGGCTTTATCGTCATTGGCCTGTTTCTTCTCACCATCTGCACGGCGGTGAGTTTCCACAATTTTCTCCATCTACCGCCGATGCTGGGCATGATGACCGGCCTTTCCTATCTTAAGATCTTCGGTTATTATCTGAAAATCACCCATAAGAAGGAAGGTGAACAGCCGCGCCGCAGGCGGGGTGAGCAGGACGAGCAGATCGGTGACACGGTGGCCTTTGACGTTTTCAGAAGTATTGCCCGCTCCGAGTGGGACACCCTGATGTTTTTTTACGGGGTCATCCTCTGTGTCGGCGGCTTGGGCTTCATCGGCTATCTCTCCATGGTGTCGGCCACCATGTACACCGGTTGGGGGGCCACCGCCGCCAACGTCATGGTCGGTATCCTCTCCGCTATTGTCGACAATATCCCGGTCATGTTCGCGGTGCTGACCATGAACCCGGAGATGAGCCAGGGACAGTGGCTTTTGGTGACGCTCACCGCCGGCGTCGGCGGCAGCATGCTTTCCATCGGCTCCGCCGCCGGAGTGGCCCTGATGGGTCAGGCCCGCGGCATGTATACCTTTTTCGGTCATCTCAAATGGACGCCAGTCATCGCTCTGGGCTATGCAGCCAGTATCTGGGTCCATTTTCTCGTAAACGCCGGCCGGTTCTGACCGCTGCCTTCTACCGGGACGCCGAAAAAAGGGGTGACGCTCTGTGTTGCCCCCTTTTTTTTCTTCAGAATGTAAAATTGCCTTGTCAGCGGAAAAAGAGTGACGTATGAGCATGATAAGCGAGAAGGAGTGACTGGCGGTCGGCTGAAAAAGTTGCTGCCGAGCGCCTGGTCTTTGGTGGCCTCGGTTTTGGTGTGTTGAGATAATCACGGTTTATCAGCTATGTACGACATCTTCAGCCTGCCATCCATCCGCTTCCCTGAAAATTTTCTTTGGGGCAGCGGCACTGCCGGACATCAGATTGAAGGTGACAATATCCACTCCCAGGCCTGGCACAATGAGCAGTTGCCGGATTTCTACCGGGATGACCCGGGTCACCGCTTCCGCGCTCCCTCCGGTAAGGCCTGCGATCACTACCGCCTCTATCGGGAGGATGTGGAGCTGATCGCCGGACTGGGCCATCAGGCCTATCGCATGTCCATCGAGTGGAGCCGGATTGAGCCGGTGGAAGGGCAGTGGCATGACGATGGGGTCGCTCATTACCTCGATCTTCTGGCGCGTCTTGCCGAGCAAGGTATCCGGGTCTTCGTCACTCTCCATCATTTCACCCACCCTTTCTGGTTCGACCGGCTGGGGGGGTTCGCCAAGGCCGACAACCGACGCTTTTTCGAACGCTATCTCGCCTTTCTTGTCCCGCGGATCGCCCCTTATGTCAGCGGCTGGAACGTCATCAACGAGTTCAATCACTGGGGTGGGCTGCTGGCGGATCCCTCCACCGGTTCCCTCAAGTTCAACATGCTGCGGGTTCACGCCATGGGCTACCACCTGATCAAGCAGCACTCGACCGCGCCGGTGAGCAGCGCCCACGCCTTTATTCACTGGTTCCCGCGCCGTTTTCACGATACGCTGGACCGGCGGATGACCGATTACGCCGATTTTGTCACCAACGAGTTTTTCTTTCATGCCCTGCGCACCGGTGAGCTGGTCTATCCCGGTGTCGATGGCGCGTATGACCCCGATGTCAAGGGCGCCCTTGATTGCTGGTCGGTCAACTACTATACCAGAAACATGATCGATGCCCGCCAGGCGAATCTCAAAGGCGCCCGGCTTCTTCACAAGGAGCTGAAGATGGTGCCGATGAAATTCTATCTGGAAGAGATGTATCCCGAGGGACTGATCGCCAACCTGGAACGGCTGTCCGACTATCCGGTTTTCATCACCGAGAACGGCTGCGCGGCTGATGATGATCGTTTTCGCATCGTCTACCTGGCCCTGCACCTCTCTGCCCTGCACGAGGCAATGGCGCGCGGGGTTGATGTGCGTGGCTACTTTTACTGGTCGCTGATGGATAATTATGAGTGGACCTCCTTTCTTCCCCGTTTCGGCCTGGTAGCGGTGGATTTTTCCACCTTTCAGCGCGTTCCGAAGCCCAGCGCCTTTTTTTACAAGGAGATCATCCGTGAAAATGGCTTTGGCGGAGCAACGGTGCGCCGCTTTCTCGATGGATTGCCGACCCTGACGCATGAAAAGATATGACGATCCCTCCGCCTTCCATGCTGTCGCCATTGCCGCTTACCGACGTCACTTTATATCCTCAATCATGAAATTCCATGCATGACCGTCATTTTTTTATTGAATTCCTTCGTATCTCCAAGCAGTTCTGGTGCTCGAAACAAAAGCTGAAGGTGCGGGGCACCGTCTTCCTGCTGGCGCTTCTCACCGTCATGCAAAACGTCATGGCGGTGCTGCTGACCCAGTGGAGCGCCGACCTGTTCAACGCCCTGGAGCAGCACTCCATGCACGATCTTATGATTCAGATCGGCATGCTGGCGATCCTTTTTGTCGCCGGCATCGCGGTGACCGGGTCGCATCTTGCCATTAAACGCAATCTGCAGATCAGCTGGCGTGACTGGCTAAGCGAGTATGTCTACTCCCGCTGGATGAAGGATGGCCGCCACTATCTGATCTCCCACCTGCCGGGCGAGCATGACAATCCCGATGGCCGTATCGCCGAGGATTGCCGGGTCGCCTGTGACTCGGCGGTGGTTTTGTGTCATTCTCTCTTTTACAGCATTCTGCTGCTGATAAGTTTCACCGAAGTGTTATGGTCCCATTCGGGAGTGGTGACCCTTGATCTGGGGTCGGTCCACATTCCCATTTACGGTCATCTCGTCTGGATTGCGATCATCTATTCGGCGCTGGCCTCCTGGCTGGGCTGGCAGGTGAGCCGGCCGCTGACCGGCGCCACCAATGCCAGGCAGTCGGCAGAGGCCGATTTCCGCGCCCGCCTGCTGGAGGCGCGGGAGAACAGTCAGGCCATTGCCCTGATCCATGCCAATGCCTATGAACGGCAGCAGTTCCGCGAGCTGTTCAACAGGATTCGGGTGGTATGGGACGCGCAAACCGCGGCCTGGCGGAACATCCTGATGTTCGGCAGCGGTTACGGTAAGCTGAACATGGCCTTTCCGATTTTGATTGCCGCCCCCCGCTACATCATGGGCAAAATCACCCTCGGCGTTCTGATGCAATCGGCCCAGGCCTTCCAGCACATGGTCTCCGCGCTTTCCTGGCCGGTCAATAACGCCGGCGAGATCGCCGAATGGCGCGCCTCGGTGGAGCGTATTTTGAGTTTGCTGAAGGCGATGGATGATCTGGATGCGGAGCTTGCCAAGGATCACTGGATCCAGGTAAAATGCTCGAACCGGCCGGTACTTGCCTTCCACAATCTCAGTATCGCCAAATACAACGGGCCGATCCTGGCCAAGGACATCAACATGGAGATCGGCGCCGGCGAACATGTGCTGATCACCGGCAATGCCTACACTGCAGCCAAGCTGTTTCGCGCCATTGCCAGGATACGGCCCTGGGGCAGCGGGATCATTGAGCTGCCCTGCCAGGGCCGCCTCTTCTTTATGCCGCCCCGGCCCCATTTGCCCATCGGTACTTTACGCAATGCCATCTGCTACCCATCCTCCCGCCGCGTCTTTACCCAGGAACAGATCGAGCAGGCGCTCCGTCTGGTTGGGCTTGATGCCCTGATTGATCAGCTCGATCAGAAGGAAAACTGGGCACATACCTTGGCGCGGGGGGAGCAGCAACTGCTTGGTATGGTGCGTCTGCTGATCAACCGGCCCCAGTGGATCTTTCTGCAGGAGGCCTTCGATTCCCTTGATCCGAAAGAAGAGGAACGGATGCTGCGGCTGATCTGCGATCAGCTCCCTGACGCCACCCTGCTCGCCATTGCCCACATGCAAAACGGTGCTGCCTTCTTCTCGCGCCGGTTGGAGCTGTAACCATTCTTCAGGAGACCATTATGACGACCCCAACGATTCACGAAAGCGGCGGCAAACTTCGTGGTGTCAATCTCGGCGGCTGGCTGGTGCTGGAAAAGTGGATCACCCCCACTCTCTTTGCCGGGCTGAAGGCCACCGACGAAACATCTTACTGCGTCGAGCTGGGCGAGGCCGAGGCGACCCGGCGTCTCCACCAGCACTGGAACACCTTCATCACCCGCGATGATTTCGCCTGGCTGCAACGTGCCGGCATCAACGCGGTACGCCTGCCGGTCGGGCACTGGTTGTTCGGCAAAGACTATCCCTATCATCCCCGCTACAAGGAGATTCGTTATCCCTTCGTCGAGGGAGGGCTTTCAATCGTTGATAGGGTCTTCCAGTGGGCGGAAGAGTTTGGGCTGCGGGTGGTGCTTGATCTCCATGCCGCGCCGGGCTGCCAGAACGGTTTCGACAACGGCGGCATCCTCGGTGTCTGCGAGTGGCACACCAGTGATGAGTACATCGGCCACTCCCTCGATTTTCTGGACCGACTGGCCCAGCGCTATGCCGATCATCCGGCCCTGCATGGCATCGAGACGCTTAACGAGCCGCGCTGGGATGTCCCCACCGATCTGTTGAAACGTTTCAACAGCGAGGCCTATCAGCGCATCCGCCGCCATTGTCCGCCCGAGCGGGTGACGGTGGTCTTTCACGACGGCTTCCGCAACTTTCGCGAGTATGCCGGGTTTCTCCAGGAGCCGGAGTTCCGTAATGTGGCCCTTGATATCCATCGCTATCAATGCTTTGCCAGAAATGATATCGACATGGATATCTTCGGCCACATCAAGAAGAGTGCGGTGGACTGGCGCAACGAGGCTGATGACGTCATCCGGGAGTCGGGCTACCAGGTCTATTGTGGCGAATGGAGCCTGGGGCTTAATCTCAAGGTGGTCTCCCTCTGGGCGGAGGGGCCTTTCAATCACGCCCTGGATGCCATGGACGAGTTTCAGATGGCCGCTGCCTATCGCGGTTACGCCGCCGCCCAGCTGTTGACCTTCGAAAAATACGCCGGCTGGTTCTTCTGGACCTACCGCACCGAGACCACTCCGGAGTGGTGTTATCGGGACTGCGTGGAGCAGGGGTTCTTTCCTGATCCGGGTCGGCCGGAGCAGTTTACGAAAATTCGCGCCGCCCTGGAGCGGGCCAGAAGCGAAACGGCATGAGTGGTGGACAGCGCGCCATGATCAGGGTGATGAGCTTTAATATCCGCTATGGGCTGGCCAATGACGGTGAGAATCACTGGAATAACCGTAAGTCCCTGGCCCTTGCCAGGATCAATGCCTTCGGTCCCGATCTGCTCGGGCTACAGGAGTGCCGCGATGACGCCCAGGCCGATTTTGTCCGCAATAATCTGCCGGATTACCATTTCTTTGGTGTCCATCGGGAAGGACCCGGCGACACGGCCCTGGAGATGGCGCCGCTCTTGTTCCGTCGGTCGGCCTTCCGGCTGCTCGATTCGGGGTGCTTCTGGCTGAGCGAGACTCCGGATGTGCCCGGCAGCAAGGGATGGGACAGCGATTATCCGCGCACGGTGAGCTGGGTGCGACTCGCCTGTCGATTTGCCGAGGCGGAGCTGACCTATGTCAATACCCATTTCGACTACAAGCCGCAAGCCCTTGAGGAGGATGCCCGCTGCCTGCGGCAATGGCTTGACCGGGTCGGCCGGCAGACCCCGCTCATCCTTACCGGCGACTTCAATACCGGTAAGGATTCTGAGGCCTATCGCCTCCTGGCCGGGGATGACGCGCTGGTCGACGCTTTCCGACAGGCCCATCCGTACGGGGAGGATGAAGCGACCTTTCACGCCTATGGCCGTCCGGAGGCGATGGCGGCCATTGACTGGATCCTGATCTCCGATCATTTCCGGGTGGAGGATGGTTGGATCGACCGTTTCCGTAATGGGAATCTTTTCCCGTCGGATCATTACCCTATAACGGCAATCCTCGACTGGCAGGGGTAAGCAAACAGCACCATCCGCGAAATGCGAGGGGAATCCGGAGGCATTAATCCGATTTCAGTAAAGGAAAACTCAGGCTGATCACGGTTCCTTTCCCTTCCGCACTTTCCAGCGCAAAGGTGCCGTTGTGTTGATCAACGAGTTGCCGGGTGATGTGCATGCCGAGTCCGGTGCCCCTCTCCCCATTGGTGCCTGGGCGGGAGGCTTTTGAATAGATATCGAAGAGGTGGGCCTGCATCGCCGTGGGAATACCGATGCCGGAATCGGCCACGGTGAGAAGCAGGTCGGTGTCGGTTTTGCTGACCGACACGCGGATGGTGCCCCCGGCGGGGGTAAATTTTAAGGCATTTGACAGGAGGTTGTTGAGGATGCGCTGGAAACGGGTTCTGTCCCCCCGGATGATCAGATTCCGGTCATAGTTGAACTCTTCTTCAAGGAAAACGCCTTTGCTCAGCGCCTGTTGCTGCAAGGTGGAGATCGCAATGCTGATGAGGGGAATAACCGCCAGCGGCTCCAGGGGGAGCGATTCCTTTAATGCCTCATTGCGACCGAGTTCCACGATATCGTTAATGATCTCCAGCATGAATTTCGAGGAGTTCACTATTGTCTGTGGCCAGTTTCGCTGTTTGTCGGTGAGGGTCTTGTCGTACAGCATGAGCTCGGCAGAGCCAAGAATGGCGGTGAGGGGCGATTTGAGATCGTGGGAGGTAATGGCAAGAAAGCCGTCCCGCATCCGGCTTAGCCGTTCGAGCTCCTCGACGTTGCCTCGCAGTTCTTTGATCAGCGCCCTGGTTTCGAGATGGACTCCGACGCGGGCGATAAACTCCTCCTTGGCAAAGGGCTTCACGACATAATCGGTGCCGCCGCTGGAAAAAAAATGCAGGACATGGGGGCGGTCGTCAGCCTCGATCAGGGCGATGAAAGGAAGAATCCGATGTCCCTCTTTGTGCCGGATCTCGGCACAGAGGAGATCGGCCCGCATGTCGCCCAGGTTCCATTCCGCAATGATCATGTCGAGATGATGCCACTGGGCACGGACGATATTGATGGTAGCCGCCCCGCTTTCCGCCTCGATGACCTTGCCGCCCTGTCCGCGGAGACACTCGACAACAGGACGCCGCCGCAGTTCATTCGTGCCGCACACGAGTATGGTGAAGCCATCGAAGCGCCCTTGGGTCTTGATAAGACGGTCGACGGCAAGGCTGACTTCCCGCCAGGAGGTTGTGGTATTCTTTGAGATGAATTCGGTGGCACCGAGGGCAAAGCCCTTTTCCCGGTCCGCCAGTGAATCCATACTGGTCACAAAGATAATGGGAAGCCGGCAGCCCCAGCCGGTTTCACGAATCCGCCTCGTGGCCTCGAAACCATCCATGCCGGGCATCTGCACATCCATGGTGATGCAGTCCGGGTGTGTTTCGGCGCCAATCGCCAGGGCCTCGGTGCCATCTCTGGCCTCTGCTACTTCATAACCGAATTTTTCCAGGAGAGACCGGAGCGCCATCCGCACCGAACGGCTATCATCAACAACGAGAACTCTCATCTTTGCTCTTATGACTCGATTATCACTGCAAGTTTCCGAGGAAGCTTTCTTGATGGTCTCGTAAACTGAAACTCAACCACAGAGACCGCAGAGCACACAGAGGTAATTAATTGTAATTAAAGATCTTTTCTCTATGTTTTCAGTGCGCTTTGTGGTGAAAAAAGACTTTTTACGGGTTTGTCTTCCTTGGGTCACTGTGTCATTCGAACAGTATATGGGATTTTTCAGGGAAGAGTCATTCTTTTTTTCCAGCGAATGACCTCCCCATCGATGGTCGTTCCCGGCATTTCAAGCCTGTTGTTTTTTACGGGTTAATGAAGCATTCTTTGGCCAACCGGCTGTTGAAAAAGCCAGAGACGGTTTTTTAACTGCCGGTTAAGAAATTTCTTAAAGAGCTGTAAAAAAAATATCGACTTTTCTGATCGTTCAGAATACATTTACGATTCTGAAACAGGCAGGGACCTGGAGGGCGCCGCAGGGCGCCAGCAAGGCATGACCCCCACCGCAAAAAAATACACGACGGTGGCCCGGTCTTCCCGGTTTGTACATAATTGGCAGCATGTCCCGCCGGGCTTGAGACAACAAGCGCGGGCAGGAATAACAGAGCCGAAGATTACTGATTTTTCAGTATTCTTCGGCTTTTTTTTTTGCCCGGCGAAAAGTTTTCGAAGAGCAGCATGGGAGTTTGTCAGGATTTTTAAAGCTTATCTACAAATAAGCTTTTCAGGGATCGCGCCGGATTTTGAGACGGATTTGACCGGGACGATTGAGCAAAACCGCAGGCGTAGCAGCGTTACGACGAGGATTTTGCGATTGAGTAACGGGCAAAGACGGCCAAAAACCGGATGCGAGCATCAAAGATTTATTTGCGAATAAGCTCTTAATCGATTTCGGCGGCTTCACCCGATGAAGCCGGCAAGTTTAACACCATAAATAAGGAGTTTATCATGGCAGACACGGCAAAGGTAGGCATTCTCATGGGCAGTGATTCGGATCTGCCTGTCATGAAAAAAGCGGCGGCAGTGCTCGCTGAAATGGGGGTGGCGTTTGAGATGGATATCAGCTCTGCCCACCGACTACCGGACAAGACCGCGGAATACGCACGGACGGCGCGGCAGCGCGGGCTTGAGGTGATCATTGCCGGCGCGGGGATGGCGGCCCATCTGGCTGGCGTCATCGCCGCCCATACAACCCTGCCGGTGATCGGTGTGCCGCTTGCCTCCGGTCCATTGAACGGCGCCGACGCCCTGCATTCCACCGTCCAGATGCCGCCGGGTATTCCGGTCGCCACCGTGGCCATCGATGGTGCCAAAAACGCCGCTTATCTGGCCTGTGAAATCCTTTCCATCAAATATCCGGAACTGGCCGACAGGCTGGAGGTATTCCGTGAAGAAACCCGCCGCACCTTGAGCGAGAAATCGGCAAAATTGCAGGAGGAACTGCGGGGCTGATCCACCTCGGAAAAGCTGATGGTCTCACAAAAAACCGTCAACCATGGCGGGAGGGAAAACGGAAAATAATGAGTTCCAATGGCCAGCCCGTCGGAATCGTGGTTTTTTGCGATTCCGACAAAAGCAGAGATATTTTTCTTTTTGCATCAACACAATGAGGTGATGATTTTGCTTGCTTCGCTTTTTCCGTTTCTGGGGTGGCTCCGCGATTACAACCGTAATACGCTGCGGGCCGATCTCCTGGCAGGCATGACGGTGGCCCTGGTGCTTATTCCCCAGTCCATGGCCTATGCCCAGCTTGCCGGTCTGCCCTCCTACTATGGCCTCTATGCGGCCTTTCTTCCCCCCATGGTGGCGGCGCTTTTCGGATCGAGCAGCCTTCTCGCCACCGGCCCGGTGGCGGTGGTTTCGCTGATGACCGCCGCATCGCTTGAGCCCCTTGCCACGGCGGGATCAGCCGCGTTTATCGGCTATGCCGTGGTGCTGGCCCTGCTGGTCGGCGTTTTTCAGTTCATGCTCGGCCTATTGCGGCTGGGGCTGGTGGTCAATTTTCTTTCCCACCCGGTAGTCAACGGCTTCACCAGCGCTGCGGCCATCATCATCGCCACCTCACAGCTTGCCCGGATATTCGGGGTCGAGGTCGACAAGGCCGAGCACCATTACCAGACCGTTCTCATGGTGGTGGAGGCGGCTTGTCGTTCCACCCATTGGCCGACCTTTGCCATGGCGGCGCTGGCCATCGCCATCATGGTCGGCGCCAAACGGCTGCACCCGAAACTGCCCGGGGTGCTGGTGGCGGTGGTCGTCACCGCTCTGCTTTCCTGGGCCATGGGTTTTGAGCACAGCAAACGGATTGGTGTCGATCAAATCGCATCCCCGGAAGTGCGGACCATGGTCGAGGCATTCAACCGCAGCACGCTTGACGTGCAGAAACTCGCCACCAGTCGGCTTGCGATACAGGATAAGATTGCAGCCGCCGGCACCCCCGGCGATCTGGCCGGCAAGGCTGCGCTTCTTGATCTGAACCACGAACTCGCGCTTCTTGTTCTCCAGCTTGAGGAAAAAAAAGAAGAGAACCGGCGGCAGCGGACGCTCCTGCGCGGCCTTGTTCTGGTCGGGGGAGAAGACAGGGAAGGGGGGAGCAGTTTCGCGCTTCGGCGCGAGGATTCCCCTGTCGCGGCAAGTGACGGATTACAATGGCGTCTTGACGTCGGCGGCAGCGCCCTTGACCTTAACAACCTGCCAATTGTGGGCGGCGGCGCAGTGGTGGGCGCTATCCCCAAGGGACTGCCGAGCCTGAGCCTGCCGCAGCTCGATATGCAGATTGTTTTTCAGCTCTTTCCCTATGCGGTGATCATATCGCTGCTCGGTTTCATGGAGGCGGTTTCCATTGCCAAGGCCATGGCCGCCCGCACTGGTCAGAAGCTTGACGCCAACCAGGAGCTCATCGGCCAGGGGCTGGCTAACATTATCGGCGCACTTGGCAGCAGCTATCCGGTTTCCGGATCCTTTTCACGATCCGCTGTCAACATGCAGGCCGGCGGGGTCACCGGCATGTCCAATATTTTCAGTGCGCTGCTCGTGCTGCTGGCCCTGCTCTTCTTCACCCCGCTGCTCTATCATCTGCCGCAGGCGGTACTGGCCGCGGTCATCATGATGGCGGTGATCGGTCTGGTGAATGTCAAAGGCTTTGTCCATGCCTGGAAAATCCAGAAATACGAAGGGATTATCGCCGCCATCACCTTTGTCGCCACCCTCTATTTCGCCCCCCATCTCGACAAGGGCATTCTCATCGGTGTCGGCCTCTCCGGCGCCGTCTTTCTCCATCGCCGCATGCGGCCCAAGGTGACGACGCTTGCCATGGGCAAAGACGGAGTGCTGCAGTGCGCCACCGACAAGCGTTTGCAGCTTTGCCGCCACATTGCCGTGGTCCGTTTCGACGGCACCCTGTTTTTTGCAAACGCCAGTTATCTGGACGAGCAGATCTTCAAGATCCGCTCGGCCAATCCCGGTCTTGCCCATATTCTGCTGGTCGCTGAAGGCATCAATGACATGGACTCGTCCGGCGAGGAGGCGCTTACCTTGCTCAAAGATCGTTTGCAGTCGGCAGGCATCGGCTTTTCCCTCTGCCGGATCAAGGAAGATGTGCTGGCCCTGATGCGGCGCTCCGGACTGCTGGAAAAAATAGGGACGAATGATATCTACTCATCTGAGGAGGCGGCACTGGAGGCGATTATTGCCCGGATTCATGCTGGAAAAAATCGTCCCGCCTGTCGTGTCTGTCCATTGGTAAAGCATGTTCCGGCGGAGAACAACGTTGCCGTGCCGGCAACCGATCAAACCGGTAAGGAGAGGCGGATGGATGACAACAGGAGGAGGACGTCTTTCAAGGGTATGCTGGACAAGATGGTCACCGCCCTGGCCGCCAGTGTCTGAAGCTTTCCCTATGCTTTATGCGAGATTGTTTTGCAGTTAATAATTAATTGAAATTGTAGAATAAAATTAAAAATCAGGAGAACACGCATGTCCCGCAAGATGGTAACCATCGACGGCAATCAGGCCTGCACCCATGTGGCGTATGCCACCAGTGAAATCATCACCATTTACCCCATCACCCCCTCCTCGCCCATGGCGGCGGAGGCGGACGCCAAGGCCAATGCCGGACAGAAGAATATCTGGGGCTCAGTCCCGGCCGTCACCCAGATGCAGTCCGAGGGCGGCGTCGCCGGCGCCCTGCACGGCTCGCTCACCGTCGGCGCCCTGTGCACCACCTTTTCCGCCTCCCAGGGGCTCATGCTGCTGCTGCCCAATATGAATAAGATCGCAGGGGAACTGACTCCCACGGTTTTTCATATCACCGCGCGCTCGCTTGCCTATCAGGGTTTATCCATCTTCGGCGACCACAGCGACGTGATGGCGGCCCGCCAGACCGGCTGGGCCATGCTCGCCTCGCAGAACGTGCAGGAGGCCCAGGACATGGCGTTGATCGCAACCCAGGCGACGCTCAAATCACGTATTCCCTTCATGCATTTTTTCGACGGCTTTCGTACCTCCCATGAAATCCAGAAGATCGAGCAGGTGAACGAGGACGACATGCGGGCCATGATCGACGAGGAGCTGGTCATCGCCCACCGGTTGCGCGGTCTGTCCCCGGACCGGCCGATGATGCGCGGCACCGCCCAGAACCCGGACGTCTATTTCACCGGACGCGAAACGGTGAACACTTTTTATGCCGCGGTGCCGGGCATTGTTCAGGAAACCATGGACCGCTTTGCCAAACTGACCGGTCGGGCCTACCATCTTTTTGACTATTTCGGCGCGCCGGATGCCGAGGATGTGGTCATCATCATGGGTTCCGGCGCTGAAACGGTGCGCGCCACGGTGGACTACCTGGCCGCCCAGGGGGAAAAGGTCGGGCTTGTGGTGGTGCGCCTCTTCCGGCCCTTTGAGGCAAAGCAGCTTGTTGCCGCACTGCCCGCCAGCGTCCGCCGGATCACCGTGCTTGATCGCACCAAGGAGCCGGGTGCGGCCGGCGAGCCGCTCTATGTTGATATCCGCACCGCCATCGGCGAGGCCCAGGACGATGGGTTCATCACATCCCCGCCAAAAGTTCTCGGCGGCCGCTACGGGCTCGGTTCGGCCGAATTCACCCCGGCCATGGTCAAGGCAGTGTTTGACAACATGCGCACCGATGCGCCCAAAAACCACTTCTGTGTCGGGCCGAATGACGATGTTGCCTTTACCAGTCTCTGGTACGACCGCGCCTTCAATATCGAAAGCAGCGATGTCTGCCGTGCGATGTTCTACGGGCTCGGCGCCGACGGCACGGTGGGCGCCAACAAGAACACCATCAAGATCATCGGCACCGAGACCGACAACAACGCCCAGGGCTATTTCGTCTACGACTCCAAGAAAAGCGGCTCCATCACCACCAGCCACCTGCGCTTCGGCAAAAACAGGATCATGGCGCCCTATCTGATCGACAAGGCGAATTTCGTGGCCTGCCACAACTTCACCTTCCTCGACAAGTACGATATGCTGGGCAATCTTGAGGAGGGCGGCACCTTCCTGCTCACCACCAGCTATAACAAGGATGAGGTGTGGAACCATCTGCCTGCCCGGGTGCAGCAGCATATGATCGATAAAAAGGTGAAGTTCTTCATCATCGACGCCCTGAACCTGGCCGCGGCCATCGGTCTTGGCGCCCGCATCAACATGATCATGCAGACCGCCTTTTTTCTCATTTCCGACATCATCACCCGCCAGGAGGCCATCGACTCCATCAAGAACGCCATCAAGAAGACCTATGGCGTCAAGGGCGACAAGGTGGTAAAGATGAACTACGATGCCGTGGACGCGGCGGTGAACAACATCGTGCAGGTGACGGTGCCGGCCTCGGTAACCGGTCATGCCCTGCCGCCGGTGGTGCCGGCCGAGGCACCGGAGTTCGTGCGCCAGGTGACCGCCCGGATGATCGAAGGCAAGGGGGATACCATCCGCGTTTCCCAGATGCCCTGCGACGGCACCTGGCCCACCGCGACCACCCAGTTTGAAAAACGCAACATCGCGGTGAACGTGCCCCAGTGGGATGCCGCGACCTGCATCCAGTGCGGTCAGTGTTCGCTGGTCTGCCCGCACGCCTCAATCCGGATGAAAATCGTTGATGGGGCGACGCTTGCCGCAGCGCCGGACACCTTTTCAAGCGCCGAGGCGGTGGGCAAGCAGTTCAAGGGACGCCGTTTTGCCATCGCCGTTTCCACCGAGGACTGCAACGGCTGCAGCCACTGTGTGCAGGTCTGCCCGGCCCGGAAAAGGGATGCCTCCGGCAATAAAACCGAGGAGCGGGCGCTCGCCATGGTTGCCAACACCGAGGAGGTGCGCGGCCGCGAATCGGTCAATTACGCCTTCTTCCTGACCCTGCCCGAACTCGCTGATGCTGAGATCAATCCTGCCACCATCAAGGGCAGCCAGTTGAAAAGGCCGCTTTTCGAGTATCCCGGCGCCTGTGTTGGCTGTGGCGAGACGCCCTACATCAAGCTGGCCAGCCAGCTCTTCGGCGACCGGATGATGATCGCCAACGCCACCGGCTGCTCGTCGATCTACGGCGGTAACCTGCCGACCACCCCTTACTGCAAGCGAGCTGACGGCAGGGGACCGATCTGGTCCAACTCGCTCTTTGAGGACAATGCCGAGTTCGGGCTTGGCATGCGCTATGCCGTCAACAAGATGGGCGTCCAGGCCGGTGAACTGTTGGAAGAGGCGGTGGCGGCAGGGGTTGTAACCGCGGCGCAGCAAGCGGAGATCATGAACGCTCCCCAGGCCAGCCAGCTGGAGATCGAGGCCCAGCGTGAGCGGGTTGCCGCTCTTAAGAAGGCGCTTGCGGGCAGCTCGTTTGCCAAGGCGCGCCAGTTGCTGCACGTGGCCGACTATCTGGTGAAAAAATCGGTGTGGATCGTCGGCGGCGACGGCTGGGCTTATGATATCGGCTACGGCGGTCTGGACCATGTGCTGGCCTCGGGTGAAAACGTCAATGTTCTTTTGATGGACACCGAAGTCTATTCCAACACCGGCGGCCAGATGTCCAAATCAACGCCGCGGGCGGCCACGGCCCAGTTCGCCGCGGGCGGCAAGCGCATGCCGAAAAAGGACATCGGCATGATTTTCGCCACCTACGGCAACGTCTACGTGGCCAAGGTGGCCATGGGCGCCGATCCGATCCAGGCGGTCAAGGCTTTCAACGAGGCCGAGGCCTATAACGGTCCGTCGCTGATCATCGCCTATTCCCACTGCATCAACCACGGTATCGATATGACCAAGGGCCTTGACCAGCAGAAAAAGGCGGTGGCCTGCGGTCACTGGCCGCTCTATCGCTACAACCCGGAACGTGAGGCGCAGGGGGACAATCCGCTCATCATCGACAGCAAGGCACCGTCCATCCGGTTTGCCGATTACGCCATGAACGAGAACCGCTACCGGGCGCTGAAAATCACCAATCCGGCCATGTTTGACGAGTTGATGAATAAAGCGCAGAAGGACGTTGAGCGGAGCTGGCGTTTTCTGGAGGGCCGATTCAAGGCGCTGGAGCTGGAAGTGAAAGGAGAGGCGGATGCATAAACTGTTAACCGATGCGCCGGGCAGCAGAATGCTGCTGCTCGGCAACGAGGCCATTGCCCGGGGCGCGGTGGAGGCCGGGGTGGCGGTGGCGGCCGCCTATCCCGGCACCCCGTCGTCTGAGATTTCGCTCAATTTTTTTCAGATAT
>JBMONO010000043.1:74707-155720 GCA_049323655.1 Thermodesulfobacteriota bacterium | reverse complement strand
GCTTGAGGATAAAAACTTTCTCCGCCGAGGTGTAATTGTAACGCTTTTTTCGCATGGACTTCCCTCCGTTCGTGATGGTTTATCACAAACGGACCAAAAGTCCAATTCACGCTGAGCCAAGACACTTGAGGATAAAAACTTTCTCCGCCGAGGTGTAATTGTAACGCTTTTTTCGCATGGACTTCCCTCCGTTCGTGATGGTTTATCACAAACGGACCAAAAGTCCAATTCACGCTGAGCCAAGACACTTTCAGGTTTTCATTTTCGTTATCCAGTAACATGGATTTTCCTTTTTGAATCTCTTTCTGGAGAATTTCGACTTAGTGCCAACTTAGTGCCAACCTGTTGCCAGCTTGTTTGAGGCCGGTTTGCTCCTCTGCCTCAATACGTCGTTCTTCCAGGTTCATCCTTCATCTTTCCTTTTGGTTGTAGACATGCCTTCCGCCATCCACTGGTCGATGATATCGCGCCGGAAACGCCAGTGCTTACCCACCTTCTGACCGGGAACCTCTCCCTTCTGGGCCAGCTTATACAAGGAAGACTTGGAGATTTTCATAGACAGCCAGCTCTTCGATGGTAAGTACATTGTCCAGATGTTCAGTCATCATACGATCCGCATTAGATTGATTGATAATATCCGTTTTTAGCAGTTAATGGCCGAATCGGTCAAGGTGTTTTATTGCCAGGATTCAGTGGGTTTGGCTTGAATCCCATTATCAATTGTTATGTGCCGCAGCCGTGGCCGGTGATGTTGCGCGATATCCATCAATCGCATCATCCCTTCGGGTCATCTTGCCTGAACCGCCATTTTCTTTGAGCAAATCAAGGTAGTCAGCCCAGGCCTGCATCATTTTTCGGCGTTCCGGCAGAAATTCGGCATAGTTGTATGCCGCTCGTACGCTGTTGCGTTCAACATGGGCAAGCTGTCTTTCAATGGCGTCCCGGTTCCAGCCCTGCTCGTTCAAGAGGGTACTGGCCATGCTCCTGAAGCCGTGGCCGCTCATTTCATCCTCGGCATAGCCCATGCGGCGCAGAGCAGAAAGAACAGCGTTACTGCTCATCGGTCTTGAATTTGTTCGGGGGCTTGGAAAAATATACCGGCCTTGCCCGGTCAAGGGATGAATTTCCCGGAGCACCGCTATGGCCTGCCGAGACAACGGCACAATATGCTGCACCCCGCCCTTCATTTTTCCAGCAGGGATTCGCCACTCGGCTTCCTCAAAATTGATCTCCGACCATTCTGCCTGCCGGAGCTCTCCGGGCCGGACAAACACGAGCGGGGCAAGCTGCAGGGCACAACGGGTGACAATGCTGCCTATGTAATCATCAATGGAGTGCAGAAGGCCGGAAATTTCTTTTGGGCCGGTAATAGTTGCCATACGTTTGCCCTCTGCCGGCGGAATGGCCCCGCGCAATTCACTTGCCGGGTCACGCTCGGCCCGACCGGTTGCAACAGCATAGCGAAAAACCTGACCGCAGTTCTGATGAGTCCGGTGGGCTGTTTCCAGGATTCCCTTGGCCTCAATTCGTCGCAGCGCGGAAAGCAGCTCGGGTGCAGTTATCTCTTTTATCGGCCGAGCACCCAGCCAGGGAAAAATGTAGAGTTCAAGGCGCCGGATGATTTTCCCGGCATGGTTCGACGCCCAGGAGGGTGAAAATTTCGCGTGCCATTCCCTGGCGATCACTTCAAAAGTTTCCGTCTCTTCTGTTGCGGCAGCTTTCTGGGCCTTTCTGGTATCGCTGGGGTCAATACCGTTTGCCAGCAATGCCTTGGCCTGGTCACGTTTCTGCCGCGCTTGCGCGAGAAAAATGTCCGGGTAGGCGCCGAAAGATATTTTTTTCTCTTTCCCGCCAAAGCGGTATTTGAGATTCCAGAGTTTTCCGCCCGTGGGGGTGATCAGGAGAAAAAGGCCCGCACCATCATAGAGTTTTTGGGGCTTTTCTTTCGGTTTGACTGTTCTGACTTTGGTATCGTTGAGAGGGGCAATCCGTTTCGACATGGCGGCTCCTCCATTTTTGGGAGCTTCCATTTTCCCTTGGGGGCTTTTCATCTTCTAAAAGGCCCCCAAATCCTTCGGATTTTATCATATCATGATGAATCTTGACGGACAGCGCAAAAAGAAAAAGGCCCGATTTCTCAGGCCTTTTTGGACAGTATCGAACGATACTGAATGTGATCTGGTGGCGATGCAGGGACTTGAACCCCGGACACTACGGATATGAGCCGTATGCTCTAACCGGCTGAGCTACATCGCCATGGGGTGCTGCAAGGGCAACAAATGCGAAGAAAAACTTATATGGTAAATTTTCTTCGCATTGTCAACAAAAATCAACGGCTGTTACATCATGCCACCCATACCGCCCATGCCGCCCATACCGCCCATGCCGCCCGGCGGCATGGCAGGCTCGTTCTTCTCTTCCGGCATATCGGCGATCATGCATTCGGTGGTGAGCAGCAGACCGGAGACGCTGGCCGCGTTCTGCAGGGCGAAACGGGTGACCTTGGCCGGGTCAATGACGCCGGCGGCAATGAGATCCTCGTACTGCTCGGTATCGGCGTTGAAGCCGTTGGCGCCGTCCTGATTCTTGACATGTTCGACCACCACGGAACCTTCACAGCCCGCATTGGAGGCGATCTGACGAACCGGCTCTTCGAGGGCGCGCTTGATGATGTTGATGCCGAGGGCCTGCTCGCCCTGAAGTTTCAGACCATCCAGGGCCTTGAGGCAGCGAATGTAAGCAACACCGCCGCCGGGGACGATGCCTTCCTCCACCGCAGCGCGGGTGGCGTTCAGGGCGTCTTCAACGCGGGCCTTCTTCTCCTTCATCTCAACCTCGGTGGCAGCGCCGACATTGATGACGGCCACGCCGCCGATCAGTTTGGCAAGCCGCTCCTGCAGTTTTTCGCGGTCATAGTCGGAGGTCGATTCCTCGGCCTGGGCGCGGATCTGCTTGACCCGGGCCGCCAGTTTCTCCTTGTCGCCGGCGCCGTCGATGATGGTGGTGTTATCCTTGTCGATAACAATCCGTTTGGCGCGGCCGAGATCGTCCAGGGTGACGTTTTCCAGCTTGATGCCGAGATCCTCGGTGATGACCTGACCGCCGGTAAGGATGGCGATATCCTCGAGCATCGCCTTTCTGCGGTCACCAAAGCCCGGGGCCTTGACCGCCGCAACATTGAGGGTGCCACGCAGCTTGTTGACCACCAGGGTGGCGAGGGCCTCGCCGTCCACATCCTCGGCAAGGATGAGCAGCGGCCGGCCCATCTTGGCAACCTGCTCGAGAATGGGAAGCAGATCCTTCATGTTGCTGATCTTTTTCTCGTTGATCAGGATGAGGGCCTCTTCGAGGTTGACCTCCATCTTCTCCGGATCGGTGACAAAGTAGGGGGAGAGGTAGCCACGGTCAAACTGCATGCCCTCGACCACGTCCAGCGAGGTCTCCATGGATTTGGCCTCTTCGACGGTGATCACGCCTTCCTTGCCCACCTTGTCCATGGCCTCGGCGATGATGTTGCCGATGGTGGCGTCGTTGTTGGCGGAAATGGTGCCGACCTGGGCGATTTCCTTCTGCTCCTTGGTCGGTTTGGCGATCTTGGCCAGCTCGGCGACGACAACCTCGACCGCCTTGTCAATGCCGCGTTTGATTTCCATCGGGTTGTGCCCGGCGGCCACCAGCTTGGAGCCTTCGGTATAGATGGCCTGGGCAAGCAGAGTGGCGGTGGTGGTGCCGTCACCGGCGACATCGCTGGTCTTGGAGGCGACTTCCTTGACCATCTGGGCGCCCATGTTCTCGAATTTGTTCTTCAGTTCGATCTCTTTGGCGACGCTGACGCCGTCCTTGGTGATGGTCGGCGCGCCGAAGGATTTTTCCAGCAGAACATTGCGGCCTTTCGGGCCGAGGGTCACCTTGACTGCGTTGGCCAGGGTGTTGACGCCGTTGAGGATGTGCTCGCGGGCCTTGGATCCGTATTTGATATCTTTTGCCATCGTCTCTTTCTCCTTAAAGTCATTATGCGCCTGCCAACCGGAAGAACATGCCGGCCAGGCGATGTGGAATTTCTGTTCACGAAAATGCGGGGGTCGCGCCCTGCCGGCGCGAGCAGCCCTGGCGAAACCTGCTTACGGCTCAACCACGCCGAGGATATCATCCTCGCGCATGATCAGGTAATCAACGCCGTCCACCTTGACGTCGGTGCCGCCGTATTTGCTGAAAAGGACCCGATCGCCCTTTTTCACTTCCATGCCAACCCGCTCGCCTTTGTCGTTCAGCTTGCCGGAACCAACGGCGATGACCTCACCCTCTGCCGGTTTTTCCTTGGCGCTGTCAGGAATGATGATGCCGCCCGCGGTCTTTGTCTCGCTCTCAAGTCGTTTGACCAGAATACGGTCGTTCAAGGGTCGAATTTTCATCTACAACCTCCGTTTTGAATTGGATTTTGAATTGATTTTCCACTGATCAGCCGGTCGGGAAGGTGACCGGCCGTCTCACTGTGGCGGAACCCGCTGTGACGGGGATTTTTCGCTGCTGCCAAAAGAACAAGGAAATTGGACCCTTATGCAAGATCCGCATTCCTTGTTGGCGAAATAGTAGGAATGGTCATTGCAAAAATCAAGAGAGAGGGGCAAAAAAAATCGGGCCATGGCGCAATGCCATGGCCGCGAAGATTTTTTCCCTCTGCTGACGACCTTTTCCGGCAGGACATCACGGGCAGCTGGCGGCGCCGGCGCAAAAGTGCCGGGGTCGTTTTTTCCCTCAGACAGTTACAGGGTGGCTACCCAGCCATAGGGTTCGGATTTGCGGCCGTACTGAATATCCTGGATTTCGGCAAAGAGTCGCTGGGCCAGCGGACCGGTCTTGCCATGATTGACAAAGCAGGTTTTCCCCTGATAAAAAAGTGACCCCACCGGTGAAATGACGGCGGCGGTGCCGGTGCCGAACACCTCGTGCAGCATCCCCTTTTCGCTGGCGGCAAAGACCTCGTCGATGGTGATGGCCCGTTCGACCACCCGACAGTTCCAGTCACGCAGCAGGCGCAACACCGAATCCCGGGTTATGCCGGGCAGGATGCTGCCGGAGAGCGGCGGGGTAATGATTTCATCGCCGATGACAAAGAAGATGTTCATGGTGCCCACTTCCTCGACATATTTGCGATGAATGCCGTCAAGCCACAGCACCTGGGTGAAACCCTGCTGCTGGGCCTCCACCGCGGCCATGATGCTGGCCGCGTAATTACCGGCGGTTTTCGCCTCGCCGACGCCACCCGGGACGGCGCGAACATATTTATCGGTGACAAAGATCTTGACCGGGTTGAACCCTTCTTTATAATAGGCGCCGACCGGACTCATGATGATAAAGAAAAGATAGCGATTCGCCGGCCGGACCCCGAGGGCCGCCTCGGTGGCGATCATGGTGGGCCGGATGTAGAGCGAGGCGCCGTTTGCCGCCGGCACCCAGTCCCGGTCGGTACGCAGCAGGGCCTGCAGTCCTGCGAAAACCCCGTCAACATCGATGGTCGGCATGCACATCCTGGCAGCGGAATGATTCAACCGGGTCAGGTTATCTTTTGGCCGGAAGAGCAGAATCCGATCATCAGCGCCGCGATACGCCTTCAATCCCTCAAAGATCGCCTGCCCGTAATGCAGCACCATGGCGGCCGGATCAAAGGTAAAGTTGCGGTACGGTGTAATTCTGGCGTCATGCCACCCCTGACCCGCATCATAGTCCATCAGGAACATGTGATCGGTAAAGTGGGCGCCGAACCCCAGGGAATTGCCGTCCGGCTTGGCTTTGCGGGCGGTTTCTTCGGCTTTTTCGATGGTGAGCTCCATAAAAAAACTCCTCGAACGACGCGGCACTCAAAAAGATCAGGATGCGCCCGGAGAATGCCGCGGTCTGCTTGACGCAAAAAAAAAATTGTTCCGGGGGGAATGTCGGTTATAATTGCTTATGCGGAAAACCACATATTCCCCGCCCGTTTTTGTCCCAAAAAGGGGAAACGAAATATAGCTGATTCTCGCCGCCTTTGAAACAACTTATTTCATTTCTCCACCACAGGATCGTGTCATGACAAAGCATCCTCCCAGTCCGATGGTGCTGGTTTATTTTCTCGCCCTGCTGCTGCTCGCCACCCTGCTCATGGGCTGGCTGCTCTGGCCTTTTCTGTCGATCATCATCCTCTCCTATCTGCTCGCCTCGATTTTCGATCCGGTCTACATCTTTCTCCACAAAAGGTTGTCCGCCAATTTTTCCTCGCTGATCACCTGCACGCTTATCGTCCTGCTCATTTTTGTCCCGCTTTTCTTTTTTGTTGGCGCACTCTCCGCCGAGGCCTACGACCTTTTCCAGATGACCAGAGGGGCGAATCTGGCGGAAAAATTCAGAATATTCGTCGAGGAAAACGCCCTGCTCGCCCGCTTGAAAACAACCCTCGAGGGTTACGGCATCCATGTGCAATTCGCCGAACTCGGCGCCGAATTTTCCAGATTCGGCACCACCATCGCCCTTTTCGTTTACAATCAGGCCAGCGCCTGGGCCGCGAACATCCTCCACTTCGTCTTTCAGTTTTTCATGATGATCCTCATCATCTTCTTTCTGCTCATCGACCGCAATCGCTTGCTTGCCTATCTCACCCGCCTGTCGCCGCTGCCCGAGGATCACGAACGCAAGCTGATCGGCAAATTCGAACAGATCAGCAGGGCCATCCTGATCGGCAACGGCATCTGCGGCGTCATTCAGGGGGTGATCGGCGGGATCGTTTTCGCGTTCTGGGGTTTTTCCTCACCAGTGCTCTGGGGAGTGCTGATGGGCGTTCTCGCATTTCTGCCCATTGTCGGCATCGGACTGGTGCTCGGACCGGCCGCCATCATCCTGCTGCTTCAGGGCAAAATCGCTCAAGGCATCGCCATGGGTTTGTTTTACATGTTTCTTTCCTTTTCCGTGGAGTACCTGCTCAAACCAAAACTGGTCGGTGGGCAGGTGAAAATGCATACCCTGCTCGTCTTCCTTGCCATTATCGGCGGGCTGCAACTGCTCGGCATCATGGGTATCATCTATGGTCCCCTTATTGCCACCGGCTTTCTCACCCTGGCGGAGATCTACATGGCCAACTACGATACCTGCGTGAAAAACCCCGCCTACTGGCAGGGATTTTTCGCTTCGCCGGCACAGAAAAAAATCGAACACCCCCGATCCGGAAGCGACGAATCCTAACACCAGCGACAATCGCTCACAAGGAGAGGCCATGCCGATGCCGGACACGAACCAACGACTTTTCGCCGACCAGGTCCGCCATCTTTACGCCAACCAGAACATCAGTCTGGTGGCGAACCTGGTCAACTCACTGATCATCGTCCTCCTCTTTCGGTCGCTCGTTTCCCTCGTCACCCTGCTTGCCTGGTTTGCGGCCCTCGTCATCATCAACCTGGCCCGGCTGGCCCTGGCCAGGCGCTATTTTGCCGACCAATCCGCCGAACAAGGACCCGGCCGCTGGGCGCTCCGCAACATCATCGGTCTGGTCCTGTCCGGCCTGGTCTGGGGCAGCGCCGGGCTGCTGTTTTTTCCACCGCAGTCAATCCCCCACCAGTGTTTTCTCGCCTTTACCCTGGGCGGCATGGTGGCCGGCGCCGCCGGCTCCACCGCAACGGTCCGCCATGTCTTTCCTCTCTATCTCGGCACCACCCTGTTGCCGATCACCGTGAAATTTCTGCTGGCCGGCAGCGCGGTGCAGACCGGAATGGCGGTCATGCTGCTGATCTTCAGCGTCTTCTGTCTGATCCTGTCCACGCGGGTGCGTGGGATCATCAGTGAGTCACTGCTCACCGCCTATGCCAAGGAAGAAGAGGCGAGGGAGCGCGGAAAGGCGGAAGAGCAATTGCGCAATCAACAGGAGAGGCTTGAAAATATCGTCGCCGAACGCACCGAGGAGCTGACCCGCCAAAACAACACCCTAGCCGAAGAGATTGCCCGGCGTCTTGAAACCGAGCAGGCATTGCGGCAGGAAAGAGACAAACTGGAGGCCATCACCCGGACCCTCGCCATGTCGGAAAAAAAATTCCGGACCCTTTTCGACAGCGTCCATGACGCCATCCTCATTAAAGACCAAAGCGGCAAACTGCTCGAGGCCAATCGCGCCGCCTGTGACCGGCTCGGTTACTCCCGCCAGGAGCTGCTCGCACTGCCGCCCGATTCTTTCATCGCGCCGCCCTATAACAGCCAGACCGGTCAGCGGCGGCAACAGGTGCAGGAATATGGAGAGGTCATTTTCGAAAGCGCCCATCTGGCCAAGGACGGCACCGTGATTCCGGTCGAGCTCAGCATAAAAAAAATCGTTTATGATGAAAAGCCGGCCACTCTCGGGGTGGCCAGGGATATTTCGGAACGCAAAAAACGGGAAGCAGACAGCCTGCGCACGCAAAAACTCGAGTCCCTCGGCGTCCTTGCCGGCGGCATTGCCCATGACTTCAACAACCTGCTCACCGCCATTCTCGGCAATATCAGCCTGGCGCGGCTTACCGTGGAACCGGACAGCACGATAGGCGCGACCCTGGCCGGCACGGAAAAAGCCGCGCTGCGCGCCCGAACCCTGACCCAGCAACTCCTCACATTTTCCAGGGGCGGCGCACCGATCAAGGAATCATCCTCCCTCCGCGACATGATTCGTGAATCCGCCGATTTCGCCCTGCGCGGCTCGCAAGCCGTCTGCCGTTATGACCTGCCCGACCACCTCTGGCTGGTCGATGCCGACCGGGGACAACTCAGTCAGGTGTTCCAGAATCTCGCTCTCAATGCCGCCCAGGCCATGCCCGGCGGCGGAGAAATCCTGATCACCGGCCGCAATATCGCGATCAGCCCGAATGAAATGCCGCCCCTTGCTCCGGGCCGCTACCTGCAAATCTCGGTACAGGACAATGGTGTCGGCATTGCCGAAGACGATCTCGGCAAAATCTTCGATCCCTATTTTTCCACCCGGGAAAACGGCAGCGGTCTCGGGTTGGCGGTGGTCCATTCAATTATCAAAAATCACGGCGGCCACATCACCGTCGCCTCCCGACTCGGCAAAGGCACGACGTTTGCCATCTATCTCCCGGCCGGGCAGTCGGACCAACAGCAGGAGATGCAACCGGAGAACCGCCTGCCGGCCGGCAAAGGCAGGGTGCTGGTCATGGATGATGACGAGATGATCCAGGAGGTGGCAAACCACATGCTCCGCTCCCTGGGTTATGAGATCGGACAGGCGCGGGACGGCGCCGAGGCCATCATGCGCTATGTCGAGGCCCAGGAGCATGGCATCCCCTATGATGTGGTGATCATGGACCTGACCGTTCCCGGCGGCATGGGAGGTGAAGAGACGATCGCCAGGCTGCGGGCCATCGACCCCGCCGTCAGGGCCGTTGTCTCAAGCGGCTATGCCACTAACGCGGTGATGGCGAACCATGAAGAATACGGTTTTCAAGGCGTCGTGCCCAAGCCGTTCACCGTGCAGGATCTGGCCCGGGTGCTCAATGAGGTTCTGGAGGATTAAGGGACGGCGGCAAGATAAGGTAGCAATCGAGTCGCGACGCCCCTCAAAGGAAAAACAGAGAAGAACGGTTGCGTTTACAAGGCGTCCTCTTCATGGTACGGTATGGTTGTGGTCAGCAAACACCGTGAACCGACAACCCGAATCCGCCAGAACCAGATGACAACACTCATGCACGCCAGAAAAACCCTCGCTGCCCTCTGCGCGTCGATCGTCATTTTTCTCTTTCCGTTGTGGCTCTATTGCGGCTCCGGCTCCTCTTTTTTTTACTTCAACCCGGATTCGCCGCAGAGCAACATGTCGCGCCTCAAGGAGGCGATGGACTCCCTGTTGACCTTCGCGAAAATTCCTCTCTCCTTTCAGCCCTTTACCCGAATGACCGATTTCGATCGCCAGGTGCGGGACGCCGCACCGGATTTTCTCCTGCTGCCCCAGTGGTATCTCAAACAGGACGGCAACGGACAACGCTATGCCCCGCTGCTCGCCCCGGTCCGCAAGGGCAACACCACCTACCGCAAGGTGCTGCTCGTTGCCCGTGACTCCAGCCTGACCGTTGAGGAACTTGCCAAAGAGACCATTGCCATGACACCGGTGGGCGCCGCCGGCCTGGAAGATCTCAATGCGGTGCTTTTTACCCGCAACGGCCTGGACGCCGGCAGGTTGAACTTCATCACCACCACCAAGGACTCCGATGCCCTTTTCGCCCTGGCCCTCCACCAGGTCAAGGCCGCCCTGGTATCGGAAGACAACCTGGCCCATTTCGGCGCCATCAACCCGAGAATCCTCGAAACCGTCAAAGAGCTGGCCGTCTCTGACCCCATTTCCCTGCCGCTGCTCTGTTACAATCGCCAGGCCGCCGACCCGGCTGCCGTGGAAAAGATCAAAAAGCTCTTTTTGAACGGCAAGGTGGACGGAACAACGGCAAAAATCATGGAGATGCTGCAGATCGATGCGTGGCAGGAAATTGATTGACATACTGTGCTTCGTGGCGCTGCTGCTCTGTCTGCAGTCCTCATCCATCGCCCATGCCGGCGCCGAGGATCGTCCGGTAGCCGCCATACTGCTCTCCGACAGCGAGGATGCCTATATCCAGGCGGCAACCGCCTTTGACGACACCAGCACCTTTGCTGTCCGACTCTTTGATCTGCAGGGCGATATCGAGGCCGACCCCGGCCTCAAGGGCAGACTGTTCGCCACCCGCCCCGCCCTGATCTTCGCCCTTGGCGCCAAGGCGGCCTATGCCGCCAAGCTCTGGACCCTGGACCGTCAGGAGATTCCGGTCATTTTTGCCATGGTGCTCAACTGGCAGCGTTACAATCTGTTGGAAGGCTCCGCCAATATCACCGGCATCGGCGCCGAAACCGCCCCAGGCACCCAGTTTGTCAATATGACCATGTTCTCTTCCCGGGTGCGCCGGATCGGGGTCGTCCACGGTCCCCACTCCATCCAGCTCCTGGAACAGGCGCGAGAGGCCGCCGCGCTGCTCGGCCTCGAACTGGTGAGCGAATCGATCAGCCGCTCCGACCATTTCCAGCGCGCCTACAAAAAGATCGCCGGCCAGGTGGACGCCTTCTGGATACTGAATGATCCGGCCCTCTATACCCTGGAAAACATCGACTGGCTGGAAGGCCGCTGCCTCAAGGACAAAATCCTCTGCGTCGGCCAGAGCGCCAACATCGCCCGCCTGGGCGTCACCCTGTCGGTCAATACCGATATCAGTCAGATCGGCGCCCAGGCGGCGGCAATGGCGAAAAACATCGTGGAAAACGGCCAGAGCCCCCGCGCCCTCGGGGTGATGGACCCGCTCGCCACCCAGATCCTGCTCAACCTCAAAACCGCCGAAAAGATCAGCCTGCCCCTGAGTCCGCAGACCCTCGACCTGGCCACCATGGTCATCCGCTGAATTCCAGCCGCCTCCCCCAACCGCTTTGCACCACCTCTTGACTGGACGCGCGATTGTCTGCTTGATTTTTCCGCGCCGCTTCCACTAAGCTGAATTGTGCGGGCTAACGCCCGCAACCGCTCATTCTGGACAGGGATCACCAATTTCAGATCACCCGTGCAACGCGCGGCGCAGCCGACAACGGCGAAATCGAAGCATGATTTGCAATTGGAAGGAAACGTAACCACGCAATACCGGCGCAGAGGGGAACCGATGAAAAAACAGCATGCTCTCATGGCAACGACTCTCGTTTTCACAATGATTTCCGCCGGCTACCCGGCCCTGGCGGCGGAAACAGCGGCTGGCGGCGAGGATGAGGCCCGGGCCTTTTCCGAGATGTTCGGCCGCGGCCCCCAGGAGGAGGATGTCTACCGCACCGACCGGCTGCTGCTCACCGCCACCGGCTCATTGAAACCGGTCCACAAGGCGCCGTCGGTGGCCTCGGTCATCACCGCCGAGGATATCCGGAAGATGGGCGCCACCAGCCTCGATGAGGTGCTGGAAACGGTGCCCGGCCTCCATGTCGAACCGTCGGGACTCTGGCTTTCCTCCATCTGGTCGATCCGCGGGGTGCACACGAGCCTCAACCCCCATGTCCTGCTGCTGGTCAACGGCGTGCCCTTTACCTTCAACTACCAGGGCAGCCGCTATTTTAATTACAAAATGCCGGTGGCGATGATCTCCCGGGTCGAGGTGGTGCGCGGACCGGGCTCGGCCCTGCACGGCGCCGATGCCTTTGCCGGCACCATCAACGTCATCACCAGGGACAACTTCGAGATAAACGGCACCGAGACCGGCGTCCGTTACGGCTCCTTTGACAGCAAGGATGTCTGGCTCCAGCACGGCGGCCAGTACCGGGGCTGGGACGTGGCCTTTGGTCTGGAATGGCAGAAGAGCCAGGGCGATGATGACCGGATCATCGAACGCGATTACCTGCACGCCATCGGCGCCGCGGCCCTCTCCAATGCCCCCGGCCCCCTCGATACCGGTTATGATCTGCTGGACAGCCATCTCAATCTGCGCAAGGAGGACTGGAATCTCCACCTCTACGGCACCCTGCTGGAGTCGGCCATGGGACCGGGCGGCGCCCAGGCCGTCACCTACGGAACCGAGAACGACAGCAAATCCCTCTTGGCCGACCTTACCTACCACAACGACCACCTGCACGAGGACTGGGACCTCACCGCCCGCGTCTCCTATTCCTATATGAAGTCAGATGCTTTTATCCAGTATTTCCCCCCCGCCTTTCTCAACATGCTCGGCAACCCGATCCATGAGTCGCGGGACGGCGGCCTGGAGATGACCGGCGTCTTTACAGGCATTGACCGGCACCAGCTGCGCTTCGGGGCCGGCTGGAAGAACTATGATTACGAGCCGGACCAGTACAAGAATTTCGGCCCGCCGGCCGGGGCCGATCAGTTCGGCGCCCTGGTCCATGTCACCGATCCGGCCCATCTCTTCATGCCGTCCGCCAACCGCCAGCTGCTCTTTGCCCTGGTCCAGGATGAATGGCAACTGGCGCCGGCCTGGGAACTGACCGCCGGCGTCCGCCACGACGACTACAGCGATTTCGGCGCCACCACCAACCCCAGGGCCGCCCTGGTCTGGGAGACCCGTTACGATCTCACCACCAAACTCATGTACGGCCAGGCCTTCCGCGCCCCCTCCTTTGGCGAGCAGTACACCAAAAACAATCCCACCGCCATCGGCAGCGAGGATGTCGAGGCGGAGGAGATCGAGACCCTGGAGCTGGCCTTCGACTACCAGCCGCTCCGGGATCTGCGGCTGATCCTCAGCCTCTTCACCTACAAGGCGGACAAGCTCATCGAGGCCACCGGCGCCATGCCCCAGCAGTACACCAACTACGGCGAACAGGAGGGGGATGGCTGCGAGCTGGAAATGGACTGGCTCCTTCATCAGGATCTGCGGCTGCGCGGCAATGTCGCCTACCAGCGCTCGGAGAACACCAAACTCGACCATGTGGTGCCTGATGCGCCGGAGTGGCAGTTTTACCTCAATCCCCACTGGGAGTTTCTGCCGGACTGGTCCCTGGACGGCCAGTATATCTGGATCGGTGACCGCCACCGCGCCCAGGGCGACCCGCGCGGCGACATCAACAACTACGACCTGGTCAATCTCACCCTGCGTCGGGCCAACATCGCCCGCCATTGGGAGGTGGCGCTCTCCCTGCGCAACCTCTTTGACGAGAATGGCCGTATCCCCAGCCCCTATGCCGCGGCCGCGCCGGCAGGAGCCTTCATCCCCGACGATTACCCCATCACCGGGCGTTCGATTTACGGGGAAATCCGCTATCGATTTTAATGGGTTCACCTCACATGCACAGACAAACCAGTAAGGTCGGCAGACGGGATGTGTCATTCACTGACCGCACCGTGACCCGGCTCTGGCAGGAAATCCCGGACGACGAGAATCCCTACCTGGCCGGACAGTGCCGCTGTCATGGCTACGACATCCTGGAGCTTGCCGAAAAACGAAGTTTTATGGAGGTGCTGTTTCTGCTGTTCCGGGGAGAACTGCCTGCGCGCCAGGAGGCCAGGTTGCTGGAAACCCTCTTCATCGCCATGATCAATCCCGGCCCCCGCCACCCGGCCAGCCGCGCCGCGATGAACGCGGCAGTAAGTCGGACGAACACCCAGCACCTGTTGCCAATAGGTCTTTCCGTTCTGAGCGGCTCACATCTGGGCGGCGGCGAGGTGCTGGCTGCCATGCGCTATCTGGCCGACAACCTCCATCAGGCCCCGGAAGCGGCAGCGACAACCTGCCTTGCCGCGCCCCGGCCAAAAGAAGGAGATTTTCATCCCGCTCCCGGCTTTGGCAGCCGTTTCGGCGGCATCGATCCGTTGCCCGCTCAGCTTGCCGATATCCTCGGCGCCATGCCCGGCGCCGGCGCCACCCTCAGGTGGGGCAAGGATTTTGCGGCATTTCTTCGTCCACAGGCAATGGGCTGGCTCAGTACAGGGATAGCGGCCGCCACCCTGTGCGATCTCGGCTTTACTCCGTGGGCCGGGGCCGGGCTGTTTCAACTGATGAATGCGCCGGGTATTCTTGCCCATGGGCTTGAGCTGGCGGACAAACCTCTCACATCCATGCCTTTCCTCGACGAGGAACATTATGTCATTGCCGAGCAAGCAAAAAAATAACACACATTACTGGGATCATCGCAGAGGCAGAATCTTCACCAGTAAAGGCGGAATAGTCTTTGGGGAGGCTGTTTATTGCCACGGTTATGACATGATGGAGGAGCTGGTTGGACAGTCTTCCTATTTTCAGGTTCTGATCCTCAATGCAACAGGCAAACTGCCGGAACGCCGGCTGGCGGACTGGCTGGAGGCGCTGTTCATCTGTCTCAGCTACCCTGACGCCCGTATCTGGTGCAACCAAATCGGCAGCCTGGCAGGAAGCCTCCAAACATCACCCCTCGCCGCATTGGCCAGCGGAATCCAAGCCAGCGATTCACGAATGTATGGCCCTGGCACGCTAAAAGCCAGCATTCAGTTCCTCCAGACCGCTTTAAGAAAGCGAAGATCGGGGGATCAGGTTGATTTAATTATCACAGAATATCCAAATCGTCGTGATGGAATACCGTTGATCCCCGGCTTTATTCGTCCGGTAGCAAGTGGGGATGAACGAATTGATGCGATGGAAAAAGTGACTACAGCACTCGGTTATCCAGTCGGCCCCCATCTTTCCCTAACCTACGAGATCCACGACTTCATACAACTGCAATACCAGGAAGGTCTGAATTTGCTGGGATATACGACAGCATTTCTTCTTGATCAGGGAATTGAATTTTATGGTCAATACCGAGTGTTAGCCCCCTTGGTCTCCTCCGGCGTCCTTGCCTGCTACGCCGAGGCCGCTGATCAGCCGCCGGAATCGTTTTTCCCCCTCCAATGCGGGGACATCGACTATCAGGGCCAGCCGCCGCGATCGGTTCCGGATGACCAATGATTTCTTTACTTCCATTTGTCCTCCAGACCATAATGATCAAAGACAAAGGCGAATTCCCGGGAGATTCGCGCGCGGCTGACGCCGAACTCGGCGGGCTCCCTGACCGCGTGCCTGCGCTGGTAGCGCTCCTGCCGGTCGGCCCGTTCAGCCACGGCCCGGCGCAGGACCGCATCCGGTTTGATGCCGGTAAAGGCGATGATCCGGTCAAAGGCGGCGGTCAGATTATACCGCAGCTCGTCGTAGGGCAGCACCAGCACCCGCTCCCGGGGCAGCAACCCCTTTGTGTCGAGCTCGTAAAAATACCGGTAGAGATCGACCATGCCCTGAAAACGATGCTCGTTGTAGCGGACAAGCAGCTCCGGCCGGATCGCGTCGATGCCCCAGCGGAACCTGATGCTGTTGTGCAGCAGGGAGAAAAAGGAGGGCACGACGTCATGGGGATTACGGAGGATGAAGATGAATCTGGCGTCCGGATAATAGTCGAGCATGGTGCGCAGCCGGAAGGTGGAAAAATGGGTCTGGGCGATGATCTGTTTTTTCCCGGCGGAGAAGAGATGGCGCCGGAAACAGCCATCGAGAAAACGCATGGAGCGTAACCGCGCCGCCTGCGTCTGTCGGTCGTGATACTGCAGCTCCGGGTAGCTCTGTTCGTCAAAGGAGAGCATGCCGATGGTGATGAAATTGGTGTCGTAGGTGTGGAGGAAAAGCATCTCCTCCTCTTCCGTTTTATCGAGCGCCATCCGGTGGCCGGTCCACTCCGGCATGACCTCGGTTTTCCCTTGGCGAATCAGCAGGTTGATCAGCGGCCGGAAGAGCGCCCTGGCGGTCAGGGCCGGCAAGAAAAGGTGCCAGGTCTGGAAGGGCGCCGCCTCCTCGTGGCCGGCGAGCAGATGATGGAGAAAGGAGGTGCCGCTGCGGGGATGACCGATGATGAACACCGGATTTTTCACCACCGTTTTGCGAATCCCCGGAAAGAAGAGATGATCCAGGGCCATGGTCGTTGCGGTGAAAAACTTCATGAGCGGCTCGCCCAGCAGCCAGGTAAAATAGACGCGGCCGCGGCCGTAGACCCGCCGGATGGCGGCGAGAACCCGCAGATAGATGGTCACCATGAAAATGAAACGCATTGTTGGCTGATTTCCCTTCACTGATAAAGAGTCCCACCGGTTCCGCCGCAGCGCGGCGGACCGCCTGAGCGCAAATGACGAAAGACACCTGTCGCTATCCTACACCATCAGACCCATGGTGGAACAGGATATTTTCCCGAACGGGGCGGGTGGAGGCGCGCCCCGTTTTCCCGCACACACCGCACAACGGAAGGACAATCAGGAGAGGATTATGAACACCGCGGATTTAATGATCGACCTGCTGGGGCAGATGGGAGTGAAATACGTTTTCGGCGTGCCGGGCGGCGCCATCGAGGATCTCAGCACCGCCCTTTTTCACAACAAACAAGGGGTGCAACCAATTATCAGCAAACACGAGGAGGGAGCCGCCTTCATGGCGGACGGCTATGCCCGGGTCTCCGGCCGGCTAGGGGTCTGCACCGCCACCGCCGGACCAGGCGCCTCGAACATGATCACCGGGCTCGCCTCCTCCTATGCCGATTCCATCCCGGTGCTGGCCTTGACCGGCCAGGTCGCCATCTCGGTGTTCGGCAAGGGGGCGATCCAGGAATCCGGCTCCGAGGGCGTCAACATCACCAACATCTTCCGCAACTTCACCAAGTACAGCGGCATGCTGATCACCGAAAAGCGGGCCCAGTACATGCTGCACAAGGCCACCCGCCTGGCGATGACCGGCCCCAGCGGTCCGGTTCATCTGAATCTGCCCACCGACCTGATGAAAAAAGAGATCGAACCGCAGAGCCTCTGCACCCTGAAGACCGACGCCCGCCTCTACGACGAGGAGAGCGTCAAAAAGGCAGCCCGCTATCTGGTCGCCGCCAAAAAACCGGCGATCATCGCCGGCTGGGGGGTGGTGCTGTCCCGCGCCGCCAATGAACTGCTGGAACTGGCCCAACTCTTACAGATGCCGGTGGCCACCTCGCCCAAGGCCAAGGGCGTCTTTCCGGAATCGCACCCCCTTTCCCTGGGGGTGCTGGGCTTTGCCGGCAACCCGCTGGCCAGGGAGTATATCACCAACGGCGAGGTTGACGTGCTGGTCGGCATCGGCACGAGCTTCAGCGAGATGATGACCAGCGGCTGGGACGAAAAAATCCGACCAAGCGAGCACCTGATCCATATCGACATCAACCCGGAAAAGATCGGCAAAAACTACTGCACCTCGGTTGGCCTGGTGGGCGACGCCAGAATGAACATCAAGGAGCTGTGCAAGGCGGTGGTGGAGGAACGCTCGCAGCAGAACGCCCACAAACACTTTCAGCCTGTACACGAACAGCTGGCAACGATGCGGGAGGCGTGCCGGGAGCAGGAAGCTGATTTTTCTCCCCACCAGGGTCTTTATCATCCCGGCGGCCTGGTGCGCGACATCCAGCGCTTTTTCCCGGACAACACCATTTATTTCGCCGATATCGGCACCTCGATGGCCTGGGCCATCCGCCACATGACCCTCAACCGGCCCTACTCCTTTTTCGTCTCCCTCGGTTTCGGTTCCATGGGCTATGCCGTCGCCGCCCCGGTCGGCGCCAAACTGGCGGTGCCGGAACGCCCGGTGGTGGCCATGGTGGGCGACGGTTCCTTTCTGATGAACGGTTTCGAGGTGGCCACCGCGGTGAACCACAACATCCCGGTGATCTGGATCGTCTTCAACAACGCCATGCTCGGCATGGTCTATCACGGCCGCAAGCTCTTCAAGACCCCGATCCCCGAAGGCCTGCCATCCCGCTTTGCCATGGTGGACTTTGCCGCGGTGGCGGAAGGCCTGGGCGCCAGAGGCATTCGCCTGGACGGCGACAACCCGTTGACCCCGGAGCTTGTCGAAGATATTATCGCGTCGGGGCGTCCTACGGTGATCGATGTCCGCATCGATGGCGAGGCGGTGCCGCCCATCCACAGCCGCATCGCCACGGTGGACAAGCATTACGGCTGACAGGGCCGGGGAGTGTCTCCTTTTCCCTCCCCTTTTTCATTGCATTCGCCGGTTGCCGGCCTCTATACTGAAAAGGTCGGCAACCATACGCAATTCCCCAACGCCCACCACACGAGAGCCATGCGCAGACGTCCGTCCATCAGGGTCTACCTCATCGGAATGAACATGCTGCTGCTCTGCCTGCTCATTCCGGCCCTCGGTTTTCTCGTTTTCTGGAAGACAAGCCAGTTCCGCGACGAGCAATTGGCCGCCAGCATCACCCTCATGCGCCAGGATCTGGCCAACCGCAGCACCTCGCTGGTGCGCAGCATGGGGCTCAGCGCCGATCAATCGATCGCCGGCTTTGATTTCAGCTTTCTGCAGAACCTGGTGGCCGAGGTGGTGGACAATGATCCGGACATTCTCTTCTGTCAGGCATTGGATCGCCAGTTGACAGTGGTGGCCCACAATGACGAAACAGAGCAGGGCAGGAAACTGCCATCCCCCGAAAATCGCCGTTTCGCAACCCTGCTCGCCGGTGAATTTCCGAAGGAGAAAGCGGACGGCCCCAAACCGGTGCGACTGATCTGGCCGGAGACGGACGGCAACGATGCGCTGCTTGAGGTGATTATTCCGCTCTACAGCGGTTCGCAGCTGTGGGGCGTCCTGCATTGCGGATTCTCCCTCAGCCCTCTGACACAAGCCATTGCCGCGGAAAAAATGGAATGGGGCAGGCAGATGCGGCACATCACCATCTCCTTTCTCACCGTCCTGGCAGTCTTCCTCCTCGCCGGCTTTCTGACCGCCATCCTGCTGACCCGCTCCTTCGCCCGGGACACCCGCGCCCTCCATGACGGTGTCCATCAGATCGCCGCCGGCGACCTCAACCATCGCATCGAGCTTCCCGGCTTCGGTTGCCAGGAGTTCGCCGGACTGGCCGCCGCCTTCAACGTCATGACCGAACGATTGCGCGAGTCCCGGGAAAAGCTCGACGACTATTCCCGTTCCCTGGAGGACAAGGTGGCGGAACGGACCCGTGACCTGAAGGAGGCCCAGGCCATTATGCTGCGCCAGGCCCACGAGGCGGGCATGGCGGAAATGGCGGTGGGGGTGCTGCACAATATCGGCAACGCCATCACCCCGGCCAAGGTGGTGACCTCGGTGCTGACCAGGCAGATCGAGGCAAGCCCGCTCAGTACCAAACTGGCCGACTCCCTGCTGCCTTTGCAACGATATCTCCAGGCCAGCAGCGACATCCCGGAAGACGAGAAAAAACGGCTGCTCCGGCTCGTCGAGATCCTGCCTGCCGGAATCAGCGAAGAATACGGAAAGATCATCGAAGAGTTGAAACATATCCGCGCCACCCATGAACACATTGAAAATATCATCAGCCTGCAGATGCGCTATGCCCGCCTCGCCGATTCCCCGGAACCGGTGGACATCATTGCCGTGGCCCGGGATGCCATCAATATGCTGGCCGAAACCATGAAAAAACGGGAGATTCTCCTGGAAACCGATTTAGCACCGGTACCGCCGGTGCGGGTGGAGGGCACCAAATTACTACAGGTTCTTGTCAACCTGATAAAAAACGGGTATGAAGCGATGGACAGGACAACCGGCCCGCGGATTCTTCGCATCACGAGCGGCCTGGAAGCAGGAACGCCGCCCATGGTGCGGCTGTCGATTACCGATATGGGCTGCGGTTTTTCCGATGAGGAGAAAGAGGCCCTTTTTCGCTTCGGCTATACCACCAAGCACACCGGTTCCGGATTCGGTCTCCACTCCAGCGCCAACTACCTGAAGGCGAACAACGGCTCCATCGAGGCAACCAGTCCGGGGCCGGGGCAGGGGGCCACCTTTGTTGTCCGGTTGCCTGCCTGGTCGGAAGCTCTGCCTGCGGCAACAGATACGGATGAAAAAACGGCGGCACGGGACGAGCCACAGCAAACGCCTCTGCCGGACACAGCATGACAGGGATGCGGCATGGAAAAAAGACGGATTCTCATTATCGACGATGACCGGGAGATATGGAAGGCCTACAGGATGGTCCTTGCTCCGGCACAAAACCGGGCCGGCATTATGGCGGAGGTGGCAAAGATCCTCGACGCCAACGGCGATGCGCCGGCAGAGCCGCTCTTCGAGCTTGCCTTTGCGGCCCAGGGCCAGGAGGGGTTTCAGCTGGCCCTGGAGGCAAGGATGGCGGCCAATCCCTTTGCCCTGGCCTTTATCGACGTGCGGATGCCGCCGGGCTGGGACGGCATGGAAACGGCGATCCGCATCCGGGAAATCGACCGGGAAATCGAACTGATCATCGTCACCGCCTATTCCGATCACTCCTGCGAGGAAATCGTCCGGAAGGTGGGCACCCCGGACAAGCTGCTTTTCCTGCGTAAACCCTTTGACCCGGAAGAGCTGAAGCAACTCGCCCTCTCCCTGACTGGAAAATGGATTCTTGCTCGTCAGGAGGAACTGTCCCGCCGGGAACTGCAAGGGGTTCTGCACACCAGTCCGGCTGCCATCTTTGTCCTCGAAAGCGACGGGAAGATCAGCGACTGGAACCCGGCGGCCGAGCGCATCACCGGCAGGCCGGCGGCCGAGGTGGTGGGCGGCCCCTGCGTGTTTCGAACCATCGCCGTTGATCGTCCCTGTTGCTCCTGCTCCACCGGCTGCTGCACCCTCCACGATGGCCAGCCTGGTCGGGAAATCGTTATCGTCGATGCGGAAGGCAATCGGAAGATCCTGGCCGTCAACATGGCCCGGGCGGAAAATGGCGGCGGCAAAAGCGGCAAGCTGATCGGCAGCTTCTGGGATATGACCTCAATCCGAGAAACCGAAGCGGCGCTGGTGGCCTCGGAACAGCGGTTCCGTTCCCTGGTGGAAACCACTACCGATTGGGTCTGGGAGGTGGACACCGCGGGCAATCTGACCTACTGTTCTCCGGTCTGTTACGAGATTTACGGCTACCATCCCGGCGAACTGCTGGGCCGCTGCTATTTTGACATCCTCCATGACGCCGACTCGGCCAGGACGATGAAGGAGATGTTTCTCGACTGCCTGCGGGGCGCCCGCACCTGTCAGGCCCACGAGCACCGCTGCCGCAAAAAGAACGGCGAGTTCGTCGACATCGAAACAAGCGGCACCCCCTTTTTCGACCAGGATCGGCGGGTGATCGGCTACCGGGGTATCGACCGCGACATCTCGGCACGCAAGAGCGCCGAGGAGGAACGCCGGCTGCTGGAAGAACGCTACCGCCAGGCCCAGAAACTTGAAGCTCTCGGCACCCTGGCCGGCGGCATCGCCCATGACATGAACAACATCCTCACCCCTATTCTCGGCTACTGTTCCCTCGGCAAACTGAAATTCGGACGCGATCATTTCTTCTATCAGCAGATCGAGGCCATTGAAAACTGCACCCAGCGGGCCGCGGAACTGATCCGCCGCATCATGGGCTTCTGCCGCAAACAGGAGATGCACGTCCGGCCCATGAACCTGAACCTGATGGTGCAGGAACTCGCAAAGATGCTGCGCCGGCTCATCCGCGAGGACATTGAACTCATCATCGAGCTGACCGACGATCTCTGGCTGATCCAGGCAGACCGCAGCCAGATGGAGCAGATCCTCATCAATCTGGTGGTCAATGCCCGGGATGCCATGGACGGCCCCGGTCGTCTGGTCATTCGGACTTCCATGCGCAGCATCCCACCGCAAACCGTTTACGACGTTGATCTGCGCGAGGCGAACGGCGACTATGCGGTGCTCAGCGTCAGCGATCAGGGCCGCGGCATCGACCGCCACACCCTGAGCATGATCTTTGATCCCTTTTTCACCACCAAGGAGGCGGGCAAAGGCACCGGACTCGGTCTGTCCAACGTCCACGGAATCGTGGCAAGCCACAACGGCCGCATCCTGGTCGAAACAGAACTGGAGCGAGGCAGTACCTTTCACATCCTGCTGCCGCGCTGCAATCCCGCCCTGCGATCTGAAGAGACAGCCATCCAGAGTGAGGCACGGATGATCGGCGGCTCGGAAACCATTCTCCTTGTCGAGGACGATCTGGAGGTGCTGCAGATGCTGGCCGCCTCGCTGGCCGAGGCCGGCTACCACATTTTCACCGCCCCGGACGGCAATGCCGCCCAGCGGATCTTCGCGGAACACCACGACGACATCGCCCTGCTGGCAACCGATCTCATCATGCCCGGCATGGGCGGCAAGTCCCTGGCCGACTTCGCCCGCCGCCAGGTACCCTGGCTGCCCATCCTCTACATGACCGGCCATTCCTTCGACATCGACACCGACGAGCTGAAAAACATCCCCCACACTATGCTGATGCAGAAACCGTTCAGCCTGGAGCAATTTTGCCGCTCGGTCCGCGCCCTGCTCGATAACAGTCGCCCCCAGCCGCTCCCGCAGACTGGCATCTAGCCCTGCCGGCAGAGCTGTTTGGGGGCACGGTTAGAAAAAATCTTGACGGAATATCGCAGCAGTGTATATTTGCGCCTTTTTTGTCGGCATCTGCAGACGAAAAAAAATTGGTCAACGGCAGCAAATAGACTATAGAGAAGGGGGCAGGAAAACACGCCGAAGCAGCGCGCGTCTTTCCCCCGGGGAAACTGCCGGGATCCCGGTGTCTGGAAAGAAGAGGGCATGACCATGACACTCTTGCGGAAATGCGACATTCCATATGACTGTTCCCGGCCGGCGGATGTCCCGCAGCCCGGCCGGGTCAACATCATCGGCGCCGGATTTGACGGCACCGCCTGCTTTCGCAAGGGGGCCGCGAGCGGTCCGGACGCCATTCGAATGGTGTCGGCGGACATCGAAAGCTATTCCCCCTATCTTGACCGCGATCTCGCTGATTTCCCCTTTCATGATCTCGGCAATCTCGCCATCGACATCAGCGGCAACGCCGAACAGGACTGGCGTGTTCTCCACAAGATATTCACGGCCGTGCTCAACGCCGCCGCGCCGGCCCGGAACCGGGCCAGGCTGCTGACCCTGGGCGGCGAACATTCCGTTTCCTATCCGGTCATCGCCCGCTATCTCGCCGATTTCCCGGACCTGCTCCTCCTGCATCTCGATGCCCATGCCGATCTCCGTGACGGCTACGAGGGGCACCACTACTCCCATGCCGCCGTCATTCGTCGCTGTCTCGATCACTTCAGCGCCGGTCACGGCCTCATTCAGTTCGGCATCCGCTCCGGCACCAGGGAAGAGTATCTCTGGATGCGAGAGAATCGCACCCTCTGCAACAGCCTGCCGCAGTTTCTCTCCATGCTGCAACAGGTGCCGCCCACCCGGCCTCTCTATCTGTCCCTGGATCTTGATTATTTCGATCCCGCCTTTCTGCCGGGCACCGGCACCCCCGAGGCCGGTGGCGAGGATTTTCATTCCTTTGTCAGCGTCATCAAATCATTGCAGGGCAAAAATCTGGTCGGCGCCGACGTGGTTGAGCTGGCGCCCGCCATCGATCCCACCGGCAACAGCGCAGTCTTTGCCGCCAAGGTGGTCAGGGAACTGATCCTGACTCTGCATGGGGAGAAGAACCATGGGCGATAAACGGAAAATCATCAATGCCAACGCCGAACTCTACAACGTCCTGCGCTGGGGCAACGGCTATTTTTCCATCAACGACAGCGGCCATGTCTGCGTGCTGCCGGAACGGCGCGACGACGGCCCGGCCATCGACATCCTTGAGGTGATCGAAGAGATCAAGAGCCAGGACATTCCGTTTCCCACCGTCATCCGCTTCCATGACATCCTCCGCTCCCAGGTACGGCAGCTCAATCTCACCTTCCAGGAGGCCATGGAGGAAAGCGGCTATCAGGGCCGTTTCATCGGCGTTTATCCGATCAAGGTGAACCAGACCCGCGAGGTGGTGGAAGAGATCCTCGAGGCGGGCGATCCCTTTGACTACGGGCTGGAGGCCGGCTCGAAATCCGAGCTGATGGCGGCGCTTGCCTTAAACGAAAACCGCAATGCCCTGACCGTACTGAACGGCTACAAGGACGAAGAGTACATCCGGCTGGCGCTGCTCGGCCGCAAGCTCGACCGCAAGGTGATCATCGTGGTCGAGAATTTCTCCGAGTTCGAGATGATTATTCGCCTGTCCGCGGAGATGAACGTCTCGCCGCTGATCGGCATGCGGGCCAAGCTGTCGGTACAGGGCGGCGGCCGCTGGGCCGGATCGAGCGGCGACCGGGCAAAGTTCGGCCTGACCAGCAGCGAAATATTGAACGGGATCAGATTGCTCCGCCAGCACAGCATGACCGATTGCCTGACCCTGCTTCATTTTCATGTCGGCAGCCAGATTCCCGATATCCGGGTGCTCAAGGAGGCGGTCGCCGAGGCAGGCCGCATCTACGCCGATCTCGTGCTCTCCGGCCTCAACATCGAGTATTTCGACGTGGGCGGTGGTCTCGGCGTCGATTACGACGGCTCGCGCTCCTCCACCAACTCGTCGCGCAACTATACCTTGCAGGAGTATGCGGCGGACATCATTGCCGTGCTGCAGCAGATCTGCGACCAGGTCAATGTCCATCATCCGAACATCGTCAGCGAAAGCGGCCGCTACGTCACCGCCCATCATTCCTGCGTCATCACCAACGTGGTCAACATCATCCAGACCGCCAATTCCTTCGATACGGAAAAGACGGCGGGCGAACACCTGCTTGTTACCAACATGCGGGAATCGGCCAGCGACCTGACCATGGAGAACTACCAGGAGATTTATAACGACGTCCAGCAGATCAAGCTCGACTCGATCCACGCCTTCAAACTGGGCGTCATCTCGCTCGAGGAGCGGGCCAAGATCGAAACCCTCTACTGGAAGATCATGGGCCAGATCCGCGATGTCATCAAGCGGGCCGATTTCGTGCCCAAGGAGCTCCAGCAGATCGACGAGCTGCGGGCCAGCCAGTATCTCTGCAACTTCTCCGTCTTCCAGTCCGCCGCCGATACCTGGGCCATCAGTCAGCTGCTGCCGATCATGCCGGTCACCCGGCTCGACGAGCTCCCGACGGAGCGCTGCTCCATCGCCGACATCACCTGCGATTCGGACGGCAAGATCGACAAGTTCATCGCCAAGAACGGCTATGACCAGACCCTGCTCCTCCACGCCCTGAAAAAGGGTGAGGACTACTTCATCGGCCTCTTTCTCACCGGCGCCTATCAGGACGTGATGGGCGACATGCACAATCTTTTCGGCCGCTTGAACGAAGTTCACGTCTACTGCGACGATGACGATCCCTCCGACTTTTATATCGAGGAGGTGATCAAAGGGGCGGCTGCGCAGCATGTCCTTGCCACCATGCAGTACAGCCCGGAGATGATGGCCCGCACCATCAAACGCAAGATCGACCGCCAGGTGCACCGCGGCGCCATCCTGCCCCGCGAGGGCGTCAAGCTCATCGATTTTTACGAGAGCTGCCTCGAGGGCTATACCTATTTGAAATTTTAGGAGACAGGGGTCAGCAGGAATCCGTTTGAACGTTTGAACGTTGAAACGCTTGAACGCTTCACCAAAGAAAGGAGTTTGCCATGTCACGAGTACTGATCATAGGCGCCGGCGGGGTCGGCTCGGTTGTTGTCCATAAATGCTGCCAGGTGCCGGAGGTCTTCTCCGACATCATGCTCGCCTCGCGCACCAAGGCAAAATGCGATGCCATCGCCGCCCAGTTGCCCCGGCCGATCAGAACGGCCCGGGTCGATGCCGACAACGTCGCGGAACTGGTCGCCCTAATGCGCGACTTCAAACCGGAACTCTGCATCAACGTCGCCCTTCCCTATCAGGATCTGACCATCATGGACGCCTGCCTCGAATGCGGGGTCCACTATCTTGACACCGCCAACTACGAACCGCGCGACGAGGCGAAATTCGAGTACAAGTGGCAGTGGGCCTATCAGGAAAAATTCAGGCAGGCCGGGCTGATGGCCCTGCTCGGCTCCGGCTTTGATCCTGGCGTCACCAATGTCTTCACCAAGTGGGCGGCAAAGCATCATTTCGACGAGATCGATGAGCTCGATATCATCGACTGCAATGCCGGCGATCATGGCCAGCCCTTTGCCACAAATTTTAATCCGGAGATCAACATCCGCGAGGTGACCGCCCCGGCCCGTCACTGGGAAAATGGCTCCTGGGTGGAGACCCCGGCGCTGTCCACCGCCAAGGAATTCGCTTTTCCGGAGGGCATCGGCCCGCGCAAGATTTATCTCATGTACCACGAGGAACTCGAATCCCTGGTCAAACATTTCCCCGGCCTGCGGAAGGCCCGTTTCTGGATGACCTTTTCCGACAACTACCTGCGCCATCTGGAGGTATTGCAGAATGTCGGCATGACCAGCATAAAGCCCATCGAGTACCAGGGCCGGCAGATCGTGCCCCTGCAGTTTCTGAAGGCGGTGCTGCCCGATCCCGGCTCGCTCGGCCCGCTGACCAGGGGCCGCACCTGCATCGGCTGCCTGATCACGGGCAAAAAGGACGGCAAGGCCAAGACCTACTACATCTACAACATCTGCGATCACGCCGCGTGTTACGAGGAGGTGGGTTCCCAGGCCGTCTCTTACACCACCGGGGTGCCGGCGATGATCGGCGCTCTCCTGATGCTGACCGGCGTCTGGCAGGGGGCCGGCGTCTTCAACATGGAGGAGCTCGACCCCGACCCCTTCATGGAAAAACTCAACATTCACGGCCTGCCATGGACCGAAGTTACCTGGTAGACTTCGACCCGCAACGGGTGCCGAGTCCGGCCTTTGTCGTTGACCAGGGGGCGCTCGTGCGCAATCTGCGCATCCTTGACAGGGTGCAGCAGCAGAGCGGTGCGCAGATCCTGCTGGCGCTTAAGGGCTTTGCCATGTTCCGCGTTTTTCCGCTGATAAGCCGCTATCTCAAGGGGGTGTGCGCCAGCTCACCCCATGAGGCGCGCCTTGGTCGCGAGGAATTCGGCGGTGAGGTGCATGGCCATGGTCCGGCCTTCTCCGAAACCGATCTGGCCGAGATGCTTGATCTCTGCGATCACATCGTTTTCAACAGCTTCAGCCAGTGGGAGCGTTTCCAGCCGTTGATCGCCCGCCACCCGAAACCGCCCCGTTTCGGCCTGCGGGTCAATCCCCGTCACTCGGAGACCGCGGTGGCCATCTATGATCCGTGCTCTCCCGGCTCGCGGCTCGGCATCACCCGGGAACAGTTCACCGGCCGATCGCTCGCCGGCATCAGCGGCCTGCATCTCCATACCCTCTGCGAAAAGGGCTCGGATGCCCTTGCCCGCACCGCCAAGGTTTTCGACAAACAGTTCAGTGACATCCTGCCGGGCATGGAATGGCTCAACCTGGGCGGCGGCCACCATATCACCAAGCCCTATTACGATATTGACCTGCTCTGCGAGGTCATTGATCACTTCAAAACAACCTACGGCCTGACCGTCTATCTCGAACCGGGCGAAGCCATCGCCATCCATACCGGCGCGCTCATCACCACCGTGCTCGACATTATCGACAACGACGGGCCCATCGCCATTCTCGACGTATCCGTCACCTGCCACATGCCGGACGTGCTGGAGATGCCTTATCGGCCCGACATCCGCGGCGCCGGCCTGCCCGGGGAGTATCCCCATGTCTACCGGCTCGGCGGCGTCTCCTGCCTGGCCGGCGACATGCTGGGCAGCTATGCCTTTCCGCAGCCGCTGGCAATCGGCGACCGCCTCATCCTCGAAGACATGAGCCACTACACCATGGTGAAAACCACCACCTTCAACGGGGTGCGGCTGCCTTCCATAGCCCTCTACGATCCGGACAGGGATCAGGTGGAGATTGTCCGGGAGTTCGGCTACGAGGAATACAAAAGGCGACTGTCCTAAAGTCCCCTCCGCCAGCGCCCCTTCAGAGTATCTTGCGGTAGACCACCTTGTCATCCCCCGGCCGGTAAAAATCCGGCAGAACACAGGCCACCCGGTATCCGTGCCGTTCATAGAACGCGCGTGCGCCGGTGTAGCCGGGAGTGGAAGAGGTATCGACATAGATGTGGACATCGGCGCCGAGCCGTCGCTCCATCTCCTCCAGCAGCCGGGAACCGACACCATGGCGGGAAAGGGCGGGATCAACGGCGATCCAGTAGAGATCCCAGCGGTTTACCGTGATCGGAATCGGCCCGTAACAGAGAAAACCGGCCAGGTCGCCTCCCTCGGCAAGCGCCACCAGGATCTGATAGCCGCTTGTTTCCGAGACCAGACCATCGCCGATCACCTCGCGGGCCAGCTCCTTTTCCGCGGCAGTGAAATTGCCGATGGTGTCGATCAGGGCAAAGAGCGACTCGAGGTCGCCGCCGCCGGCAGGCCGGATAGAGATCATTGCCGTCCCCTCATCCGCAGAAATCCGACAAAATCGCCGATGATATCGGTAAACCCCATCCGACACTGGCCGGCAGCAGCGACAAATCCGGCGTCAGGGGAGAGGCAGGGATTGGCGTTGGCCTCCAGCACATAAATTCTGCCAAGATCGTCAAGCCGCAGATCGATGCGGCCATAATCGCGCAGCAAAAAGAGCCTGTAGGCCGCCGCCGCCACCTTGCGGAGATTGCGTTCCAGCAGGGGGGAGAGTTTTTCCGGAAAGATTCGGGGGGTGTGGTGATACTCGAAGGCGCTTTCATCCCATTTGGCGCGGTAGCCGACAATTCTGCGCAGCTCGCCGGGAAAATCGGAAAAATCGATCTCCGCCACCGGCAGAATGTGCGGGGTCGGATAGCCGAAAAGGGAGATGTTGAATTCGCGGCCGTCAATAAAACGCTCCAGCAGCAGCGGCCCGTACTGCCGGTAAAAAAGCGGCAGTTTTTCGGTCAGCTCCTTTTTCTTTGTCACAATGGACTCCTGATCAATGCCGATGCTGGCATCCTCCCAACGCGGCTTGATGATGGCCGGCAGGGGAAAATCAACCAGGCCGGCGACCTCGCCGCCGTCATAGGAAAGAAATTCCGGAGTAGGCAGGCCGGCGGCAACGAGTTGCCGCTTTGCCAGCAGCTTGTCGGTGGAGAGCATCAGGGCCAGCGAGCCCGAGCCGGTGAACGGCAGGCCGAGCAGCTCGAAGAGAGCGGCCGGATGGCCAATGAGCCGCGGATCTTCGTCCACGCTTTCACAGAGGTTGAAGAGGGCGGTGACCTTCTCCCGACCCAGGGTGGCGATGAAGGCCCCCGCATCGCGATCAAAGGGAAGGGCGACTGCGTCGATGGCAAGCTCGCCCAAGGCGTGCCGGACCGCCTCGACCTGCTGCAACACGTCGCGGGACGACTGCCAGTTCTGCGCCCCTTCCGGCAATGGCCGGTTGTGGACAATGGCGATTCTCATGATGACTCAGCCGCCCAGCCGCGCCATGGCGCCCTCGACGATCTCGCCGATGAGCTGCTGGTAGCTCATGCCGAATTTGCCGGCAATGATACACAGATCAGAGTGCTCCGGATGGAGCCCGGCAATGGGGTTAATCTCGATGAAAGCGGGCCGTCCGGCTGCATCGGAACGGAGATCGACCCGTCCGGAGTCACGGCAGTCGAGGCCGTGCCAGACATCAAGCGCCACCTGCACCGCCGCACGCGCCTCGGGGTCATCCACCGCCCGATACTCCACCACCTCTTCGCAGATCTCCTTGTTGCGGTAGGAATAGACATCCGGATCGGAGTTTTCCAGCAGGACCACCTCAACCACCCCGATGGAACGGGCCCTGACGCCGTTGCCGACAATGCCGACCGTGAATTCCCGGCCCGGCAGAAAGGTCTCGACCAGCACCGGCTGGCGATAGGTGGCAAGCAGATCCAGGCAGACCTCTCTCAGTTGCACCGGTGAGACGATTTTCGAAACAGCGGTCACCCCCTTGCCGGTGCCCTCGGCCACCGGCTTGGCAAAGAGCGGATACGGAAGGTTGATCTCCTCGGTTTCCTCGATGCTGCGAATCAGGGCGAAATCCGGGGTGGGGATGCCGAGATCGCGCACCACCCGTTTGGCATAAGCCTTGTGGAGGGTAACACTCATCATCAGCGGATCGGAAAAGGTATAGGGAATGCGGTAGGCGTCGAGCAGGGCCGGCACCGCCGCCTCCCGGCCGAAACCATACAGCCCCTCGGCGATATTGAACACCAGATCCCAGCGGTCGCCGACGGCCAGCCGCTTTACCAGGCTGTCGAGATTGCCGATGCGATCAGTTTGGTGGCCAAGGGACCGGAGGGCGTCCTCGATGGCGTCGATGGTGTCGGGCCGGTCGAATTCGGCGGTTTCTTCCTCGCCGTAGCCGGCGGCAAGATACTCGGCCCGCAGGTCATAGGTCATGCCAATCTTCATGATAACCTCAAAAAGAAAAAATGCGAAAAACGAATTCCTGTCAGATGGTGTCAGGATAGCGGTAGACATTCCCCTCATAGTTTTTGAGAAGAATATCGTTGCCGTCCCTGCCGAGACACGTTTCCGGAAGCAGCGGAATCTTGCCGCCACCCCCGGGGGCGTCGATGACGTAGGTGGGCACGGCATAGCCGGTGGTGTGGCCGCGCAGACCCTGGTATATTTCCAGGCCCCTGGCCACCGTGGTGCGGAAATGGGCGGAACCGATGATCGGATCGCACTGGTAGAGATAGTAGGGTTTGACCCGCATGCGCACCAGTCCCTGCATCAGCTGTTTCATGGTGGGCACGTTGTCGTTGATGCCCGACAGCAGCACGGTCTGGCTGCCGAGCGGGATGCCGGCGTCAGCCAGCCGTTCGCACGCCTTTTTCATTTCCCGGGTCTGCTCGGCCGGATGCATGGCGTGGATGCTGATCCACAGCGGATGATAGCGGCGCAGCATGCGGGTGAGCGCACCGGTGATGCGCTGCGGCAGCACCGCCGGCACCTTGGTGCCGATGCGAATCATTTCCACATGGCGGATGGCGCGCAGCCGCTTGAGCAGGTATTCGAGCGTTTCATCCGGCAGGGTCAGCGGATCGCCGCCGGAGAGCAGTACATCGCGGATCTCGCGGTGCTGTTCGATATAGGCAAAGGCCTTTTCCCAGCGATCCCGGCAGGATGTTGTCTCCGCTGATCTGCCGACCATGCGCGAACGGGTACAGTAACGGCAGTAGGTGGAACAGTAATCGGTGACGAGAAAAAGGACCCGATCGGGATAGCGGTGCACCAATCCGGGCACCGGCGTGTGACCGTCCTCGCCCAACGGGTCATGGGACTCGCCGCCGGACACCAGCAGTTCGGCGGTCACCGGTACCACAGCCCGCCGCAGCGGATCCCGCGGATCGTCCGGGGAAACGAGACTGGCGTAATACGGGGTAATGGCAAAGGGCAGGGTGGCGCTGTGGCGCTGCAGAGCCTGACGTTCGCTGTCGGTAAGATAAATGATTCCATCCAGCTGTTCACTGCTGGTGATCCGATGGCGGAGCTGCCAGCGCCAGTCATTCCACTCGGCATCTGTCGTTGTCGGAAAGTGGCGGCGGCGAAAGGCCCTGACGCGGGAAACGGCGGGGAAGCGGGTCGGGAGGACGAAAGAGGGGGACAAAGAAGCAGCCTGGGAGTCCGGGGGGTCATCCTGCTCCTCAAGGGTGATGATTTTCAGGGTCATGGTATTCTCCACAAGTCAATTAAGATGGAATCGTAAAAACTGAAAATTAACCACAGAGACCGCAGAGCGCACAGAGATAACTAATTATAATTAAAGATTTTTTCTCTGCGTTCTCTGTGCGCTCTGTGGTGAAAAAAGACTTTTTACGGGTTTGTCAATTAAGGATATCGCTACGCGTTACAAAAAAAAGCGGGCCGACATCAGCGGCCCATCGCACGCGCAAAATTCATGCGCCTATTATAGTCCGGCCCGAAAAAAGTCAACAGAATATTTCCGGTCAGGGTAAAAGGGATTTCATCGGTCACGACAGCGACCGAATCGCCCCGCACGGAGCCGTGGGAGGAGCGGGCAAGGGAAAGAAAAAAAGGGCCGGCAGCCCCGTTTATCAGGCTGCCGGCAGAGGAAGGGACAGCGGCAAAGACAACCGCTCTGCCGCTCGGCCGTCACCCCTGCTCTTCGATGCGGATGCCCTTCTCCTTCAGATCACGCAGCACCTTCTGCACCTGTTCGGCGTTGCAGTCGTCGATATGGTAAACATTCTTCATGCCATCGACGAAATGGACGACAAAATGACCGCTGCCGTCAAGTCCGGCCTGGCGGATGTAATCCCGATCCAGCCATGGTTTCAGTTCAGCCATGAAATCGTTCAAGCTGCATTTTTTCATCGATTGTCCTCCTCATTCTTCATGTCGGTTTGCTTGCGCCATCGCGCTTTTCAGTCACAGGCAGACGCCTTCATACAACTCTCTTTTACCATTTTTTACTGCCTGGAAAAAAGAAAGAAAAACCCTCGGGCCGAGAAACAGATCATGCCGGGATCCGCTCTTGCCGGATCAACCCTTTTCCTGTAACATGCAAAGCGGTCACAGTCGGCCGCAATCTCTTTCCCCTTCGGAACGACATGCAGAATTTTCTTCAGTGGCGGGTTCTTCTCGATATCACCCTGATCACCCTGCTGCTCTACTCTTTTTACCGGACTCTCCGAGCCACCGGTGCCTGGAAAATCGCCCTTGGCCTGACCTTTGCCGCCGGGGTCGCACTGGTGGCGCGTCTTCTCGGGCTGCAGGGCTTTGAATGGATCTTCTCCAACTTCAGCCAGATCGCCGTGCTGGCGCTCCTCATCATCTTTCAGCCGGAGATCCGCCGCATCCTCGAACGGACCTTCTTCTTTGGCCATCACCACCGGCGCGCAGAAAAAAAGACCGAGACGGCAAAGATCATCGACCAAACGCTTTTTGCTCTGGCGGAGCGCCGCTGGGGCGCCCTGTTGGTCTTCCCCGGCGAGGTGCCCTTGCAGCAATGGGTAACCGAGGGGGTTCTCCTCGATGCCCTGGCCGGTCCCCAGCTGCTGCTCAGTCTCTTTGACACCAGTTCGCCGGGCCATGACGGCGCGGTGATCCTGCAGGGTGAACGGATTGACCGGTTCGGGGTCCATCTGCCTCTCTCGGTTTCCAACCGGCTTTCTAAAGATCTCGGCACCCGCCACCATGCCGCCATGGGCCTTGCCGAAAAAACCGATGCCCTTGTTTTCGCGGTCAGCGAGGAACGAGGAACGGTTTCCGCTTTTCTTGACGGGGAAATGGTGCGAGTCACGAGCCCGGGTGATGCCGCCCGGCTCATTGCCGAGCACGCCAGACGGCTGGAAACCTTTGCCGGCAGCGTTGTCGCGAAAAAACAGAACTCGCTGCGCACCATTGCCGAGATCGGCGCCAGCTTTTCCCTGGCCGTGCTCCTCTGGCTGACCCTGATTCAATCCGGCACCGAAATCCGCGAAATGCTCTTCACCGTCCCCATCGAGTACAGCAAGGCATCGAAAAATATCGAACTGATCGGCAAACAGGAGGAAGTCAAACTGCTGATGGAAGGTCCACTCGCCACCTTGCGCGGAGTAGACCCCTACCAGCTGCGGGTTCAGGTCGATGTCTCCCAGCTCGGGCCGGGCCGCCACCGCATCGACCTTTCCGACGCCACCATCGTCGTCCCCAACAAACTGCGACTGCTCGACATCCAGCCGGCCAACTTCGAGGTGAAAATCAAGAAGGTCGAGGCGCGTAAGGTGCCTGTCAGCCCGCAGTTCATCGGCACCCTGCCCTCCGGCTACCGGATCGGCGCCATGGAGATCACCCCGGCCGCGATCACCATTGAAAACGCCGGGCACATCGACAGCCTGACCACCCAGCCCATTTACCTGAGCGGCCTGGCGGAAAGCACCACCGTCCTGAGCCGCCTCGTCGTGCCGGAGCAGTTGCAGGAAGAAGGGAAACACTGGCCCGAAGTCAGTGTCAAACTGACCATCGTCAAGGACAAAAAATGATGGTCCCGCCAAAACCAGAAAACCATGTCAGGCGGAAAAGTGAAAACAACGGACAGCAAAACACGGCCCGTCGGCATCGTGGCGTCTTTCGTTTCTGACAATAAATAGCACCGAAGCAAACAGAAAAACCGGACGCCCGGAAGGATACTGATGCATGAAACGCCCACCGCTGCTCACCGAAGACGGCTTTCTCCTGCTGGAGCCGACCGCAGCCCCGTCCATCGACGAGAGGCTCGGTGTGCCCAAACTTGCCGGGCTCATGCGGCTGGAGGACGCCAGCGACACCCTGCGCGGGGTGCTGAGCGACCTGCGCGCCCGCGGCGCCTTGCGCGACCGCTGCTGCCTCATCGGCCGCAGCGGTCATTCCCAGATCGGCCTCAATATCGATTTCGGCGAGGGAGAGCCGCAGATCGACACCCTGCGCCGCCGCATTGAGTTGCCGATTGAGCTTTTCTCGCTCAATCCCCATATCCCGGACATGCTCTTTTCCGAGATCAGGGCCATCATCGACAGCAATCGCCGGCTGACCATCGGCCGGCTCTTTATTCCGCTCGAACCGTCGTTTTCCCGGCAGGAGATCGAGGAGATGCAGGCGTGTCACCACCTGTTGCTGCCGTCCGGCGCCCGGGTCAGCGACGAGGGGGTCGTGACCCTGCCGCTGGAAAACACTCGGTACCTGCTCTCCACCACCATTCTCACCGCCGGCCAGAACGCCCAGATCGTCCTCCGCCAGTCCAAGGAGGGGTTGAGCCTCATCCAGTATCCTGCCCGCAGCGGCCTGCCGGACATGTTGCCGCCCGGGGATTTTCTCTGCGGTGCGGTGCGCATCTCACTGGGTCCCTGCAACGGTCTCATCGAACGGGAACTGACCGAACCCGGTGTCTTCCATCTGGCGGCCCGGCTGCTTGATGCGGTGCGCACCACCGGCATCAGCGTGCCGCGTCAGGTGGAGATCTTCAACGGCGGCGACCACCCGGCAGCCACCGGCAACCTCTGCATTCGGCTGCGCCTTTATCCGGCCGACCAGGCAACGACCCGGGTGGCCGACCGGGTCCTGCACGGCGGCCGGGCCGAAAAAATCATGCGCGAGGGGGTGGATTTTGCCGACGCCACCAACATCTTCTCCCTGGAAACCTGCGAGTCGTTGTTTGACAACATCAGCGCCGAGCCGGCGAGTCGGGGCAACTACGGCCGCATCCTCACCCGCAGCCAGTGCATCGACATCCCGCGGGAGATGCTGGAAAACGAGTGGCATGAGAGCGCCCAGAACCGGGCGGTCTACGAGGTCGTCCGCGGCACCATCGTCTCCGGCGTCCATCGCGGCCCGCAGATCAGTCCGGACCTGCGGCCCTTTGTCGACAGCCTGGAACTGGTCGGCGGCAGCCAAAACCTGCACAAAGTCTTTGTCGCCCACGAGTTCCCGGCCACCGACACCCTGCGGGTGCTGAAACGCAACAATGTCGGCGTCTTTGTCGGCCGCGCCATCCGCGGCAGCGAAAGCGCCGCGGCCGATGGCCATCATGGCCCACCGCCATCCGGCAGCATCTACTTCGGCCAGACCACCTACGAGACCTTCTGCGATCTCTCCAGCCGGGAGGGAGCGCGCTTTTACATGATCTTCGGCGAAGGTGCCGAGCGCCATGTCAGAGAGTTTCACCGCGGATTCTGGGTGACCCGGGAGGGCAAGGAGAAAATGGCCGATGTCCACACCATGATCGCCATGTTCGGCTCCCATGTGGAAGGGACGGACGCGGTGCTGACCGAGCAGATCCACCGCTTCTTCCGCCAACTCTCAACAGTGCCGGAGATCGGCGGCAGATTTGCCGTCTGTCACGGCAGCGGTCCCGGGGTGATGCGCATTGCCGACGACGCCGCCGCCGACCAGGGAATCCTCCGCTTCGGCATCGGCATCGACAGTGAAAAGATCGGCCAGAAGGCCAACCTGCGGCCGCCGATCCTGCTCAACTTCAACAACTCGGCCCGCCACATGCGCCAGAACATCCTCGACCGCACCTCACTGTTCAAGATCTACAACATCGGCGGCATGGGCACCTTCGAGGAGCTGCTCATCGCCGTCACCAATCTCAAGCTCTTCGAGAGCCTGCCCGCCCCACACATCTTTGTCGATCCCTTCGGGCTCGGCGAAAACGGCGCCCATCTCTGGCAGTCCACTCTGGCCCAGTTGAAAACCGCCTCCAGCCCGAAGACGATCGGCGCGCACACCGTGCGGCTGGCGCCGGCCTGGGTGGCCAATTTCTGCCATGTGGTGCGCGATTATGACGAGGTGCTGACCATCATGGCCGATTTTGTCCGCGATCCGGCCGCCTACTGGCAACGGGCCGGTCTTATCCCCCGCGATCTCCTCCACGCCTGCGACAATGCACGGCGGGCCGGGGTCATCATTCCTCCCTATCTGGAAAAGGCGCTGGTTGCGGTGCGCCACAGCCACCCGTGAGGAGAGGAAACGTATCTCATGCCAGCAGGTCTCGCCGCCATCTTTTTCTCCTCCTTTACCGTTGCCCTGTCCGGCGCCCTGATGCCGGGCCCCTTTCTCACCGCCACCATCAGTGAGAGCAGCCGACGCGGTGCCGTCGCCGGGCCGCTGATGGTGCTCGGCCACGGCATTCTCGAACTGGCCCTCGTCCTTGCCCTGCTAACCGGCCTGGCCCCTCTGTTTAACAACGACAGAGTATTCGCCGCCATCGCCCTGGCCGGCGGCATTATTCTCGTCTGGATGTCTCTCTCCATGTTCCGTGGCCTGGCCGGCCTGCGCCTCGCCGGTCAGGGGGAGACGGCGCGCCGGCACAACCTGATCCTGGCCGGCATCCTCTTCAGCCTGGCCAACCCTTACTGGGCCATCTGGTGGGCGACCATCGGCCTGGGTTACATCATGCATGCCGTCATCCTCGGGCCCCTCGGGGTGATGACCTTTTTCTGCGGCCACATCCTGGCCGACCTCGCCTGGTATTCGCTCGTCTCCTATGGCATTGCCAGGGGTCGGGGCTTTTTCGGAGACCGTTTTTACCGCGGCCTCATCGCCGCCTGCGCCTCCTTTCTCCTCGTTTTTGCCGGCTATTTTTTCTACAGCGGCCTGACCAGGCTGACCTGATCCGGGCCCCTTACCGCAGGGCCAGGGCCACCACCTCCTCGACCTCAGCGGTGGTGACGATGGTCAGATCGCGCTGGACATCGAGCGGAATCTCCCGCAGATCGGCGACATTGGCCAAAGGCAGAATAACGGTGCCGATCCCGGCTCGACGGGCAGCGAGGATCTTATCGCGGATGCCGCCCACCGGCAGAATGCGGCCGCTCAAGGTCAATTCTCCGGTCAGGGCAACATCCCGCCGCACCGGTCGGCCGGTCAGCAGGGAAATAAGGGCAATCGCCATGGTCAGCCCGGCGGACGGCCCGTCCTTGGGGATCGCTCCTGCTGGGACATGGATATGAATATCGCGGTCCGCGAAGAAATCATCATTGATGCCGAAATGTCCGGCATTGCTGCGCACATAACTCAGCGCCGCCTGGGCCGACTCCTTCATCACCGCGCCGAGCGAACCGGTGAGGATGAGATGTTCCTTGCCGCGCATGATGGTGGCCTCGATAAACAGGATCCGGCCGCCCGCCTCGGTCAGGGCAAGCCCGGTGGCGACTCCGGCCCGCTCCCGCTCATCGACGCTTTCCATAAAAAACTTACGCGGTCCGAGGTACTGTTCGACCAGTTCGGCGGTGATGTTGACCCCCTCATACTGATTGCCGCTGCGCAACATTTCCCGCGCCGTCTTGCGACAGATGGCGGCAAGCTGCCGCTTGATGTTACGCAACCCCGCCTCCTGGGTGTATTCCCGCACGATTTTCCGCACCGCCTCCGGGGTGAAGGTGAGCGCGCCGGGCGCCAGCCCCGCCTCGTCGATTTCCCGGGGAATGAGATAGTGGAAGGCGATGCTTTCCTTTTCCTCCTCGGTGTAGCCGGAAAAATAAAGCAGTTCGAGCCGGTCGAGCAAAGGGGCCGGGATGGGGTCGATGGTGTTGGCGGTGGCGATGAACATCACCCGGGAAAGGTCAAAGGGCAGATCGAGATAATTGTCGATAAAGTGGCTGTTCTGGTTGTGGTCGAGCACTTCCAGCAGGGCCGAGGCCGGATCCCCCTTGAAATCCTGGCCGATCTTGTCGATTTCGTCGAGCATGATCAGAGGGTTTTTCGTGCCGGCCCGCCGGATTTCCTGAATGATACGGCCAGGCAGGGCGCCGACATAACTGCGCCGGTGGCCGCGAATTTCCGCCTCATCCTTCATCCCGGCCAGAGAGATACGGATAAACTGACGGCCGAGGCATTTGGCGATGGATTTCTGCAATGAGGTCTTGCCGGTGCCGGGCGGTCCGACAAAACAGAGGATCGGTCCTTTGGCGCCGAGCTGCTGTTGCCGGCCGGACAGGGCCTCTTTGATCGTGGCCCGCAGTTCGTCGAGCTTGAGCGGTTTGGCCAGCACATAAAAGGAGCCTTTTTTCATCGCCTCAACCGCCACCGGCGTGGTGGCATAGCCGGTAACGATGATGACCTGGGTTTGCGGATGCGCCTCCTTGGCCGCCGCCAGCACGTCCATGCCGTCCACTCCTTCCATCTTCAGGTCGGTCAGCACCAGGTCGAACCGTTTTTTGTCGAGCAGCGCCACCGCCTCCCTGCCGCCGGCCACCGCAGTGACGTCATAGCCCTCCCGGGAGAGAACATGTTCCATGTTGGCCCGGGCCGTCGCATCATCATCGACCAGCAGGACGGCATGGCGAACCGCAAGGCGAAGGATGCGCACCGCCAGATATTCGATAATGCGCTCTTTGACCTCATCCAGGCCGAAATGGTCCTCATCAAGGACCTGCTGGGCATGAGTAATGTCGAGATTATCCTCGGAACAGGCGTTCCACGGCAGGCTGACCAGATATTCGAGATAATTGACCCCGATGGAGTACTCGGTGGCGCCGCTGTTTGTTTTCTCCAGCTTGGCGAGCTCCCGCAGGGCAGCCTTTTCCGCCACCGGCGGCATCTCCGCCCGAAGAACCGCCTCCTGCAGCTTGGCAAGCTCCGGTGCCCCCTGCTCCTCCTCTTCCACTTCCACTTCCACTTCCGGCCCCTGCCATTTGCTGAACAGCCCCATCGTTCCCTCCCGCCCTTGACCTCAGTGCCTTTGCATTTTTTCTGATCTACCTCACTTTCCCTAAAAAGCCAATGGCTTTTGCGTTCGAACCGATGCATAATGCAACATAATTATTAATAAAACGCAACAGCAAGAATGTCCTTGTTTTCACAATAAAAAAACCCTGCCCCCCGCACCGATCGTTTCATTATGCAACACAACCCCTCCCACCGCAACTTCCGGGAATGATAAAAAAAAATCATGATATCAACATATTATAAATTTTATCCCTTCATGGCACACCTGTTGCTTTTTATACCCGGACAACAGGGAGATCGCTCCCAGTCAGTCCGACCACGGGCCGAGAGGTTGGCACCAAGCCGGCAGCGCAGCGATCCCCCCAAAAGCCAGAGAGCGCGACCAGGATAGTCAGTCGGCCCGGGAAGAGCCGCAGTCCCCCGACAGTCTCTCGACATAAACCTTACACACATACACAGGAGAAACAATCATGGCAACCGAACAGAAAAAACTTGGCGCGTGGGACCGAATCATGATGGCAATCACATTTGCCGAGGCCGGCGAACACGATACCGCACAGAGTATCCTTGATCCGGCTCCCGAGAAAGGGAAACGACCGGAAAAGAGGACGGACAACCGTACCAGCAATCGTCCCGAGTTGCGGGTCTGAAACCTGACGCGGTAATTCAACCTGGCTTCTCAACCGGAGGAGCACGTCAATTCAGCATGAAGGAGGCAGGCGATGCCATTCTTCGGCTTGTTCAGGAAAAATGAAAAAGAACTTGAGGCGCTTTTGCACAAACACGGAACGGATATCTTCCAGGAGAGCGCCGTTGCCGCCGCCTTTGCCGAGGCCGGCGAACACGCAACGGCCAGCGCCGTGGCTGAAGGAACCGACACGAACCGAAAAATCCTGGTTATCGGCCAAGGGCACACCTTTTCCGCAAACCTGACACGCTATGCCATTGACATCGCCCGTCGTTTTGATTGTACCATCCTTGCCCTGAACGTGACGGATGTCCCGCTTGCCCTGCCCCAGGACAGGCGGGATTCCGCAGCCGCAGCGTTCGTCCGCAGCTGCGCTGCCAATATTGGTAATCTGCAAGAAAAGGCTGGCAAAGCGGGCATCAACTTCATCCACCTGGTCGAGATCGGCAACAAAGACGACATCGTGGAAAAAATCCATGCCGGCCACCCTGAGATTCGCTATGTCCTGACCGAAGCGGAGAAGGGCGGCCTGACCGGGGCCAATGGCGCCATTGCCGTCTGCGAACCAAAAAATCTGCGCGGCGCGGCAGCGTAAGACATCTCCCCCACCCCGCAACACAACACCCCGACGGAGAAATCCCATCTCCCCGGGGTGTTTCTATTTGATCCGGCACGCCGCGCAGCCGAGAACGCAAGAACTGCGCGACATCGCCGTGCCGGGCAGTCATATTCATGTTTGTCTTTGCACCTGATCAATGGAATATGGTACCTTACAAAAGCGACATCTGTTTGCCGCTCAAGCGGAGAAGGCAATGCAGCCGGCACAGGGAACAGAGTACCGCGAGATCAACTCCATGCCCGATCGAGATCGGGTCGCCCCCGCAACAGGGATACGGCAACGAAAATCCGAGCTCCGGCCCCGGCAAAGGCCGCCCGAGCGAACCATCAGGGAGCAAAAATGGTCACAGCAATCATCCTCATCAAGGCGGAACGAACCAAAATCAACGAAGCAGCGGCACAACTCGCCGAAATCGAAGGAATTTCCGAGGCGTATTCGGTGAGCGGCAACTACGACATCGTCGCCATCGCCCGCGTCCCCACCAATGACGACCTCGCCGACTTGGTGACAAATCGGCTGCTGCGCATCAATGCCATCGTCAAAACGGAAACGATGCTCGCCTTCCAATCCTATTCCCGCCATGACCTTGAGGCGATGTTCTCGGTTGGCATGTAACAACGCTCAATCAGCAGATGAATCCCGGGCCTGTTGGCGCCGGGATGGAATTGAGATGTTTCGCCACGGAAAGCGAATCGTCGGGCCGTCGGTGCCGCCCGGCAAAGGCGCACCAGGACATAAAGCTGCCATCTCATCCACCAAACTGATAAAGGAGAGAAAAAAATGGGAATGATTGCAGAATTCAAAGAGTTTGCCATGCGCGGCAATGTCATCGACATGGCGGTTGGTGTTGTCATCGGTGGCGCCTTCGGCAAGATCGTCAGTTCGCTGGTCAATGATGTCGTCATGCCACCGATCGGTCTGCTCCTCGGCAACGTCGACTTTTCCAACCTGGCCATCACCCTGCGGGACAAAACCGCTGAAGCCGAGGCAGTGACCATCAAATACGGCGTTTTCATCAACACGGTGCTTGATTTTCTCATCATTGCCGCGGCAATCTTTCTCGTCATCAAGCAGATCAACAGGTTCAAGAAAAAAGAGGAAGCGGCACCGGTGACCACCAGGGAATGCCCACGCTGTTTCTCCACTATTCCGCTGCAGGCAACGCGCTGCCCGCACTGCACCTCCGATCTGCAGCCCGCCTGACAGCGGTATCGACGGCTATTGAAGAGAGGGCGCGAGAGACACGGCCCGCCCGGAGACCACCCTCACGCCTCTCTTCTCACCCCGCCGGGCGTGTGACCAAGCAGCCGCTGGGTAAAACGGGTCAGCCCCCAGGCTGCTGCAAAAATACATACCAGAGCGATCAGGAAATAGAGCACAGCAGCGCGGCCTGATGTCAGATTCTCTTTGTTGGCGGCAATGAACCTTATCAGAAAAACATGATGGAGCAGAAAGGCTCCGTAGGAATAGCGACTGACAAACTGAAAAAATCCGACAACAAACGGATGGGTCATAGCGCTGGAGCTGACCGCAAGCAGCAGAAAAGTGACAATGCCGAGACCGATATACCTGACCGGCAGAGCCCCCCCCAATACCTGACCAACACGGCCAGTAGCACAGCGAGCGCCGCCACAACAATCAATTGCCGCCTCCAGCCCATGTCCAGCAAGAAGCGCGCATGGGCAAGGAGGTACATACCCAGCACGAACTCAAAAAGTCGGATGGGCGGAAAGCGAAATACCGCCATCGAAAAATCATAGGTCAGGTAAGCCACCGAGGAAAGCAGGGCGGCACCAATCACGGTCAGCTCCCTATTTTTCACAAAAACATAGCGGATAACGGGATAAACGGCATAGAGAATGATGATAAAGCCGAGAAACCACTCGCCAATCAGGTAATAATTCTTCCCCGCGTAAGCCAGAAAACCGTCAAGCCCGATGATGGTCAGCACAAATGCGGCCGGCTTTCCTCCGGCAAAGGGGACCTTGCCGTAGAGAACCGCGCAGACGAGCAGCACCGCCAGATAACATACATAAAACAACGGGAAAATGGCCACGATTCGCTTGCGGTAAAACTCGCTGACCGCAAAATTTCGCTGCGTGCTTGTCTGCAGGGAGGCGCCGGAGAGGATGACAAAGAGACTCACGCCGATTGCTCCGGCCAGATCAAAGGCGACAAACCGCCCCTCCGCGCCGGTGACGATTTTCTGCAGCCACGAAGTATAGTGAAAAAGGATGATGAGCAGGATGGCGATCGCCCTGGTGAAATCGAGAAAAAACAAGCGGTTTTCCATGGTGCTCCTCCTGTTTTTCCGGCGGCAAGGCATAAAAAAAAGCGAATTATGAAAGCCATAACTCGCTGACAAAAAAATGAAGACCCGCACAAGGCGCACCGGACAATAACAACGGCGGACCCTGGTGGTTCTGGTCGGGGCGAGAGGATTCGAACCTCCGACCTCCTGCTCCCAAGGCAGGCGCGCTAACCAGACTGCGCTACGCCCCGACTCTGCATGAAAAAAAATGAATTAGCATTAACCGCGTTCTCCGTCAAGAAAAAAGCCGGACCAATCCAGGAAAATGAAAAGACCGCTTTTTTTCTGCTGCAAAACAGTTGACGACCACCGGTCGAGCTGCTATATTTGCCGCTTCAAAAGGGCTCCCAATCCCCGGTAGCTCAGTCGGTAGAGCAGGTGGCTGTTAACCACCTTGTCGGCGGTTCGAGTCCGTCCCGGGGAGCCAGATAACAACCCGACCTCGCTTCTACGGAAAAGAGGCCGGGTTTTTTTTGCGGGTTATGCTGCTTACCGCTGTTTTACGTCACACCCCTGTCAACATCACCGCCCCCTCTTTATCCTTCCCACCGAACCCTCTTGGTTCGCCGTGTGACCACACCTCCTCTTCCGCTGTTTTTCCTGTCACCGTACCCGGGAAAATGGTATATTGAAAAAGCAACTATCAGCCTCCGAAACCTCCTGTGCCACCCATTTTTTTTGCCGACCACACCTGGACGAAACACACCATGGCACCCAACATTCGCGACAACCTGAAAATCATCGCGCCGGCCCTGCTCGCCATTGTGCTCTTTATTGTCACCATTTTCGGCTTTGCCCTGCCAGTCTCGCGCAGCAATCTGCTGGCGCAGAAAAAAGAGACCCTGACAGTTCTGAGCCAGACGGTGTCCACCATTCTCGCCCACTACGACGAGCAGGTCAGAGCTGGAACCATTACCCTTGCCACGGGCCAGGCGATGGCAAAAAAACAGATCAGCCGCATCCGCTATGGCCGGGACAACAAGGATTATTTCTGGATCAACGATCTCCAGCCGAAGATGATCATGCATCCCTACCGGCCGGATCTGGAGGAGAAGGATGTCAGCAGCTTTATCGACCCCGCTGGCCGCCACGTTTTCCTTGACATGCTGGAGGTCATTCGCGCCCAGGGAGCGGGCTTCGTCCCCTACCAGTGGCAGAAACGTGATCAAACGGAAACGATCACTGCCAAGCTTTCCTACGTCAGTCTTTTTCAACCCTGGGGGTGGGTGGTGGGCACCGGCATCTATCTCGACGACATCCAGACGGAAATAGCCCGCATGTCGCGGCACCTGCTCTCCATCTCACTGGTCATTCTCACCATCATCTCACTTCTCTCCCTCTTCATCATCCGCCACGGACTGGCCGAGGCGCGCCGCCGAAAGGCAGCCGAACACCAGATTGTCAACTATCAACAAAACCTCGAACACCTTGTCCAGCAACGGACGGCGCAGCTCAGGGAGGCCCGAACCACCATCAAAACACTGAAAGGCTTCCTGCCCATCTGCGCCAGCTGTAAAAACATCCGCAACGACCAGGGATACTGGCAGCAGATCGAATCGTATATCAAAGAACATTCCGACGCGGATTTCAGCCACGGCCTCTGCCCGACGTGCGCCAAAAAACTCTATCCCGACCTCGGCCTCTCCGGGGAGAAATGACAAAGGGGGCAGCCACCGCCCCCCCCTTTTCGGCAAGCCTCCGACGCTCGCCGTCGATGAAACACCCTCCCTTGGGTCAGAAAAGAACCTGGTGGGTCTCCGGCACCTCATCAATACAGGTGATGCAGATATCAAGATCCCGCAGAATCCCGTTCTCAATACTGTAAATCCAGCCGTGCACCACCAGTTCCCGTCCATCCTTCCAGGCGTTCTGGACAATGGTGGTGTGACAGACATTGGTCACCTGCTCAAGAACATTGAGCTCGCAGAGCAGATCACATTTGGCCCTCTCGTCGGGCAGGGCATCGATGCGGTCCTGATGGTAGCGGTAGACGTCGCGGATGTGGCCGAGCCAGTTGTCGATCAGGCCGTGATCGCGGTTTTTCTGCAGGGCGGCGCGAATGCCGCCGCAGCCGTAATGACCACAGACAATGATATGTTTTACCCGCAGCACATCAACGGCATACTGCATGACAGAGAGGCAGTTGAGGTCGGTGTGAATGACCAGATTGGCGATGTTGCGATGGACAAAAATCTCACCGGGCAGCATATCGACAATCTGATTGGCCGGCACCCGGCTGTCTGAACAACCGATCCACAGCAGCTCCGGATTCTGCTGACGCGACAGTTTGGTGAAAAAATCCGGATCAGACTCCTTCATCCGCGCTGCCCATTTTGCATTACTATCAAAAAAATGCCTCAGAACCCGCATCGCACCATCTCCTTCACCGTTTCCCGGCACCCCCGCCTGCAGTCCCAAGAAAAAAAGGCCGCACCCTGTAATCTTGCGGATGCAGCCTTTCCCCCTGCCTCATCTTTGTGCCGGACAGCCGTCTCCTGCCCTCCCGAATTTACGACATAACAGGGAGAGGCAGGCGGCCCTCACTCCTCATCCATCAGCGAGGGGTCGAAGTCCGGATCCTCCTCTTCATCGTCTTCATACTCTTCTTCGCCGATGAGGTCATCCTCGCCCCGCTCCTCGTCCTCCTCGCCATCGTACAGAACATCTGAGGAAGAAGGCGACTCCTCCTCAAATTCCTCGCCCTCGCCCTCCTCTTTGATCTGCTTGATCTGCTTGGAGGGAGGAAGAACTATATCCGTGATTTTTTTCACCTCAGAGCGAACATCGGGATCAGCCAGACACGTGGCGCATCCCTGCAGGTGTTTTTCCATGAACTCGACCATCCTGGCCGGGGCCAGTGCTTCCTCCTGCACCTGCACATACCATGATCGCACAAGCCTGTTTAAGCGCTCGCATTCCATTTTTTATCTCCAGAGACCGTTTTGAAAGAAAACCTAATTCCCGGCCCCCGGCCGGAAGAGTGAAATCCGCTTGTGCGCAATGTCACGGACCCTGCGCAGCGCAACATCGCTTTATAAAAAAAGTTGCCGTAATGGGCAAGAACAATTACTATTTGTTGACATTATTTTTATTGTCCTCTACTTTGAGGACTCATGCACACATGAAGGAAGTGGAAAGGGCGCTGGTGGCTCTCCCGGACTTCAAATCCGGTGCACCGGGTTAACAGCCTGGTGGGTGGGTTCGATTCCCATGCACTTCCGCCATCACTCATACCGCCCTTTACCCGCCTGCACATCGATCATGTTCTTCTCCTACTATGCCGGATATTTTCCATGCAAGTTTTTTTTGCCGACCTGCTGAAAAAGCCTTCCCCCACCAGAAACCGCCCCACCGACGACAGTGCACGGCCGCTCACTCCCGCCTGGCCCAATCCGCCCCGAGTTTCATCCTGAACAGGTTCCGCCAAAACGTTACAATTTGCAACACTCCCGGCAATGAAAAATCTTGATCCCCTGATTTTGCAGCTATTTTTCCTTGACACCCCCCACTGCCAGGATTAAGGATAACCATCGTTTTTTCCGTGCCAGGTAAAATCCACTTAAAAAGTCCGGATTTTAACCACCTTGTGGGAGAGGAGGCACATACCTTTCGTGTCTTGCGGGGCCGCTGAGCAAAAACCGGCGGTCCCACCAAATGTTTTTCTCTTAGGGAGAGGAGGATCAATCATGTTGAAGAGTTGGAGTGAGAAAAGCGGGGCGCTTTTTGCGTCCCTGATGTGCATGTTGCTGATGAGCCCGGCCTGGGCCTGGGCCAGCGAGGTGGCGGAGAGCGCTGCGCCGGTCATCCCGAGCATCCAGGATCCAAACTGGTGGAAGTGGCCGGTGCTGCTGCTGGTTGTCACCTTTGTCATGGGCATCATCGCCGTGCTCGGCGGGGTTGGCGGCGGCGTGCTCTTTGTCCCCATCATCGGCGGTTTTTTTCCGTTTCATCTTGACTTTGTCCGCGGCACCGGTCTGCTCGTCGCCCTGTGCGGCGCCCTGGCGGCCGGCCCCGGTCTGCTGAAGGCCAACCTCGCCAGTCTGCGGCTCGCCCTGCCGGTGGCGCTCATTGCCGCCACCATGGCCATTGTCGGCGCCATGGTCGGTCTCGCCCTGCCGACCCATATTGTCCAGCTCGCCCTTGGCGGCACCATCCTCGGCATCGTCGCCATCATGCTGTCGGCCAAGAAGTCTACCATTCCCGACGTGCCGAAGGCGGACGCCCTTTCTTCCGCCCTGCGCATCTGCGGCATCTACCATGAGCCGACCATGAAGCAGGACATCAACTGGAAGATCCACCGCACTCCGGCCGGTCTCGCCACCTTCATCATCATCGGCTTCATGGCCGGCATGTTCGGCCTCGGCGCCGGCTGGGCCAACGTCCCGGTGCTCAATCTGATGATGGGTGCGCCGCTGAAAATCTCCGTCGCCACCTCCAAGTTTCTGCTCTCCATCACCGACACCTCGGCCGCCTGGATCTATATCAACAACGGCTGCGTCATCCCGATGCTGGTGGTGCCGTCGCTGATCGGCATCATGTTCGGCTCCTTTGTCGGTGTCCGCCTGCTCAAGGTGGCCAAGCCGACCTTCATCCGCTGGATGGTCATCGCTATCCTGCTCTTTGCCGGCCTCAAAGCCGTCCACAAGGGCCTGAGCTCCATGGGCGTCCTTTAACCCGTTCCGAAACATGAGGAGGAATAATCATGCATGAAATAGTAACGAAAGAAGCAAGCAAGGAACAGATTTTCTACGCATCCATCCTGGAAAAAGGCATGTACTTCGGCCTGGGACTGATGTTTGTCACCTTTGCCCTCTATGTCTTCGGCATCATGGATCCGGTGGTGCCGGTTGATCAGGTCGCCAATTACTGGTCCATGCCGGTGAATGACTATCTGGCCGCCATCAACCAGAATTTTCTCCACTGGGAGCATGCCCCGACCGGCTGGGCGTGGATGAAGCTGCTCGGCAAAGGCGATTTTCTCAACTTCCTGCCGGTGGTTATCCTCTCCGGCGTGACGATCGTCTGTTATATCGCTATTGTCCCGGGGCTGTTCGCCCGTAACGACAAGGCCATGGGCCTCATCGCCCTGGCCACCGCCGTCATCCTGATTCTCGCCGCCAGCGGCCTGGTGGGCGGCGGCGCCCATTAAAAGCAGAAGTCGGAATACGGCTTCCCCTGGAGGTTGCCAAACAAAAAGCCCTTCCGCGGATCCGCGGAAGGGCTTTTTGTTTGGCGCATCCCAGTTGCCGATTGCCGGCAACGGTGTTTTTTACAGAAAGAAACAAAAACGGACAGTCACCGGAACCGTCGGCGGGCCCACCTTATCCCTCCAGCGGCGCGCATTTCAACTCAGCGACCCGGCGAGCGATATTTCTAATACGACCGATATAACGGGTGCGCTCCGCCACGCTGATCGCTTTGCGGGCGTCGAGCAGGTTGAAGGTGTGGGAGCATTTCAGGCAATAATCATAGGCCGGCAGTAAAAGTCCCTTTTCCAGCAGACGGATGGCCTCCGCCTCACAGGAGTTAAAGTAGTTGGTCAGAAATTCCACATTGGCGTGTTCAAAATTAAAGGCGGAAAACTCAACCTCCGCCTGATGGAAAATGTCGCCGTATTTCACCTCATTATTCCAGGCAATGTCATAGACGCTGTTGACCCCTTGCAGATACATGGCGATCCGTTCAAGGCCATAGGTGATCTCCACCGTTACCGGATGGAGTTCCTGACTGCCGGCCTGCTGAAAATAGGTGAACTGGGTAATTTCCATCCCGTCAAGCCACACCTCCCAACCGAGGCCGCTGGCCCCGAGAGTCGGAGATTCCCAGTCATCCTCGACAAACCGGATGTCATGCTGGAGCAGATCCAGCCTGAAACGTTTCAGGCTGTTGAGATAAAGCTCCTGGGAGTCGGAGGGCGACGGCTTGAGCACCACCTGAAACTGATAGTAATGCTGGAGCCGATTCGGATTTTCGCCATAACGCCCATCAGTCGGACGGCGGGACGGCTGCACATAAGCGGCCCGCCACGGTTCGGGCCCCAGAGCGCGCAGCAGGGTGGCCGGATGAAAAGTGCCGGCTCCGACCTCCATATCGTATGGCTGCTGGATGACGCAGCCCTGTTCTGCCCAGTAGCGGCTTAATTCAAAAATAATATCCTGAAAATACATTGAAGATTCCTCATATTATGAAAATAACGATAAAGTTGTAACATTATAACAATGCCAAGCGCCCGGCAAGATAAATTTGTAAAGGCGACAGAGACAAAGCCTGTTGCATGCTGGCCGCGGCTCCTGACCCCCTGTTTTTGCCTTTTTTCCTGTTGACATTCCCCATTCGTCGCGATAGAGATACATTAAAGACTAAAATGCGGAATGCTGCCGGTAAATCCAGACGTCTTGGACCTCCCCGGCCGCAAAGGCATTTTTGGGGGGCAGACGCCATGTCTGCAAAAAATTTTTATACGGAGGGAGATATGCTCAAAAAAATCTCAACACTCGCCCTTGCCAGCCTCATCGCCCTGCCGGCGGTTGCCGGCGCGGGCAGCATGAAGGCCGCCGATGACCTGGCCGCCCAGGTTGACCGGCTCACCCGGGAACTCAACAACCTCAAAGCGCAGATGGCCGCCATGCAGGAAGGCCAGGGCACCGACGCCAAGGCTCAGCAGGAGATCGCCGACCTGAAACGGCAGCTCAAGGCCATGCAGGACAAACAGGACGCCGCCTTTGACGATCTGAACGAACGCAGCGAGGCATGGGACCTGGCCTCCCGCTTCCAGCTGTCCGGCGATTTCCGCGCCCGCTACGACTACTACAAGAATGATCTGGTAACCGCTCCCATGACCAACTTCATGGAATACATGATGAGCGGCGGCGCCATCGCTCCGGTATTCGCACCGGATGAAATGGAGAACACCAGCCTCTTCACCAACCGTTTTCGCCTCAACATGCGGGTGTTGGCCACCGAAAATGTCGAGTTCAAAGGGCGCCTGGCCATGTATAAAGCATGGGGCACCAACACCATTCCCGGCGAGCTGACCCAGTTCGGTTATCCTTCTTTTGACGGCACTTCCACCCGCGAGCCAGCCGACTCCACCCTGCGGGTCGACCGCGCCTTTGTCAACTGGAACAACATCGGCGGCCAGCCCTTCTGGTTCTCTGTTGGCCGTCGGCCCACCACAGACGGTCCTGCCTCCGAGTTGCGCATGGGCCTCAATGAGCGGATGGCCACCCCCACCGCTTACATGGACTGGCCCTTTGACGGCGTTTCCGTCGGCTATGCGTATGCCAATCTCTTCGGCATGCAGGATGCGCCCGGTCGGGTCCGCGTCTGTTACGGTCGCGGCTTTGAAAACAGCCTGCTCTTTGATGATGGCTCCAACATCGACGATACCGATTTTGCCGGGGTAAGCTGGGACATTTACAACAAGGACAACCGCTTTCTTTACCTCCAGTCCTTCATGGTCTTTAACGCCTTCAACTTCCCTGAATTCGACGATCCCAACGTCAATGCCTATTACGATGCCTTCATGGGCGGCCGCCAGAACGTCGGCAATCTGCTCCATACCTCTGCCGTCTATGAGGACAAATGGCAGGACCTCAACTATTTCATCGCCGCCGGCTGGAGTAAGACCATGCCGGACGACGACACCGGCATGTTCAATGACATGTTTGCCGGCACTGTCAACGATGACTCCGAAAACGGTTACAATATCTGGGTCGGCGCCCGTTATGACATCGACAACCTCGGCCTGAAACTGGGTCTTGAGTACAACCACGGTTCCGAGTACTGGATCGGCATGACCCCCGGCCACGACGATATTTACAGCGGCAAGCTCGCCACCCGCGGCGACGTCTACGAGGCCTACCTGATCTGGGATCTTCCCACCGGCGAGGCGATTTCCAAGTTCGCCAAGACCTTTATGCGAATCGGCTATCAGCACTACGAGTATGACTACACCGGCGGTTCCGACTGGAATTTCCGTCCCTATGACATGGATGACGCCGAGGCCGTTGCCTGGGGCACCATGATGCCGACCGTCGAGGATGCCGACCAGGTTTATGTGACCTTCGAGGCATACTTCTAAACCGTTATTTCCTTCGCAGTCCGGCGGCAGCAATGCATTGCCGCCGTTTCCTTTGTTGCAAGGGGGAGAGGTTCGGCTGGTATCGATGCCGATCCGTTCCCCCTTTTTTTTTCATTCCGGCAGACCTCTGCTGACCTGAACGGTGTGCTATGCCGACCCCCTTTCTTTTTGCCGGTCTTTTCCCGGAACAATCGGTTTTCCACGGCGTCTTTCCCCGCCATGGCGGAACCAGTGCGCCGCCATACGATGCCCTCAATGTCAGTTTCGGAGTGGGCGATGATCCCCAGTCAGTACGCGCCAACCGCGCCCGCATCAAGGAAACAATCGGCGCCGACATTCTTGTCTCCGGTTGCCAGGTCCACGGCAGCGCGATCCATGTCATTACCGAAAAACCGGATAACGACGAGGAAGTGCCGGACTGCGATGCCTTTCTCACCGACATTGCCGGCATCGGCCTCATGGTCCAGCAGGCCGACTGCCAGGCCATCATGCTGCATGATCCCTGCCGAATGGTGGTGGCCAACATCCACAATGGCTGGCGCGGCTCTGTCGCTGGTATCATCGGCGAGACCATCAGTGCCATGCAGCGTTATTTCGGCTGCCGTCCAGCTGACCTGCTCGCTGCCATCAGCCCGTCTCTTGGCCCCTGCTGTGCCGAATTCATCCACTATGAACGGGAATTGCCGGCCGCCTTTTACCCGTTTCAGCACCGAGACGCTCATTTTGACTTCTGGAAGATCAGCCGCATGCAGCTGATGGCAAGCGGGATGCGCCCGGACAGCATCCGTTGCGCGGATCGCTGCACGGTCTGCGATCCAAGCTGGTTTTCCTATCGCCGGGAAAAACAGACCGGCAGGTTTTGTTCGATCATCGGGCTGAGAAAATAGTCCCATTTGTCTGATTGGTTTTGTTGGTCTCATTCGTCAGACCGTTTTCAACAGTAAAACCAACAGGACCAATCAGACCAATTAGACCAACCAGACCAACCAGACCAGTCAAACAAAGTAAACCATGCAAAGCACCCCCCGGCATCTCGCTATCAAAATTCTCTGCCGTCGCCAGGATTCCGGCAATCCGGTCGATCAGATCATGGATCAGCTCGTTTCCGATCGTCTCTGTTGCGCTCAGGATCGACAGCTCGTCATGGCCATTGTTTACGGCGTTCTTCGCCACCAGCGCTATCTCGATTTTCTCCTGGCCCGTGTCTCCCGCCATCCGCTGACCAGGATGAAACCCATGACCCTGCAAGCCCTGCGGGTTGGCCTCTTTCAACTCGTCTTTATGGACAGAATCCCTCCACCAGCAGCGGTGAATGAAACAATCAAGGCTCTGCATGCCGCCCGCCAGCCAAAATGGCTTGTCGGGTTTGTCAACGGACTGCTGCGCACCCTGGCCGGCACCCCTGGCCTGTCCGCCACTCCCTGGAACAACCCGGACATCGCCCCTGCCATTGCCCACAGCCATCCTGACTGGCTTTTTGAACGCTGGCATGGCCGCTTCGGCCGCCAAAAAACAATTGCCCTCTGCCTGCACAATAACAGCCGACCGATTTTGTCCCTCGCCATCAACAACCGCCGCATTTCCCGGGATGACTTCCTGGCCCTTGCCCGTGACGCAGGCATTGTCGCCCAGGCAGGCACACTTGCACCGGATGCCGTTCTACTCCCCCATTTCAGCGGGCCGATCAGCCAGGTGCCGGGGTACAGCCAGGGTCTTTTCAACGTGCAGGATGAGGGAGCGCAGCTCATTGTCCCGCTGCTCGCCCCCTTTCCCGTCGGCCACTATCTTGATGCCTGCGCCGGGGTGGGCGGCAAGACCATCCAGCTCGCCCAGCTCGTTTCCGCTGGATCACAGATCACAGCTATCGAGCCCAATGCATCGCGCTTTGCCCTGTTGCGAGAAAACATCGACCGCATGAAGCCCGCAGCGGCCATCACCTCTCATAACAGCACCTTGGCCGATTTTGCCTCCTCATGCGAGGATCGCTTTGCCGCGGTTCTGGTTGATGCTCCCTGCTCCGGGCTTGGTGTCATCAGACGCCAACCGGATATCCGCTGGAATCGATCTCCAAACGATCTGCACCGCTATCACCATGAGCAGCTTGATCTGCTTCATACGGCCGCCTCCCTCGTTGCTCCAGGCGGCACTCTGCTTTATGCAACCTGCAGCAGCGAGCCGGAGGAAAACAACGAGGTGGCGACCTCCTTTCTGCGGCTCCATCCGGATTTTTCGACCGCACCAACGGAAGAGCTTGCACAATATCTGAAAAATTTTATAAATGAACACGGCTTATTCGAGCTTCTGCCCGGCAATGGCCACGATGGCTTTTTCGCGGCACTATTTAAAAGAAAAATATTGGAAGCCTAAGATCAGAAGACAGAATTTCTGAATGGAATTGTAACGTCCAAGTTCCAGATTTCTGACCACCGCCTCCTGACTCCTCAAAAAATATGGAACCAACCCATATCCGCATTCGGGGCGCCCGGATGCACAATCTGAAAAACATCAATGTCGATCTGCCCCGCAACCGACTGATCGTCTTTACCGGTCTTTCCGGTTCCGGCAAGTCGAGCCTGGCCTTTGACACCCTCTACGCCGAGGGCCAGCGTCGCTATGTCGAATCGCTTTCCACCTATGCCCGCCAGTTCCTTGGCCAGTTGGACAAGCCGGATGTCGATTCCCTGGAAGGGCTGTCCCCGGCTGTTTCCATCGAACAGCGTACGACCAGCCGCAATCCTCGCTCCACCGTCGGTACCATCACCGAGATTTATGACTATCTCCGCCTGCTCTTTGCCCGGGTCGGCCATCAGCACTGCCCGGACTGCGGCGAAGAGATTCGGCCCCAATCACTGGAGAACATGATGGAGAGCCTGCTTACCCTGCCGGAGGGAACAAAATGCCTGCTCCTTGCCCCCCTGGTCGACCGGCGTAAGGGCGAACACGCGGAACTGCTCAACAAATTGCGCCGGGAAGGCTTTGTCCGGGTACGGGTCAACGGGGAGCTGCGCGGGCTTGAGGAAAAAATTGAGCTGTCGAAAACCAGACACCACACCATCGAGGCGATCGTTGATCGCATCATCATCAAAGCCGATGCCCGCCAGCGTCTTTCCCAATCCATTGCCACGGCCCTGCAGCTCACTGACGGCCTGCTGCTCGCCGTTTTTCCCGATGCGAACACGGAAAAGCTTTTCAGCCAGCGTTCCGCCTGTATCCGCTGCGGCACCAGCCAACTCGATCTCTCCCCGCAGCTTTTTTCCTTTAACAATCCTAAAGGCGCGTGTGAGGCGTGTGGCGGGCTCGGGGTGAACCAGTTTTTCGACCCACGCCTGGTGGTGCCCGATCACGGTCTCACCCTGCGCCAGGGCGCCATTGCCCCGTGGCGGAGCCGCTCCTCCGCCTCTTACACCACTCAGTTGCTGGAGGCACTGGCGCGGCATTACGATTTTTCCCTGGACACCCCGTTTCTCGATCTGCCGGACAGGGCAAAACAGGTGATCCTCCATGGCACGGGCAGAGAAGCCATCCCCTTCCATTATGTCCGGGGCAACCGCGCCCTGACCGCCGAGGAACCCTTTGAGGGGATTCTCCCGCAACTCTCCCGCCGCTATCTGGAAACCACATCCAGCACCGCCCGCGAAGAACTGGCCCAATTCATGAACGAGCAGACCTGTCCGGCCTGCCTGGGTGCCCGTCTCAAACCAGCCGCACTGGCGGTACGGGTCGGCGGCTGGGCGATTAACGAACTGACCGGTCAAAGCATCGTCCAGCTTGCCGCGGCATTGCCAAGGCTTTCCCTCTCTGCCCAGGAAGAGATCATCGCCGCCCCGATCGTCAAAGAAATCGGGAATCGCCTCACCTTTCTCCTTGATGTCGGCCTCGGTTATCTTTCCCTGAACCGGACCGCGGGGACCCTTTCCGGCGGCGAAGCCCAGCGCATCCGGCTTGCCTCCCAGATCGGCTCCCGCCTGGCCGGAGTCCTCTATATCCTGGACGAGCCGAGCATCGGCCTCCATCAGCGCGACAACGAACGGTTGATTCGGACCCTGACCAGCCTGCGCGACATCGGCAATACCGTCATTGTCGTCGAGCATGACAGCGAAACCATTGCCGCCGCCGACCACGTCCTTGACATGGGGCCGGGTGCAGGCATCCACGGCGGCGAGGTGATCTACAACGGCCCGCTGGCCGGACTCGCCGCCGCAGAACAGTCACTGACCGGCGGCTATCTCTCCGGCCGCCTGGAAATACCCTTGCCCACCCGCCGCCGCCGACCAGCAGACAAGAATGCCTGGATCACCGTGACCGGAGCCAGCATCAACAATCTCAAAAACGTCAGCGCCAGCTTCCCTTTGGGCACTCTGACCTGCGTCACCGGGGTGTCCGGCTCGGGGAAAAGTTCGCTGGTCATGCAATGTCTGTTCACCGGAGCCCAGGCGGGACTTGGCAGAGTACGGCACAGCGGCAAGGAGCTGTTCGCCGCCATCGACGGCCTTGACCGCATCGATGCGGTCATCGATATCGACCAGAGCCCCATCGGCCGCACCCCCCGCTCCAATCCGGCAACCTACACCGGGGTGCTGACTCCGATACGCGAGTTGCTGGCCCGCTTGCCGGAATCACGAGCCAGAGGCTATCAGGCCGGTCGCTTCAGCTTCAACATTCGTGGCGGTCGTTGCGAGGCGTGTGAAGGGGATGGCGTCATTAAAATCGCCATGCATTTCCTGCCGGACATCTATGTCACCTGCGAAGCCTGCAACGGCAAACGGTACAATCCCGAAACCCTCGACATCACCTACCGGGGAAAAAACATCCACGACATTCTCTCCATGAACGTCGAGGAAGCTCTGGCCTTCTTCGCCAATGTGCCGGCCATCAAAAACCGTCTGCAGACCCTGGCTGACGTCGGCCTTGCCTACCTTTCCCTCGGGCAATCCTCTGTCACCTTGTCAGGCGGCGAGGCTCAACGGATTAAGCTGGCCAGGGAACTGCGCAAGCGCAGCACCGGGAAAACCCTTTATATCCTCGATGAACCAACCACCGGTCTCCATCCGGCGGACATCAAAAATCTGCTGGGTGTCCTCTCGCGCCTGGTGGACAACGGCAACACCGTGGTTATTATTGAACACAATCTCGACGTGATCAAGACCGCTGACCATATCATCGACCTTGGCCCTGAGGGTGGGGACGAAGGCGGCCAGATCATTGCGACCGGCCCCCCGGAAACAATCGCCGAAACACCGCAATCCTACACCGGCATGTTTCTGAAGCAGATGCTGAGCTGACGACAGGATCGGGGCAATAGGTTGACTGGCTGGCGGGTAAATGCTATAGAGAACAAGTTAAAACTTGACATCATCCAGTCATACCGACCGCGCACCGGCTTCTTGCAGAATAGTGGTCGGGAAACACCGGAGACTTCCGGCGAACGGCCCTTTTTTTAATCTTTTTACCGACAAAGGAACAGACCATGGCAGACCAGAATGAACAAAATGATGCACCGCAGGGCGAAGCTCCGGTTTTCCGCTTGCAGAAACTCTATCTCAAAGATCTCTCCTTTGAGAATCCCAATGCCCCGGAAATTTTCATGGAACAGCAGCAGAGCCCGAAGGTTGAACTGAATCTCGGCCTGAAAAACAAAAAGATGGAAAACGATCACTGGGAAGTCTGCCTGACCGTTACCGCCAAGGTCATCAACGGCATGGAAGGCAAAACCATGTTCATCGTCGAGGTGGAACATGCCGGCGTATTTCTGCTGAAAAACATCCCGGACGAACACCTGCACATGGTGCTGGCTGTTGACTGTCCGACCCTGCTCTTTCCCTTTACCCGGCAGATCATGAGCCATGTCTCGGTTGACGGCGGCTTTGCCCCGTTCCTGATGGAACCGGTCAACTTCATGGCCCTCTACCAGAATGCCAGAAAAAAACAGCAGCAACAACAGGCCGCCCAGAACCAGCAGTAACCCACAGCAAAAAATTCTTCTACCAGCACAAAAAAAAGGCCCGCGGACAGATGTCCGATCGGGCCGTTTTTTCATGAAAAACTAATCCGCTACAGGACGACGGGTCGCAGCAGAATGACCAGCTCCTTGCGTTCCTTGGCCGCCCCGCTCTTACCGAAGAGCTTGCCCGCCGCGCTCGGCAGATCGCCGAGATGGGGAATCTGCGACTCGGTATAATCACTAACACTGTCGATCAGGCCGCCGACGATCAGCATCTCGCCGTTTTTCACCCGAACCAGGGTGGTCATCTCCCGGATCGCCACCTTCGGCAGGCCCACCTCGCTGCCGACATTGCCGAACTGCCGGTACTCGATGGGCTCCTCCACCTTGGAGGTGACCGGGGTCAGGGTCAACACCACCTCGTCCTCGTCGATGACGGTGGCGATGACCGCCATGCCGAGACCTGACATAACATTGGACGTCTCCACGCTGTAGGTGATGATGCCCTCATCAATGGTTGCCTCGACGTTATCGATGTAGGTCATGCTCTCGCCGACCGAGATCATGGCGGGCTGACCGTTCATGACGCTGATTTTCGGGTTGGAAATGACCTCGACGTGACCCTGATTTTCAATGGCGTCAAGGATCAGACTGAAATTCTGGGTCCGCACGGTGAGGAACTTGTTCTGGGTGCCGTAATTATGGTAAAAGGGGTTAACCTTCTGAAAATCCATGCTAAGATTAAAAGGATTTGTTGTATTCTGCAACAGGTCCTCCCAGTTGATGCCGGTGCGGTTGTCAGCCGACAGGGTGACCTCGACGATTTTCGCCTCAATGGACACCTGGCGATACAGTTCCTTTTTCAGATTGTCGAGGTATGCATCCACCTTGTCAAGCAGGGAACGCGGGGCGGTGACGGTGATCAGGCCGACCGGCTTGTCGATGGTGTAATAGCCCTTGCCCGGCTTGCGTTTGGTCAACACGGCCGGCATCACCGCCTGACCGGGCTGGGCCGGCTGGGTCTGGGTCGGCGCCACCACCTCTTCGGTGGTCCAGATGTCGAGGATCTGGTCGAGATTCTGGCGGATATTGGCCCAGATATCAAAGCTGTTTTTGTTTTCCGGCTCACTGGTGATCTGGATCCTGCCCTGCAACTCATGGGCAACGTCCTTGTTGCCGCCCAGGACATCGCCGCCGACCCCCAGGCTGTACTGCGGCGCCATAAAGGGCATGGCGATGTGAAACTTTTTCGTTACCTTGTGCTTGACGACAATGGTGTTGCCCTTCACCTCATGGAAATAATCGAGCTGCCGAAGAATATTGTCGATGGCCCCGAAAAAATCATCCTCGGCGCGGATATCGACATCAACCACGGCGCCCTGGTCCACATCGTTTGCCCAGCTGACATTCATCCCTTTCAGGACCGCGAGTTTTTTCATGATATCCCGCAACGGCACCGGAGCGGCATGGGACGAGATATCCGCCCCCACCGGGATGGTCAGCTCATCGGCCATGGCGGGTTCGCTTTCCTCCAGCAGAAAGGTGGGCTGCTGGAACCTTTCCGGCAGACTGGCCGGTCCCTGCTCTTTGGCGGATTGGTCGGCAAAGGCGTCGGCGTTGATTGCTCCGGCGGTATGTTTGTCGAGAAAGGCCTGGGCCTCCGCCTCTTTTTTGTATTGCGGCGCGGTCTTGGCGCAGCCGACCAGCAGGACGAAGAGAAAAAATACAGTTGTCCGCAGCACCGCCTGTCGCATTTTAACCGCGGAATCGGCCGGTTTTTTCTGTCTGTTGCGCGGGGAAAAGCGGCTCGTGAATCCATGAAAAGAAGAGCGGGGTGTCATGTTCATCTTTGTTTCCATAGCTGTCGTGACAGTCTGTTTAAAGGGAGGAAATATCCCGGTTCTGTTGTTTGCCAATATCACCTGCGCCGGAAAGACCACACTATTGCGGCAACCGTTGCTGAATGTATTGCGCCAGATCCGCCGGCACCTGATAGCCGGACAGCATGATCATGCGGTACTGTTCGGTCGCCCTGGCGACATCACCTGTCTTGTCATAGATCCTTGCCTTGCTGACCAGTGTTTCCAACGAGGTGCCGTAGAGAGACTCATATCGATCCAGGAGCGACAGGGCCATGTCGAAACTGCCGTTCTTCTCACTGAAGGCCGCATAACTGGCCAGGGCCTGTCGAGACGGACGAGCGTTGCCCACCGCCACGTCGAAATAATCCCGGGCCTCCTGGTTTTTTTCCAGATTGGCCAAGGCCATGGCGGTCAGCAGGGCTACCTCGCGATCGTCCGGCTGCAGGCGGCTCGCTATCTGGCCGTAATGGGCGGCTTTGGCATTCATTCCCAGCCGCGCCAGGGCAATGGTGGCGATTCTCCGCGCCAGTTCGCCATTGTCCGGCCATGATTGAAAGGCCTTTTCATACAGGGTCATTGCGCCGGCATAATTGCCGGAATCCTCCATATCCCTGCCCTGTTGAACGATTTTGCGCGCCTCAAGCCTTTCTTTCGGCACATCGATCCGCTTGGTCACGGAAAGTGCCTCCTGCTTGATGGCAAGTTTCTCCTCTTCCTGCTGCGGCCAGGCAAACTCGTCGCTTTTCTGGGAGATGACAATGGTATTGAATCGTTCCTCCTTGGCCAAGCCCTTGAGATTGAGGATGACATCAAGAACAAAATCCCAGGGCACGTCGTTCAATGCCAGGGTTAGCGAACCGCTGACCCCCTCGGCAACGACGATGTTTCTGCCGCTGATCTCTCCGATCAGCCGAAAGACATTGTGCAGATCGATCTTGTAGAAATCGACCGATATCCGTTGCTGGGTATAACCAGCCAGAGCGAAATCCTGCCCTCCCCCCTTCCTTGCCGATTTTCCCGCCGTGGGCGCCGGAGCTTTGCCGCTATCGCGGGAAACTTGCAGGGCCGAGGCCGCCGGTTTGGCCGTCGGCACGCCGGTGATCGCTTCAACAATCCTGGAAGAATCGGGAGCAACAGCCTCCACCGTAATCCGCAGGCCGTCCTCCTCGCCCGTTATGGAATAACGGAACAGATCATCAGAGCTGGAATCGACAATGACCCGGGTACCGTTCTGATAATTTTCGGTGCGCACCAAGGCAACCGGCGAATTTTTGGCGCCCTCCATCACATGTCCCCGTGTTTTGACATCGGCAATATCAACAAGCAGACGGGCCGGGGAACCGGTGGCCTTGGCCTGCTCCGTTGACTGATAGGATCGAATAGGGCCATCCGCCTTCAGATCCACAACGGTTTTACCGTTCTCTGAAGTCATCGTCACTTCGGTGATATACAGCTCGGGAGATCCCTCTTTTGCCAGCACCGGCTCCGCTTCGGCCGCAGCGTCAAACCGGACGAAGATATCGTTGCCGGTGCTGGTCACGGAATAGGTCGTTTCTCCGACAAGATGCAGCGCCAGACGGGCGACAGGCGGATTCTGTCCGGGCATTACCGTTCCGTGTATCAGAGAAACGGGGCGATCGGCAAAATTCATGGGAAAACTTACTCCCTCGTCGAAAAGCCCCTGGGCGATGTCGATGATGAGCCGGTGCGGACTGAACAGCTCATACATGGTATAAGCAGGCGGGACATTCCCCTTGATCGCCAGGACAGGCAAGCCGCCGCTCTCCTGCCAGTCAACCCCTTTCACCCGAAAAGATTCAGCCGCGATTGCCTCAACCGCCTGGGCGGAACCACAAAAAAAGCAGATCGCCCAGAGCATCGCGCTCAAGCCGTGTTTTGTCATGCGGGACATCAGGGTCATTGTTACTGTTCCCCCTCTTTCTTTAAAAGCATTTCCACGGAGGTGTATCGTTCTTCACCTGCAGTGGTCAGATAGCGCTGCTTGATCACCACCACGTTATCGGATATTCGATCAACCCGTCCATTCCTGCCGATTTCCGTGCCGTTTCTGATCACATATCCTTTGCCGACCGAATCCTGCACCATGGCCAAAGGCTCATCCTCGGTAAAGACGATGGCGACAAGGGTAAGCTGGCCCGGTTCAAATTTTTGCATACCGATCAATTCCGCCTCGGGGATTTCGGTTTCCGCCTGGATAACCGCTTCTGAAACAAAAGGCATGAACGGATCGGGACGGCCTACTCGCTTGTATTCGAAACTGTCTGTTGCGCCGGAAAGGAACTGTACAAGTTCCTGTACCTTGGCGGAATACTGTTGCGGATCCGGCGCAGGAGGCACTGCCGGATGGCCGTTTGCCTCTTCGCCATACAGCAGCGAAGATGGCCCCAGCAGGAAGCCCATGGCCACGGCGCATGCCAGGACCAGGTGTCTTCCGCCTGAAAAAATTTGTTTCTCTTCTCTGCTCATGAGTACCGCTGGCTCTCCTGCCTGATGATTGCTATTTGCCCTTTTTCTGCGGGGCCGCCGGTTGGGCCTCAGGCTCGACAAAGCGATAGGTGATGAGATTAAACGACGTCTCCAGAATCATCTCCCCCGCGACCTTTTTCGGCCCGCCCATGGCGATATTGGACACGGTGACGATCCGCTCCAGATCGCTGACCGCGTCGAGAAACACGCCGACATTATGGTATGGACCGCGCACCTTGATATCAACCGGGATTTCCGCGTAAAATTCCTTGCGCACTTCCGCCTTGGGAATAAAGGAGAGAAAATCTAGCCCGGACTGCTGGCCAAGATCGGAGATGCTGGTCAGCAGGGAAGGAATCTCCTGTTCCTGGGGCAGCAGTTTCGACGCCTCGGCAAACATGAGCTCCGTTTCTTTCATCTCCGCCCGATGTTTCTCGATCTCGCCGGCCGCCTTCTCGACCTTGCTGACTTCCGCCGCCAGCCCCGCCCTGGTCGCTTCAAGGCTCGCGATCTCCTTGCTTTTCGGCGAGTAACTGAAAAAATAAAAGACCACGCCGGGCAGCAGCAGCAGAACCAGCGCTATCCCCAGTTTATGAGGGGCTTTCAGGGCGGCGACCTTCTCATCGAGAAATGCATTGATCGCCGCCTGGATCTTGGCTTTATCCAGACTCATTGCACATTGCCCTGTTTCGATTCTGTTGTTCCCTGTTCTGGCTCACGCACGGTCAGGGTCAGGGAAAACGATTTCAGATTCTGTCCGGCAACCGTTTCCAGCGAAGATTTCCCGAGGTTCGCTCCACCGAAATACGGGGTGGCGGTGAGAGCCTCCATGTAACCGGCCAGCCGGGTGTTGTCCAAAGCGATGCCATCCAGGGCTACCGTATTCCCGGTCTGCTTGAGACTTTTCAGCCAGATGCCGTCGGCCGGGGTGGCCGTCGCGATTGCATCGAGCAGACGGACGGAGATCTGCGATTGCGATTTCAGCTTCTTGATGGCATCGATCTTGGCGGCCAGCTTGCTCTTTTCATCTTCCAGCTTCTTGATCTCTTTGACGATCGCATCATATTTTGCCTTTTTTGCCTGCAACTGGCTGATGTCGGCCTGCAGCGCCGCAACCGTCCGCCCCATACTGAGCGACACCATCACCAGCAGTGTCAGGACAAGGGCCAATGCTGCGGCAAAGGCCAGAACCTCGTTTCGCGTCCGCAACCGCTTTTTCATCTGCCGGATCGGCAGGAGATTTATGCGTATCATGACTCTCTGTTCGTCTGCTCCGAAAAGTAATGAGTCGCCGCTCCGCGACCGGCCGGAAAAAGCGTGCCGGCGGAGCGCATATTACAGCGGGCAAGGCCTGGTCGCCAACCCCATGGAAATTGCCATTTCCGGCGCAACGGCATTGATGTAATCAGGGTCGATCCGGCTGGCATCAATTTCCGTTTGCGCAAAGGGGTTGAAAAGCTCCACCGGCAGGCCGGTTTCTTCGCTGAAAAAATGATCTAATCCTTTTACCTTGGCCCCCCCCCCGCTCAAAACGATTTTGGTAAGCGGACTGTCCGGAAAATTGGAGTTGTAAAAATCGATCGCCTTTTTGATTTCCATGATCCACTGCGTCGTGGTGGCGACAAAAATTTCTTCGAGTTCCGCCTGTTTCGCGGTTGCCGGCAGCTGTCCCGTTTTGAATCCCTCGGCCTCGTCAAATTCAAGATCGAATCGTTCCTGAATCTGCTCGGAGAGCTGCCTGCTGCCGAGCACCACATCACGGGCAAAAAGGGAAGCACCCCTGGAGATGATATTGATATTCATTTTGGAGGAACCGATATCGACCAGCACCACGTTGCCATCCTGACCAAAATTTATCTCATAGGAATTTTCCAGGGCAAATGCATCGACATCAACAAGGACCGGGGTCAACCCGATGCCCCGTAACATCTGCAGATAGGCATCGACAACCTCCCGTTTTGCCGCCACCAGCATCACGTCGGTGCGCGGTTCATTGTCGCTGTTGGTATGCAGGTCCTGGTAGTCCAGGTAGACATCGGCCAGGTCAAAGGGGATATACTGTTCGGCCTCGGACTGGATGTGGGAGTCAAGATCCTTGGCGCTCATCACTGCCAAATTTATTTTTTTCAGGATGACGGAATACCCGGAAATAGAAATTCCAACCTTTTTCCCCTTGATCTTGAGGTTGTCCAGCAATTTCCTGATCACCCCGGCAACAGCGGCGGGATTCTTCAACTCCCCGTCCTGGACCGCTCCTTCCGGCAATCGAGCGCTGCCGAGGCTCTGCAGCTTCAGTTTCTTGCCGGATTGCGCCAGTTCGCAGATCTTCACCGCATGCGAACCGATATCAAGCCCGATGGTCAACTGCTGCTTTTTCACAAAAGGCAGAGATAGATTTGCCATACTCACTTTAGATAATTTTTGTGGCGCCATATTGCTGTGAAAAAAAAATTTCCTTCCCGAACCGGTAGGCGCCAAGGTGGCGCATGATAGAGTGACACAAAAATATTAAACACATTTCCACAAACGAATGTCAACAGCAAACTATTTAAAAACACACGGTAATTTGACTTGTTACCGCTTTTTCCTCCCTGTTTTTCCTCTGCCAAACCTGAACAAAAAAATATGCGATCCAACATTTGGTGGAAAGTTTCTCCCTTCGCCACCATATATTGGGGCCCCCGAATTGCGGATGGCACCGTATTTTTTTTTATTTTAATTCTAGCATGTTACTCCGAAGCACCCCTAAATTGCTGAACAGGTAAAAATCATCTCGCTGCACGACGAAAAAGTTCGCTATCCAATGCGCGGTGGGAGCACAAAAGCACGGTCGTCCATATGGTACGTCGAGCATTTCGCGATCCCGCGGCAACGCAAGAGATCGGGCGTTTTTCACACCATCACAATTTATTTTCCGCACAAAAAAAAACCACCGCCACCTTTCTCCCCCTCGGCCTCGGCCGGCCAGCCGCAGGAAGAGAACCGTTGCGTGCCCGGTCGGGACGTTTCACAGAAACGCCCTTGTTTTTTCACCCTGTATGGAGTAATAATCACCCATTTGTCATTACTGTAACCAGTGCCCGTGCGCATGCGCAGGCTTGCCAAACAACGACCAAACAGCCGTCTTTGCGGACGCCTTGTCGTCACAAAAAAGCAAATTTTATTCCAGAACATCTCTTTTCTCCGGGTTTACCCATCAGGCACACATGGAGCACAGCTTGTCACACGCCAAAAAAAAATCCGTCATCCGCGAATATGTTGAAGCAATTGTTGTTGCGCTGATCCTCGCCCTCTTCATTCGCACCTTTGTTGTTCAGGCATTTAAAATTCCCTCCGGCTCCATGATTCCCACCCTCCTGATCGGCGACCATATCCTGGTCAACAAATTTGGCTATGGGATCAAAAACCCTTTTACCGGCGAGGCCTGGGTCCCTCTCGGTTCTCCGGAACGGCTGGACGTGGTCGTCTTTAAATACCCGGAAAATCCCTCCCAGGACTTCATCAAGCGTGTCATCGGCGTTGCCGGCGACCGCATTGAAATCAAAAACAAAAAGGTCTTTGTCAACAATGCGGAAATCACGGTGGACAATGCCGTGCATCTCGACCGCACTATCTACCCCGGCCCTGTTCCACCGCGTGACAACTTTGGCCCCGTCACCGTCCCTCCTCATTCCCTCTTCGTCATGGGGGACAACCGCGACAACAGCCATGACAGCCGGTTCTGGGGCTTTGTCGACCTGAAGGCAGTGAAAGGCAAGGCCTTTCTCATCTACTGGTCCTGGAACAAGGAAGATTTTTCTGTACGCTGGCGTCGGATAGGTGATATCATTCACTAACCGCCCGTTTCGAGGCGGCCAGACGATTCGGCAACGATGCCTGCCCATGGCCTAAATCCCGGGCCGACAGCGGGACAACACCATTTTTAATCTCTTCCGACAGTCAGTTTTTTTTTTACCAACGGCATCCATGGAATCAGAATACCGTTTTCAGCACAAGCACATCCTCGGCATGGAGGAACTCTCCGTAGCCGACATTAACTTTATTCTCGCAGCAGCGGAGTCCTTCAAAGAAATATCCCAGCGCTCCATCAAAAAAGTTCCGACCCTGCGCGGCAAGACGGTCATCCACCTCTTTTTCGAGCCAAGCACCCGCACCCGCCTCTCCTTTGAAATCGCCGCCAAAAGAATGAGCGCCGACACCTTCAACATCGCCGCCTCGACCAGCAGCGCAACCAAAGGAGAGACCCTGATTGACACCGCTCGTAACCTGTCCTCCATGAACCCGGACATCATCGTCATCCGCCACGCAAGTTCCGGCACCCCCCACCTGCTGGCGCACCATATCACCGCCTCGGTGATCAATGCCGGCGACGGCACTCACGAACATCCAAGCCAGGCCCTGCTCGATTTGATGACCGTCCGCCACCACAAACAGACCATCGCCGGACTGAAAGTCGCCATCATCGGCGATATCAGCCACAGCCGGGTTGCCCATTCCAACATTCTCGGCTTCAGTAAAATGGGCGCCCATGTTGCGGTCAGCGGTCCGGCGACCCTGATCCCGGCCGGCATCGAGGACATGGGCGCCACGGTTTGCCCGACGGTGGAGGACGCCCTCCGCGATGCCGATGTGGTCATGGCTTTGCGGATACAGAAGGAACGCCAGCAGGATCCGCTCTTTCCGACCCTGCGTGAATATGCCTCCTTTTTCGGCATCAACAGAAATCGCATGAAACTCGCAAAAAAGGATGCCATCGTCATGCACCCCGGCCCCATCAACCGCGGGGTGGAAATGACCTTTGACATCGCGGACGGAGCTCAGTCGGTTATCATGGATCAGGTCACCAACGGGGTCGCTGTGCGCATGGCCCTGCTCTATCTCATTATGGGAGGGGACGAACGATGAGCACCTTGCTGCTCCGCGGCGGCCGACTCATTGACCCGGCCGCCGCCATTGACACCCCGGCCGATCTGCTTATTGAAAATGGTATGATCAGCCGGATCGGACCGGCCGGCACCCTTTCCGTTCCGGCAGCGACGAAGACCTTTGATCTTCAGGGCAAATGGCTGCTGCCAGGACTCATTGACATGCATGTCCATCTTCGCGAACCGGGGGAAGAGTACAAAGAAACCATTGCCACCGGCACCCTCGCCGCAGCTGCCGGTGGTTTCACCGCAGTCGCCTGCATGCCGAACACCCGGCCGGTCAATGACAATCAGGCCGTCACCTCTCTGATCATGACGAAGGCACGCCTGGAAGGCCATGCCCGCGTCTACCCGGTGGCTGCCATCAGCAAAAACAGCCAGGGAACCGACCTGGCCGAATTCGGCGAACTGCGGAAGGCCGGAGCGGTGGCGGTTTCCGATGACGGCCGACCGGTTGCCAACAGCCAGCTCATGCGTCGCGCCCTCGAATACAGCGGCAATCACGGCCTGCTCGTCATCTCCCATGCCGAGGAAATGAGCTTGAGCGCAAACGGCGTGATGAACGAAGGAGCGCTCTCCACCCGGCTTGGATTGCGCGGCATTCCCCGGGTCGCCGAAGAGATCATGGTCTACCGTGATCTCGCCCTGGCCGACTATGTCAAGCGACCGATTCACATCGCTCACGTCAGCACCCGGGAAGCCGTTGCCCTCATCCGCCGGGCCAAAGACATGGGCTGCCGGGTGACGGCGGAAACCGCGCCGCATTATTTCACCCTGACCGAGGAGGCGGTCGCCAGCTATGACACCAGGGCGAAGATGAATCCGCCCCTGCGCACCGAAGAGGATGTGGCGGCGATCATCACCGGCCTGGCCGACGGTACCCTGGACGCCATTGCCACTGACCATGCGCCGCACAGCGCCATGGAAAAAGAAGTTGAATTCGACCAGGCAGCCAATGGCATCATCGGCTTGGAAACAGCCGTGCCCCTGACCCTGGCCCTGGTGCGGCAAAACCTGCTGAGCCCGATTCGCATGGTGGAACTGCTTTCAACAGCACCGGCGCGCATTATCGGGGTTCCGGGCGGCACCCTCGTCGAGGGAAGCCCGGCCGATATCGCGGTTATCGATCCGGAAAAACGATATGTCTATACCAGGGAGAGCGTGGTGTCGAAAAGCTGCAACTCGCCTTTTCTTAACCAGGAACTGATTGGCAGGGCAGTGCTCACCCTGCTGGGAGGCAGAATCACCCACAACGAGCTGGGATGATTGGTACGTTGATTGGTTCCGTGTCCGCCAGAGGGGCGTTTTCCCCGCCCCTCCTCACATCACCACCTTTTCAGCCGACGACATCAAGCAGACTGCCGAGCATCTCGTCACTGATCCGGACGGTGGCGAGATTGGCCTGATAGGAACGGCGGTTGAGCATTGCCTGCGGGATCTCCTCACTGATTTCGACGTTCGACATTTCCACCAGTTCCTCGCCTTCCTCTCCCTGCCGGGCAACCAGCGGTCCCGGCGCCGTGATTCTCTCGACCCGGGGCGCAACAGCGCCGTTTGCCTGGTTTTCCATGGTCACCCGCGTCTTTTTGAAGCCGTCGGTGGCGACGTTGGCGGTATTGTCGGCAATAGATTCCTGCTTCCTGGCAAAGGCGTGGAGAGCGGAGAGAGAGGAATGAATTCCGGAAATCATGGCAGCCTCCTGAGAAAGGGAATTGTCATGGATGAGATGTTTTCTAAAATTATTTTCGTCACTCGGCCGGCAGAAATCAAATATTTTTTACAACACTATTCCTCATCGGAAATTTTTTCAACAAAGCCGCACTGCGGATTCGGACATTTGACCTGACGGCCCGCCTTTTTGCTTTCCTTCTCAAGCAAATAGGGGGAGCCGCACTGCGGACACGGACGCGCCAGCGGCTTGTCCCAGAGGGCGAAAGTACAGGCGGGATAGCGGTTGCAGCTGTAAAAAACCTTACCCCTTTTGGAAACCTTCTTGATCAGCTCCCCATCACAGCCTTCCTGGGGACAGCGGACTCCGGTCCCCTCCGCCTGGACCTGACGACACTCCGGATAGCCAGAACATGCAAGAAATCTACCATAACGCCCGACTCGATAGACCAGGGGTTTGCCGCATTTTTCACAGATCTGGCCGCTTTCTTCCGGCTCATCCCTTTCCTTCGGCACAATCGCCCCGCTTTCGTCCCGGGTGAAATCCTGGGTGTTTTTACACTCGGGATAGGCTTCACAGGCCAGAAACTCGCCCTTCTTCCCCCACTTGATCACCATCCGTCCATTGCAGAGGGAGCAACGAATATCCGTCGGCACCGCTGAGCGCTTGACCGAGCGCATCTCTTTTTTCGCCTGGTCGAGGGCGGCACTGAAAGGACCATAAAAATCCCGCAGGATACGCAGCCACTCCACCTCCCCCTCCTCGACCTGGTCGAGATGGCGCTCCATCAGGGCGGTGAATTCCGTGTCCATGATGGCCGGGAAATGGGCCACCAGCAAATCGTTGACCAGCAGACCGAGATCAGTTGGAAAAAATTTGCGCTGCTCCAGCCGCACATATTCCTTTTCCTGGATCGTTGACAGAATGGTGGCATAGGTGCTGGGCCGGCCTACCCCGTTTTCCTCCAGCGCCTTGACCAGGGTTGCCTCGGTATAACGCGGCGGCGGCTGGGTGAAATGCTGTTTGGCCTCCACATTGAGCAGATCAAGCCGCGCCCCTTCCCGCAGATCGGGGAGAACGACATCCCTTTCCTGGCCAGACTGGCTATCATCGATTGATTCCACATAGAGGGTCATAAAGCCGAGAAAACGGACAATGGAGCCGGTCGCTTTGAGTCCGCAGCGCCCGGCGGCAATGGTCACCGCCGTCTGGTCATAGAGAGCCGGCGCCATCTGGCTGGCCACGAACCGCTTCCAGATCAGGGAGTAGAGGGCCAACATGTCCTTTTCCAGGTAAGGCGCAAGCGACTCCGGCGTTTTGCCGACATCGGTGGGGCGGATCGCCTCGTGGGCATCCTGGGCCGACTTCTTCGCCCGATAGATATTGGCCTTTGGAGGGAGAAAATCTGGTCCGTAGGAAGCGCGGATAAATTCGCGGACCTGCTCCAGGGCCTCTTCATTGATGCGGGTCGAGTCGGTGCGCATATAGGTGATGAGACCGGTTGGCCCGTCATCGCCAACCGAAACACCTTCATAGAGGCGCTGGGCCAGGGTCATGGTCTTTTTGGCGGAAAAGCGCAGTTTGCGGTTCGCCTCGATCTGCATGGTGCTGGTGATAAAGGGCGGGCTGGGATTGCGCTTGCTCTTTTTCCGGCCGACCTCTCTGACGACATATTCGGCCTGCCTGAGCTCGGCGACGATCCCCGCCGCCTGCTGTTCATCGCTGATGCGGCTGTTTTTCTTGTTCGTCAGCTTCTGGCCGTCTATCTCCTCGACCTGGGCAAGAAACGGCGGCGGCCCGTCCTGTTGAAGAGAGGCAGTCACCGACCAATACTCCAGCGGAGTGAAAGCGGCGATTTCCTTTTCCCGCTCACAGACCATCCGCACCGCCACGGACTGCACCCGCCCAGCGGAAAGCCCGCGCCTGACCTTATCCCACAGCAGTGGAGAAATCTGATACCCGACCAGCCGGTCGAGGATGCGACGCGCCTGCTGGGCCTCGAACTTATGATGGTCGATCTCGGTGGCATTGGCGATGGCGGCCAGAATCGCCTTCTTGGTCAACTCATGAAAAAGGACCCGATGAACAGGCTTGCCGGACGTCTCGATGGCCGAGGCGATGTGCCAGGCAATGGCCTCACCCTCGCGATCCGGGTCAGGGGCCAGATAGATCTGGTCAGCACTTTTCGCCGCCGCCTTCAGCTCGTTGATGATTTTTGCCTTGCCGCGGATGGTGACGTATTGCGGGGCGAAATCATGCTCCACATCGACACCGAGGGTTTTCACCGGCAGATCGCGGATATGGCCGACCGAGGCCTTGACGGTAAAGGCGCTGCCGAGATAACGCTGCAGGGTGCGCGCCTTTGCCGGGGATTCAACGATGATCAGTGATTTTGTCATAACTTTTTATTGAGCGCCGAGAGCACAGAGAAAATATCTCAAATGCCAGGCAGACATCTCCGAGTGCTGTTATCTCGGCGGTTGATTCTCAGTTTTTTGCTAAACAAGTACCCTTGATGGTCGCGTAAAAAGTGAAAATTAACCACAGAGACCACAGAGCGCACAGGGATAACTAATTGTAATTAAATATGTTTTCTCTGCGCTCTCAGTGCCCTCTGTGGTGAAAAAAGACTCTTTACGGGTTTGTCACCCTTCGTGGGACATGATAAAAAACGCACAAAAGCCCCTCTTCACCCATCAGCCCATTGCGCCACCCTTCTGATAGAGTCGGCCCGGCAGGACGGTCACCGCCCCCTTCAATTCGAGCAGCAACAGGACCTCGTTGACCTTGCCGGCCTCCATGCCGCTCTGCCGGATAAGCTCGTCAACACTGACGGGGTAAACATCAAGCAGGCCCAAAAGTACTGCCTCGTCCGGGGTCAGGGCCGGAGCAGCCTGCTTCCGCGGGGACGATGAGGAGGGAGCAACCGGCCCGGCCGGCAGGGCCGGGGCGATTTCCTCCAGGATATCATCGACCCTGTGCACCAGCTTCGCCCCCTCCTGCAGAAGGCGATGGGCGCCCTCGCTTTTGCCGGAATCGATGCGCCCGGGGATGGCAAACACCTCGCGCCCCTGCTCCAGGGCCAGGCGCGCGGTAATGAGCGAGCCGGACTTGCGGGCCGCCTCCACCACGATCACGCCAAGGCTCAGGCCGCTGATGATGCGGTTGCGGGCCGGAAAGCGAAAGGCCTCCGGCTGAGTGCCGAGGCGATATTCCGTAACCAGGGCGCCGCCGCCGGCGATTTGCTCATACAGCTTTGTATTCTGGCGAGGATAGACAACGTCCAGCCCGCAGCCGAGCACGGCGATGGTGGCTCCGCCGACCCGCAGCGCACCGCTATGGGCCGCGGTATCGATACCAAGGGCCAGGCCGCTGACCACCGTCACTCCCCGCTGGCAGAGCTGGCCGGCGAGATCCGCCGCGATCTGCCGGCCGTAGTGGGTGGAGGCCCGGGCGCCGACCACCGCCAGACAGGGTCGGTGGAGCTGGGCCACATCGCCTTTCACATAAAGAAAAAGAGGAGGGTCGGCAATTTCGGCAAGCAGGGCCGGATACTCATCAGCGCCGCGGGCAATGATTCGCATGCCGGCGCGGCGCAGCCGTTCAAGTTCCGCCTCAGCCTCATCCCGCAGTCGTTTCGGGTCAATGGCGGCAAGAACCTTTTCACCGACACCCCGAACCCGCGCCCGAATCAGGGCAGGGTCGGCATCGAGAACGGCACCCGGGGCGCCAAATTCGGCAAGCAGCTTATTCCAGCCGCGCACTCCAAGGCCCGGGGTGAGGGAAAGGGCGAGCCGGTCGCGTAAATCATTCACGGCGTCGGTGATTCAGTCTCGGATGAAACTTTCCAGATGTTTCTTGCGATTGGGATGTTTCAGTTTCTTCAGGGCCTTGGCCTCAATCTGGCGGATGCGCTCCCGGGTGACGGAAAAGGTCTTGCCCACCTCTTCCAGGGTGAGATCCTTTTCCGTATCGATACCAAAGCGCATGCGCAGCACGCTCTCCTCCCGTTCGGTCAGAGAACCCAGCACCTTGCGCAGTTGCTGACGCAGGTTGTCCTGGATAGTCGCCTCATCTGGAGGAATGGCGTCAATATCCTCAATGAAATCAGTTAGATTGCTTTCCTCATCATTACCAACCGGGGTATCGAGCGAGATAGGCTCCTTGCAGATTTTCAAAATATTGCGAACCTTTTCCAGATCGACATCAAGGCGGTCGGAAATCTCCTCCGGGGTGGGTTCCCGCCCCTCATCGCGGACAAATTCCTTTGCCCCTTTCAGAAGGCGGTTGATGGTATCGATCATGTGAACCGGGATACGGATGGTGCGGCCCTGGTCAGCGATGGCACGGTTGATGGCCTGCCGGATCCACCAAGTGGCGTAGGTGCTGAACTTGAAGCCGCGGCGATATTCGAACTTGTCCACCGCCTTCATCAGGCCGATATTGCCCTCCTGAATGAGATCAAGGAGCTGCAGACCGCGATTCATGTATTTTTTGGCAACGCTGACCACCAGTCGCAGATTGGCGTGAGTCAGCTCCTTTTTCGCCTCTCGGCTTATCTCCTCCCCCAGGGTGATCTGAGCGAGGGCCTGGGCCAGAGATTCATAATCAATGCCACATTCCTCTTCAAGCTGAAAGAAAAGCGCATCGATTTTTCCTCCGTTTGCCCCCTCGTTTTTTCTGCGGGCGTTGAGGGTTTCAAAACGTTTCAGCAAAGACTTGACCGCATCCAGGGCCTCGGTCAGGTATTTTCCCTGCAACAGGTCATCCTGAAAAAGGGCGGCAATGGAATGGGTGGAGCGATCGATACGCACCATCAGCTTGACACTGGCCGGCTGATCGAACTCGGCATCCCGGAGGTCCGTGCGGAGCGCCTTCCGCTCCCGATCGACCCGCAACGCCTCGCTGACCTGCCGAATGAAGCGATCCTTTGCCTTGGCCCCTTCCTTGTCGCCGACTCCCCGCAGCACATCGCCAATCTGGCAATTGCCGGCCATCAGCTCATCGCGGATCTTTTTCAGAACCTGCAGGGTCGCGGGAATGGCGAGCAGTCCGCTTTGCATGTAGCGCTGCCCCTTTTCTATCTTCTTGGCGATCTCTATTTCTTCTCCGGAAGAGAGCAGAGGAACCGCGCCCATTTCCCGCAGATAGGCCTTGACCGGGTCGATCTCCCGCATCAGGGCGGCCGAGGCCGGATCCGCGCTGATCAGATCATCACCGGCGCCATAATACAAATCGTTGTCCTCGCTCTCCTGCTCCTCGCCGCCCTCCTCTTCCTCGTCGCCAAAGAGAAAAGTCAGATCGTCTTCAGCCTCGTCCACCTGGCTTTCCGACAGCAGTTCATCGCCTGCCGCCAGAAACTCCGCCTGATCGGCCACCTCCACCAGCTCATCCTCTTTATTCAGCTTTTTTCTTTTTGCCACAAGATACGCTCCTGCAAAGGAAAGTGACCATCCCACATCAGGGATGAAGCTGATCGTCCGCTCCCCGGCCGGGCAACCGATCACAACGGCTTCGGTCCCCGCCCCCCTTCGGCGCGACCGGTCGATCAGGCCGGCCCTAAAACGATTACACCATATTATGGATGCGAGGCTTCGTCCATTTCTTTTTTCTTTTCGAGCAATTCCATCAGCAAGGTCTCGTTTTCGACGAGCTGCGCCTCCCGAATGCGCTGGACCAGATCTGCCTTCCGCAGCTGCCAGACTTGCCGGCCCACCCACGTCGCCATCTCGTCAAGCAGAGCGTCTCTGACCTCAGCGGCGATGGCGGTTCCGTCCACCAGAATGCCTGCCACCAAGGATCGTTCCGGTGGCGGCAGACTGTCAAGCAGGGCCTCAACATCCATCCGGGTACCGCTCAGGGGCGACACCTTTTTGAGGGCATCCAGAATCTTTCGTCCCGCCTCATCCTCCCGGGCGGCAAATTCCTCGATGCCTGCCTCCAGCAAACGCGGCAGCGACTCCGGATAAACAAGAAGAAATTCGAGCAGACGACGGTAGTTGTCGGAAAGGCGTACCGGTTTCTCCGCCTTGGTCGTCGACGGAGACGCGGCTGGTCGGCTCGCCGCTGTCGGCCTCTGCTGCGCCTCAAGCAGGGTCTCGGCCGGCACCCCCAGTTGCGCGCTGAAATGGGCGGCAAAAAGCTTCTTCTCCGGAGCAGCGCCAATGGCGGCAATGATGGATCGCAACTCACGGAAAATCCTGCTTTTACCGGCCAGACTCAAGCCATACTCCTCCACCAGCCTTGCAAAGACAAACTCCGGCAGTTCCCGCGCCTGTGCAATCTCCTTCTCCAGCGCCTGCCGGCCGGAGCCGCGGACAAAGGAGTCCGGATCCTCATCCGGCGGCAGCACCACCACCCGGGCGTTGAGCTGTTCGGCGAGGAAAAGCGGCACGGCCCGCATGGCGGCCTTGATACCGGCCTGGTCGCCGTCAAACAAAATGATCGCCTCGGCGCTGTACCGTTTGAGAATTTTGACATGCTGGGCGGTAAGGGCGGTGCCAAGCGGCGCTACGACATAGTCCAGCCCCTGCGCCACCAGGGAGAGGAGATCGAAGTTCCCTTCGACCAGCAGACTTCTGCCCGCCTTGCGAATCGCCTCCTTCGTCTGATAGAGGCCGAACAGGGTAGCGCTCTTGTTGAACACCGCGGTTTCCGGACTGTTCAGATATTTGGGCTGGCCATCGCCGAGTATCCTGCCGCCGAAACCGACAACCTGACCGCTCGCCGCAAAGATCGGGAACATCACCCGGTCTCGGAAGCGATCATAGACGCCGCCCTCCTCCTTCTGGACGAGCAGCCCGGCGGCAACCGCCTCTTTTTCCGGCACCCCGGCCTCCGCCAGTGCTCGGCTGAGAAAATCCCAGCGCTCCGGCGCATAGCCAAGCTGGAAACGGCCGATGATGTCGGCGCCGATTCCCCGCTTGGTCAAATAGTCACGCGCCCTGGCCGCGCCGGTATTTTCCAGCAGACAGCGATGAAAGATGGCGGCCGCCTGCTCGTTGGCCCGGTGCAACTGATCGCGCTCATGCTTTTTGCGGCGCTCCAGCGGCGAGAGCTCACTTTCCTCCAGGGTGATGCCATAGCGCCGGGCCAGAGCGACAAGGGCATCGGGAAAACTCATGTGGTGATACTTCATCATGAACGACAGGACATCACCGCTTTCATGGCAGCCAAAGCAGTGATACATCTGCCGTTGCTCGCTGACCGTAAACGACGGGGTTTTTTCTCCATGAAAAGGGCAGAGGCCGACATAACGGGCCCCGGCCTTGCGCAGCGCCACATGCTCACCGATGACCTCGATGATGTTCGCCGCATCCTTGACCCGGCGGGCTGAATCGTCAGGAAACACTGTCATGGGCTTGCTAATCTCCCCTCTCCAGGCAACAAGGGCATTTCACGCTTTTCGCGGCAATTTTTTGCACTGCGGGACGCTTTTTGCTTTGCCCTTTACCCTTTTTCCTTTATCTTCATTTGTGTCAAGAAAAATATCGCTCACCTGCGGGTGACTCCCGCATTTTCCCGCTTTCCCGGCCGGGGCCGCAGCCTATGACTTCCGATATCGGTCAGTTTCTCAGCTATGAAATCAAAAAGGAACTGGCGGAACGGTATTTCGGCTTTCGCAAACTCATAGAGGACGACAAGGCGGATCTGGAAAAGGACATCCTCCACCACCAGCGCACCGTCGGCCAGAAAATCGTCTGGGATCTGAACCGGATCTATATCATGCTCGGCGACGAAAAACTGATCCGGCAATTTCTCGCCCTCACCGGCCTGGAGGAACAGCTCTATTACGACCCCTATATCCTCACCTCCGCGACCCTGAGGGCGCGCATCTTTGCCGGGGTGAAAACCCGCGGGTTGACCGCCGCCGGCCGCTTCAAACATCTCTTCATGCAGACCTATGAACAGCTCACCCAGGATGTCGCCGTCTACCGGGAAAAATACGCCGAACTGGTCGACAATCAGCAGACCATTGAGGAGGAAATCAAAATCTTTTACCGGAAAAACGACATCAGCACCATTATGGGCTTTCTCCGCATGATGGACAAGGACAGCAGCCACAGCGTCATGGAAGGGGTGCCGGAAAACGGCTTTGCCGATTCACTGGAAAAGAGGATGCAGGTAGGTCCGCCGATGCAGGTGCGCGCCGTCCTTCCGCAAATCTCGCCGCTCATCCCGCTGGCGCAGATCAAGAAAGAACTGAAGAAACTGGCGGAAGAGGCCTTCCGTCACCATCCTGACGGTTTTACCCTGCCGGGCTGACCCCGCCTGCTGGCGGTCTCTGGTTCAGGAACGGATGGCAAATTCGGCCAACTCTTCGTCGTCCGCCGCCCAAGGCTCGACCACCACCTGCTGCACCCGGGCATGGGGTGAGCCGTGATGCAGCCAGGCGATCATTCGCTCCACCTGTTTTTCCTCTCCGTGCAGCAGGGCCTGCACCGAGCGGTCCGGCAGATTGCGGACCCAGCCGGTAAGCCCGAGCCGCTCCGCCTCTTCCTGGGTAAAGGCGCGAAAATAGACCCCCTGCACCCGTCCTGTCACCGTGACCCGCACCGTTGTGGTCGCCATGGCCACCCTCCTCTTGCTGAAGTGTTTCACCGTGAAGGCCGCCGAGACTTGCGGCGCTGTCATGATTCGCCCCCTGCGAGCTGCAGAAACCTCTGCTCGTCGAGAATGACAATTCCCGCCGCTGCCGCCTTTTGCAGTTTGCTGCCTGGTTTATCGCCGCAAACCAGATGGGTGACCGCTTTAGTGAAGGACGAGGCAACCCTGCCGCCCAGCTTTTTGACCATCTCCTTGGCCTCGTCCCGCGAGCAGGAGGCCAGAGTGCCGGTGAAGAGCACCACCGCGCCGGTCAGGGGGCGCTGTTCTTCCGCCGCCCCGGCCGACCGGGGCTGCTGCCGGAGGCCCAGTTCTCGCAGCCGCGCCAGCATGTCGCGCACCTGCGGATCGGCAAAATAGTCGTTGATCGATTCCGCCATCTGGGGACCGATTCCCTCCACCTCCAGGAGCTCCTCTTTTTTTGCCGCCATCAGCTGCTCCAGGGTGACAAAACGCTCTTCCAGCAGGCGAGCCGTCACCTCGCCGACATGGCGAATGCCGAGAGCGGCGAGCAAGCGAGCAAGGGAGCTGCTCTTGCTTGCCGCAATGGCGGCCAGCACATTGTCAGCGGATTTCTCCCCCCAGCCGTCGAGCTGGGCCAGATTCTGCCGTTGCAGGGTGTAGATGTCCGGGATGCTGGTCACCAGTTTGGCGGCAACGAGCTGCTCCATCGCCTTTTTACCGAGTCCCTCGATGTCCATCCCCGATTTGCCGGCAAAATGGATCAGGCTGCGCAGCCGCTGGGCGGGACAAAGGGGATTGACGCAGCGGCGGGCGGCCTCCCCGGCCTCCCGCACCAGCCGGTGCCCGCAGGCCGGACACTGATCCGGCATGACGACCGGCGGCTCGGCGCCGTTGCGCTGCTCGAAAAGAGGCCGGACGATTTCCGGAATGACATCGCCGGCCCGCTCGACCAGCACCATGTCGCCGAGACGGAGATCCTTGCGCCGGATCTCCCCCTCGTTGTGCAGGGTGGCCCGACTCACCGTCACCCCGCCGATGGCCACCGGCTCAAGCAGGGCGACCGGGGTCACCACCCCGGTGCGACCGACCTGAAAGTCCACCCCGAGCAGGCGGGTGGTCGCCTGGGAGGCGGGGAACTTGCAGGCCAGGGCCCAGCGTGGGCTTCTCGCCGTGGCGCCCAGCCGTTCCTGCAGGGCAAAGGAATCGACCTTGACCACCATGCCGTCAATCTCGTAGGGCAGTTCGGCGCGGACGGCAAGGAGATGATGATAGTGCGCGATCACCGCCTCTATGGTCGGGCAATAACGGGTCAGCTGGTTTACCTTGAACCCGAACCGTCCGAGTTCCGTCAGCAACGCCGTCTGCTTCCGACTCTGCACCAAGGAGGGGTCGCTGACCCCGTAGGCATAAAAATCAAGGGGGCGGCGGGCGGTCAGCCGCGGATCGAGCTGACGCAGCGATCCGGCCGCGGCGTTGCGGGGATTGGCAAAAAGCGGCTCACCGGCGGCGGCCCGCTCCCGGTTCAGATTGCGAAATCCCGCCAACGAGATAAAGACCTCGCCGCGCACCTCGAGCAGAGGTGCAGAGGGCTGCCGCAGGCGCAGCGGGATAGTCGGAATGGTCCGCAGATTGGCGGTGATGTCTTCGCCGGTCCGCCCATCCCCCCGGGTCGAGCCATGCACCAGCAGCCCCGCTTCGTAAACGAGCTCCACGGCCAGGCCATCCAGTTTCGGCTCCGCCACATAGGTCAGTTCCGCACCGTCCTTCAGAAAACGCTGCAATCTGACCTCGAACTCCCGCAGCTCCGCTTCGGAAAAGGCGTTATCCAGGCTGAGCATGGCAACGCGATGAACCCGCGGGGCAAAGGTCGCCAACGGGGCGCCACCGACCCGCTGGCTGGGTGAATCCGGGGTGATCAGCTCCGGGAAGCGTCTCTCCAGCTCCAGCAGTTCACGGAAGAGTTGGTCATATGCGGCATCGCTGATCAGCGGGTCATCCAATACATAATAGCGGTGATCATGGCAGGCGATCGTCTCCCGCAGCTCCGCCAGACGCTGTCGGGCCTCTGCACGGGCATCGGCCATGTTATTTTCCGGTCGCCGGTTTTTGCAGCTGGATGCCGCCGCTGGCGATATTCTCGTGGGCGACCTCATCGATAAAGATCAGAATCGATTCTTTCGGCTTGTTCGCTACCCGGGCAATGACCTCGGTCACCCCGGCGCAGATCTCTTTCTTCTGGTCGCTGCCCAGTGTCCCGGCCACCCGGATGTTGACGTATGGCATAATGCTTCCTCCCTTTTTGATACACAATTCAGAGTCCCGGCAACAGACGTCGGGAAAACAGATTTCCCTCACGTCCGTCCCCTGACCTCCACTTTCACATCTGTGCCGTATTCTACCAGAGCCCGCTATTTTTTCATCATAACTTTGCCGGTCACCCCACCCGCAATCACCAATTCCCCATTCCCCTTCCAGCCCCGGTGCGGTAAGATAAAAGAATGAATCTCTTCCCTCCCCCCTCCTGCGTTCCCTTCTGGGCGCAACTGACCCGGCTCCAGGAGCTCTGCGGCCACCCGCTCGTCCCCCTGGATGAAACCGTCTCGACCAACAGCGACGCCCTGACCCTGGGCCGCAATGGCGCCGCTGCCGGCACCCTGGTCATTGCCAGACGCCAGACCGGCGGCCGAGGCCGGCTCGGCAAACGATGGATCTCCCACCCCGACGGCGGACTCTTTTTCTCCGTCCTCCTGCGGCCCGACCTCGATCCGGCCGATCTGCCGAAAATCACCCTGGCCGCCGGTGTCGCCCTCTGCCGGGCCATTTCCCGTATCTGCGGCCTTAAACCGACCATCAAATGGCCCAACGATCTGCTGATTAACGGCCGCAAATGCGGTGGCATCCTGGCCGAGGCGGAATTTCTCGACAACGGCGTTCTGGTAGTGCTCGGCATCGGCCTCAACGTCGCGACACCGGCGACCGCCTTTCCAGCAGAGTTACGGGAGAAAACCACCGCCCTTAACCGCCATGACCCGGCCGTCACCGACCGACAACTCTCCTTACTTGCTGCGATTCTAACGGAAATGGACGTGGTGATCGCCACCATGGAAGAGGGCGGCTTTGCCGGCATCCTCGCCGAGTGGCGCGCTCTGGACTACACCCTGGGCCGACAACTGACCTGGCTGACCACCGCCGGGGAGACAGTGCACGGCATCTCACTCGGGCCGGATGCCGATGGCCGCCTGCACATCAAGGACGATCAGGGCAGGATTCACGAGGTGCTGTCCGGCGATATCCGGCTTCAATCGCCCTGACCCGCCGGACCAGCTCCCGGTTGACCGGCACCTCGATCCCGAGGATCTCGGCCCTGGCCACCAGGGCGCCGTTGATTGCGCCGATCTCGGTGGGCCGTCCCCGCCGCACGTCCTGGAGCATGGATGAGATGTTGACCGCCGTGGCCCGGCAGACGGCGAGCGTCCGCCCGACCGGATCAGGGGCAAGACGGATCCCTAAGGCCCGGGCCACCCTTTCCCCCTCCTGCACCGCCGCCACCAGCTGCGCCCTGGCCTCGCCAATATCCAGCAGGCGGCCGTTAGGGCAGTCATAGAGAACGGTCAGGGCGTTGATGCCAAGATTGACAAGCAGCTTGTCCCAGACAAAATCAATGATGTTGTCAACCAGCTCCGTGGCCATGCCGGCGGCGCGGAACACCCCCACCGCCCTTGTCAGCCGCTCGGTGTTCTCCGGAGCGGTCGGGGCGGCAAAACCGATGCGGGTCAGGCCGGAGCCGCCGTGGCGGACATGACCGGGGGCGAGCAGGGTCGCCCCCATGGCAGTGACGCCCACCGCCGGGGGCAGGGGCAATTGTGCCCCGGCCAGGGTATCAAGATGAGCGATGCCGTTCTGGAAGGAGATAAGGACCGTATGCGGGGTAAGGAGGGGCCGGGCGGCGACCAGCGCCGTCGCCACGTCTCCGGCCTTGACACAGATAAGAAGAAGGTCGGCCGCACCGATGCCGGCAACATCGGCACTGGCCTTCACCCGCCGGCGGAACTCCTGCCCCTCGACGGTGAGCAGGAGTTTGCCGTTCATGCGCGCCGCCCGCTTCGGGTCATGATGGAGCAGGCGAACGTCATGCGTCGGAGCGGCCGCCAGCAGGGCGGCAAAAAGTGAGCCCAGAGCACCGGGACCGACAATGACGATTTTCATGTTGGGAAAGTGCCTTAAGTGCCTTAAGTGCCTTAAGTGCCTTAAGTGCCTTAAGTGCCTTAAGTGCCTTAAGTGCCTTAAGTGCCTTAAGTGCCTTAAGTGCCTTAAGTGCCTTAAGTGCCTTAAGTGCCTTA